>PMOQ01000047.1:0-2312 GCA_003161255.1 Acidimicrobiaceae bacterium | reverse complement strand
GTGCGCACCGACGCCGAGCTCCACCACTACGAGGTGCTCCTCAATTCGGGCACCGCCACGTAGCCCGCGTCTAGGGCGACCAGGTCCGTCCCGTGCTGTCCGGCAATGGAACGACGCTGGCCGACTGCGTCGCAGCCGAGACCGCCAGGCCGGCAGGCTTCCACCTCGCCTCGGCCGGACCCGAACGAGGTCTCCAATCCCCTATTCCAGGTCGCCCACGAACTTCTCGAGCTGGCGCAGCGTCCGGCATTCGACCACCCGGTCGCAGTGGGCCCCGTAGGCACCGACCACCGAGTCGCCCGACCCCCAGTAGTCCCGCGGCTCGGGGTTCAGCCAGTACAGGTGGCGGGCCTTGCGGCGGATCTCGGCCAGCACCCAGTCCTCGGTGGCGTGGTAGTTGTTCCGGGCGTCGCCCAAGATGAGGACGCTGGTGCGGTTGGAGATCTCGCCGGCCCAGCGGTCGTAGAAGACCGACAGCGCGTGCCCGTAGTCCGAGTGCCCGTCGACCCACACCACGTCGGCCTCCGAGTTGATCCGGGCCACGGCGTCCGCCGGGTCGTCGACCTGCTCGAAGAACCGGGTGACCTCGTCGATCCCATCGACGAAGACGAAGCTGCGCACCTTCGAGAACTGCGACTGGATCGCGTAGACGAGATGCAGCGTGAAGCGGGCGAAGGACGCCACCGACCCCGAGATGTCCGCGACCACCATGATCTCGGGCTTGGCCGGGCGCGGGTGGCGGAACCGGGGCTCGACCGGGACCCCGCCGGTCGACAGCGACCGGCGCACCGTGGCCCGGAAGTCGAGCGGGCCCCGGCGGCGGTGCCTCCGGCGGCGGGCCAGCCGGACGGCCAGCTTGCGCGACAGCGGCTGGAGGGCCCGCTGCAGCGTGGCCAGCTCGTCGCGGGTCGCGTGCATGACGTCGAGGTCCTCGGGCAGCGGCTTGCGGACCGACTTGGCCAGGGCCTGGGCGCCCCGGTCCTCGACCAGGCGACGGCGGATCTCGTCCTCGACGGCCTTGCGCATCTGGTCGACCCGGCCCCGGTACTCGTCGCCGAGCAGCCGCTCGTCGAGCGCCGACAGGTCGTCGGGGTTGGGCCGCTCGCCCCGCGCCTGTGCGACCAGTCGTTCGAGGACCCGGTCGAGCTCGAGGTTCCGCAGCGTCCGGTAGAGGTAGTAGGTGCCGCCGACCGGCCGGCCCTTCTCGATCCCGGCGTACCGGGTCACGGCCTGGCGGGCCACCATGCGCATGAGGGCCTTGTCGCCCTGGAGCAGCGCCTGGAAGAGCATCGCCGCGAGCTCCTCGGGGCTCATCTGGTCCGACGCTCCCCCGCCGCCCTGCTGGCCCTGGCCGTCGGGGGGCGGCTGGCCGCCCTCCCCGTCCTCGGACTCGGTCCCGTCGCCGTTGCCGTCCTCGCCCGAGCCGAGGCCCCGGGCGAAGTAGATGTCGAAGGTCGTCTCGTAGGCGTGCCAGTGGCTGGACGACTTGATCAGGGTCGCACCGAGCGCGTACTTGAGCGCCTCGCGGTCCTCGATCGGGATGTGGTGGACGGCCTCGGCAGCGTCGAGGTGCTCGGTCAGCGAGACCGGCAGCCCGGCCCGGCGGAGCTCTTCGACGAACCCCGACAGCAGGTTCAGCACCGGCCGGCCACCTAGTCGGAGGCCGAGAGGAGCTCTTTGGCCGCCCGCTCGATGTCGCTCTGATACTTGAGCAGGATGTGCAGGCTGTCCTTCGCCGCGGCGGCGTCGATCGAGGTGATGCCGAGGACGACGAGGGTCCGGGCCCAGTCGAGGGTCTCGGACACCGACGGGAGCTTGCGGAGCTCGATCGTGCGGAGCGACCGGACGATCCGGGCGACCTGGTCGGCCAGCTCGTCGGTGATCCCCGGCACCCGGCGCGAGATGATGGCCCGCTCGCGGTCGATGTCGGGGTAGTCGATGTGCAGGTACAGGCAGCGCCGCTTGAGCGCCTCGGACAGCTCCCGGGTGTTGTTTGAGGTGAGGAAGACCATCGGCAGCGTGGTCGCCTTCACGGTGCCGAGCTCGGGGATCGACACCTGGTACTCGGAGAGGATCTCGAGCAGGAGCGCCTCGGTCTCGAGCTCGACCCGGTCGACCTCGTCGATGAGCAGCACGACCGGCTCCTTGGCCCGGATGGCCTCGAGCAGGGGCCGGGTGAGGAGGAATTCCTCCGAGAAGATGTCCTCTTCGAGCTCGGCCCAGGTCGGCGTGTGGTGGTCGGGCTCGGCCGCTGCCACGCCCTCGAGCACCTGGCCGGCCTGGATGCGCAGCAGCTGCTTGCGGTAGTTCCA
>PMOQ01000044.1 GCA_003161255.1 Acidimicrobiaceae bacterium | reverse complement strand
ATCCACTACGCCACCCTCTAAAGCACCGACCGCCACCACGACAACGATCCGGCCATCAACCACCACGACAACGATCCCGCCATCAACCACCACGACATCACCACACCCGACCTCACCACACCCGACATCACCACCCCCGACATCGCCACCCCCGACAGCGCCACCCCCGACATCGGCACCCCCAGCGGCCAACACCTGGTACCTCCACTGGAATTGCGAAAATGATCCCAGCTGCCGAATGAGCAGTAACACCGGAATATCGCAGAGTTTCGGTAGCCAGTTCGATTGCGAGGGGGGCCTGGCTCCGTTCTACAGTCAGCATGAGCCCGGGGAGTATTGGTGCGACCAAAGTCCCGACCCAAACGAGTCGAGTCAGTCGTAGGTTCAGAGCCTCGATCTAGGACCACACTGATTTGAGCGGCGCGTTTTACCGGCCGATCCGGGCGACACCGACGCCGCTGGAAGGCACCCTCGAGGCGCGCAGTGGCTCGGCCAACGTGTCGGTGCACACCGAACTGGCGAGTTCGAGCCCCAGTTTGGGCACAGAGGACGTTCAACTCCTTCGCCCTCGCAGACAGCGTCTACTTTGGAACGTTCATCAGCCGACCCTTTGTTACAGACGTACTGACAAGCGGACAGCCACACAGCTCGACCCACGAGCTAGCCCATATTCTGCTGCGGCTGCGAGTGTTCGTCGACAATGGCATCGGGGGAGTCTGGGGTCACCATTGAGAATCGTGGGCAAACAAAGAGTGGGGATGGCCAAGGAGCCGTTTGTCGAAGCAAGTGGCCTTCGCGTAGAACGAGTGTTGTTCGACTTCGTGAACACGGAGGCGCTGCCCGGCTCGGGCTTGTCGGCCCCGAAGTTTTGGGGAGGGCTGTCGCAAATCGTTCAGAACCTGGGACCGCGCCATCGCGAATTGCTAGCTAAACGTGATCGATTGCAGAATTCAATCGATAAATGGCATCGCGAGCGTGCGGGCGAGCCGCACGATGCCGCCAGTTATCGAGAGTTCCTGGCGTCGATCGGTTACCTAGTCCCAACGGGTCAACCGTTCACCATCGATACGTCCAACGTCGACGCGGAGATCACAGGGATCGCTGGGCCGCAGCTGGTTGTGCCGTCCACCAATGCACGCTATGCCCTCAACGCGGCGAATGCACGATGGGGCTCGCTATACGACGCGCTATATGGCACCGATGCTCTAGGGGATCTCCCTATCGGCCACTCGTACGATCCTATCCGGGGGGCGCGGGTCGTGGCTTGGGTGCGAGAGTTTCTTGATGATGTGGTGCCGCTGGAGCAAGGGTCCCACAGTGACGTTATGGGTTACCGGATCGAGGGCGGGCAACTTGTTGCTGCGTTGGGCGACGATGCCGCGACGGGTCTGCGGGGAGCGCGTGCCTTGCTCGGTTATCGTGGCGCGTTGAGCGATCCATCGGTGGTGTTGTTGGAGAACAACGGGTTGAATATCGAGATCGTTCTCGATCGAGCGCATCCGGTTGGTGCTGTCGACCCGGCGGGAATAGCGGACGTGGTGCTCGAGTCGGCGGTGACAACGATCATCGACTTTGAGGACTCGGTGGCCACCATCGACGGCCACGACAAGGTGGCCGCCTACCGTAACTGGCTGGGTTTGATGAAAGGCGATCTCACTGAGACCGTCACTAAGGACGGACGCAGCTTCGTGCGCTGCCTGGCTGACGACCGCGAGTACACCGGCACCAATGGAGCCGTGTTCGTCAAGCGAGGGCGTTCGCTGATGTTGGTGCGCAACGTTGGCCACCTGATGACCACGCCAGCGGTCCTTGATGGCGACGGTCGTCCGGTGGCCGAAGGGATCATTGACGCGATGGTGTCCGTACTTATCGCCAGGCATGACCTGGCTCGCCCAGCGTCGAAGCGCAACTCTCCGGCCGGTTCGGTGTACATAGTGAAACCGAAGATGCACGGACCTGACGAGGTTGCGCTGACCGACACCCTGTTCGCCGCGGTGGAACGGGCGCTGGAACTGCCGAAAGACACTGTGAAGGTGGGGATCATGGATGAGGAACGGCGTACCACCGTGAACCTCGCCGAATGTATCCGCGCTGCTAAGACCCGTGTTGCATTCATCAACACGGGGTTCCTCGACCGCACCGGGGACGAGATTCACACCTCGATGTTCGCCGGGGCGATGGTGCGCAAGGCTGATATGCGCTCACAACGCTGGATGACGGCCTACGAGGACTGGAATGTCGATATCGGTGTGGCATGCGGCTTCCGAGGCCGCGCCCAGATCGGCAAGGGCATGTGGGCCGCCCCTGATCGGATGGCCGACATGCTCCAACAAAAGATAGGCCATCCAATGGCTGGCGCCAACTGTGCATGGGTGCCATCGCCCAGTGCTGCCACGTTGCACGCAACCCATTATCACCGCGTCGATGTGCACGAACGCCAAAGCATGATCGTCGGAGCCAACCGTGCCTCCCTAGATGACCTCCTCACCATTCCGGTGGCTGCTTCAGTGGATTGGTCTGAGGCCGAGCGCCTAGCCGAGGTTGACAACAACCTGCAGGGGATCCTGGGCTACGTGGTGCGCTGGATCGATCAGGGGGTGGGTTGCTCGAAGGTGCCCGATATCAATGGCGTCGCGCTCATGGAAGACCGCGCCACCTGCCGCATTTCGTCACAACTCGTGGCCAATTGGCTGGTCCACGGGGTCGTTACCAGCGGTCAGGTGGTCGACTCCTTCCGACGCATGGCCGTAGTCGTCGATGCTCAGAACGCTGACGATCAGTCATACATACCGATGGCACCTACCTTCGATGGTTACGCTTTCAGCGCTGCCACCGAGCTCGTGTTCCTAGGCACCAAGCAACCCTCGGGTTATACCGAACAAATCCTCTATGCCAAGCGCGCCGAGAAGAAGTCTTCAAGCCAGCTCACGGAGCACGATTCAAGCTCACGGAGCACAATCCAAGGCAGCTGGACGATCTAAGTCGGTGGCTGCCTGTCTAGGAACCAAGGGGTGTGGCTGACGGCGTAACAACTGCCGCAGACCGTAGCTGTTAAACGGACAGCCGAGCCGTTTGCCTCATGAACCCGGATGAACCGGGAGGGCGAGCCGGCGCTCGCGGGCGGTGCCGCGCCGGGCGTCGCAAAGTCATTCGTTGACCACCACCCGGACCCGGCTGAGGTTCAGCGATCGGGCGAATGGAGTGCTGGGATTGCGTTCACGCTGGGAAGCGACGCGTAGGGTCGGGAAGTAGGTGCCGGGTTTGGAGAAGGCGTGTGTAGTGGCCACGTGAACCGTCTCCGAGGTCGGATCGCCGAGTTCAGCGGTGTCCGGATATGTGCCCACCCCCTCGAAGTCCCACTTCGCCGACACCACTCTGCCCGGGGCCGGCGGCACCCCGATCTGTGCGGTGAAGGTGACGGCTTCGCCCACCGCGACCTCGGCGCGCTCCCCGCCGTTCACCTTGAGATCGACCACAGGTTGGATGCCCTTGCGTTCTGGAGCCGACGCTGGCACGTGCACCTGCCCGTCCTGCACCCGGTAGTCGCTGGTGGGTGGCGGGACGATGCCTTGCTCGACCCATGCGCTGAGCTCGCGTAGCGCGTACTGCACCGTGCCCGAGTAGGCGATGGCGTGGGTCTGTTGCGTCTCGGTCGTCGGGTCGGTGTGGTTCGCGTTGTCGACGTACCAGAGCCGGTACTTCTCGGCGATGTGCGGTCCCTCGACCGCTTCGACCTTCTTTCGGTACCAGTCGGCCTGCCACGGCAGAGCGTCCCCGTCGTGCAGGCACTCCACTACGATCATCTTCCCGTTGAAGCGGCCGGTCGGGATCTGACCGGTGGAGCCGAGGGTGCCTGCCGCGCCGATGTCCACACCTCGCTGGGGGTACTTCGGCGTGCGGTCGGGGTTGCGGAAGTAGTCGTAGACGTCGGGGTAGTCGAAGTCGGGATTGGCCGGCGGGAATTGATGACGATGGTAGGTCTGCAACGCCAGGAACCTCGAGTTGTCGATCCGGACCTCGTCGCCGGCCTGGATGCCGTCGACGACGGTGCGATCGGCCGTGATGTCAATCGTGTCGTCGACCGATTCGAAGACGAGCCCCACTTGACCCCTGCCGTCCGAGGCAACGCTGCCGAGCGAGGCGGTCTTGCCTGCGGCCGCTCCGCTGGTGATGATGACATCCGCAGCCGTGAGATCACCCGTGGGGACGCTCGACAGTCTGAGTCGCTTCCGGCGGCCGGGAATCACCTCGACCACGGTCGCCTCGTGCTGGATGCGTGCCGCGCGCACAGACGACGTCGCGTCGGTGCCGAGGTAACCCGGCTTGCTCCAGAAGTCGTCGAGATAGGTCGGGTCCAGCGTCGGAACATAGCTGGCGACCAGCACGAGCGGCCCCCCACCCTGGGGGACGTAGTTGAACCACGCCCCGAGCGGGAACCCCGTCCGGGTGGCCTCTTCAAGCGCCGCGCCCTCCTCGTCGTTCAGCCCGGCGTAGGGGTCACCGCTTCCGCCCGGCTCGATCGCATCGATGATCGACGGCCATTTGTCCTTCAGCACTCGGAGCGCGTTGACGCGCACCGTGAAACAATTGGGGATCGATTGCGGCGAGCCCATGACGTAGGGAACGAACCCGTCCCACACGCCGGTCGTCATCTCCGCGCTGGTGACCGTTTGGTAAGCGCCGCCGCTCCCGCCGTAGAGATAGCCGTAGGTGCGGTGCGGGCCGTAGATATCGGCCGCCACGGTGCGAGAGAACTTCGCGGCTTCGGCGTTGACCCGGTAACCTCGAATCGTCGTGTCGGACTGGCCCCCCTCGGACTGCTCCGCCGTCCGAGGGTTGTCGCGGCCGCCCATGTTCGTCTGCACCGAGTAGCCGCCACTGGCAAGGGCAAACGCGACGTTGCGCGCCGTGGCTTCCTCGCCGGCGAGCAACTGATGGGTCGCCTGGAAGAAGCGTCCTTGGTACTCCTCTTCCGGCGGGAAGCAGAACGAGAACTTGGCGTCGGTGCCCGTGAACCCTCCGTGGACATACAGATGGCGCGCCTTGACCGGTGCGGCACCGCCGTGCTGCGTCGTGATGGTGCCGGGGAACACCGGGGCGTCTGCCGGCTCCTCGCGCCACTCCCGGACATCTATGTACGGCTGATTGAAGCGTGGGTCTTCGGAGTCCGCGGTCACGAACACGGCACCACGTTCGTCGGTCTTCGACTCGGCCATCTTCACCGCCTCCGGGTGCGGGGACTGTACAAGGGATCTTCCAAACGGCGGAAAAGGATAACCAGGAAAAGCCCTCCGGGTCCCGCGCCCCGCCGAGGCGGTTGTAGTGCAGGGGCGGATTGCTGATCGACCAGGTCCCCGAACCAGCTGGCGGGCCGGGGTCCCCTTGGTCGGAATACACTACGCTCAATTTCAAGGCCCTTAAACCCAGCGACACGAATCGGAGTCACAAGATGGCACGTCAATTGCCCTTCCCGGTGTTCGACGCCGACAACCACATGTACGAAACGACGGACGCCTTCACCAAGTACCTCCCAGAGGAATACTCGGGCCTGATCAAATACGTCGAGATAAACGGTCGAACGAAGATCGCCATCAAGAACAGGATCAGCGAGTACATCCCGAACCCGACCTTCAACGTCGTCGCTGCGCCTGGCGCCACGGAGCTCAAGTACAAGCTCAAGAACCCTTCGTCCAAGACCAAGGCCAAGCCAGGCGACAAGGCGTTGGAGGAGCCCCCCAAGTACATCCACGCGTTGCCTGCCTTCTTCGACCCCGAGCCCCGGCTCGAGCTGCTGGACGAGCTCGGCATCGAGTGGGCCATGATGTGGCCCACTTTGGCCAGCCTGCTCGAGGAGCGCCTCGCCGACGATCCGAAGGCCACCCATATCGTCGTGCACGCGTTCAATCAGTGGATGGCCGAGCACTGGACGTACAATTTCGCCGACCGCATATTCCCCACACCGGTCATCACCCTCCCGATCGTCGACGAAGCGTTGAGGGAACTCGACTACGTCCTCGAACGCGGCGTACGGGCGATCCTCGTCCGTCCGGCGCCGGTGCCCGACTACAACGGACGTCGGCGCTCCTTCGCCCTTCCCGAGTACGACCGCTTCTGGGAGCGGGTCCAAGAGGCGGGGATCTTGGTGGGGATGCACGCCTCGGACGACGGGGCCCAGCGCTACCTGAACGAGTGGGAGGGCCACGACTCCGAGTTCCTACCCTTCGCCCGCCGGGGATCGGCGTTCTCGGCGATCGTGGGGTCCGATTGGCGCACCGTGTCCGACGTCGTGTCCTCGATCATCGGGCACGGCCTCGCCACCCGGTTCCCGAAGCTGCGGTTCATGCCGGTGGAGAACGGGAGCGCGTGGGTGCGCCCACTCGTCAGCAAGCTCGAGAAGGTCTACGAGCGATCGCCCGAGCTCTTCGACGAGGATCCGATGGTCACCTTCCGCCGGTGTATCTTCGTCCACCCGTTCCACGAGGAGGACGCTGTCGGACTCGTCCAGCTGGTCGGTCCCGACAACGTGGTATTTGGATCGGACTATCCGCATCCAGAGGGCATGTACGACCCGATCACCTTCGTCGACGAGATCGAACAACTGGACGAGGAGGACCGGGCCAAGGTCATGGGTGGAAACCTGGCCAAGCTCATGAATGTCGCCTGACACCACGATTCCGCACGAAGCCGTGTCCGACTCGAATATCCTGCTTCGGGCCGATGACCTGGACGTCCGCTACGGAGCCTCTCGGGTTCTCTTCGGCGTGTCGGTCGCTGTCCGGACGGGCAACATCGTCGCGCTCCTCGGCCCGAACGGGGCCGGCAAGAGCACCCTGGCCCGGGCGATGTCAGGCCTGGTTCCGCTCACCTCGGGTTCGATCGAGTTCGACGGGCAGGACATCTCCAAGATGCCGGCCTACCGTCGTCACCAGGCTGGGCTCAGCTACATCCCGGAAGGCCGTGGGATCTTCCCCGGCCTGTCAGTGATCGACAACCTGCGTATCGCCGTTCGCCACGCCGGTTCGCGAGCCGAGCGCGAGGCTGCGATCGGGCGGGCGTTGGAGCTCTTTCCCATCCTCGGCCGTCGGCAGTACCAGCGAGCCGGGAGCCTGTCGGGCGGCGAGCAGCAGATGCTCTCACTCGGCCGGGCTCTCGCAGTCGGGCCGAAACTCCTTATCGCCGACGAGATGTCCCTCGGCCTCGCGCCACTCGTTGTCGACGTGGTGTTTGACAGCTTGGACCAGGTCCGCAAGGCGGGGATCTCGGTGCTGTTGATCGAGCAGTTCGTTCACCGGGCATTGGAGATGGCCGACGACTGTGTGATCCTCTCCCGCGGCCGGGTTGGGTGGACCGGCAGAGCCGCAGAGGCGGGACCCGAGCTCCTTGACCGCTACCTGGGCGAAGCAGCATCCTCCGGGGTCTGAGGTCCCGTCTCCGGCTGATTCGGCAACAAGGCGGCGGCCTCCGGCCCCTCCCCGAGGTAGGCGGCCTTCACCCTTGGGTCGCTGCGGATCAGCTCCGGTGGCCCTTCGGCCAGGAGCTCGCCGAAGTCGAGCACGAACACGTAGCTCGAGAGGCCGAGGACCATCGCCACGTCGTGCTCGACGAGCAACATGGAGAGATGTTCGTCCTCGACGGTGCGCCGGAGGGCCTCCGCGAGCCGCTCGCTCTCCCATTGGTCGAGACCCGCCGATGGCTCGTCCAGGAGCACAAGCGAGGGACTCGTCGCGAGCGCCCGTCCGACCTCCACGAGGCGGGTGGTCCCGAGCGGGAGCACGTCCACGGGAACGTCCGCGACATCGGCCAGCGAAAGGAGCTCGAGGAGGTACCGCACCCGCTCGGTCTCCGCCGGCTCGGGTTTGCGGAGGCTGCCCGGAGTGACCATGTCCTTCCACAGCCGAGCGCGCCGATGCCGGGCCCGGTAGGCGAGCACCATGTGCTCGCGCACCGTCAGACCCATGAAGAGTTCCGGTTGCTGGAAGGTACGGGCGAGACCGCGCCGGGCCCGATCCTGGGGACTTGCGTCCGTCACGTCAACACCGCCGATGTACACCCGACCAGTGTTTGGCCTGAGTAGCCCCGAGCACACGGAGAAGAGCGTGGTCTTTCCCGCCCCGTTGGGCCCGACCAGCCCAACCAAGGATGCCGGCGGCACCGAAATGCTGACACCGTCGAGGGCCGTCACGCCGCCGAAGCGGACGGTGACGTCGCGGGCCTCGAACGCCCGGGTGGAGGGATCGGATTCGGCTGTCACCCGGCCTTGACCTCCTCCATGGACGACACATCTGACAAGGGCGAGGCCGGTGGCGTGGTGTGGTGACCCCGGGGACGCCGTTCTTCGTGCAATCTCGCGAACGGAGCCGCGGATACCACATCGACCAGCTCGATGCCCGGGTTGCGATCGGCGATCCCGGCCCGAATAAGGTCGGCCTGGCGGTCGTAGGCCCGTCGAGCCGCCCTCGGGTGGCGATCTTTGACGGCGCACACGACGTCCTGCCAGGCCGCCGTGATGAACCTCTCGGCGTCGACTGCGTCGCTCACGACCACGGTTTTCGTCGCTGCGTCCAGCTCGGCAGCCATGATGTGACGGAGGGCGACGACAAGCATGTGCTCGGTGGCGTTCCCGGCGAGGCGGACTGCTGTCTCGGCGACGTCGAGCAGCTGCAGGGAGTAGGCGTCGAAGTCCCCCACGCGCACGACCAGCCCGGCGACGCAGCGTTCGAGCTCGCCGACGACCGCCCGGGATCGCGCCAAGGCCAGGCGTTCGACCGCGCACCCGATGATGCGGTCCCGGGCGGTCCACGCATCGAGCACCGGTACGTCGCCGAGCTGGAGGTAGATGCCCATGCCCTGGACCGCTTCGGAGATGGAAGGGTGTCGGACTCGGGGGCCGCCCCCGAGGCCCCGCCGCACCTCCACAAGGCCCTCGCGCTCCAGGATGCGGAGCGCCTCCCGGACGACGCCCCTCGAGGAGCCCAGCCGATCCACCAGCTCTCTTTCCACCGGCAGGGAATCGCCGGCCTTGAGCTCACCCCGGGCGATGAGCTGCCGGAGGTTGGCCGCGATCGCGTGGGAGGCCTTCATTGGCCGACAGGCTAGCGGAGCCGGGAAATCGCCTGCTATTTTGCGCTCAGCTTGGGGAAAGTGAGGACCATTCCGGTGACGCAGACTTCGGCCGACATCTACTACGACCCCTACGACCTAGAAATCGACGTCGACCCATATCCGCTCTGGAGGCGCATGCGGGACGAGGCTCCTCTCTATTACAACGACCGCTACGACTTCTACGCCGTGGGTCGGTTCGACGACGTGGAGAAGTGCCTGGCCGACTGGAAGACGTACATCTCGGGCAAGGGTTCGGTGCTCGAAATGATCAAGGCCAAGGTCGAGGTGCCACCGGGCAGCATCCTTTTCGAGGACCCGCCAGCCCACGACATCCACCGCGGCCTGTTGTCCCGGGTGTTTACGCCCAAGCGCATGAATGCCATCGAGCCGATGGTGAGAGAGTTCTGCGCGCGTTCTCTCGATCCGCTGGTTGGGGCCGGTGGGTTCGATTTCATCCGAGATCTGGGTGCCCAGATGCCCATGCGGACGATCGGGATGCTGCTCGGGATCCCCGAGGAGGACCAGGAGAGGATTCGCGATCGGCTCGATGCCGGGCTGCGCCTTGACGAGGGCGTCATGCCGGACCGGGAATACAACCTCCAGCAAGGTGAAGACTTCAGCGAATACATCAACTGGCGGGCCGAGCATCCCTCCGACGACCTCATGACCGAACTGCTGAACGCCGAGTACGAGGACGTTGACGGCAAGACCCGCACGCTCACTCGGACCGAGATCCTCAACTACATCGGCCTGCTGGCGGGCGCTGGTAACGAGACAACGACGCGATTGATCGGCTGGACAGGCAAGGTCCTCGCCGAAAACCCCGACCAGCGTCGAGAGCTCGTGGACGACCCTTCGCTGATCCCCAACGCGATCGAGGAATTGCTGCGATACGAGGCGCCGTCACCGGTCCAGTCGCGCTATGTCACCCGTGAGGTCGAACACCATGGCGAGACCGTCAAAGCTGGCAGCATCATGGTGATCCTCAACGGCTCGGCAAATCGCGACGAGCGAACATTTCCGGATCCGGACCGCTTCGACATCCACCGAAAGATGGCGCGTCATCTCACCTTTGGCTACGGCCTGCACTTCTGTCTCGGTAGCCACCTGGCCCGACTCGAGGGTCGGGTCGCGCTGGACGAGGTGCTGAAGCGATTCCCCCGGTGGGAGGTGGACTGGGAGCACGCAGAGCAGGCTCATACCTCCACCGTGCGGGGCTGGGAGCGGCTCCCTGTCTTCACCGGTTGACCCTCGTGTGACAGCCGGACGATATTCGCAGCTGCACTCAGGCGTCGACCCCTACCGCAGCAGCGAAGCGTCCATCGCCTCCATCGTCTCGACGCGTACCAGCAACCGCGGCCCACGTTCTGCTGTTCCGAAGCCGACTTCGATCACCTACCGACAGCGACAGAGAGGTTGACGCGATGCACCAGCCGATGAAGGGCGTCAAGATGGTCGAGGTCGCCCAGTTCACCTTCACTCCCGCTGCGGGTGGCGTCCTGACCGATTGGGGTGCCGACGTCATCAAGGTCGAGCACGCGGTTATGGGCGATGCGCAACGAGGTCTGCGCCTCGGGACCGGCGGGGTGGCAGCAGGATCGTTCCAGCCACTGATGGAGCACCCGAACCGCGGTAAGCGCAGCATCGGTCTCGCGCTCGAACATCCAGACGCCCACGCTGTCCTCTTGGAGCTGTGCAAGGATGCCGACATCTTCTTGACCAACTTCCTGCCCGATGCACGCACTCGGCTCCGCATTGAGGTTGACGACATCCGGAAGGCGAATCCGAAGATCATCTACGTACGCGGAAGCGGCCATGGCCAAAGGGGACCGGACGCCGTGAAGGGAGGGTACGACGGCTCGACCTTCTGGTGCCGGATGGGCAGCGCATGGGCAACCACGCCACCGGACAATCCGCGCATCGTCAACCAGCCCGGAGGTGCTTATGGCGACTCCATGGGGGGGATGACCATTGCAGGTGGCATCGCAGCCGCCCTCTTTGCTCGCGAGCGGACGGGCGAGCCATCGGTAGTCGATATCTCGCTGATGAGCGTCGGCGCGTGGGCCTTTGGATTGTCCCTCGGCAACGCGATGCTGTCGGGCGAGGAGATGCCCCCTCCCCCTCTCGATTCGCCGATGAACTTACGGGTGAACCCGACGATGGGTACCTTCAAGACTTCCGACGATCGGTGGATCAATTTCACGATGCTCCAACCTGGTCGGTATTTCACCGATGTCTGTCGCCATCTCGAGCTCGAGCACCTGATCGACGACGACCGCTTCAACACCGCGGAGAAGCTCATGGCCAATTCGCTCGAAGCCGGAAAACACGTGGCCGATGCCATCGCGTCCAAGCCGTTTTCCTATTGGGTCGAGCATCTGAAGACCATGGAGGGCCAGTGGGCCCCGGTCCAGAGTCCGCTCGAGATCGCCGCGGACCCCCAAATGGAGGCCAACGGCTACATCCTGCCCGTGACCGACGTCGAGGGAAACGAACGCCGCTTGGTGGCCAGCCCTGTCCAATTCGACGAACGACCACCGGTGCTGACGAGGGCACCGCAGTTCGCCGAGCACACTGACGACCTTCTGCGTGAGTTGGGCAAGAGCGAAGACGAGATCATCCAGCTCAAGATCGACGGCGCCGTCACCTAGCGGGCCTCGACATGTCACGCGCAGCGGGGCCTTCAGGAGCCGGCGGTCAGCGTGCCGGCTCGCGTGTCCGTTCGGCCATCTCCAGTTGAGACGGAATGCCCTGGGGCGGCTCTGTCGGCTGTCCTGACCGACAGACACTTTGGTCGATCCTTCAGGTCGGGCTCGCGGTCATCGGTGTCGGAGCACTTCCAGGGGCGAAGCCGTTCCTCTGCGGGCGCACGTCGCAATCAGGGTGCGTTCTCGCAGTCCCGCGACGACGTCGAGATGACCCGACCCTCGAACTGTCATTGGCTTGGCCGCCTCGGGGGACCTCGCCCTCGAGGCGCCCATCGCGGCCTGCGAGCCTTACTGTGGCGCCATTGCGTCGAAAGCGGGTGCCGGGCTGGCCGGCATCACGACCTCGTTGGCGGTCCGCTTGAGGTTCTGCTGATGCTGCCGGTAGAGGTAGCCGAACCCGACGTTGTAGGCGAGGAAGGTGATGGCCAGCCACAGCCACCACAGGTCCCGCACGGTGATGAGGAGGACGACCAGGGCGACGGCATAGACCAGCGTGGCCAACCGCAGGTGGCCGAAGAGCCGAGGGGAGCGCTCTCGGAGATCTCCAACCACCGCCGTGAACAGGCGGACCTGGAAGGTGAGGATGCCTTGGGGGAACCGGATGAGGGCGATGGCGCCCAATCCGAAGAGGATCGGGACGAAGTCCGCGAAGATCTTGGGCAGAAAGACGAGGACGAAGCCGGCGACGAGCGTCTGGGCGAGTCCCGCGACCAAGGCGGTCGCGTTGTAGCGGATCCCCTGAGTCACGAGCACGGTCAGCCAGACGACCCCGAGGAGGGTCTCGTAGTTGCCGGCCAGAGCCACCCCGAGCGAGAGGGCCAGCATGGCCCCGCCGATGCCGGCCACGAAGGCGGCCACGCCGCCTAGGAGGACCTTCATCTGCAGGACGCTGATGCCGATGGTCTTGGCCCCCTGCTCGCTCGAGCGGACCGCGCCCAGGGCGAGCCCGGTGGTCGAGTTGCGCAGGTTGACCGTGATCATGGCCACAGCCAAGAAGACGCCCAAACAGAGCCAGGTGAAAACGCGGAGGCCCGCGACGATGTGGGGCGGGGGGACGTTGATCCCGAGGTCGCCATTCTGGAAGAGCTGCCTGCTGAAGACGAGGTTCTCGAACAGAAGACCGAATGTGAGGGTGACCAGGGCCACGTAGAGATCCCCCATCCTGATCATCAGGAAGCCCAGTATGAGGCCGAAGGGGAGGGCCACCAGACCTCCCATGAGCACCGCCAGGAACACCGGCCAGCCGTGGTTGACGGCCAGGATGGCCATGGTGAAGCCCCCCACCCCGGCCAAGGTGGCCTGGCAGAGCCAGATCATCCCGCCCTCGCCGGTAACGAGCGTGTACGACAGGAAGATGATGGCGTAGCAGACGCCCTCGGCTACCAACCCCAGCCAGAACCCGTGCACGATGAAGGGCAGCAGACAGACCGCCGCGAACCCGACGGCCGGGGCCCGCCAACTCAAGGCCTGCCGGCCGACAACGCCCGCCACGGCGCTCTGGTTGGACGTGTGTGGTCGGATGGCCCGGTCGAGGGTTCCGCCGATCCCGGTTGACTCGTCGATGCCACCGCCCCGGATCATGAAGTAGACGAGGAAGAGCGCGGTGGTAATGAAGGGTATGGAGGGCAGCACCGCCGCGGTGAACGAGCTGTTAGGGGGAAGGGCATACTGCACCAGCGCTCCGGCGATGCCCATGCCCAGCCCCACGAAGAAGGCGACCGGCAGGCTCCGGAGCTTGGCCGCGATGACAGCGGAGAGGGCGGCCACCATCAGCAGCGTGAAGTCCCCTGCGTCGAGTCCGATGATCGGGGCCGAGAGGACCCCGGTCAACCCGGCCAACCCCACGCTCACCGCCCACACCCACATGGACACGCGCTGGGGGTTGGTGCCCGAGATCGACGTCATGGCGGGGGAATCCACCATGGCCCGGACGCACAGACCCACGTCGGTGTAGCGCAGCACGACGACACCGAGTACGACCACCGCGACGACACAGCTGTAGATGATGATCTGATCGAGGGTGACCGGGACCCCCGCCAAGTGATAGACGTGCACCGGCTCAGGGGCCAGCCCGGGGGCCGCCTGGATCGCCTCAGTGCCAAAGATGACGGTGTCGAGGGAGGGCAGGGCAACCGACAGCCCGAGGGTCACCAGGATCTTGACCAGCATCGACGTCTGGTGCAGCCGCCGAAACAGGAGGAAATAGAAGAAGATCCCGAGGGCGGGGCCGAGCACGACGATGGACAAGATCGCCGAAGGCGCGATGCCCCAGTTCAGCTGGGTATTCAAGTAGTAGTAGAAGCGGGCGACCGTGTAGGCCATGGCAGCGAAGCTCAGGTTCAAGATCCCGGCCGACAGGAAGGTCACCACCAGCCCCGTGGCGGCGATGGCGTAGATCCCTCCGAGGACCAGACCGGCGATGACGTACTGAAGCATGGGTTCCCCTCGCCACCGCCGGATCGCAATGCGCGGTGCCGTAAAGCGAGCGCTGCTAGGGCGATCTAAAAACCTTCACCGAAAGCCCGGCGCGCTGACTCCCGTGTTCAGCCACGACTTGACCAGAACAGGGAGCAGACCCACCGGTATTACGCGAACGTCCCTAGGTTTCGGTGCCTCCTAAATTCCTCGAAGTCCCGGCATTCTCTGGCGCCACCTTGGCGAGCTTGCGGTCGATCCGGCGACACAACCAATGGGTGCAGTGATCAGGTCCCAGGGACCAGGTTCGTACACACTGGCGTAGTCGAGGTGGGAACGAAGTTGTGCCCGATCAGTTGAGTAGTCCACGAACACAACTTCTTTCCTGGTGTCGTGGTGTGCTCAAAGTTGATTGGCACGGAGAGCAGCCCGTTGTCATTCCAGCTCGTCACCTTGCGGAGGTTCGTGATGAACGATTGCCGGGTCGGATTCTTCCCCGCGACCTGGAGGCCCTCGATCATCAGGCCTGCAGACTCCCATCCTTCGGTCCAGCCAAAGTCGGGGACCCCGGTAAAGCCGGCATATTTCTTGAAGGCGGCTTGCTCCTGGATCGTCGCCGGCGTGTGCAACTCGACCGGAGTTTGAAGGACCCCGAAGTACAGCTTCTGACTGTCTGCCACCGCCGTAGGGTTGGTCAGCCATTGCGACCCGTACCCGGTGGCCAGGACGACGTACTTCCATTTGATCCCGGCCTGTTCACCTGCGGTGATGAGGGCAAGCTCGGTGTTGCCGTCGATCTCCGCCACCATGCTGTCGACGCCGGCCGCCTTCATCTGCAGTGCAGTCGCGGTGACGTTCACCGTCCCGAACGGCAGCGACGTGTCGAGATAGCCGACCTTGAAGCCCGCCTGCTTCAAGGAGACGGCCTCGTTTGCCGCAGCCCCCGAAGAGCTCGGCGAGATCGAGTATCCGAGCACCGCGAAATTCGTCGCATGAGCCTTCTTGAGCGGCGTCGGATCGACCACGTAGCGGGGTTGCGTGCTGCCGCTGAACACGCCATATGCCGTCGAGAACATGTTCGTATAGGACGCTGTTGTCCACTCGAATGCGTCGTACCCACCGCCCACGACCGGGATGCCCTGTGTCTGGAGGTACGTGGCGGCACCGTAGGCGGACGCGCTGTTGTCGTTGATGGCGAATACGCCCTTGGCCACTTCCGCCGCCGCCGCGGTCTGATTGTCACTGGATTGCGACTGGTCGTCTTCGACGACGACATCGATCTTCCGCCCGTCGACGCCGCCCTCGGCGTTCTGGAGGTCGACACGGGCCTTGAACGCAGCCGGGATGCCGTACGCGCCCGACGCGCCCGAGCCCGACTCCTCGGTGATCACGCCCACCGTGATGGTTTTTGGGGTGACCCCGGGAGCGCTCGCCGTGAGGCCTCCGGCCGCGCCGGCCGAGGAGGTCTGCGTGACCATCCCCAGCACCAGCGCCAAGAACAGGACGGCAGCCCCAGCCGGGCGCAAACGCAACAGTGATCCCACCACACGACCCCCTTGTGATCTGGGACGCATCCCGACCAACGAACGTTTCGGAAACGTTACTGAACGTTTACATCGTCGGCAAGGCGCCCCTGTCGGATCCGGGTCCCCCCGTGAGCTCCCTGCTTCGACGACACCGAAAAAGACCTGCGTCTGGATCATGAAGGCGGTGAAGACGTGCTTCGTAGCCACCCCGTCCGAGGCGTAGTGCGGCACCGACATTCCCGGGACGTCGACGGTCGGCGCGTCCTTGCCGCCCGGGGTCATCCCACCCTCTGGCTACGCGGCGCCTACGAGCTCAATCGGCGGCGGGCAGGTTGTGGCGCACCACCACCCGGGTCTCATCGAAACTCAGGAAGTGGCGCAACGGCGCAAATTCGGGAAGCGGGTCCTCGTAGCTCCACGCGATGTCTTCGAGTGCCTCGTCACCGAGGTGAGCCGTCCAGTAGCTCGCAGTTCCCTTGTAAGGGCAGTAGGTGTGCGACGCGCTCATGGTGAGCAGGTCCATCTGCACAAATCGAGGATCGACATAGAGCCTCGGGTCGAGCGCCGTCTCGTACACCGCCATCGTCTCGTCGGTGTCGACCAGCGTGCTACCGCCGGCCTCGACGCGGAGCTGGCGTCGCGAGTGGAGGCTGTCGACCCGGTGGTAGGGGTTGCGCGGGTGCCCAAACACCTCCTCGTCCTCCTCGAACCATGAGTCGAGGGCGTCCCACGGCACCGTCACATATCCGGGTGCGTCGGGCTCGGGCTCGGTCGGGGGTCCTTCGACGTCGCCTCCGGGGAATGCGTAGGTCGGCGGCCGGCCTTGGCGGTGCACGAGGAGGACCCGCTCGCTGTCGATGACGGTGTGCCCGTCCTTGGTCGCCCTCACCCGTCGGCGGAACGGCTCGATGTAGGCGACGTGATCCGGCATCGGGGCCGTGAAACGACCCGCCGGGCGGGCACTCAAGGGTCCCTTGCCGGTGGTGAGGCTCATAGCGCGGTTCGATCGTCTGGCTTGCCCGTGGTGCTCTCCGGGAAGGGACGCACCATAGCGTCCACCGCAAAGGAAGCGACGAGCTCGCCGCCTTCGTCGTGGACCCGGCATTCCGAGTGGGTCATCCCGTCCCCGGCGAACGTCGACAGATGGTGGTACAGCATCCAGTGATCGGCGTGCACCTCTTGGTGCAGCGACAGGCTGATCGCGTTGATCCCCGTGGAGAGGGTTCGGTGCGCCTGATCCTGGCCGATCCCATGGTGGGGTCGGAGCGCGGCCGCGATCGACATGTGGCCGGTGAACTGCGCAAGCAGGCCCGCGTGGAGCGCCGGGTCGTCCGGGACTTCTCGGAAGCGCACCCAGGCGTCCAGGGTGGGTGGCCCGACCGGGGCCCCCGAATCGTTGGTGTAGGCACCCTCGACGATCCGGACCTCGCGCCCGGTCACCCCCATGTCGTAGGGAGGGCTGTCGTAGGGGCCGGGCACGCCCGGTGGCTCCGCGGCGTGACGAATGACCTCGGGGGCAACGACGCCGAGAAGCAGCGTGCCGGTTGCGCACCACCGACCGTCCTGAAGGACCTGCACGGTAAGGGTTGAGAACGACCGTCCCGCACTCAACTCGGCGAGCTCGAACCGGAGTGGGCGGCGACTGTCGGCGGGCCGCAGGAAGACCATGTGGGTGGAAACGACACGGCGATCCGGGGCGTGGCGCCCGGCGGCGACGATCGCCTGTCCGAGCATCTGACTCCCCTCGACAACGGGTCGTCGCGGGGCACTGCGGGTGGTGCTCGTGAAGCTGCTGTCGCCGTCGTTCCGCACGTCCAGCACATCGATCAGGTGCTTGGCGTCGCCCCACGTGGGGAAGCGCTTGATTGTGGTGCCTCGGTGGTCCCCCTCCGCACCGTCGACGACCTCGACGCGCACACGCTCCGGATCGAATGCGCCGTATCCGACCAACTGACGGAGATCGACCGACGGATCCTTGAAGGCCCTCAGGATGTTGCGTCCGTCCCCATCGGTCGTTTCCTGCGAGTGCCAGGTGTCCGAGTACGACGCGTCGGTGGCTCCTCGGGGAACGTCGGTGCTCCAGAAGGTCGCCTCTCCCTCGGGGCACGATCGGGGCGGTGATTCCTCGCCCAGAAGGGTGAAGTCGATGTCATCCCGAGGAAAGCACAGCACCGATTGATCGTCGTCTCGATCCACCAACAGACACCGATCGGACTCCGCCAGCAGGGCCTCGCCCCACCGGGCCCGCCCTCGGTAGGGGTAACTCTCGATCCTCATGGCCTCGACGGAAGACCGCCAACTCTCATGCTGGCCGAGGTGTGCTGTACACGCTCACGAAGACGGGACGGTGCGGGGCGCGACGATGACCGATGGAATGCTGACGCTCGACCCGTGTCGCACCACCGCGTCGACAACCGTCACCAACTCCTCGACCTCGATCAGGCTGTCGGCCAGATATTTCCGGGCCATCCACTGTGCATAGAAGTGCCCAGCCAGCTCCGGGTCCCATCCGGCCGCGAAGCCGGTCATGCCGTCGCCCTCACCTCCTGCACAGTCCCCGACGACGACCCGAGTGAACGCGATGGTTGGATGTTCGGCGCGCCACGCCTCCACCAGCTTGTCCAGTGCGGCCTTACTGACTGCGTAGGCGCCGAGCCCCGGCCAAGGGGGGGTGAGCGAAGCGCTCACCGAAGATAGGTAGACGGCGACTCCGTTGGTCGCGGTCAGATGAGGGATGGCCGCGGTCGTCACCAGAGCGGCACCGATCACGTTCGTGTCGAATACCCTTCGCCACGTCTCGGCGTCGGTGTCGACGAGCGCCTTCAACGGGCCGATGGCCGGCGTGTACACCAGGGCATCGATGCCGCCGAGTTGCGAGGCCGCCTCCGCGATGGCCGACTGACAGGACTCGGTGCTTGTGACGTCGCACGCCAGTGCGATCGTTCCGGCACCGGCTTCTTTTGCTGCGTCTCGCAGCCTCTCGATTCGCCTGGCCAACAGCGCAGTCTGAGAACCGCGCTTGGCGAGGCCAATCCCAATACAGCGCCCTAGCCCGCTCGAAGCGCCAACGACGACGGTCCGCAATGACATTCTCCCCCTGTGTAAAGGGTCATGTTAGACAGGTTTCGATAGTGGCTCTCTCCCCGGCGGGTTGCACGGGCCGACCCCTTCGACGTGGTGCCACGTGGGCGTATGCAACCCCCCCTGACGCCCCCGGGTTGCCAATTCGAGGGGCCCTGTGTCCGGTCTTGGACATGACCTGACAGCCCTCATATTCTCTATTTTGAAGAACGCAATTCTCGGCCTTGACGCCCGCGGATCGCGACGAGGAGGAGAGCCCGATGGGCGAGTTCGAAGGCATCGATTTCTTCAAGGGCAACGAGCTCATCGGCGATCCTTACCCCTACTTCGACCACCTTCGTGAGCAGTGCCCGGTGCATCGGGAGCCGAATCACGGCGTCGTCATGGTGACCGGCTACGACGAGGCGGTCTCGGTCTACACCGACACGGCAACCTTCTCGTCGTGTAACTCCGTCACCGGGCCCTTCCCCGGTTTTCCCGTCCCACTCGAGGGCGACGACGTGAGCGATCTCATCGAGCAGTACCGAGACAAACTGCCGTTCAGCGACCAGATCACCACGTTCGACCCACCCAAACACAGGGCACATCGCGGCCTGCTGATGCGGCTGATTACGCCCAAACGACTCCGCGAGAACGAGGAGTTCATGCACCGATGGGCCGACCACCAGATCGACGAATTCGTCGGGAGAGGCGAGTGCGAGTTCATCGGGGACTTCGCGGGTCCGTTCACCCTGTACGTGATCGCCGACCTCCTGGGCATCCCCGAATCAGACCATGAGACCTTTCGCGAGGAGCTCCAGGGCGGCCAGCGGCGCGATCAGGGTCTCGGCAGCACCGGGTCGGGCACGCTCGGGCACAGCCCGTTGGAGTTCCTCTACGACCGGCTATCCGCCTATGTCGAGGATCGCAGGCGCGAGCCGCGCAACGATGTCCTCACCGGCTTGGCCACGGCCACCTTCCCAGATGGCTCCACACCCGAGGTCATAGACGTTGTCCGCGTCGCCGCCAATGTGTTCTCAGCCGGACAGGAGACCACCGTTCGGCTTCTCGGGACCGCCCTGCTGACGCTCGGTGAGCGTCCCGACATCCAAGACCGGCTCCGAAGGGAGCCCGAGAGGATTGCGAACTTCGTCGAGGAATGCCTGCGGATCGAGAGCCCGGTCAAGGGCGACTTTCGCCTGTCGCGCACAGCGGCGACAGTGGGCGGTGTCGACGTTCCTGCAGGGACGATTCTGATGGTTCTCAATGGCGCGGCCGGGCGCGACCCAGGGCACTTTGACAATCCGGGTGAGTTCCAGATCGACCGGCCCAACGCCCGCGAACATCTCGCCTTCGGACGGGGGCCGCACGCCTGCCCCGGCGGGTCGCTCGCCCGCGCCGAGGCCTGCATCAGCATCGAGCATCTTCTCCGGCGCTTGGTCGACATCAAGATCTCGGAGACGTCACACGGTCCGGCCGGTGCTCGGCGCTACGACTACGTGCCCACGTACATCTTGCGCGGTCTCCAGCGCCTTCATCTGGACTTCACCCCCGCCGCCTGACCGGCGACCTCGATACGGGTCGACGGACCCGCTATGGAGGCACGGCCCGGATCGTCCGACGAAGGTGATCTCTCGTCGCTCTCGGAAACCACGACCCGGTGCTGGCCCGAACGCCCACGTCGCGGTCGGCGGAAACCCCTTCGCTAAGTGCGCGTCGCGGCAATAGGTTTGTGTAAGTGAAACAGCCGGCTTGGGCAGGGGAACGACAATGAGCGACCAACGGGCGACTGACGTCCCGACCTACGACGCCGCAGTGGTGGGGGCGGGGTTCGCCGGGCTCTACATGCTGTACCGCCTCCGAGGTCTCGGCTACCGGGTGCGGGTCTTCGAGGCTGGCGACGGGGTCGGCGGGACCTGGTACTGGAACCGCTACCCGGGCGCCCGCTGCGATGTCGAGAGCGTCGACTACTCCTATTCCTTCTCTCCCGAGCTCGAGCAGGAGTGGACCTGGTCCGAGCGCTACGCCTCCCAGCCCGAGATCCTCGGGTACCTCAACTTTGTCGCCGACCGATTCGACCTCCGTCGCGACATCCAGTTCGAGACGCGGATCGCGTCGGCCACCTTCGACGAGAGCCTGCATCGTTGGGCCCTCGTCACCGGGGCCGGCGAGTCGGTGACAGCCAGCTTCTGCGTCATGGCGACGGGGTGCCTCTCGGCGACCAAGCTGCCCGAGATCGAGGGCGTCGACAGCTTCGCCGGCCCGACCTACCACACCGGTCGGTGGCCACACGAGCCCGTCGACTTCTCGGGCCAGCGGGTCGGGATGATCGGCACGGGCTCCTCGGCCATCCAGTCCATCCCCCACATCGCCAGCCAGGCCGACCGCCTGGTTGTCTTCCAGCGCACCGCCAACTTCGCGGTCCCGGCATGGAACCGACCCCTCGAACCGGACTACGTCGCCGCGGTGAAGGCCGACTACCCGGCGCGGCGCGAGCTGTGCCGGCAGTCCCAGGCCGGGTTCCCGCCCTCGCCCGTGGAGGGCAACGCGCTCGAGGCCACCGAGGAGGAGCGCGAGAAGCGCTTTCAGGAGCACTGGGACGACGGGGGGCTCCGGTTCCTCGGGTCGTTCGCCGACATCCTCATCGACCAGGCGGCCAACGACACCGTCAGCGAGTTCATCCGCCAGAAGATCCGGGCGACGGTGAAAGACCCGGTGACGGCCGAGATCCTGAGCCCCAAGGGCTACCCGTGCGGGACCAAGCGCCTGTGCGTGGACATCGGCTACTTCGAGACCTACAACCGGGACAACGTCACCCTGGTCGACCTGCTGGCCAACCCGATCCAGCGGATCACGCCGACCTCGATCGTGACTGCGGACCACACGTACGACATCGACGCCCTGGTGCTCGCGACCGGCTTCGACGCGATGACAGGGGCGCTGACGCAGATCGACATCACCGGTGTGGCCGGGCAGAAGTTGAAGGAGAAGTGGCGCAACGGGCCCCGGGCGTACCTCGGCCTCGTCGCCGCGGGCTTCCCGAACATGTTCCTCATCACCGGCCCCGGAAGCCCGTCGGTGCTCAGCAACATGGTGGTCTCCATCGAACAGCACGTGGACTGGGTGGTCGACTGCCTGGAGAAGATGCGCGAGAACGGCCAGACAGAGGCGGCGGCCGACCTCGCCGCCGAGGACGGATGGGTCGAGATGGTGGCGCAGCTCGCCGACTTCACGCTGTTCCCGAAGGCCAACTCCTGGTATGTGGGGGCCAACGTCGAGGGCAAGCCGCGTGTGTTCATGCCCTATATCGGGGGCGTCCAGACCTACCGGCAGCACTGCGACCTCGTGGCCCTCGGTGGCTACGAGGGGTTCTCGTTCAGCTAGCGGATTGCAAGGGGGAGGGTCAGATGCGGATCCCGCTCACGATCGGAGACTTCCTGGAACGCGCCGCCCACGTCTACGGCGACCGCACCGCGATCGTCGACGAGCCCGACGCGACCGGGTCGCTCGGTCGCATCACCTATGGCGAGCTGCACGACCGGGCCCGCGCGCTGGCCGTCGGTCTCGACGAGATGGGCTTGGCGACCGGTGACCGGGTTGCGATCGTGAGCCCCAACTCGGTCCGCTTCCTGGCGTCGTATTTCGGGGTCAGCGGGTTCGGCCGGGTGCTGGTTCCGATCAACTTTCGTCTCACGGCCGACGAGATCGGCTACATCGTCGAGCACTCCGGTGCCAGCGTCGTTCTCTATGACCCCGAGGTCGAGGAGGGAACGTCCGCGATCGGGGGGGTGCGCCGGATCCGCCTCGACGGGGTGGAGGACGCGACCCTGTTCGACCCCGAGGTCGGACGACGGTCCGACCCGGACGGATGGTCGCCGGACGAGGACGCGACCTGCTCCATCAACTACACCTCGGGCACCACGGCTCGGCCCAAGGGGGTACAGCTCACCCACCGGAACTGCTGGCTCAACGCGGTCGCCTTCGGCTGGCACATCGGCGTGTCGGACCGAGACGTGCTCCTCCACACGCTCCCGATGTTCCATGCCAACGGGTGGGGCATGCCCTACGCGGTCACCGGCGCCGGAGGTGGCCATGTCGTGCAGCGCAAGATCGACGGCGAGGTGATCCTGCAGCGCATCGAGGACGAGGTCGTGTCACTCCTCTGTGCCGCCCCGGCCGTCGTGGCCAGCATTCTCGCCGCATCCGAGACCCGGCGGGCCGAGGGTCGGGCGCTGCCCGGCCACCACGTCCGGGTGGTCGTGGCGGGCGCACCGCCACCGTCCAAGACCATTGAGCGGGTCGAGCGCGAGCTCGGTTGGGAGTTCATCCAGATCTACGGGTTGACCGAGACCTCACCGCTCCTCACGCTCAACCGCGCCCCGGCCGAATGGGACGGACTGGAGACCGAGGAGCGGGCGCAACGGCTCAGCCGGGCCGGCGTGCCCGCGATCGGTGTCCGGATGGACGTGAACGAGGACGGGGAGGTCCTGGCCCGGTCGAACCACGTGTTCGAGGGCTACTGGAAGCAGCCCGACGAGACGGCCAAGGCCCTCGAGGGCGGGTGGTTCCACACCGGCGACGGCGGCTATCTGGACGGCGCCTACACGGTCATCTCGGACCGTAAGAAGGACGTGATCATCACGGGCGGAGAGAACGTGTCGTCGATCGAGGTCGAAGACGTCCTCTACCAGCACGAGGCGGTGGCGGAGGTGGCGGTCATCGGGGTTCCGGACGAGAAGTGGGGGGAGAAGGTGCTGGCCTTGGTGGTCCTGCGTCCGGGAGCGGCGGCGAGCGAGCAGGACCTCATCGAGCACTGCCGGGCTCGGATCGCGCACTTCAAGGCACCCAAGACCATCGAGATCCGCGAGGTCCTCGCCCGCACCGCGACCGGAAAACTCCAGAAGTACAAGCTTCGTGAGCCCTATTGGGAGGGCCGGGACCGCGCCGTCAACTGATGGGACCGGCTAGAGGTCCGGTCTCCGCTCGTGGTCGATCTCGAGGAGTTCGACCGGGGCGCCCCGCATCTCTATGAACGCCACCATGACCCCCGGGCTCGGACTATTGGGTTCGAGGATGACCCGGTGTCCGCGCGACGCCTCGTCCAGGTCGTTCACCTCGAAGGCGACGTGCGGCACGGTCTTCACGATCTCCGGGTACGGCGCGTCGGCCCAGTAGCGCTGCCACTGGATCCCGAACGGGTTGTCCAGGTGGTCGTTGACGGTCACCTTCAGGTGGGGGAGTGGGATCTCGCCGTCGAAGCTCTCGGTGGTCGGGATGCCGATGTGATTGAACTTCATGGTTCTCCGAACTCGACGGGCTGTCGCGGCCGTCGTGGGGTCAGCCGGTCCGGCCGTAGTCGTCGTCGAGGCGCTCGATGTCGTCCTCGCCGAAGCTGGTCCCGTGCTGGACCTCGATGAGCACGAGCGGCTCGGGACCCTTGCTGTCGATCCGATGCGCCGTGCCGAGGGGCACATCGATGGCGCTCCCGGGATCGACCGCTCGATCCACGCCGTCGAGCGTGACCACGCCGTGGCCGCCGACGACGAACCAGTGCTCCGACCGGTGGGCGTGACGCTGGTAGCTGAGTCGGTGTCCGGGGTCGACGGTCAACCGCTTCACCTTGTGGGAGTCGGCATCGGAGAGGATCTCGAAGTGGCCCCAGGGCCGGTGTTCCGTTGTCACCCTCAGATTCTTCCAGTTCAGCTCGTGTGCATGCACATGGACAAGGGGATTCTCCAGCCATCGGAGAGCCCACCCCGATACTGTGTTCGGGTGGACGTGACCTTCTACGGGGCTCGCGGCTCGTGCCCATGTTCGGGGGAGCGCTACTGCCGCTACGGCGGCAACACGGCGAGCGTCCTCGTGCGGACCGATGGGGGCGAGCTGATCGTCCTCGATCTCGGCACCGGCCTGCGCGAGCTCGGCGTCGCCATCTCATCGGACCATCCGGCCGGTGGCCCACCGGTCCGAGCGACGGCGCTCCTCACCCATCTGCACTTCGACCACATCTTCGGGCTCCCGTTCTACGGCCCCCTCCGCCACCGGGACTCCGTGTTGGACGTCTACGGCCCGCGCCAGTCGACGGGCACGATCGGCGACGCGCTGTGCGACCTCGTGCAGCCACCGTTCTTTCCCATCCCCCTGCAGAGCCTGCTCGCCGACATGCGGTTCCGAGAGCTCGGCGACGGCGACGAGTTCGCGATCGGCGACGCCAAGATTCAAGCGCGCCTGGTCCCTCACCCGGGGCCGACCCTCGGGTACCGGATCGATGTCGACGGCCAGAGCCTCGCGTACCTCCCCGATCACCAACAGCCGGTCCCGGGCGGAGCGATCGATGAGTCCGTCCTCCAGCTGTGCCGTGATGCCGACCTCCTCGTACACGACGCCCAATACACGGAATTCGAGATGAGCCACAAGCCGCATTGGGGTCACTCGACCGTCGACTTCGCGGTGGACCTGGCCGTCCGCAGTGGGGTCCGTGAGCTTGTTCTGTTCCATCACGATCCGGCGCACGACGACGAGGCGCTGGACCAGATGCTGGCAAAGGCGTCCGCACTGGCGGCCCCGCACGGCCTCGCGGTCTCGTCAGCTCGCGAGGGAGCGACGGTCGAGCTCGGTCGGTCCTGAGCCCGGCACTTCGGTACCGGGCCCTCAACCACTACCCTCGGTCCCCATGCCCGAGCTCATCGAATCGAATGAGATCGACGGCGTGGTGCTCGTCGGCCACGATGTCCACGGCGACCCGAGGGGCACGTTCGTCGAGACATGGCGCAAGGAGTGGTTCCCCGGCCGGCCCGACATGGTCCAGGCCAACCGGTCCGACAAGGTCGCGGGCACGGTGGTCGCGTTCCACTACCACCTCCACCAGGCCGACTACTGGTACGTGGTCGCCGGGACAGTGCGGGTCGTGCTGCACGACCTGAGGACCGGCAGCCCGACGCACGGCACGACGATGGTGGTGCAGCTGACCGGTTCGTCCCACCGGGCCGTGTACATCCCACCGGGGGTCGCCCACGGCTTCGCGGCGATCACCGACATCGTCCTTTGGTACATGGTCGACGGCTACTACAACCCCGACGACGAGCTCGGTGTGGCGTGGGACGACCCGGATCTGGACGTCGACTGGGGCGTCGGCGAGCCCGTCATCTCTGAACGGGACCGCAACAATCCGCGTCTGGCCGATATCCCGGCCGACCGCATCCCCGCGATGTCGCGCTGACGAGCCAGTCCCTGACGGTGACGGTGCACCCCCGCTAGAGGGTTCGTCGGAACGGCCCACGCCCAGTTTCTCCTGTTGAATGGGGGGATGGAGTTCGTGTTGGTGCTGGTCGGCGTGGCCGTGTTGGCCGGACTCGCCGTCTGGGCCCTGCGCCACCGCGGGTCCGACGAGATGCACTCGGTGGCCGGCTACCAGCAGCGCTTGGAGAGGTTGGAAGAGCTCCGGCGCCGCCAGAGCGGCTCGGTCCGGGTGATCGGCAGCACCGGCCCCCAAGGCGACGCCGACCAGCAACCCGTTGTCGGCGAGCACGGGCGAATCGAGATCTCCTCCTCTCCGTCGCGTCGGCGCGCGGTGGAGGAGACCGGCCAACACGGGCGTGAGCCGGGTGCTGGGCCGGCCCCACCACCCACCTACCGCCGCCGGAGCCGGGACACCTCGATCGCCCGGATGGGCCACCGACCCCGCAGACTCGGCGCGCCGATCGCCGCGGCGGTTGCCGTCATCATCCTTGTCACCGGCCTCGCCATCGCGGGTGCCCACTCCCGCAACCCCCACACCACGACCTCGACCACGATCGGCAAGGTGCACAAGGGCAAGGTCGCGCCGACCACCACCACGACGACGGTGCCGCCGACGTTCGCGCCCAGCTCGGCGAGCGGCACCGACGCCACGTACACCCTGCCGTTCCCGTCCTACACCGTGAGCTTCAAGGCAACCACGGGTCAGTGTTACATCCAGGTCACCAACTCGGCCGGCCAGACCCCCTATGCCGCCGTTCTGAACCCAGGGCAGACCAAGCAGATCGTGTTGACCGGCACGAGCAAGGTCCAACTGGGTGCGCCGTCGAGCGTGACGATCCAGATCGACAAGACGCCGGTGACGTTCCCCAACCCCATCCCGGCCCCGCTCAACATCACGTTCGCGGGGGTCACCCCGCCGACGTCGACCTCGACGACGTCGACCCCGCCGACGACCTAAGTGTTCTGCGGCGTTCAGTTCCGCCAGAGCGAGTGGACGACCTCGAAGGGGTCGGTCTCGACTCCGCATGTCTCGCGGTCGAAGAGCATCGTCGAACGATCCTCCAACGAGTAGGCCGGCCACTCGGGCAGCCCGGCATGGTTCGGGTCGCCGTCGCGCGCAAAGGCGATCCAGGCCTCGCTCATCCGGTCGGCCAGTTCGGCCCGGCTCGCGCTGCGGTGCATCACGGGCTCGTGGACATTGTCGAACACGAAGGCGATCTCGAACCCGTGACCCGAACGCAGCGGCCCGGCGGCCCAGTTGAACCGGTACATGTAGACGGGCGCCTTCGTTCCCTTCAGCTTCTTCTCGGCCAGGCGAACCGTCCCGAGCCCCATGAAGGCGTCGGAGCGGATCGCGATCAGCAGGTCCAGCGCTGTCGCGTCGGGATAGGCGGCCCGGTATCCGGCCAACAGGGCCTCGGCCCGGTCGCCGAACGTTGACAGTCTCGCTTCGAGGTCGCCCTCGCCGAGGCCGTCGGGGTCGGTGAGCACCGGGTCTCCGGCCATGAGGAGGGTCCCCTCGTCGTTGTTGCGCCCGATCAGCATCGGCACATCGTCGGCGGACCCGTCGGCAAACGCCTCGGCCGGATGGGCGGCGACTGCGGCACCGTCCAGCACGGGACCGAACACACCCATCGGGCCGGCCGGGCGACCGCCGGCGGCCGGGCGGGCGGCCAGCCCGCGTTGTGCCTCGAGGAGCCGCCCGACCGCGAGGGCCCTCAGGTCGTCGATGCATGCCGGCCCGGTCTCGATGCCGAGTTCCCCGAGGAGGTTGCTCGCCGTTTCGTTGGCCTGTTCGGGTGTCTGCACGTAGAGGCCGGGCCCGCTCTGGACCACCGCGCGGTGGAACAGGGCGCGAGCCGACGGCATCGCATGCAGCGTGCTGACCTTCGCCCCGCCGCCCGACTCGCCGAAGATGGTCACGTTGGCTGGGTCGCCGCCCAGCGACTCGATGTTGTCCCGGACCCACTCGAGCGAGGCCACGAGGTCGAGCATCCCCGCGTTTCCGGACGTCGCGAGCTCGGGGCCACCCAGCCCGGCCAGGTGGAGGTACCCGAGCACGCCCAACCGGTGGTTGACGGTCACGACGACGACCTCGCCGCGGCGGGCCAGCGCCGCACCGTTGTAGAGCGGCCACGATCCGGAGCCGGTGGTGTACCCGCCCCCGTGGATCCAGACCATGACGGGCCGCCGCCCATCGTCGAGTCCCGGAGTCCAGACGTTGAGGACGAGGCAGTCCTCGCTCTCGGCAGTCTCGGCATCCCAGCCCTCCGGGCGCTCGGCCGGCTGGGGACACGAGGGTCCGTACTCGAGCGCGTCGCGGACCCCGTCCCAGCGCTCGACTGGCCGGGGAGCCGCCCAGCGAAGCGGTCCGATCGGGGGAGCGGCGTAGGGCACCCCCTTCAACGAAACGATGCCATCCGACTGGCCGCCCTTGAGCGTGCCGCCAGTCACCGCAACCAGGACCTCGGACATGGCCCCCCCTGTCGCTCGCGTGAATCCGGCCCGAAAGGTACTAGCCCGTCGGATCCGGGGCCCGGGGTGGGCGGAGAGGCGTCGGTCCAGCTCAGGGAGGCGTTCCGATCGTGGCCTGAAGTTGTTACTATCGAGATAGGGGAAATGCCCTGGTCGGGCCACATGGCCGGACCACCGATCCCACCAGGAAAGCACCGGAGTCCCAATGGCACTGACAGATCTCGATCTCGGTCGTTACCAGCTCGGCTGGAGCGACACCGAGACGGACTATGTGTTCAAGCCCAAGAAGGGCCTGAACGAGGAGATCGTCCGCGAGATGTCGGCCATCAAGAAGGAACCCGACTGGATGCGGGACTTCCGGCTGAAGGCGTTGGCTCGGTTCGAGCGCAAGCCGATGGCGGCGTGGTTCGCGGTCAACATGCCCAGCCTCGACTTCGACGACATCTACTACTACGTCAAGCCGATGGGGGACCAGGTCAAGGACTGGAACGACCTGCCTCCCGAGATCAAGAACACCTACGAGAAGCTCGGGATCCCCGAGGCCGAGCGCAAGTACCTGGCCGGGGTCACGGCCCAGTACGAGTCCGAGGTGGTGTTCCACCGCAACCGGGACGACCTCGAGGCCCAGGGCGTCTTGTTCTCCGACATGGACACCGCGGTACGCGAGTACCCCGACATCGTCCGCAAGTGGTTCGGGACGATCATCCCGCCCAACGACAACAAGTTCGCCGCGCTCAACTCGGCCGTGTGGTCGGGCGGATCGTTCATCTACGTCCCCCCGGGCGTGAAGGTGGACATGCCGCTGCAGGCCTACTTCCGGATCAACACCGAGAACATGGGCCAGTTCGAGCGGACGCTGATCATCGCCGACGAGGGATCCGAGGTCCATTACATCGAGGGCTGCTCGGCCCCCGTGTACTCGACCGACTCGCTCCACTCGGCGGTTGTCGAGCTGGTGGCCCTCCAGGGCAGCCGGATCACGTACACGACCATCCAGAACTGGTCGAACAACGTCTACAACCTCGTCACCAAGCGGGCCCGGGCCGAGGCCGAGGCACGCGTCGAGTGGATCGACGGGAACATCGGCTCGCGCCTCACCATGAAGTACCCGTCGGTGTACCTGATGGGCCCGAAGGCGTCCGGCGAGGTCCTGTCGGTCGCGTACGCCGGGCCCGGCCAGCACCAGGACGCCGGGGCCAAGATGATCCACGCGGCACCCGAGACCACCTCCACCATCGTGTCGAAGTCGATCTCGAAGGGTGGGGGCCAGACCACCTACCGGGGCCTCGTGCACGTCAACGAGGGCGCCACGGGGGCCAAGTCCTTCGTCCGCTGCGACGCCCTATTGCTCGACGAGCAGTCGATCTCCGAGACCAAGCCCTACATGGAGGTCGGCGAGCGCGACGCCAGCATCGGGCACGAGGCCACGGTGGCCAAGATCGGCGATGACCAGCTCTTTTACCTGATGAGCCGGGGTCTTTCCGAGTCCCAGGCCATGGGCATGATCGTGAACGGGTTCATCGAGCCCATAACCCGGACCCTCCCCATGGAGTACGCGGTGGAGTGGAGTCGGCTGATCGAGCTGCAGATGGAGGGCTCGGTCGGCTGAGCCCGTGTCACCGGAGCCCTCTTCGGGTGGCACGATGGTGTCGTGCCGATGCGCGAGGAGTGCAAGCACTTCCAGAGCAGGACCTATGCGTCCGGCGAGGTGGCGCGCTTCTGCGTCCTCGACCTCGCCCCCGAGGCACCGTGGCGATGCCCGGACAACTGCCCGCGCTACGAGCGTCGGCTGGCCGACGTCGGCTGGGTCCACGGGTCGCTTGTCGAGCCGGCGATCGAGGACGAGCCCAACGTGCCGGTGGAGGAGATGACGGCGGTCCTCTCCAATGCCGAGAGCATTGTGAACGACATCGCCGAGGATGCTCTGGCCGAGGCCCGGCGAAACGACGCCAAGGCCTCCCGTCGGCGTTGGCGTCGCAAGCCGCGCTGACCCGGTCACCGCACTCGGCAACACGGACCCGCACCGAGGGGCAGCGTGCGAACCTTTCCGGCTGAGGAGTCGGCGGCCCTCGGCGGGCCGGCATGGCTCTCGACTCGACGAGCAGCGGCATTCGAGCGACTCGGCGGCATCTCCCAGCCGACCGACGAGGCGGAGGTCTGGCGGTACTCGCCGATCGGTCGGCTCGACCTCGACGCACACCGTCCGGTCGCAGCGCCCGGGCACGGCGCGGCCCTCGACGACGCCCTCGCCCTCGCCGACGAGTTCGGCGCCGGGCCCCGGGCCATCATCCACAACGGCCGGATCGCGCTGCTCGAGCGGCGGGGCCTGCCCGAAACGGTGGTGTTCGCGCCGGCTTCGAGCCTCGAGACCGAGCCGAGCGGGTTCGGCGAGGTGGTCGGCCGTGACGACTTCTTCGTGGCCCTCAACGACAGCTTCATCCCAGACGCGATCACCCTCGACATCCCGGCGAGGGTCACCCTCGACGAACCGGTCGTGATCGTGCACTGGTGCGACGGCGGCACCGGCGACGGTCCCGCGCCGACCACCCTGCTGCGCAGTCTCACGCGCGTCGGCGAGGACGCCGAGGCCAGGGTCATCGAGGTGATCGCCGGCCCGGCCGATGCCGGTTCCGGCCTCGTCGTCCCCGTGGGCGAGATGGTGGTGGGCGATCGGGGCCGTCTCTCCTATGTGATGGTCCAGGACCTCAGCCACGACACCTGGCACCTGGCCAGGCTCGGGGCGACGGTCGGGCGGGACGGCACACTGAAGAGCTTCACCGCCGGGCTGGGCGGTGCCTACGACCGCTGCCGGGTCGACGCGGCGGCGGTCGGCCAGGGCAGCTCGACCGAGCTCACCACCGTCTACCTCGGTTCGGGCGATCAGATCCACGATGTGCGGACGCTCCAGGACCACGTGGCCGGCAAGACGACCAGCGACCTCCTGTGCAAGGGGGCCGTCGCCGAGCGATCCCGGTCGATCTACACGGGCCTCATCCGGGTCCGCAACGGGGCGGCGCGTTCGGACGCCATGCAGACGAACCACAACCTGGTCCTCGACGCGAGCGCGCACGCCGACTCTGTGCCCAACCTCGACATCGAGGAGAACGACGTCCGGTGCAGCCACGCATCGAGCGTCGGCCCGGTCGACGAGGACCAGCGCTACTACCTCGAGTCCCGCGGCATCTCGCCCGACCGGGCCGAGCGGCTGATCGTGCTCGGGTTCTTCGACGACATCGTCGAGCGCTCCCCGGTGCCGAGCGCGGCCGGGCCGCTGCGCCGTCGCATCGGGCAGCGGCTGGCCGGGCTGCTCGGGCGGGGGGGCGAGTCCGATGGGTGAGCGCCAGGTCCTGTGCCGGCGCGACGAGCTCGTCTCGGGCGAGGCCCGCCGGTTCGACGTCGCCGGGACCCGGATCGCCCTCGTGCGGATCGAGGACGACTTCTATGCGATCGGCGACCGGTGCAGCCACGAGGACTACTCCTTGGGCGAGGGCGAGGTGTGGGCCGACGAGTGCGAGATCGAGTGCCCGCAGCACGGGAGCATGTTCGATCTGGTGACGGGTGAGCCCCGGTCGTTCCCGGCCACCACCCCGGTCCCGGTGTTCGTGGTCGAGGTCGAGGGCGACGACGTGGTGCTGGTGCTCCCGTGACGGCCACCGGGACGCTCAAGGTGTCGGGCCTCCACGCCGAGGCCGGCGGGGCCGAGATCCTCCACGGCGTCGACCTCGAGGTCGCGGCGGGTGAAGTCCACGTCGTCATGGGCCCGAACGGGTCGGGCAAGAGCACGCTCGCGCACGCGTTGATGGGCCGACCGGGGCCGACGGTGACCGCCGGCAGTATCACGATCGACGGGACCGAGCTGGCCGGGTTGCCGAGCTGGCGCCGGGCCCGCGCCGGCCTGTACCTGGCCCTCCAGCACCCCATCGAGGTCCCGGGTGTGCGCCTCGCAGCCGTGCTCACCGAGGCCCTCCGGGAGACCGCGGGAGACGCCGACCGGGTCGCGACCTCCCTCGATGCGGAGGCCGACGCGATCGGGTTCGACCGGCGCTTCCTCGACCGGGCCCTCAATGTCGATCTGTCGGGCGGCGAGCGCAAACGCAACGAGATCCTCCAGATGGGCGTGCTCCGGCCCCGTTTCGCGGTGCTCGACGAGATCGACTCGGGCCTCGACATCGACGCGCTGCGCTCGGTCGCGCGTCGAATCGAGCTGGCGACGTCGGAGTGGGGCCTCGGCGTGTTGGCCGTGACCCACTTCCGCCGCCTGCTCCAAGAGCTGCGAGCCGACCGCGTGCATGTGATGGTGGGCGGCCGGATCGTTGCCGAGGGTGGGCCCGAGCTCGCCGACGAGCTCGACACGTCCGGCTACGGCGCCTACAGCGCCTGATGACGCCCGCTCCCGCGGCCCGAGGTCCTGGCGGAGTCGCTCTAAGAAGTTGATAAAGAGCGGCCGACCTGGTGGGGCCCGGGGTGGGCCCGTCGGAAGCGGTTGGTACCGTGGGCCGCCATGGCTGGTGGTCGTTCGTCGGACTCGTCTAAAGGCGGCCGTCGCGGCAACGATCCGCTCCGCCGTCTCGCCCAACTCGGCGAGGGCGCCGACGCGGCATCGGCGGCCGCCAAGCTGGCCAACGAAGAAAGGCTGAAGGCACTCGGCGACCACATCGAGGGGCGCCCGCCGACCGCACCTGCTGAGGCTCCTCAGCGCACGGGCCCGAGTCACCGCCGCCGTCGGCCTCGCTGGAGCACCAAGCGACGGGTGCTGACGGTCCTCGGCATCGTCATCATCCTGCTCGTCGGCGTGGTCGGTTCGGGCTACGCCTACCTCCGCTACGAGTGGAACAAGGTGGCCAAGGTCGACTGCACCTCGTGCGCCGTCGTGACCAGCTCCGTCGCCCCGTTCAATGTGCTGATCGTCGGCTCGGACAGCCGGGCCGGGAACACCGGTCAGGCGGCCAAGTCCTTCGGCACGGAGGCCACGAACGGGGGCCAGCGAAGCGACACGATCAAGATCCTCCATGTGAACCCCCAGGCCGGAACGGCCCAGCTGCTCTCGATCCCGCGCGACACCTGGGTCGAGATGTCGGGGATCCCCGAGAGCACCGGGCTGAGCGGCCCCCAGAAGATCAACACGGCCTTCAACGGCGGCACCACGCCGGCCTCGGGGATCAACTCGCTCACCGAGACGATCGAGAACACCTTCGGCATCCCGATCAACCACTTCGTCGTGATCGACTTCATCGGGCTCATCAACGCCGTCGGATCGGTGGGCGGCATCAACATGAACTTCACCTACCCGGTCCGGGACTGCAGCGATCAAGGGTGCGAGATCGACAACTCCGGGCTCGCCATCCCGACGACCGGCTGTCAGACCCTCAACGGGAACCAGACGCTCGCTCTCGCCCGTTCGAGGTTCTTCCAGTACGACGACCCGGCCGCGGGCGGCTGGACCTACGACCCGTCTTCAGACATCGGTCGGATCCAGCGCCAGGACGAGATCATCGAGGCGCTCATCTCGAAGGTGGAGTCGACCTTTAATCCGCTGACCCTCAAGTCGTTCCTCGACTCGGTGGTGAACGACATCACCGTCGACAAGAACCTCGGCCTTGGTCTGATCTACGAGCTGGCCAACAAGTACCACGCGTTCTCGCCGTCCAAGCTGCAGACCCTCACCCTGCCGACGCTCGGCGCGCAGAACGGTGGCGGGGACGTCGAGATTGTCCAGGAGCCGGCTGCCCAGGAGATGATCACCCAATTCCTCGGGACCACGCCGAACACGCCGTCGACCCCACCGCTCGACGTCAACAGCGACCCGCTCGTCATCCCGGTTCTGAGTGGCCCCGGTGCGACCACCACGACGACGACACCCGGATCTACGACGACGACGACCACCACCACGACGATCCCGGCATACGACCCGACGCCCTGCTGAGGCGTGGGCGAGCCGGATCGGAAGGGGCTTAGGCGGCCCGGCTTTCACACGGCCGAGGTCGTGGGTTAGTCCCGTAGGGCACACAAGGTTCGAGTAATCCTTGCCGGGTTCTTCCCCGGGGTCCTGCTCGAACTCCGACGGGCTCGGGTTGGGGAGCCCGATTTAGCCCGGTCCGGAGAGTCAGGGAACGTCGACCTCGTCCAGCCGTATTAGCGAATCCGCGGACCGTCAAAGGGGAAACGGTTGGGGTGAGGAAGGGATTTACAGGTCCCCTGTGGTCATTGGAGGCAGCACAGCTATCCGTCACCCGGTTCGGTCGGGATAGCGGAGCGACAGCAGAAACCGAGTCGAAAATCCTATCGCCCCATGGATGTGCGTACGTCCAAAACCGTCCGGCCTAGGCGCCGGAACAACCAGCGCACAAGTTAGAAGACGTGACGCCGGCCGCCGATGGCGTGCCCCAGGGCTCCGAAGATCATGAAGACCAGGCCAATGATGAGGACGATGACCCCGATCGACCAAATGACGGGTATTGCGGCGATGAACCCAATGACGAGAAGGACTATGCCGAGGATGATCATGGCGTAATCGCAACCTCCGAGGTTGAGTGGCCGGCAAAGCCGACCTTTCGAACCCACACTGTCGAAGGTAAACTCGACCCTACACCGCTTTTCCCGTGCGAGCAGCCACGTTGATCATCAGTGGGTCTCCGCGTTCCACCCGTAACGTCGCCGTCGATCGCCCAGACAACAGCGCCGAGTTCATGCTGACCGGCATTGAGTCCGAACCCCCAGAGGCTCGCTCCGCAACGACCGGATGCTAAGTTTTGGCTCAGCTCAGCTTCGACAGCCAGGCGGGTCACTTCCGTGGGAGTTGGCCACGCATCGCCGTCGTAGGGAAAAGCTGATCGACTTGGCTCCTGCCGTCCCCTCGTCTCGATTGTTTCAGACGGTGCGCGTGCTGCGCACCAAGGAAGAGTTCGAAGCCGCCCAAGATCGAGCACGGGTGTTTGAACGTCGAGACGCTGAGCTGTACCAGAGTCATCAGTCCTATTCCGAGTTCGCCACGGTTCTGCAAATTGGAACGGGCGCCCAAATTTCCCCGTGCTGGCCGGATCGGGCTCGGTCGGCATAGCCGGCGTGCTCGGCAAGCACTGGGGGTTCTCGCGTTCAGTCCGCAAGGCCCCGGTCTTCTACGGCCTCGTCGCGGCGCGAAATGATCCTGCCCTTTCGCACTCTCAATACGCGCTTCCCAGCTCCCGCGCAGTTGGTGATTTCGGTCAGCCGTCGATCGTGGTCACCGCCAACTCCGAACCTTGCGCAAGGTGTCGCTTGCACTGCCGACCGCGAACAAGATCCGGGCCGTCTCGGAGAAGTCGGCGGCGAGCGCGGTGGTGGGGTCCACGGCGATGATGGCCGGGTCGGGCGCGGCCCCGATGGTCAGTGGAATGCATGGCTGCCTGCTCTTTTCTCGGCTCGTTCGCGACGACGTCATCCGTCAAGCGCCGTCACGGCAGGTTGATAAGAGGTGTATGGTCGAGCCACTTCGACAGTGAGGGTTTGGGAAGGGTCGGCCTGTGCCGACCGTTGCGCCTCGGAGGCTACGACTTCGTGTCGAGTTCCTCACTGTCGAACAAGAACAGTCGCTCCGTTTCCTTGCTGGGCACGCCCTCGGACGCCGATCGGCCACTCCGTGACCGCCCAGAGGGCGCAGCAGCGTCGACCCCTCCCGGACGCGCGGTCGTGCCTGAGGTGAGGGTCGTTTTCGTCGGCTTCGCCGATGACCAAGCCGTGCTCGCCGTCCGAGGTGAGGTCGACCTCACATCAGCACCCCAGCTGGGCGTCCTTTTCGACGCGGTGACCGCCAGCGGCTACCCGTCGGTCGTTTTGGATCTGACCGGCATGGACTCCATCGATCCCGCCGGGCTGACGGTGATCGTCAGCGCTGCGAGCAGCCTCATCGCCTCGGGAGATCAGCTGACCATTCGGTCCTCATTGAGCGAGATTGCCCGGGTCCTCGATGCCAGTTGGCTGGCCGAATTGATCAGCTTGGAGCTTCCTGGTCCGAGCCGGGAGCGCCTGGGATCCGAACAGGTGACACCCGATTCGGCGATATCGCTCAGAGTGGGACTCCCCGATGTGGCGCAGCACCTGAGCTGGGTCAAAGCGGTCCCCGCCAATGACGGCGCAATAGACGGTGCTCTCCGCTTGGCGGTGGCGCTGGCTCGAACCATGGTCGACGGCGCCGACGGCGCCAGCGTGACGCTTCGACGCCATGGCCGCCTCGGCACGGTCGCAGCCAGCGACCAGACCGTCTCAGACATGGACGCCAATCAGTATGCGACTGGTGAAGGGCCCTGTGTCGACGCCTCGATTGAGGGACGCTGGTTCCATGCCCAGTCCCTCGAGGAAGAGACGCGCTGGCCAGCGTTCACGCCGAGGGCCCGAGCGTTGGGGATCAGCGCCATACTCTCTTCCCCCCTCCGGGCCGAGGGCCAACCGGTGGGGGCCCTCAACATCTACTCGCGTACAGCGGCTGCCTTCGGGGCCAAGGAGCAGGAGCTCGCCTCGGTGTTCGCCACCGAGGCATCGAACATCCTGAGCGACGCCGGGGTGCAAATGAACGACGACCAACTGACTGGCTGGCTCCAAGGGGCGCTGAGAAGCAGAGAGATCATCGCCGAGGCCCAAGGGGTGATCATGGAGCGCCACGACATCGGAGAGAACGACGCCTTCGACGTCGTGCCGCGCTTCTCGCAGCGCTTCGGCCGGTCATTTCGCGAGCGGGCAGAGGACGTGGTGGGCTCGGTTCGGCAGTACTTGCCGGGTCCCGCTCCGGGCCGTGAGAGGTCACCATGACTCCTGGGCCAAGTGATGTGCTCGATCGATCCCGCCAGGATGCCGACCTCTCGCATGGGGAACTCTGGCTGCGCTACTTCGAGCTCGGGGGTATGAGCACCGCCTTCGAACTGGAGGCCGTTCTCTACGGCGCCCTCGAGCCCAGCCCCCATGACCACGATGTCATCGCCCATGCCCTGAACGAGCGCTTCGTCGAGCTGGGGGGAACCATCCCGTTCCCTACATCGAGGATGAAGTGGAGGGTAGGCACGAAGGTCGTGTCGGGCGTTGGGGCCCCCGCCCTGAGAGCCCTCTGTGCGAATCGAATGAAGGATGAAGGAGTGCCATGGATCTAGTGCTGTTGGTTGGTGGAGGCCTGGCGGCTGTGCTCGCCACTTGGGAGTTGGCCCGCAGAGCGCAGCTCGGCAATCGGATGGATCGCTCGTTTGAGATCTTGAAGGTGGGGATGCGACAGATGGCCTCGCCCGATGACGTGGTGATACGCCGAGCTCCGGTTCGTGGGGCGGTTTTGATCAAAGCGGTGCGCCACGACCAGGGTCCGAAAGCTAGCTACACGGAAGCACCGGCTGAGCTCCTACCGACCAGAGTGCGCCACGTCCCCCTTCACGCACGGAGGGCGTCCTGATACCGGTTCCCGGTCCCGCGCATGGCGTGCGAGGAGAAGCGGGCCAGTACATCGGCGCTGATCGATTGTTAGACAACGAGACGGAGGCATCAGAATGGGTTTGACAGGAATGGGCTTCAGCATCGTCGCAATAGCAGCCGGTGCTGTCATGTATTGGGCGGTGACCGCTCAAGGTCACGGGTTCCGGCTATCGACAGTTGGGATCATTCTCATGATCGTCGGAGCAATCGGCCTGGTCATCTCGACCATCGTCTTCGGGACGTCGCGTCGTTCGACAGGCAGCCGTCGTCACACCTACGACCGACAAGTCACCGACGCGCAGGGCCGTTCGGCAGCTGTGCACGAAGAAGTGCACTAATGGGACTGGTTAAGCGCAAAGAACGCGTTTGGGTAGCGGAGCAGACTTCAAGGTGTTCTGAGCCGGGCTTGGGTCTGTCTGGTGGCAGTCCTCGCCACCGTGACTGAGCGGCGTTCTCACCCCCACCTTCATCGCTGAATTCCTTCCATCAATTCAAGGAGCGTTTCATGTTCATCATTCTCGGTCTCATCATTCTGGTCGCTGCGGTAGTTGTCGGCGTGGCCGGCGTGCTGACCAACCATGGCAGCGCGCACGTGCTCACCCATCGGTTCGCCGTCTTCGGCTACCACGTCAACGGCTCCACCGGCAGGCTGTTCCTCTATGGCATCATCGTCGGGGCAGTCGCCGTATTCGGCTTAAGCCTGCTCCTGACCGGGGCGCGCCACACCTCTCGACGTGGCAGCGCTGCGCGCCAAGGGCTCAAGCAGTCGCGCCGCGAAACGGACGCCGCCAGGGAAGATCGCGACAACCTGGTGAAACAGCGAGCGGCCGCTCCCGCGCAGCCGGCGAACGTCGTGAGCAATGGCTCACCCGACACCAATGGCCAACTGGACAACGACGCCTCCAAGCGGAGCTTGCTGCACCCACTTGGGCACGGTACGCCACAGGAGGTCAGCGCCCCACCGGTAGATCGCTGATTGGCCAGCACGGCACTGGGCTCGCCCAGAGAACACAGAACTTGATATCGAATCTGAACAAGGAGCTTGGAGTGACCCTCGGGTCTGACGGACACCGTGGATCTCGGGTCACTCCAAGCTCCAACCCCCCTCTCACCTATCAAACAAGGACCCAAACCATGGCAACGACTGACAAGGCAAAGAACACCGCCCAGCAAGCAAAGGGCAAGTTCAAGGAGGCGGCTGGCAAGGTCAGCGGCAATGACAAGCTTCAGGCCAAAGGCAAGGCAGACCAAACGAAGGGCAACCTCAAGCAGGCCGGCGAAAACGTCAAGGATGCTTTCAAGAAGTAGCGCGAATCAAGCAGTCTTCAACGCGCTCGAAAATCGGTTGTCGCCATGTGGCTCAAGCGGAATGACAACTACGACGAGCGAAGAGCCAGTGTCCTAACGTCTTGCCACTGGGCGGGAGATGCCAGTGACTGTCCGTCAGAGTGATCCCTTCGGGCCCGAAAAGTCAGAAGAACAGGAAGACCAAGAAGCTGAGGAGCGTTTTGCTGACGAGAGTCCAGCAGACGATCAAAGTCCCGAGTTGAGTGACCCGGACGACAGTCCGGAGCAGTCAACCACGGGACCTTGAGGGGCAGAGTCGGGGGTCGCGCCGTCCATAGGATCCTCGTCCGAGCCGCCTTCGCAGGTTGGCGACATCTTTACCCAGAGCATCGAGGGGCACCGTTCCAGCATTCGAAGCTCAGCGCGTTGTTTTGAGTCCCGAACGGACAGACCGAGGCTAAGGGCGACGGTCAGCCTGCTCTTGCCTGCCGGGGGTTCATCGGGCAGATGAAGTCGATGCGATCGCTGGCACAGCGTGCTGCCGATCCATTCATCTTGCGCCGCGGATTGTGGCCCTGCGTTCCTTCGTCCGACCGCGTCGGTTCCGCCGCGCCCTTGCCGTTACGGACCCAAGGGTGAGAGCAATCGCACCGGCGGTCCGAATGTGCTGCGATGCCCACATCTGAGCACTGTTCGAATGGGCTTGGTTGTCAAAGACGCCGTGAGCACCAAAATCTTGTCCAGACGGCCCATCGACCGGCTGCCATAGATTGCTCGGCCGGCCTGGATCGACTGGTTTGTCGGTTTGCTGGGACTTGTAACCAGTTCGGGCGAGATAGCGATCCAGCAGGGGGGCTGCGAACTTCTGAGCGATGATGGTTGCCGCGGTGCTCCCTCCCACCCAGTATTGCTTGCGGGTGGGATGGTCAGCAGCGTACAAGACGCCGCGAGCGGCCACCTCGGGTTGATAGATCGGAGGCACCGGCTGTGGGTGGTTCGGGAGGCGGCTCAATACCCAAGAGAATTGGGGGGTGTTCACGGCCGGCATCTGCACGATGGTGATGTGGACGTCGCTCTTTTCATGGAGCAATTCCGTCCTCACCGACTCGGTGAAACCGTTTATCGCATGCTTCGCGCCACAGTACGCCGACTGCAGTGGAATGCCCCGGTAGCTGAGCGCCGATCCAACCTGCACGATGGTGCCATGGCCTCGCGGCTTCATCCTATCCAGCGCGACTCGGGTGCCGTAGACGAAGCCGAGATAGCTCACTTCGGTCACCCGACGGAACTCGTCCGGGTCGATTTGGCTGAAGGGGGCGAATATCGAAGCGAAGGCAACATTGATCCACACATCGATCGGGCCGAGTGCTTCTTCGAGCCGAGTAGCTCCGGCGTTCACCTGGTCGAAGTCCGACGTGTCGGCTTCAACCGCGAATGCCTCCCCACCTGCCTGCTGAACTTCCCGGGTGACGCCGTCGAGGCCCAGCTTTCCTCGGGCGATGATCCCTACCTTGGCCCCACGAGCTCCAAATAAGGCGGCTGTAGCTCGTCCGATGCCCGCGCTGGCCCCGGTGATCACAACCACTTGGGATTGCCTGCTCATCCTCTTTTTTCCCTTCGTCGGTTAGGTCGTTGACCGAATCGGTGGTTCGGCTTATGTCGGACAAAGGGACCGTCTACACAAGCGATTCAGTAGACAACTCAGCGCACCCTGTACTCCTCCGCGGCGTCCATCCGCAGCGTCAGCCCGTGGCCCGGGTGGTCGGTAGCAATGAGCGCCCCTCCTCGGGGATCGAGGGCACCGTCGAAAAGCATCGTCTCGATGCGGTGGTGGTCGTGGAAGTACTCGACGTGGCGCAGGTTGGGCACAGCGGTGGCAACGTGGGCATGGAGGTTCGGAGCACAGTGCGCCGAAACCTGCAGACCGCGTGAGCCGGCGATCGCCGCGGCGCGCAGCCAGCACGTGTAGCCCCCACACCGGGTCACGTCCACCTGCAGGCAATCCACCGCCTCGGCCGCCACCATGGTGGCAAAGTAGGTCTCGTCATACCCATACTCCCCAGCCGCCACGTCCATGTCGAGGTGGTCGCGCACCTCGCGCAGACCGGCCAGATCGTCAGAGGAGACGGGTTCTTCGAACCAAACGACGCCGTACTCGTCGCCGAATCTGCGTCCCATCCTCACTGCCTGCTTGCGGGTGTAGCCGCCGTTAGCGTCGACGTAGATCTCCACTGCATCACCCACCACTGATCGGGTGAGCTTTACCCGAGCGAGATCGCGCTCGGGGTTCGTACCCCACGACTCACCGATCTTGATCTTGACCCGGGGTATCCCCCAATCGCCGACCCAGAGCTCAAGCTGTGAAGCGGTCGTGGGGTCGTCGTAGGTGGTAAATCCGCCACTGCCATAGATCGGTACATCGGCGCGGCATCGGCCGAAGAGGGCGGAGAGCGGCTGGTGGAGGAGCCGCGCCTTGAGGTCCCATAGCGCGATGTCGACGGCCGAGATCGCCGAGCTAACAGCTCCGGGACGCCCGAGGTTCCTGCACGCCCTGATCCCTGCCTCGGTGATCCCAGGCACGTCCATCGGATCGGCACCAAGCACCACTGCGGAGAGCTGATCCTCGACGACCGCCTTGCTTCCGGCCCCCGCGTAGGTCCACCCGGTGCCGGTCACCGCCCCGGCTCGTACGAGGACGACCACCATGGTTGTGGCCGACCATTCGAGGGTGCCGTCGGCCTCGGGCTGATCCGTGGGGACGGAGAAGACCAGGCACTCGATGCCCGTGACGTTCCATTCCGAACTGCGCGGTGGCGGCATGGCCATCTCAGCGCGGTCCCTGGGCGGCCGCAGTCTCCACCAGAAGTCCGTGGACAAAGGCCTGGGGGAGATTCCCGCGCAACTGGCGCTGTTGGACGTCGAGCTCCTCGGAAAGAAGGCCGGGACTCCCCGCCGAGGTCCGGGCACGCTCGAACCAGCGAATCCCCTCCAGGGTGTCCCCGGAGCCGAAGCAGGCGAGCGACATCCAGAAGTTGCATACGAGGAAGGCACCTTCGGCCTCTTCGAGACTACGGCCCTGATGTTTGAATCGGTAGATGCAGTCGTCTTGGGAGAGCTCTTCGACGACCGCTCGGCGGGTGGCCACGCTCCGCGGGTCCTCGGCGGGCACGGCGCCGCGTACCTCGGCCAACAATAGAGAGGCATCGACGCGGTCATCGTCCGGAGCACGCTTCCAGCGACCCGTCGAGTGCAGGCTGGCCGCGGCAGTGTCGGCGATGATCTTGTCGCCGAGCGGGCGGAAACGCGCGGTCCATCCAGATGGGGCATCCGCTTCGTCGCATATGGCGCGGAGGCCAGCGGCGCAGATGAGCCGACTGTGGGTCCAGTTGTGCAAATCGAGCTCCCACACTCCGCAGTCGGGCTCACGCCAACGTTGCTCGATAGCACTCGCAGCGGCCTCAGCGGCCCGCCACCCCAGCGTGTCAAGACGTCCCTGCGAAGAAGCGGCGGCCAGTAGGAGCAATGCCTCGCCGAACCCGTCGAGTTGAAACTGTTCACGCACGCCATTGCCCACGACGTCGTTTCCTCCTGGATACCCGGGCAGGTCCAGGGCTGACTCGTCAGGGATTGGCTCCCCCCGGACGGTATATGCCGGCATCAGCCGATTCCCATCGGCAAGGAGGCGGGCGGTGATCCAGCGCACCGAGTCATCGAGAATCTGCTCGCCTCCGACAAGGCGGGCGCCTGCGTGACCGATGTAACAAGTGTCGCGAACCCAGACGTAGCGATAGTCGTAGTTCCGTCCTTGTTGGGCCCGCTCGGGGAGCGAGGTGGTGGCGGCGGCAACCGTGCCGCCCTCAGGTCCGGTCATGCCGCGCAGCACTGCAACCGAGCGGCGCACATCTCGGGCGGCCACAATCCCGCTGCACGCGGGGACGGCCTCATGCCATGCCGCCTCGGTGCTCTGCCAATAACGCTCGGCGTCAAGTTTCGCCGGGAGTGGCACCCCATCGCTCGACAGCTCCAGCACCAGGTCTCGGTGGTCACCTTGCGTGAGGTCGAGATGAAGGGCGAGGCGGGATCGACCCGAGGGTCCACGCTCCAGAATGGCGTCGCGCGCGCCGAACCATCGTGCGGTGAGACCAGCCTCCTTCGCTTCCCAGACTCCGTCGGGGCACTTCCATCCGGACAGAAACCGACGACCGTAATCGCCACCGGGTTCGAGCAGTATGGTCAGCCGGCTCCGGCCCGCCATCGAGGTGATACGACGCAGGAGGACGGCGCGGTCGGGTTCGCCGGGATAAGCCAGAGCGTCCCGCGACTCGACGATCCAGTCTTCACCTACCCAACGGCTGTTCCAGATGAGGGAGCGGTCATCGTAGTACCCGCCCCAGACCCACCGGCCCTGTGGCAACACGGCGTATGTGCCCCCTGAGCCAAGCAATCCGGCGAAGACAGCGGGATCGTCCCAACTCGGGAAGCACAGCCACGCGTAGTTGCCATCAGGCCCGATCAGCGCCCCCCGACGGCCATCGGCGATGAAGGAGTAGTCCCGGAGGACGTGTGGGTCGTTGGGACTCCATGCCTCGCTCAACTCGCACGCTTTTCGGAGCCGTCGGTCGGATCGTGTGGGGACGCTTCTGAGCGCAGACATCCCTTCTCCAAACTCAACCCCACAGCGCCTGGTGCTGGAAAATCAGCGGCAGCCAGGCAAGACTCCGCCTCTTCGTGGAGTCGCTCCCACTCCACCCTCGGCTCACTCCTCGCGATTGGGTATGCATTCGGTAACGTTACCGCCGAGACGTTCACATGTCCCTGGTCCCGGGCGAACAACCAATACCGATGTTCCTAGGGCCTTCGATCCACCTGAGCTGGAGGAGACAATGGCCAAGATTGCCGCAGAACTGCTTGTCGAGCGGCTGATTGACTGGGGCGTCGACACCGTCTTCGGCATACCGGGCGACGGAATCAATGGAATCACCGAGGGGCTGCGGCGCAATCAGGACAAGATCCACTTCGTCCTCGTCCATCACGAGGAAGCAGCAGCCTTTATGGCCACCGGCTATGCCAAATCCACCGGCCGGCTGGGGGTGTGCCTGGCCACTTCCGGCCCCGGGGCCATTCACTTACTGAACGGTCTGTACGACGCCAAGCTCGACCATGTGCCGGTACTGGCCATCACCGGCATGCAGGAGACCCAGATGCTCGGGACCGGCTATCAGCAAGAAGTGGCGCTCGAGAAGCTTTACATGGATGTGGCGGAGTACAACCAGATGGTCTACGGCCCGGTGCAGATCCCGACCCTGGTCGATCTGGCCGTTCGCCACGCCTTGGCCCGCCGGACCGTATCCCACCTCACGATCCCCACCGACATCCAGCTGGCCGACGCCGATGCCAATCCCTATTCGGCGCCGGCGCCGGCGGTCATAAAGCCCACCGCGGCCATTTTTCTCCCCGCCCCAGGGGTGCCCCGACCCGAGGACGTGACTGCCGCGGCCGAGGTGCTCAATGCCGGAGAGAAGGTGGTGATGCTGGTCGGCGCGGGTGCACTTCACGCCCGCAGCGAGGTATTGGCTGTAGCCGAAGCGCTCGCCAGCCCGATCATCAAGACGCTGCCGGGCAAGGCAGTCATACCCGACGACCATCCCCTCACGATCGGTGGGACCGGGCTGCTCGGCACTGCCCCTTCCATGGAAGCCATGGAGGCTTGTGACACCCTCCTCATGGTCGGCACCAATTTCCCCTACACCAAGTACCTGCCCGAGGTTGGCCAGTGCAAGGTCGTCCAGATCGAAGCGGATCCGGTCCGCGCCGGCAACCGCCTGGCGACCGACGTACCCATGATCGGCGACTCGAAGGAATCGCTGACAGCCCTCCTGCCATCGCTGCAGCGTAAGGATGACCGCGCCTTCCTCCAAGAAGCCCAGAAGGGCATGGAGAAGTGGCGGGGGCGCATGGCGGCGATCGAGTCGATCGCCGAGGATCCGATCCAGCCGCAGTACCTCATGCGGGTCATCGACCGGCTGGCCGCTGACGACGCCATCTTGACGTCGGACTCGGGGACCATCGCGACGTGGGCGGCCCGCCACTTCGACATCCGGGGCGACCGACAGTTCTACCTCTCCGGGAACCTGGCCTCCATGGCCCCCGGACTGCCCTACACCATCGCCAACCAGTGGGCCCACCCCGGTCGCCAGTGCATCGCCTTCGTCGGCGATGGCGGGTTCGCCATGTTGATGGCCGAGTTCGCCACCGCCTGCCGCTACGAGTTGCCGATAAAGGTGATCGTCAACAACAACGCCGAGCTGGGCCAGATCATGTGGGAGCAGCTGGTCCTCGGCTACCCAGAGTTCGGTATCCGATTCGGGAAGCGGCTCGATTTCGCCCCGTGGGCTGAGGCCTGCGGAGGAAAGGGGATCCGCGTCGACAAGGCCGCCGAGATTGAGGGTGCCATCGCCGACGCCTTTGCCCATCCGGGCCCGGCCTTGGTGGACGTGACCGTGAACCCCGACGAGCCGCCCATGCCCGGCAAGGTCAACTATGAGCAAGCCAAGGGCTTCGTGAAGGCCTTCCTGGCCGGCCAGCCGCGCCGGGCCACCATCGCCAGCACCCTCTTCCGGGACAAGATCACCGAGTTCAAATCATGAGGACGCGCTCGGTCAAAAGGGGGCTAGGGACCGCTCCGGTGTCCGGACTCCACGGCATCGACCGCCTCGTCCGCAACATCCGGCACGGACGCTTTGAACGGGCCATGGCCGGACTAACCGCCATTGGGGCGCTTATCTCCGGTGCGGAGATCTGGATGGAGCACGATCGGGCCAGCTTCGGGAACAAGATGATGTGGTTGCCCGTCGCCCTGACGCCGGTCGCCACGGCCGCCGGCCTGGCCGGCGTGTTCTCGCGGCGGGCGGCCAAAACCGTGTTGCCCATCGTGTCGGCCGTGGTGCTGGCCAACAGCCTGCAGGGCCAATACCTTCACTTGCGCGGGATCGCCCAACGACCCGGCGGCTGGAAGATGGCTCGTTACAACGCCGAAATGGGCCCACCAGCGTTCGCTCCGCTGCTCTTCGGCATGATCGGAGGGATGGGACTGTTGGCTTCTGTCCTGCGCCGAGAGGACTGAGTCAATGGGCACCACCCCCGGCTCGGCCGAACAGCGTTTCCCTGGCTTCGACGTCCTCGCTCAAGCGCACACCTGGGACACGGTCACCACTGGAGTCGTGCTGAACCGTCTCGGCCCGGTCCGACCGGTCGGTTTCTTCTCCCCTGAGGAAGAACCGACGGCTCGAGCACTTGTCGACCGCCTTCTCGGCCAGGATGACGACCCGAAGATCCCGGTGCTCGAGATGATCGACGTACGCCTCCATGAACGCCAAGGCGACGGCTACCGATACGAGGACATGCCTGAGGATTGGGAGGCTTGGCGGCGCTCGGTCGCCGGCCTCGACGCCGATGCGCGCGCGACGTATGGGCAGCCCTTCTGGGACATAACGGCGACTGCGCAAATGCAAATCATCGAAGAGGTCCGTAAGCTCAAAGTGGACTGGCACGGCATGCCGCCCTTAAGAGTGTTTTCTCTCTGGCTCCGATACGCGTGCAGTGCCTTCTACTCACATCCCTGGGCCTTCAACGAGATCGGCTACGGGGGTCCCGCATACCCCCGCGGTTATAAGAACCTTGGTCTCGACCGTCGAGAGGACTGGGAGGTCGCCGAGCGCGACGCGCAGGACCCGGTTTCCTGGGCAGAGCGAAGCGAGGCTGCCCGGCGTCAGCACACCGAAACCCTCGGCGGCGGGTCCTCGGGGGGAGACACCGATGAAACGACCCACGATGTCGGTCGCTCAGCCTCTCGGGGTTCCGAAGCGCCCGAGGACGACGACCGCGCGTGAACAAGGTACGCCGTCGCAACGAATCGGCATGGCTCCTTCCTAACGATGGGACCCGTGAGAACCACAGGCTCCGTTCCGAAATGCGACGATTCGGCAACGAAGAAGAAGTGGACCTGGTTGTCATCGGGTGCGGTGCCGGCGGCGGGGTCCTTACCCAGCGGCTGGCTCGGCGCGGTTGGAAGGTAGTGACCTTCGACGCCGGACCATTCTGGGATCCCGATCGTGACTGGGTGAGTGACGAGGCCGGTTCTCACGATCTCTACTGGACCGAGCCCCGGGTTATCTCCGGTGGCAATCCAGTCGCTCTAGGTGCGAATAACTCGGGCCGAGGGGTTGGCGGTTCGATGGTTCACTTCGCCGGTTACGTGCCCCGTTTCCATCCTTCGGACTTCCATACCTATTCCCTCGACAGCGTGGGGGTCGACTGGCCGATCGGTTATGCGGATTTGAAGAACTACTACCGGGACATCGAGGAAGAGCTACCAGTGGCCGGTCAGGATTGGCCGTGGGGTGACCCCCACGGCTACCCCCAATCCCCCCATCCAATCAGCGGCAATGGATTTGTCTTTGTCAAAGGTTGCGAGAAGCTCCGGATCGACGTGAAGGTCGGTCCGGTAGCCATCGTCAACGGTCGCTTTGGAAATCGTTCGCATTGCATCTACCGTGGGTTCTGCCTACAAGGCTGCAAGGTCAACGCCAAAGCATCCCCCCTTATCACGCACGTTCCCGATGCGCTCGCGCACGGTGCGGAGATCAGGGCTGACTCGATGGTGACGAAGATCGCAGTGGGCGTCGACGGCCGGACCAACGGGGTGACCTACCTCCACGCGGGCGTCGAATACCACCAGCGGACTCGGGCGGTGGCCGTCGCTGGGTACTCCATTGAGACGCCGCGACTGTTGCTCAACTCCGCATGCAAGCGTTTTCCCGATGGATTGTGTAACGACTACGACCTGGTGGGCCGCTACGTGATGGTGCAGGGAGCGCCACAGACGGCCGGTCGCTACGAAGAGGAGGTCCGAGCGTACAAAGCCCCGCCGCCGGAGGCCTCAAGCGAGGTCTTCTACGAGACCGACCGGACGAAGAACTACAAGCGCGGCTTTTCACTGCAGTGCGTCTCCCCGCTCCCGATCACGTTTGCCGAGCATGTAACGGCTCAGGGTCATTGGGGGGTTGTGTTGCGCGAGTACATGCGCGACTACGTCCACTGGGCGACCTTTGGGGCGCTCTGTGAGTTCCTCCCTCTATACGAGAACCGCGTAATCCTGGCTTCTGAGACCGATCGTTACGGACTCCCGGTGGCCGATTTCTCCTACACAATGTGCGACAACGACCACGAGTTGATGAAGGCGGCGACCAAGGTGATGACCGACATGCACCGGGCAGCGGGGGCCGAAGAGATCATCACGATTGATCGCTTTGCACATCTAGTGGGTGGGTGCCGAATGGCCGCCGACGAACGTTCGGGGGTCGTCGACGAAAATCTGCGCTCGTTCGCCGTCCCGAATCTCTTCATCACCGACGGCAGTGTCCTGCCGACACAAGGAAGTGCCAACCCCGCCCTCACCATCATGGCCCTGGCCGCCCGGGCCGCTGGATACCTCGCTAACGCTAATCGGGCATACATCTAATTCCGTGCCCCTGTCACGTACGCTTCGCTGGTCAAACTAGATATGTCTGTCCGCGAACGTGCGCGTGCTGCGTCTTCGGGATTTCGCGTTGCCGTTACGGCATCGATCGGTGTTGTCGCCGGAGTCATCGCATCGCTATTCACGTCATGGCAGGCAGCGATTCTCTGGGGCTGGGATGGCGGGGTTGGCTGTCTCTTGTTGTGGGTGTGGCTCTCTGTCTGGAAGATGAGCGCCGCCGAGACCAAAGCCCTCGCGGCGAAACAAGACCCAAGCATCCGGATGTCCGAGCTCATTGTCCTTTCCGCTGGTGTCGCGCTGCTGGCTGCAGTCGCACTGGTTTTGGTCAGAGCAGGGCAAGCGACAGGCGGAGCCAAGGCCTACCTGATCGCTCTCGGGGTGCTGAGCGTGGCGCTGTCGTGGGCCATGGTTCACACCGTGTTCACCTTGCGGTACGCCCGCACCTACTATTCAAAGACTCAAGGTGGTATCGACTTCAACGAGAGCGACCCGCCCACGTATTTGGATTTCGCCTACCTGTCGCTGACCATTGGGATGACTTTTCAGGTGTCTGACACAAACCTGACTTCCAAAGCAATACGGCGGATTGCTCTAACGCACGCCGCGTTCTCGTACTTGTTTGGTGCGGTCATTGTTGCCCTTGTCATCAACGTGGTGGCCAGCCTTCTTCACTGACGTACGGCTGCCGCCGGTTCTCTTCTCCCTCGGGGCCAATTGAAACGCTGCGAAAGCAGTGACGGCCACCAACATCGTCAACACTGGCCACCGGCCAAGTCCAAGGACTAAGTCTGTATCGACCTTTCCCGGTTCGATCGGAGCGTCAACGAGAAGTGTTCTAGTTCGACTCGCGTTCTCGAAGAGTCAGTTCGTCGTCTTCGACGCAGCCGGAGGAGTGTCAGGCGTTGGCACCGTTTCGTTGACAATCCTGGCTCCCAATCTCGTACATGTTCGGTGACGTTGTATCGACTTACGCAAGAAGCTCGGAAGAGGTACGAAGCCTCGGGCCTCTCTGCGCGAGAGGTCTCGCGTTGGCTCGGGACTTCTCCGGCTCAGCTCTATCGTGTCTTGGACCCGACGAACTACTCGAAGTCCTTACGGCAACTCATCTCTCTCTTCTACGTTCTGGGCTGCGAGGTGGAGGTAGAGGTCAAGGATCATCCGCGCCGACGTCTCGCGAGCTGATCGTCCATTGGTTTGGACCGTTCTGGACACCAAAATACCAAGTGAATTTCACACGGCTGAAGGCAGAGGTTCGAGTCCGCGAGCGCCCAGAAATTGTGGTTGTAAGAACCTCCCGCTCCCTGGCTGCTCAAACCGTGACGACGTCGACGATCCCCTGCAGACCTCGGAAGTCTTCCGGGTTGCGCGTGTAGACCGGCAGGTTCGCGGCACAGGCGGTGGCGGCAATCAAGAGATCCAGAGCCCGAGTCCCACGCGCTTTGCGTCCGCTCGCGACCTCGGCGGCGTAGATCCGTCCGTAGGCACGGGCTGCTTCTCCGTCGAAGGGAAGGGGATCGAACGCCGCTTCGGCCCGCTGTAGTCGGTCCTGTCGGCGCGCCCGCTCATCCGCGTCCCCGGTGGCGTGAGGACCGGCGGCGAGCTCTGCCAGGGTGATCGCGCTGACGGCAAGCTCGATTGGAAGCTGTCCTGCCTCGAGTTGTTCGAGGTCGATAACGACGGAGGTATCGATGACCCCCCGCTGAGCGCGTTGGGGATCAGGCACGTGGGCTGGGGTCCTGGGACGCCACGTGGTCGAGGTCGTCGCGAAGCTGGGCAAGGTCGACGCTGGGTGCACCCCGGAACATGGCGAGGGCGGCTTCCGCCCGTACGAATCGGTGTCGACGCAGAGGGGTCAACTCTCCGACGGGTACGCCGTTTCGGGTGACGACAAAGCTCTCGCCCTTGTCTAATCCCCTCATGATCTCGCCGCTGTCGTTCCGAAGCTGCCGCTGGGTGATGTCTCGGGCCATGGAGGTACTGTAGCATGGCGTGCTACAGTGATCGACGGGCCACAAGCGGAGCGAACCACGGCACAGCTTGGCAGGCGGCGTCGGTGGCCTCTACCTCACTTGGGTATTCCCTAGCCGAGAAGTAGCTGACCGACTTCCACGCGCCCATGTCCTCCGGGTCCTTGCGGAACTCCTCGAACCCGAACGTGCCCTCGGGGCGCCTGAAGATGTCGACGCACCGATCCCCGTCGAACGCCTGAAAAACTGTGGAGAACCAGCCACGATTTGTCGAGTCGCGAGGACATTCTTCAGATCGTAAAGGCCGTAGTCGGCAGGCCGATTTGATCTTGTGAAGTCCAAACTGCCTCACCCGACGTCGATGATCGGGTCGGCGACGATCGGGGAGCGGTTCGTATTGTTGGAACCAACACCGTACAAATTCCATACGAACCGGATCCTGTTCAGGAACCAAGACGGGTGACCAGCGCGTCGCCAGGTAGACGGGCAAGTCGGCGCGATACCAGGTCTCGTATGTCGCAGCTCACAAGTTCGCCACCCGATACACGAGCGGCCACGACATAGGCGGCGTCGTAAACCGAGATGCCATGCTCATCGGCAACAGCTGCCGCGTCGGAAATGAGCGCTGCGGTAGCTCGTAGGAGCCCTCCGTCGTCGGCCACGGCTGTCACGCGCTCGCGTAGCCGGTGCGCTGCCGAGCGATCGTGCCAAGCACGTATCGCCACGTTGGTCACCTCATAGAGGGCGAGATCCAAGGTCGCGAGTTGATCGCTGCCTCCGAGCAATCGGCGAGCATCGCCGTGGTTCTCGTCGTCGGGGTCCTCGCAGGCCAGCAGGACGCTGGAATCCAAGAACCAGAGACTCAACGTTCGGGCCGGTTCGCCTTGACCAGTTCAGTGACCCCACCGCCGTGGCCGGTGATCGGTCCGTCCAGATCGTCGATCTGGGCCATTCGCTCCACACGTTGGGCGGTCCGACGGCGCAGCGTTTCTTCCGCCAACTCGCGCAACAGCCCGCTGCGCGTCGTTCCGCGACGTTCTGCTTCAATGTCGACCGCCTTGAGCAAGTCGTCCGGCAGCGACACCATTACCTTGGCCACGTCGCTTAGTATACCCGGTAATGCCAAGTCCGCCCCGGTCCTGCCGCATGTTGCGCAACGCCGCGGCGGCCGTTTCCGCCTCGTTTCCCGTGGCTGACGGATGGTTGGTAAAGCTGATCCAGACGGTCAATTCGCGTATCGGAAGGCTGCGTTCCTCCCGGGTCGGGCGAGGGTTCGATCAGGCGGAGGCGAGCTCGTCAAGGCCCTGGGTCAAGGCGTTCCAGCTCAAGGTGGCGCACTTGATCCGGACCGGGAACTTCACGACGCCCTGCAGCGCCGCCAGCTCGCCCATCTTCGAGACGTCGATCGGCTCGGGCTCCGCCGGCGCGTCCTCGGCCCCAGTGGTGCGGTCGTCGCCGAGCGACGCCTCGTGCACCGACATCATCGTCTTGAAGACCCGGATCAGCTCCCGGACCTCGTCGAGCGACTTGCCCTTGACGGCGGCCGACATGAGTGAGCCCGAGGACTGGCTGATCGAGCACCCCGAGCCGGCGAGCTTGATGTCCCGGAGCTGGCCGTTGGCCACGTCCAGGCTGACCACGACCTCGTCGCCACAGAGGGGGTTGAAGCCCTCGACCCGGTGTGCCGGGGGCGCGGGGAGCTCGCCCCGGTTCCGTGGCGACCGGTAGTGGTCGAGGATGATTTCTCGGTAGAGGTCTTCGAGGCCCGGCATCAGACCCGCTCGTCCGCTCGAGACGTCATCCAAACACTGTACCGACGTGGTTGAGCCCTTCGATCAGGGTGTCGATGTCCCGTTCATCGTTGTACAGGCCGATCGAGGCCCGCGCGGTGGCGGTCACGCCGAGCTTTCGCATGAGCGGCTTCGCACAGTGGTGACCCGGGCGGACGCATACGCCGAACTGGTCGAGCACCTGGGCGAGGTCGTGGGCGTGGACGTCCCGGTACGCGAGCGAGAGCACCCCGCCCCGGTCGCCTCCGGGCGGCGGCCCGAAGATCGTGCAGTCCGGTCCCAACCGTTCGTGCAGTGCCTCGATCGCATAGGTGGTTATCAGCCGCTCGTGGGCCACGATGTGCTCCATGCCGACGCCGGTCAGGTAGTCGACCGCCGCGGCCAGTCCCACGGCCTCGGCGATGGGCGGCGTCCCGGCCTCGAAGCGCCACGGCGGCTCGGCCGGGCTGAAGCCCTCGAGGGAGACGTCGAGGATCATCCCGCCGCCACCGAGGAACGGCGGCATCGCCGCGAGCAGCTCGGCGCGGCCCCACAGGACCCCGATCCCCGTCGGCCCCTCCATCTTGTGGGCGGAGAACGCGAGGAAGTCCGCGCCGAGGGCGGTGACGTTCGTCGGAAGGTGCGGCACCGACTGGGCCCCGTCGACCACCACCACCGCCCCGGCCCGATGGGCCGCTTCGGCGATCGTCGGCACCGGGTTGATCGTCCCGAGCACGTTGGACATGGCGCTCAGCGCGACCACCTTGGCCCCGTCGACGATGCGGTCGAGATCCGAGAGGTCGAGCCGGCCTTGCCCGTCAATGGGCAGGTAGCGGAGTGAGAGACCGATGGACTCCGCGAGCATCAGCCACGGGACCATGTTCGCGTGATGCTCCATCTCGGTGAGCACGACGACGTCGCCCTTCGCGAGGTTGGACCGTCCCCAGCTGTTGGCGACGAGGTTGAGCGCCTCGGTGGCGTTCTTCGTGAACACGATCTCGCGTTTGGGGTCCGGCGCACCGATGAACTGCCCGACCTTTCGTCGCGCACCCTCGTAGAGCTCGGTCGCGCCCTCGGCCGTCGCGTAGACGCCGCGGTGCACGTTGGCGTGCGTCGTCTCGTAGTAGTGGTCCATGGCCGCCAGCACCTGGCGGGGCTGCAGGGACGAGGAGGCCGAGTCGAGGTAGACGATCGGGCGGTCGTGCACGGTGCGGGTGAGCAGCGGGAAGTCCTTGCGGATCACCTCGACGTCGATCGGGTCGTGCACCGTCATCTCAACCCCGCCACGAGTCGTAGCCGTCCGACTCGATCTTGGCCGCCAGTTCCCCACCGCCGCTTTCGACGATGCGTCCGTCGATCATGAGGTGCACACGGTCGGGGACGAGGTCGCGCAGGATCCGTTGGTAGTGGGTGACGACGAGCACGGCCATCGCCGGATGCAGCTCTCGCACGGTGGTCACACCACGCCCGACGACCCCGAGCGCGTCGACGTCGAGGCCCGAGTCGGTCTCGTCGAGGACGGCCATGTCTGGCTCCAGCAGCGCCATCTGGAGGATCTCGTTGCGCTTGCGCTCCCCGCCCGAGAACCCCTCGTTCAGGTATCGCTCGCCGAACGCCGGGTCCATCCCGAGCCGCTCCATCCACTCGGTCATCGCGAACCGCACCTCGAGGACCGAGAGGTCGATGCCGCGGCGGGCGGACATGGCCTGGCGCAGGAACTGGGTGACCGAGACGCCGCTCAGGGCCTCGGGATACTGGAAGGCCAGGAAGAGCCCGGCCTTCCCCCGCACCTCGGTCGACCAGGCGGTGATGTCCTCGCCGTTGAGCCGGATGGCGCCGCCCGTGACCCGGTAGCCGGGGTGCCCGAGGAGCACGTTGGCCAGGGTCGACTTCCCGGCCCCGTTCGGCCCCATCAGGGCGTGCACCTCCCCCTGGGCGATCTCGAAGGTGACGCCACGGAGGATCTCGGAGTCCTCGGCGCTGACCCGGAGGTCGTCCACAGCCAGCACGGGCACGTTGGTGTCGCTCGTTTCGGGGGTCGAATCAGCGGCCATCGGCTAAAAGCCTACTACTTTGGTCAACTTTGGAAACCAGGGTCTTCCGGCTGGCCGCGGCCCTTCGTGGGCCATATCGGTCCAGCTCACGGCGGGTTCACCAGCCGCGGTCGACCCAATCTTGAAGGCTGGGGGACTCGGTCCCGATGGTCGTCGAATCGCCGTGGCCCGGGAGGACGACGGTGTCGGCGCCGTAGCGAGAGAACAGCCGGTCCTCGATGGAGCGGATGATCGTCGGGAAATCGCCCCCGTCGAACTTGGTGTTCCCGGGCCCGCCCGGGAAGAGCGTGTCCCCGGTCAAGAGGAGGGGCGTCCCCTCGACGGCAAAGCAGATCGATCCTGGGGTGTGGCCCGGGGTGGCGACCGTGCGGACCCGGAGCTTGCCGACCTCGAGGATCGCGTCGTCGTCGAGCAGCAGGTCGTAGGAGGGGAGCATGGCTGCGTCGGCGGCGGTCACCGACACGCTGATCCCGGCGTCGCGGACTGCCCCCACCGCCTGGATGTGGTCCCAGTGGCCATGGGTCTCGACGACCTGGTTGACTCCGAGTCGTTGGCACACCTCGAGCAGGGCCTCGTGCTCGTTGGCCGCGTCGACCAGCATCGACTCGCCCGTCGAACGGCACCGGAGCACGTAGACGTTGTTGTCGACCGGACCGACCACCATGCGATGCAGCTCGCAGGCGGTGTCCTCCCAGATCTGTACGAGTTCGGGCACCACCCCAGGATTCCACAGTGAGGGCGGGGTGGAAACGCCTGACCACCCGAAATCCCCCTTCTTCCGGCGCCACTTCGGCTCCGGACCGAGCGATCACCTCGGTGGGAACGATCCCGTTGTCGATCGGCGGCCAATTCTGGTAGACAGCGCTGGACGGACGTCGGGGGCAGGGCTTGCCCTGTTGGCGGGGTCGGGCGCACGATCGATGCCCGGAGCCCACGAGAAGAGGGGGCCGCTATGAACTTTGCCTTCAGCGAGGAACAAGAAGAGCTGAGGACCGCCGTGCGGCGGTTCCTCCAGGAGAAGTCGCCCGAGACAGAGGTCCGGCGCCTCATGGAGACCGAGGACGGGTACGACCCGGCCGTCTGGTCCCAGATGGCCGATCAGCTCGGCCTCCAGTCGATCACCATCCCCGAGGAGTACGGCGGGTCGGGCTTCTCCTATGTCGAGCTGATCGTGATCCTCGAGGAGATGGGCTCGGCGCTCCTGTGCGCGCCCTACTTCGCAACCGTGGCCCTGGCCGCCAATGCGTTGTTGACCTCCGGCGACGACTCGGCCAAGAAGGACCTGCTGCCCGGCCTGGCCTCGGGCGAGACCATCGGGACCCTGGCCATCACCGAGGACAATGGTCGTTGGGACTTCGAAGGTGTCGCACTGCAGGCGAGCGGGTCCGGCGGCGCATGGACGCTCGACGGCCACAAGTCCTTCGTGATCGACGGGCACATCGCCAACCTGATCCTGGTGGCGGCGCGGACCTCGGCCGGACTCAGCCTCTTCGCCGTCGAGGGCGACGCGTCCGGTCTCACCCGGACGTCGTTGCCGACCATGGACCAGACCCGCAAGCAGGCCCGCCTGGTCTTTGAGTCCACCCCGGCCCGGCTCATCGGAACCGACGGTGGTGCGGCCGACAGCCTCACCAAGACGCTCGACCTCGCCGCAGTTGCGCTGGCCGCCGAGCAGGTCGGCGGGGCCCAGCACTGCCTCGACAGCTCGGTCGACTACGCGAAGAACCGCATCCAGTTCGGTCGGCCGATCGGCAGCTTTCAGGCCATCAAGCACAAGTGCGCCGACATGCTCTTGGAGGTCGAGTCGGCGAAGTCGGCGGCCTACTACGCCGGTTGGGCGGCGGCCGAGGACTCCGACGAGCTGCCGGTCGTGGCCAGCCTGGCCAAGTCCTACTGCTCGGAGGCGTACTTCCACGCCGCTGCCGAGAACATCCAGATCCACGGCGGGATCGGGTTCACCTGGGAGCACGACGCGCACCTGTACTTCAAGCGGGCCAAGTCGTCCGAGCTCCTCTTCGGTGACCCCGCGTACCACCGCGAACTGCTGGCCCAGCGCATCGGGATCTGAGCGGGTCCAGGAAGGTGCGGCTCCCGTCGCCCCCGGGGTGACGTGAGCGGAGAGTGGTCCGAGGCCGCAGGCCCCTCCGGGACGCTGCGGAGCTACGCCGCCGGCGGGACCCGGGAGGGTTCGGCGCCGCTGCTTTTGCTGTGCCCCGAGCTCCCGACGATCGAGGGCGCGCGCGGCGACGTCGCCGTTCCCTACGAGGCGCTGGCCGACCGGGTCGCACAGGAGTCGGGATGGCGGGTCGTCGCGGGCATGTTCCGGGGCCTCGGTGGGTCCGCCGGCAGCTTCTCGGGCTCGGGCTGGTTGGAGGACGCCGCCGCGCTGGTCGACCAGGAGATGGGCTCGCGCATCGGGCTGCGAGCGGCCGGTTTCGGGTTCGGCGCGGCGATCGCGCTTGCGCTGGCTGCCCGCGACGAACGCGTCCGGGGGGTGGCCTGCTTCGCGCCGCCGGCCCACCTCGCCGATTGGGCCGCCGAACCGCAAGCACTCGCCGAGCGATGCCGCAGCGCCGGGCTGATCGAGGCCGGTTTCCCTCCCGATGCCCGCGCCTGGGCGGCCGAGCTGGGCGGGCTCGAGCCGTCGTCGTCGGCGGCGCTCCTCGGCGGTCGGCCGCTCCTGGTCGTGCAGGGCTCGGACGACGACGCGGTGCCGACCGATGCGGCCGGCCGCCTGGTCGAGGCCGGTGGGCCCCGCGCCGAGCTGCGCGTGGTGCTCGGCGCGGGACACTGGTTGCGGGCCGATCCCCGGGCGACCGCAACCCTGATCGGCTGGCTCGAACGTCAGTCCTGAACGGGGCCTCGCTCGAGCGCCTCGTCGATCGCGCTCGATATCGCTCGCGCGGCCGCCTCGGGGTCGCGGGCCTCGGTGAGCCAACGCACCACGACGAAGTGCCGGCCCCCCGCTGCGACGAGTCCCGGCACCGTCTCGGGTGTGACCCCGCCGGTGACGAACACCGGCCACGGCGATCGTGCCGCCGCGAGGGACAGGTACTCGGTGCCGGTGCCGGCCCGGCCCGGTTTGGTGGGCGTTGGGACGATCGGTCCGGCCGAGAGATAGTCGACCGGTTCGCCGAGCGCCCGTTCCAGGTCCTCGGCCGAATGCGTCGAGTGACCGATGATCGCCTCGGGCCCGAGCAGCCGCCGCGCCAGGGTGCGCGGTGCGTCGTCCTGGCCGAGGTGCACGCCGTCGGCCCCCGACTCAAGGGCCAGATCGGGCCGGTCGTTCACGATGAACGGTACGCCGTGGTCCGCGCAGACCTCGCGGAGGACCTTTGCGCTCGCGAGGACCGACCGGGCGTCGAGGTCCTTGTCCCTGAGCTGCACCACGTCGACGCCGCCGCGGATGCACGACTCGACGAACGCCGCGAGATCGGCACGGTCCGGGGTGCACAGGTAGAGCCGGCGACCATCAAGGGTCGTCGTCACGTGGTCGACTTGGCGGCCGCCTTCATCGACTTCTTGTACTCGCGCACCTTCATGAGGCTGGCCTCGTCGGTGATGTCGGCAACCGATCGGAACGAGCCGGCCTCCCCGTAGGGTGCGGAGGCTTCGACCCAGCCGTCGGGGCGGACGCCGAACTGCTTCCCGAGCAGGGCGGTGAAGATGCGGGCCTTCTGGTCTCCGAATCCCGGGAGTGCCTTCACCCGATTGAGAAGTTCCTTCCCGGTTTCGGCGCCCGTCCAGACGTTGGCGGCGTCGCCGCCGTAGTTGTCCGCAACCTCGACGGTCAGCGCCTGCACCCTCTTGGCCATCGAGGACGGGTAGCGGTGCAGCGACGGCTTGGCTGCGAACACGGCGGTCAGTTTCTCGGGGTCCATTCCGGCGAGCGCGTTGGCGTCGAGAGGGGTCCCCAGGCGCCGGGACAACTCGACGGGGGCCCGAAACGCCCATTCGAGGGGCACCTGCTGGTCAAGGACCATGCCGATCAAGAGCGCGAGGGGGTTGTCCGTGAGCAGGGCATCGGCGTCTGGTTCCTGGGCGAGACAAAGCATGTCCTTCAGAGACTAACGATTCGATTGCCGGACGAGCGAGCGCGACGGGCCCAGACGACTGCTGGATTCCTGCATCGAGAGGTTCCGGTGACCGCTTGTCCGAGCCCCTTGGGCACCGTGACGGCAAGACCGAGGTCAGCGGCCACCTTGACAGCCCTGCCCGCGGCTGACCATGTGCGGCCGCACGATGTGGCCCTCTTCGACCACGACAGAGCCGATCAGCGCGCGAGGATTCGAACAATGCGCCGCAGGTTCCGGGCTGGAGAGCCCCTCGTCGGGGCCTCGCATCAGGCGAGCAACCGTCGCCGACGCCGGTGCACTTGCCTCGGTCCATCTCAAAACGGTCCTCGTCGCTTACGCCGCGATCATCCCGCCCGATGCACCTCCTCCGACCAAGCAGTCCTTGGTGGACGAATGGAAGGCAGCGTTTCAGGACCCAAGCTTCAAAGCGTTTTTGGCCGAAGATCACGGCAAACCCGTGGGCACGGTGGCTCTCCGAACCGACCCCGACTTCGTCGGCTTCGGACAGTTGCGCCGCCTGTATGTGCTTCCCGACCGGTGGGGCCGAGGCGCCGGTTCAGCTCTACACGATGCCGCCTCGGCGGCGCTGGAGGGTGACGGGTATCGCAAAGCCGGGCTATGGGTGCTGGAGGCAAACGCTCGGGCCCGGCACTTCTACGAACCCGGGGGTGGAGCCTGGTGCCAAACATGATCCTCGAATGGGCAGAGCCGGAGGTCTCCGAAGTCCGCTATCACCTCGTTGTTGGTGGCTGACGCCCTCGCGGACGGGAGGGCGTCACCGTGATGCGGAGCCGGGAGCGAGGTGACCAATATCGAGGTCATCAATATCGGCGACGTGAACGATGACCTCATGCAGCAGCAGGTGCGTCGCGCTGTCCTTCTCTCCCGATGCACACCGGCAGAAGGGAGATTGAAGTAGATGGCGTTGAGTATCCCGCGGGCTCGGTCGGACTCGCGGAAGCGGGTGGAGCGGTTGATAACTGGCTCATCGGATGTGGCCGAACGACTATGGGCGGCATAGCCCAGTTCGCCGGCAGGTGCGGTAGTCGAGCCATCCCCAGCTGCCAGTCGATAGGGTGCGATCTCATGGCCAACTGGACGTCGATCGCCTCGTTCGCGACGGCCGGAGGCACTCTTGTGCTCGCCGTGGCCACGTTTTCAGCGGTGCGGTCGTCGAACCGGTCGGCCCGAATCGCCGAGGAATCGCTCCTCACCGCTATGCGGCCGCTGCTCGTGCCGTCACTCTCCGACGATCCGGTCCACAAGGTCTTATGGCACGACCGCCATACCGCCCGAGTCAGCGGCGGCCGTGCCATCTTCGAGGAAGAGGGCGGGGTCATCTACCTCGCCATGGGACTTCGAAACCTTGGGACAGGGATCGCCCTACTCCACGGGTGGCACCCGATGCCCGACCAGGCGTTTGAGGACCGACCTCACGCCCAGGCCGAAGAATTCCGTCGCCTTACCATCGACCTCTACATCCCCGCTGGGGGCAACGGCTACTGGGAGGCGGCTGTCCGAGATCCCGATGATCCGGTACGTCCCGATTTCATGACAGTGCTAACCAAGCGGCAACCCTTCACCATCGACCTTCTCTACGGTGATCAACAGGGCGGACAGCGCACGATCAGTCGCTACACCGTTCTCCCTGCAGGTGATGACGGCTGGTACGGCCAGGTGGGTCGCCATTGGAATCTCGACAGACCCGACCCTCGTTAGGACTTCACGTTGAGGCTGATGGAATGGACGGACGCCCATTCCGCCCAGCGCAAAAGCCGACAGTGGTCACCTGTCACCGAACGCCAGCTGAGGGCGCGCCATAACGACGAGCAAATCACCTGCAAAGGCGTTGAGGGACCCGCAAATATCGGCGTTCCGGGTGCGTACTCGCAGAGGTCAGGCTCCCTGCTGAGCATCCCAAGCGCTGATTCGCTCTGCGCGGCTGTTAGGTTCATCAGCCCCACGAGACAGGGCAGGGTGCAGGATTCAACCGACGAGGGCACATTCCGGATGCCCTAACGCACCAACCGCCATTCCATCAGAACCCAAAGATTTGGGTGAGTGAACCGACGAGGGGTCAGCACGCTGAGACCGCGTTGGTCGGCGTGCTTGAGCGATCCGACTGAACGTCGGCGAGGATCGGTGTTCACACCGAGGCGACCGGCAGCACACGCCGGCCGGACCAGGCAAAATCTTGCCGATGACCGTGACATGCACACCGGAGGAGGCCGCCGCCCTCGTCCGACCGCGTGACACCATCGGTTTTGGGCTCGGGCCGGGCAATCCGGACGCTTTTCTGACCGCACTGGGTGGGCGCGACGATTGGGAGGATTTGGTGTTTGGCGGGGCACTCCTGCTCGGGTACTACACCGTCCTGACCAAGACGGGCGTCTCGTACCACTCCGGGTTCTTTGGGCCGGTCGAGCGCATCTTGTTATCCGAGGGCCATCAGATCGAGCTCGTTCCGGGCGGTTTCCGCCAATTCGCCCCGATCCTCGCCCGATTCGCGCCGCGAATCATGACCGCCCAAGCTGCGCCGCCGGACGCGGACGGCCGTGTCAACCTGTCTTTGCATCTAGGGGCGACCCGGGACGAGCTGATCAAGGCCGGCACGGACCCCGACCGGGTGCTTCTGGTGGAGGTCAATCCGCGACTGCCCCGCACGCGCAGCCTCCCACCTCGATTCGACAACAGTCTTCCCGTGGAGTTGATCGATGTGCTGGTAGAGGCGGACGGCGAGCCTTACGCCCTGGAAGAACCGGCGCCGACAGAGCAAGACGCGGCGATCGCCGCCCACGCGCTGCGATTTGTGACCGATGGCAGCACCTTGCAGACGGGCATCGGGGCAGTGCCGAACATGGTGGCCACCCTGTTGGCCGACGGCGCGGGAGGTGACTATGGCGTGCATTCAGAGATGTTCACCACCGGTCTCATGCTCCTGCACGAGGCGGGCAAGGTGACCAACGCCGTTAAGGGTGTCTTTGACGGCGTTTCAGTGACCACGTTCGCCCTCGGAACGGCGGATCTCTACCGCTGGCTCGATGACAACGCCGACGTGGCGTTCTTGCCGGTCAACGTCGTCAACGACCCTACGGTCATTGGACGCAACCACAAGCTGGTTTCGATCAACGGCGCGATGTGCCTCGATCTGTACGGACAGGTGGTGGCGGACAGCATCGACGGCAGGCAGATCTCCGGCGTCGGGGGCCATGAGGATTTCGTGGCCGGCGCCGACCTCCACGCCGACGCGCACTCCTTGATCTGCCTCAAATCCACCGTGACGGTGGGCGGCATCGTTCGCTCATGCATTCTTCCCCTTCTACCCGAGGGAGCCGTGGTCTCCACGCCTCGCCATCACACCGGGGTGGTCGTCACCGAGTACGGGGCTGCCGAACTCACCGGACTCACAGTCCGCCAGCGGGCGAGAGCACTGGCGGACATCGCACATCCCGACTTCCGCCCTGAGCTGCGGGCCATGGCGGACACTCTGGGCCGAAAGTGATGGAGGCTGATTGTTTGCCAGCCATCGACTCATGGGCCGGACCCCAGTGGGAGATGGCCAGGCGTCTGCGGTCGTCTACTACCTCAGAGTCGTCGCACGAGCGGCCACGGCTGCAGAACTGCAGTAATCCCCGGCGGCGATTCGAGCAATCGAAGACGACCTGTCATTGCTTCGTTTACAGCACTGGGGTCGTTGGCTTCCAGAGCTGCCAGCACATCCTTGGATGTATTCGCCAGGACCGTGCGAACATGATCCTATGAGAAAGGAAGCCGACGTCTTTGGCCGCGCACTCCTGGATTGGGCGCAGGGTGGAACGGTTCCAGAGATCATCGAACGTGATGATGGTTTCACAGAGACCGGTGCAGGTCACGAGGGATATCTAGCCGAGTTCAAGGACTGGCCCTCCTCGCAGCGCCAGTCCATCCGGTACGCCCGCGGTCGCGTCATCGACGTCGGTTGTGGTGCGGGGAGGGTGGCCTTATATCTTCAACAGCGTGGGTTTGATGTTGTTGGCCTAGATGTTTCGCCGCTTGCGGTCCAGACAGCGCGGATGCGTGGCGTGAAGGAAACATGGTGCATGTCGATCGACACTCTGTCCCGGAGAATCCGCTCGTTCGACACGATCGTATTGTTCGGAAACAATTTTGGAATGTTTGGCACTCCTGAGCGGGTCCGAAAGGTGCTGAAGGATTGGGCCGACAAGACGACTCCGGGCACCCGCATCTTGGCCGAGAGCACGAATCCGTACTGCGGCGGTGCTCCGGTGCTCGATCGGAACTACTACCACCGGAACCGGCAACGCGACATCATGCCAGGACAGTCCCGTCTCCGATTTCGGTACGGCGGCTTTACCAGCCCGTCGTTCGATTGGCTCTTTGTTTCCCGCAACGAGATGCGGACGATTCTCCGGGGGACGGGCTGGCACCAAGGCCGGATTCTTGGAGCACGGTCGAGCGACCCATATGTCGCTGTTTTGGAGAAGGATTGACCTGTACAACTACTAACGCTTTCCCGGGTACAGAACGCTTGGGGCCCGTAGGCGACGCGGAAGCCGGGCTTCGGCCAGGTTAAGACCGTGGCTGGCATTCAATCATCCACGTCGGACCGACAGACAGCCAAGCACCTGCTTTTCCGGACAGCGCGTGTCGGCCGGAGCGGCGTCGCCTTAACTTGAAGGTGGTCGAAGTGAATCGCCGGGTAAAGGTTGACGGCGATTGGGGAGGACGGCACTGGGTTTGGAGTGGACGGCGTAGTTAGCTGCGAAGCCGGCGAGGCGCACAGCCAGCACGGTAACCGCCTGTCCATGGCCGTGGCCTGTGCCGGCCGGGGCTGATGAACGGCCACGTATCAGCCAAGCTCAAAATTGGTGAGCGCATCTGAACGATTCCAGGGCTCTTGCCGAGTTTCGAGCTGGAAGCGAAACTGTCGGCAGGCACAATGTGCCAAGAAGGGGTTGGGACCATGCGCGAGCGAACCAACCAGGTGGACATCCAGCGCGACGTGAAGGTGACGATGCCCGACGGGGCCGTGCTGCTGGCCGACATCTATCACCCTGTTGGCATCGACGACGCTCCGACGATCCTTGAACGCACCCCCTATGGCCGCCAGGGCGTGTCCGCCGGCGTTCGGCCGGAGTCGGAGTTCGCGGCCCGGGGATACCGCTTCGTACTCCAGGCATGCCGCGGCACCGACGGCTCGAGCGGCTCTCACAGCTATTTCATGGAAGCCCCCGATGGGCGTGCCACCGCTGACTGGATCGCTGAGCAAGGGTGGTTCAACGGGAGTCTCGGAACCTTTGGAGCCAGCTACATGGGCTTCACCCAATGGGCGCTGGCATCGACGCGACCGCCATATCTCAAAGCCATGGCGATCGGGCTCTCCGCATCGGTCCGGGCCTTCTCGTGGTACCCGGGGGGATCGCTGGCCCTGGAGGTCATCATCCCCTGGGACCTCGGCGCGACGCAGTTCAACAAGCCGCCCGGCGCTAACACGATCACGGACATCTCACCTGAGGCAATCGAGCGTCGGATGGTCGCGTTGAAAGCCGGGTTTGATCACCTCCCGCTTGGCGACGTGATTCGCCACCTGACCGGCACCGACCTCCAGCTCTATCAAGACCAACTCGCTCACGCCAGCCTGGATGATCCGTTCTGGGCGCCGGTGGACTACAGCACTCTGTTGGTCGACTGGACGGTGCCGACACTGCTGGTCGACGGCTGGCACGACTACCCATTGCCTCGGGTGGTCGAGGACTATGCCGCCCTGCGCCGCTCGGGCGCCCCGGTCTGGCTTCGCATCGGCGCTGGCGGGCACCTCGGGGGCGGCGGGGAAGGTGGGATGACCGACGCTCCACTGGCCTGGTTCGACACTCATCTCCGGGGCGAGGAGGGTCTGATTCCCGAGCGACCGGTGACGATCGAGGTCCAGGGAGAAGGGGGTGGTTGGCGCGACCTCGAGGATTGGCCGCCTTCCGCCGACCCGACGCCCTGGTATCTGCAGCCCGGCGGGCGTCTCGGTGCCGAGGTGCCGAGTTCTCCCTCAGCGCCGGACTCCTATGCCTACGACCCCAACAATCCGACCCCCTCGATGGGCGGCATTGGCATGCTCACCGGCGGCTCGGTCGACAATCGGGAGCTCGAGGCACGACCCGACGTTCTCGTGTACACCTCCGATCGGCTGGCCGACCCGCTTCTCGTGATCGGCCCGGTCGAGGCTGAGCTATGGGTCAGCTCGAGCCTCGATCACACCGATTTCTTCGTCCGGCTGTGCGACGTCTCACCCGACGGCGCTTCGCTCAACATCTGCGATGGATTGGCGCGCTTCGACCCGTCTTCGATCCAGCGCTCCGCTGACGGTACGTTCCGCGTGTCGGTACCGATGTGGCCGGTGGGGCATCGCTTCGGCGCCGGCCACCATCTGCGCGTCCAGGTGTCAAGTGGTTCTCACCCCGTGTACGCCCGCAACCTCGGCACCGGTGAGCCTGCCGCAACCGGCACCGGTATGCGGTCGGCAGAACAGGCGGTGTACCACGAACCGGGCCAGCTCTCGTTTATCACCCTGCCGCAGACCCGAACTTAGGGTTGAACCACGACTCACGAGCTCCCGTCGGCTGAAAGTTTGCGGAGTCAGGGGTCATCGGGGGATGGACCGGGACTTGAGCTGGAGGTTGTCGGCGGCGATAGGATCTCGGCTGCCGCGAGGGCAAAAGGGTGTGGCTGGATGGTCGAACTGTCAGATCTCCAGGTGTCTCGGACGATCGTTGTCGAGGCACCGCCGGCGCACGTCTACGAGATCATCGCCGACGTGACCCGCATCGGAGAGCTGAGCCCGGTGTGCAAGGCGGCGTGGTGGGACGAGGGATCTACACCCCATGAGGGAGCCTGGTTCACCGGCCGCAACGAGGTTGAAGGTCGCGATCCCTGGGAGCGGCGATGTGAGGTCTTCATCGCTGAGCCTGGTCGAGCGTTCGGCTGGGTGGCGGGTGGACGCGAGGAAGGTGTCGTTGAGTGGAGCTACCGTTTTCGGCCAGTCGATCGAGGAACCGAGGTTGAGGAGTCCTGGACGATCCTCCGTATGGTTGACCGACTCAGCGCCCTCGGTGACGAGTTCCTCAACAACTTAAAATCGAGCACAGAGTCCGGAATCGAAGCAACGCTCGCCAACCTGAAGAAGATCGCCGAGTCGTAGCCAGGAAACACAGCTTGCGGTGTCTCTAGATAGACGTGCGGTTTGCAACACATCGGCCGCACTCCATTGGCTGATCCGGTATCAGGCACTGAACTTGGCTGTTACAACGTCGGCCACACAGCGCACTCAGGTCTTAGCGCAACGAATGGCGCTTGTTCGAGACCGAGACGACCCTGGTCGTGATTGGTCGCCCTGAGTCGCAGGTCCAGGATCACATTGAATCCATCCGTGCATCAGGCCATAGCTGCGCGACTGGGAGGGCTGCGGCATGCCGCGCTCCCAGCACTGCCGAACGTAGGTCAGGCCGTCACCACCACGCGCACCCGCGCCAGGTTGCGGGCGAGCGCATAGCGCGTCGTGGTGTGGCCATCGCGCTGCGATGCCACGCGCACAACAGGGAAGAACGTGCCCGCCGAGCTGAAGGTGTGCGTCGTAGTCAGCGTCACCTCGGACTGCGGCGTGACTTGTCCACGCTCCGGATAGGCACCTTTCCCATCGAAGTCCCACTCAGCCGAAACGATCAAGCCTGTCCCGGGCGGTGCCTCGGCGACAGCGTGGAACTCCACGTCCTCCCCGACGCGGACATCAGCGCGATCGCCGCCGTTGACGGTCAGCGTCACCACGGGCTGGATGCCCTTACGAGCCGAGGCTGAGGCGGGCACCACTACCTGACTGTCGCGAACTTCGTAACTCGTGCTTTCTGGCGGTGGGATATCCCGTTCGGCCCAGGCCGCCACATCGCGGAGTGCCTGCTGCAAGATGCCCGAATAGCTGATGATGTGGCCGTCCACCCAGCTATATCCAGCATCAGCCGCTCCGCCCTCGCTCGGAGTCATATAGCTGCTCGGGCTCACATGCATGGCGTTGTCGACGAACCACAGCCGGTACTGATCATCGAATCGCTGCCCCAGCGCGTCCCGTACTTTGGAGCGGTACCAGTCGGCCTGCCATGGATAGGCGGCCTCGTCCATAAGGCACTCCACCACGATCATCTTGCAGCTGAACGTTCCGCTCTGCGACGCGTAGTCCGATCCGACGGCGGCGGCGTTGGGCAACTGCGGACGCTCCGGGTACATAAGCGTGCCATCGGGATTGCGGAACTGGTCCCAGGCGTAGTACTCAGGCGGCGGATTCTGGTGGCGGTGATACGTCTGCGATGCGAGGTAGATCGAGTTGTCGATCTCCATCTGGTCGCCAGCGTCCACAACGCCCTCGCTCGCGAACAGTCCGCCAAGGAGGATGATGTCGCCCACCACACCCGTGACCATGGCTCGCCGTCCCTGGGCTGCGCCGGTCCGCATCGTCACAAATGCGCCCTGCAAGCGACGTTCGGGAGTGCTGGAGAGCTGGATCGCCGCGAGGGCGTCCGCTCTCGTCCCGGCGGCGATGGCGACGGGCAAGCCCATGTCGCGCGCCTCGGCCGTCGAGATGGTTCTCGTCACGGTCGCTTGGTGGCGGACGCGTGCGCTCTCGAGCGACTCTGGAGGGTTGGCCCCGAGGTAGCCAGGCACGCGCCAGAACTCCTCCACGTAGTCAGGATCGCCGTCAATGATGAAGCCGATGAGGCTGGCGAACACGCCCGTGTAGTTGACGGACAACCGCTCGTGGGCGAACCACGCTCGAGGCGGAAAGCCCATCCTCGTCACTTCCATCAGCGCGGCTCGTTCCTCGTCATTGAGGCCGGCGTACATGTCACCGCTTCCGCCGGGCGAGATGGCGTCGATGATCTGCTCGAACTTGCCTTCGAGTATGCGCAAGGCGTGTGCCTGTACGGTGAACACGTTTGGAATCGAGACCGGCGAGCCGTGAATGAAGGGAACGGCTCCGTCCCACGCGTCCGCGTTCTCCACGCACGCGGTGGACTTGAAGCCCCCGCCGCTCCCGCCATAGACATAGCCGTACGGCCGTCCTCCGCCGTACATCTGCCGGGCGAGCTCGCGGGAGAACTCCGCGGTGGCGGCGCTGGCCCGAAAGTTGACGATGTCACCGGGCCCGCCCATGTTGGTAGAGCCGAGATTCGACTCCACCAGATAGCCGCCGCTGTCGAAGGCGAAGCCGATGGAGTCGCCATCGAGCCCGGCCAGCCGTCCGCTGGCGGCGTTCTCATTGCCGGCAATGTGCATGACCGGGTGGTAGAAGCGCCCCTCGTATCTCTCCAGGGGCGGGAAGTACATCGAGAATCGAAGCTCTGTATCGGTGAACCCGCCGTGCACGTAGCGATGACGCTCGGGTTCATCGCGCCATTGATCCACATCGACGTAGGGGTCGGTGTAGAGAGGATCGGGCTCACGCGTCGATTGAAGTGGCGAACCGGTGCGAGCTGCGACTGAAGAGTCCTGCGATGAACTCCCTACGACATGGCTCATAGGTCTCCCTCCCTCAAAGCGTTCGGTAATCTCACCGACCCGTTTGGTGCAAAGCGTCTCGGCACCTTCGCAGGTCCTGACCAGCCGCGGGTAGCCCGGATCGATTCGATCGTTGAGCAAGCTCGGACGGTGGCTGACTGACGCGGCGAACAGCTCGGCCATGTTGCCAGCGTAGAAGAGACGTTTGATCGTTGTCACCTCTCGGTGGTCGCCGGGCAAGCGGTGTCAGCCGCCCACCACGATCGAACTAGACCCGAAGGCATCGAGGGAGGTTGGAGGCTTATCGACGCCCCGCCAAACTTCTGATCTATGCAAGCGGAGGATTCCTTGCGGCCAGCAACTCTCGTTGACCTTCGCATGGTCCGGGCGATAGTCGTTGCCGCATCTGCACGTCGAGCACGGTGTCAAATGCCCACTCACCAGGAGGGATTGCGTAGCCGAGTTGGGGAACGACCGATGCGGTACTCATAACCAGCGGCAGAACCGCCGAGGATGAGGAAGGACCTCACAGACACCCCCGGCAAGTGCTGGAACCCGGAGAGGCCTCCAATGATCTCTCCTGAGCCCGTGCGGAGTCAGCCATTTCTCTAAGAGAGAGCGGCCATCCAATCGGCACCCGGCGGTACCTAACGGTGCGACCTCCCAGGGGATGCTGAGCATCCTGATTTCCTGTCCCGACTCACAGGACCTTTCGACAGTTGGTGTCCCTACACGCAGCGCTGCTCGGTTTCCGACGGCCGGTCTGAAGCGCGTCTATCTGCCCCTGGTGCGAGTGGGATTGGTGGAGTTAGTGCGGCCGGGTGCAGTACAGGTCAAGGAAACGGGGCGCATCAGTAGACGGACTCGGATCGACGGCGATGGCCTCCGAGGATGCCTTGACCGGCGAGTGACGCGGCTTGGGTACGGTTGCGAACGTTGAGCTTGGCGTATAGGTGGTGTAGCTGAGTCTTGATCGTGTTCTCACTGACGTACAGGCGGTCGCCGAGTTCGCGGTTCGTCATCCCAGTCGAGAGCAGGGATAAGACCTCACTTTCACGTTCAGTAAGCCCGATGTCGCGTCCCGGCCAGCGCAGTGTTTCGTCGATCGCAGAACGTTTGGACGTTCGGGTCAAGACGACGCGTTCACCGCGTGCGGCAGCGGCGATGCCGTCAATGATCTCTTGCGCAGGTACAGCCTTGGACACAAATCCTTGTGCGCCGGCACGCATTGCACGACGGACAGCCGTGGGTTGGTCTGAAAAGCTGAATACAACGATCGTGCCGTGACGTGGGTTGGCAGCGAGATTGCGCACGCGATCTCCGAGGTCTTCATCCTCTCCGTAGGTGTCGAGTAGCGTGACGTCGACCCGTCGTCTCGGTCCCTTCCGGACGTCAATTTCGACGACTCGGATCTCGGGCTCACTGGCGTTGAGTAGGCCGCGCAGACCTTCGAGGACGATGTCGTAGTCGTTGACGAGAGCGAGCAGGATCGGCTTTGCCACGGCTGCATTCTAGGGACCCTTAAATCACCCGATCGGGTGATTGACCATGCTCCCTGTGTCAATGAGGCTAACCAAGGAGACGGCTCACGTAGCGGTGAGGCATGGACCAACCCCAAGGGCTTGAACCCTCGGCGATGAGAAGCGAGTGGATCATGACCGCCCAGGAGAAGGAGGTCGAGGGCGGGTTCGTCGACCCGGACCCCACCTCCGAGCTCGCCGCCGACTTCTCCGAGACGGCCCGGATTTTGTTTGCCGCTGGCAGCGTGACCGACACCTTGGCTCAGGTCGTGGAGCTGGCCGTGACCACCATCGACGGCTGTGACTTTGCCGGACTCTTTCTTCTCGAGAAGGACGTGGTCACTTCCCCGGTGCACACCGACCCGGTCGTGGACACGATCGACGCTCTCCAGCACGAGACTGGCGAGGGACCCTGCCTCGACGCCGTCGCCGACCGGCTTATCTTCTATGCCGACGACGTGGCCGACGACCCCCGTTGGCCCCGTTTCGGGCCTCAGGCGAGCGCAGCCGGGATACGAAGTGTCTTGGCTCTTCCATTGACCACCAACGGCAGCTTGGGAGCCCTCAATCTGTATGCCCGCTACCCGGCCGCGTTTGGTGTCGTCGACCGAGCCAAAGGGGTGATCCTGGCGTCTTTGGCTGGTCTCGCCGTCGCCGCCGCCCACTCCCACGAGGATGAGGAGCTCCGGGCTGCCAACCTCAACGTTGCCCTGGCCAGTCGCGAAGTGATCGGACAGGCCCAGGGGATCTTGATGGAGCGCGAGCGAATCTCCGCCGCTCAAGCCTTTGACGTCTTGCGTCGAGCGTCACAGCATCTAAACCGCAAGCTCCGAGACGTCGCCCAAGACTTCGTCGACACGGGCGCGAGACCAGAGACAGGCCAACCTCGATCCTCTTGAGCACGACCCAGCCCGACGCACTCACCTGCGGACGTTTGAGGACTATCGACGGATGTGTCGACCCCGGCTCCGTTGGTACTCTCGGACGGATGCCAGAAGGAGAGCTCGTGGGGACGGCCACTGCCAGTGGGACCGGCGACTTCCGCGCACTGGCCCTCCAGATCCGCGACGCCGGGCTCCTCGGCCGCCGGCCCGGCTACTACAGCGTGAAGATAGTCCTGACCGTCGCCGCGTTCATGGCCGGATGGGCGGCGTTCGTGATCGTGGGAAACGCGTGGGCCACGCTAGGTGTCGCAGCGTTCCTGGGCGTGATGTTCACCCAGCTGGGCTTCGTCGGCCACGATGCCGGCCATCAGCAGATCTTTCGGTCCCGGCGAGCCAACTGGCTGCTCGGGCTGGTCGTCGGGAACGCGTTGATCGGATTGAGCTTCGGCTGGTGGGTTTCCAAGCACAGCGCCCACCACGCACACCCCAACCAGGTGGGCCTTGACCCCGACATAGGCGAGGGCATCGTGGTCCCGACTTGCGCCGCCGGGCTACGCGGCGGCCTCACGCGGGTCCTGGCACGCTGGCAGCCCGAGCTCTTCTTCCCCCTCATGCTTCTCCGAAGTACTGGCTTGCATGTGTCCGGTATCCAGAAGTTGCTTCGGCACCGGGGTCGAGGAGCGGCCGTAGAAGGCCTGCTAATGGCCGGACACGCTGCTCTCTATCTGACCGTGGTGCTGTGGGTGCTCTCCCCCCTGAGGGCGTTGGCCTTCGTCGCTGTCCAGCAAGGGGTCTTCTCGCTGTACTTGGGCTGCAGCTTCGCCCCCAACCACAAGGGCATGCCCATCATCGAAGGCGATGCGGAGATGAGCTTCGCCCGGCGCCAGGTCACCACCGCCCGCAACGTCGCCGGCGGCCGGTTTACCAATCTCATGCTCGGCGGTCTCAACTACCAGATCGAGCACCACCTCTTCCCGACGATGCCCCGACCCAATCTGGCCCGTGCCCAGAGCATCATCCGGGCATTTTGCATCGAGAGCGACCTCGGATACTGCGAGGACAGCCTGGTCGGTTCGTACCGCCAAGCCGTCCGCCACCTGCGGGCGGTGACGGCGTACGTCAGCTGAAGACCCGCTTGGTTATGGAGCAAATAGTCGATCTGGGTGCGTCCTTACCAGGTCAAGGTTCCTGTACCCCGCTCACATCCAAAGTGCCGGCAAATGATCTTGCGCGGCCGCAGCGTGTCAACGACAGTTCGGGGCGCGAATGAGTTCGGTTGGGGTTTGGGCATCCCATCATCGCCGGGACGAACGGGCAGACCGATCTGCTTTGGACGATCAACGCTGCGTGTAGGGGTAGGTCGCGGTGGCGTGGTAGCCCTTTGCCCCGATCGAGAGAGCCAATGGGCTCCTTGGATCCTCATTCATCCGGAGCCGCTCGAGCGCCGATCCGAAGTCATAACGGGGCATCCATCCGAGCTCGGCTCGCGCCCGGTCGTTCACATAGACGCGTTCGATGCTGGGAAAGAGCCTCCAGCCTAAGCGGCCATAGATCGCATCGCACTCCGGAAAGAGTCTCCGAACCACGGTTGACGCATCGGTCCGCAGCTCGGCCCGATCCTCTTGTCGAAATGGTGTCGTGGCACTGACGACGTATCTGCCAAACCCTACGGAATCTGCTGAACGTAGAGCCAGAAGGTGGGCGCTGACGACATCTTCCAGATCGACTCGGCGGTATAGGAGCTCGTTGAGCTTGATATTTGCATCGTCATAAGAACCGCGCAGTTCGGGGTTGTCGTCGAGTTCCGGGAAGAAACGAGAAGTTCGCAGGATCAGGCACGGTAAGCCGTTGTCCACGTAGAAGAGCTCGCACAGGTCCTCGGCCGCTCTTTTCGTGGCCCCGTATATGTTCTTCGGGATCGGGATGACGTCCTCATCGATCCATGCCGCCGGTCTTCCGGAGGCCGGAACATTGGCCCGGCCATAAAGGCTCGTGGTGCTGGTGAAGACGAAACGCCTGACTCCCGCAGCGGTTGCTCCCTCGAGCAGGGTCAGCGTCCCGGTGACATTTGTGTCGACGAACTGCTGGTGGCTGTGGGTCTCGATGTGAGGCTTGTGAAGGGTAGCCGTGTGAATCACCGCCTCCATATCGCGCATGCAACTTCGGATCAGGGAACGGTCAGTGATGGACCCCACAACGCCGGTGGAATCAGACGCGAGCAAGTCGATGCCGACGACCTCAGAGCCATCAGAGGCGAGAGCGCGAACTAGAGCCTCTCCCAAATGCCCTGAACTTCCGGTGACGAGGACCCGCACAAGTGGGGTATAGCAGGTAGGCGGTCAAGAGGGCGGCTGATCAAGGTATTAGCCACCGAGCGGGGCCGCCGGGAGCATCACTCACTGTTTTGACCGACGGCGTACGTTTCTGAGTGATCGGTCTGGATCTCGACGGGTCAGTATCGGGCAAGGAGCCGGCAAATGGGTTCCTCACTGACTCCTACTAGGGTTCGCGCCACTACGTCGTTCGTGACTGGCCCGCACCTGATGTGCTGGACACTGGAGTCGGAGGAAAACCATGGCCGAAGAGGGAGTACTGGATCCGTGGGTCGCCCAATGGTTGGCCGGCAATCCGATGGGAGCGACTCCACTCGAAGACCTGTCGCCGGAGATACTCGAGTTGGCCCGAGGCCCGGTTGGGATGCCATCGCAACGTGATATCCAGGTCGCCCACATCAGTGATGAGTTCGTCGGTGACGTACCGGTGCGGATCTACCACCCGGAAGGACCCGTGACTGGCGTCGTCGTGTACTTTCACGGAGGCGGCTTCGTGATGGGCAGCATCGGGATCATGGACAACGTGGCGCGCGCCCTGGTGGACGCTTCCGGAGCTGTGGTCATCTCTGTGGAGTACCGGCTCGCCCCCGAGTATCCCTATCCAGCCGGGCTCGATGACTGCGAGGCGGCGACTCGCTGGGCGATTGCCAACGCCGACCGGTTCGGCGTGTCCCCTCGATTGGTGGCGCTGGCCGGGGAGAGCGCAGGGGGCAACCTGGCGGCCGCGGTGTCGTTGCGGGCACGTGATGCAGGCGACTTGATGTTGGCCGGCCAGGTGCTCATCTATCCGGCCGTAGCAGGCACGGAGGTGTTCCCATCCAAGCGGGAGTTCGATGGCTTGGTCATAAGCCTCGCCGCAGGTGAGAAGTTCTGGCAGGCTTACAGCGAGGGTCGTGACCTGGACTCGGACCAGTATGCGGTCCCGCTGAGCGCCAAGAGCCTTGCCGCCCTGCCCCCGGCGCTCGTCGTCCTGGGCGGGTGCGACATGCTCAGGGACGAGGGAAGGGCTTACGCCGGGCGTCTGCGCGATGACGGGGTTGACGTCGAAGAGGTGAGCTACGCCGGACAGCCTCACGGCTTCGTCAACTTCGAGTTCCCGGCGGCGAGTGAGGCATTCGACAAGATCGGTCGCTGGCTACGGAGCGCCTTTGCCCAAGTGGACTAACGTCACTTTGGGTGGGCCGTAGCACGGCATAGTTCACGTCTTAAGCATTGAGGACCACGGGCGGCGCCGTGCCCCGAACACAAACTGGCTCCGATGGCGTCTACATAGAGGGTGCCGGCTTGTCGGCGACCGATACCGGGTGGATGAGGTGCGCAGGATCGCGTCGAAGTGCCTCCCGAATCGCCCGAACCTGTCGATGACGTTGTAGCCAATAGCGTCCGCCGCAAGTAGATCGATCTAAGGTCCAATGTTGGTCGAAGGCGTCAGGGCGTCAACGCCAGCCCCGATTTTCGCCATGGCGCCCTACGCAGTCAGGCTTTCGAGGATTTCTTCGAAGTGGCCGTAGATGAGCAAATGGCCCTCATTGGGAACTCGACGGAGGATGGCGCCCGGTATTTCGCTGGCCAGATAGACGCCGCTCTCGACGCTGACATTTTGATCCAGGTCGCCGTGCCAAACACGCACCGGTTGCGCGAGGTCCTGGAGGCGAAATCCCCACGGGGTCAGCTCGAGTGCGAGATCCTGCACTGCCGCGCGACCGGCCGTCGAGGCAACCGGACGCGCGAGATCGTCTCGCATAGCGGCGTGGATCTCGGGGCGCTCGATGACCGCGGCGTCACACGCGGGAAGGGTGCGGACCGCCCATGCCATCGACTTGTCCGGCCGGCGCTGAACCTGTCGCAACCCCACCTCGTAGGCGAAGCCCATGAGCCCGGGCGCGGCCATAGCGAGTCGTTGCGTAATCCGACTTGTGCGCGACATCTGGTCATTTGAGATCCCGGCTTCCGGCGGCGCGGGGCCGCTCACAATCGCGCAGCCGACAACGCGCTCGCCCAAGAACCTCGCGCACCCCGCAGCGTTCGGTCCGCCGCTGGACGGCCCAACCACCGCGAACCGATCGATGCCAAGATGATCGGCCAACTGAGCGACGTCACCTGCCCAGGTCTCGTAGGTTCGACCTGGGTGATATGTGCTGTGCCCGTAGCCAGGCCGATCCGGGGCGATTAGCCGCACACCTTTGCGAGTGACAATCTCGGCCAGAGGCGCGAAGAAGTTGCGAGTCCCGGGTGATCCATGAAACGCCACCACCGGCGCGCCGTCGAGAGATCCGTACTCAGTCCAGGCCAGCTCACGACCGCCGGCCAGCTCAATCAGCCGGGTTTCACCCATCGCACATGATGCCCGGCCTGGAGGGCTCGCGCACTGACCCACGGTGAGGATGGCCCCGAACGCACCCCCGCGGTGAGCGTTCTGCTCGCTGGTAGCGGATAATCTTGTACTGGTTGAGGACCTACTCTCGCGCTCGCGTCGCTAGCGGGCGCTACCCGCCGGCACCGAGATGCCGGACGAAGAACGACTCGGCGGAATCGTTCTCGAACACCGGCACCTGGATGTGACCCCCCGGGTTGATGTGAAGGGTCTTGTCGGACGAGCCGATGGCGTCGAAGAGAGCGAGGCCGGAATCGCCGGCGATCAACTCGTCGTCCCACTGGAGGAGGAACAGGATCGGGACCCGTAGAGAGCGGGCCGCCGTCTCGAACTCGGCCCCGCCCATACCGGCGCCCAGGCCGGCCAGACCGAGCACGGCGGCCTTGACCCGGGGTTCGGAGGCCACGAATCGCAGACCGATGCCGGTGCCCATGGACATCCCCCAGTAGCCCATCCGGTCGTCGCTGAAGCCGGTCGACATGAGGTCGTCCACCAAGGCGCTCAGCTCACCGACGTGGGTGGCCATTCGGCCTGCGAATCCCGCCGCCTGGTTGGCCATCACCACGGGCGGGCCCGCACCGGGCCCCTGGTCGATGCGGGCCTGGAGGGAGCGTCGCATGGCTCGGGCCGCCTCCTTGTCGGTGATGCGGTCGCCGTGCTCGGGGGCGTCAAGGGCGACGACCGCGTAGCCCCGGTGCCGCACGAGGCGCCGGGCGAGCCCAAGTACCTCAGGGGCGCGCTTGTGTACCGCACCTCCGTGACCGAGGATCACCGTCGGTCGGGGCCCGGTGGCGGCCTCCGGCAGCCAGACGATGCCCGGCACGATCTCCCCGCCGTCCACCTTGAGCCCCACCCGTCGCTCGACAACACCGCGCTCACAGACTTCCTCGACGATGTCCATGGTCCCAGCCCCTCCGGTCGAAGTAGGCGGGAGCGTACCGCGCTGCCTCGTCGGAGGCTGGCTCGTCCTGTCCGAGAGGATGCCGAACCCTTGCGGGCCTATTGGTGCCCCAGGCAGCACCTCGCAAATCGAAAACTTGCCCGACCCGGAGACACCCGTTTCCCACACGAGCGTCACAACTCACGATAGGTGGCTCAACACGTGCGTCACCCGGGAGGTGGTCGTATTGGATTTGTCGGGTTGCTACCCCGGAAGGTTGGGACCGGGAGGAGAATCTGGTCCAGAGACCCTACGATCGATCCACACCTCCAATTGGCAGCGGAGAGCGAACCCATGAGCCAGAATGATGACTGGTCACCCGACGAACCATTGGGCACCGAAGCGTTCGAGCAGGGCGATGAAGCGCTGGATGAGGACTCCAGAATCGATCCGGGTTTGATCGAAGACGTGGAGGGGGACCCGTCGCTCGGTCGGGCGCTTCGGATGGACGAACGCGAACTCGAGGAGACGGGGGCCGAGCTGGACGACCCTGAAGCTCTGGTCACCCTCGAAGGAGGTATGGACGACCCCGATGGCCTGGGCGAGCCTTCTAGTCGTGCTCGTTCTCGGCGTGAAGACAACGAGGGCTGGGATCTCGACGCACCTGTGACACCTGGTGGCGAGGCTGACACTGATTCGACCGAGTGACGTTTCCCGTGTGGAGGGATGCTCGTTCCAGCGGCGAGCTGGGATCACGGTCCGCCCCGAATCGTCAAGTCGATTGCCTGCTGAGCTCCGGCATTACTGAAAGACCGA
>PMOQ01000029.1 GCA_003161255.1 Acidimicrobiaceae bacterium | reverse complement strand
TATTTCACTGACGGACCACTAGGTCGCCAGATCGGCCCTTGCGCGGGTGAAGGGATCCTGCTTCTAGACGTTTGTCTGATTCGAAGCCTGCATCACTTCTTGAGGCTCTGGCCATTTTCCGCAGGCCATCGACCCCATTATTCCGCTTGCCCATGTCAGCCAACTGTCAAGCATTTCCGTAGTTCGAATTTTCGGCGGACCTTCGATGCCAAGCGTTTTCAAGTCGGCTTCGATCCTCAGAAGAGCTTGATGAGTTTCTACAAACTGAACCTCGCTTGAGTATTCAGCAGTTATCTCGGTAAGAGACATGATTGCATGGATGACTCGAAATAGAGCACTCCAGTCGGGTGCAATTGTAGCTGCCCGCCCGACAAAACTGGCCAAGTTACGTCTCTTGTCAAGAGAATAGTAAAAACGATTCCCCTGAGTGACGACTCTGAGCAATCCGGCTTGGGCTAGGAGATCGCATTCCTCGGAAACGTTGCGCTTTGCAAAGCCGATTGCGTTGGAGAGCTCCGCTGCAGTGAACCTTGAGTCCGAAGCTAGGAGGAGGTGACGCATAATCTCCGTCCTCGCTCCCACGCCGAAGATTGCCCGCATACGCAGAACTATGAGCGAGGGTTCAGCGAGATCTCTGAGGGTGGATCGACCCGTGACTCGATACAGACTTCTTTCTTCGGTTGCGTAGGGCCATCGGATGCCGGCACGGGAGTTGATTGTCGCCGCATAGGTTCCCCACAAGTCGGACATGGAATCCTGATTCGACCTCAGTACGTTTCGAAGCCTGGTCTGTGAAATGTGTCTCCAGTTTCGAATGCACCAGTCCATAGATTCGTCTCTTAGGCGCGAGTCTTTACGACTCAGAGATGAAGTCGCGACGATGAGTGGTTCAGGGTCGATGACCCAGTCCCGATGAGAACGTCCCCATCCGGATACACCAAGCTCCGACCACGCACCCCAACAGATATCTACTGCAAAGTTGCTGAGTTGCTTTGCTGAATCGTTGCTACCGGAGATCGGCATCATCGACCTCGAGATTCATGCTTGCAAGGCAACCAACCAAAAGCTCCCGAAACCCGTCAGATGGATCATGCGTGATCGTCCAACGGGCAGCAGACATGAGTTCGTCATCGGTGGGGCTAAGTGCCTTCAGATCTTCATAGTGTTTGTCGTTTGGCCCTCTATCAGCCGCAGCGTAAAGTTTGAAACAGATCTGATCGAATCGGGACGGGATGTGGACGCGAAGCCAGCCATATTCGCGGGTAGTGAGTCGCTCAGACCAGCCTTCAGGTAAGCCGCAATCCATCAAGGAGGCCGGCCCGGTGTTGAGCCAGTTTTCGGCTAGATCGAGGGCTTGAGCCACCTCGCGGGCAGCTTGAGCGAGGGTGGGTGGCAATTGGTCAAGTTTTACGAATCTGCCATCCTGGGCAGTCGCTATTACATCGAGATCCGCGGTGGGGCGTTCCATGAGTCCCAGGAGGAGCAGCCCGCTTCCTCCAACGATCACGATGCTGTATGGAGCTTGGCGTTGTTCGAGAAGCGCACCGAGGGTCGATAGCGCCTGCTCGAGTGCTTCTAGTTGCATACTCATGCGAGCACTCTACCCGCTCGAACCGCGCGTGTAGAGCGCTCGAACCGCGCGCGTAGAACGCTCGAAACGCGCGTGTGAAGCGCACAAGTAGTGGTATTCCAAGGAATACTCTCACCACCCGAGGTGTTCCCCGCTATCTAGAAGAGAATTCTACTAGGTGAGAGAGCCCGTGATCCCCTGACCGGGGTAGCGCTCGGTTGCTGAACCCGCCCTTGACCGATGTCTTGACCGATGTCGTGACCGATGTATAGAGAAGATGACAATCCAGCACCTCTCCGGTAGTGGCATCAGGACGTCTGACGATCGCCCTCTCAGGATCGCCGCCCCCGCAGGGGGCGGCGGCGACCATCGAGAGGATCGAGCATTCGGCTCGTCTGGCCGGGATCTCCGACACATTCTGGCGAGCCTCTCGGCGGCATTCGACTAAGCGCCCGTTGGCGACGGAGCTTCCGCCGCACACCATGACTGGTGATGCTGGAGGTCACTCCTGACGCTCCTGCGCGTCGTGACAGAAAACTCTGAGCGATCCGCAAAGAGATTTGTCCGTCTGGGGTACCTCAACTGCCTTTCTAAGTAGGGAGCGGAAGTTCCGTGACCCAGAGGGAGCAGTCATGCGTTTGCCCATCGACACCCAGACCGGCGAATCTCCGGACACAGACCAGACCGAATCGAACCCATCGGGTGCGGGTCTCTCGCTGCTGCTCACCGTGCTCGAAGTGGCGGAATCGCTTGGCGTTAGCCGCTCGACGGTCTACGAGCTCCTCTACGCCCGCCGCTTCCCGTCCGTGAAGATCGGCAACAGTCGCCGTGTTCGGCGAAGCGACCTCGAGGCCTTCGTGCGTGACATGGCAGAGGTTTCGTAGGTCGTGCGATGCGACCGTTGTGAAGGTGCGGACTCAGAACGGAGGAGCGAGTCGGATGGGACGACGTCGGTGCAATGGCGAAGGCTCGGTCTACCAGCGGGGCGACGGGCGTTGGATCGGCTCCATCGATCTCGGGTGAGAGGAGGGGAAGCGCAAGCGCAAGTACGTCAACGCCAAGACCAGGGCCGAGGTCGTCGAGAAGCTGAAGCGGCTCGACCAGATCGTGAAAGCCGGCGTCCGGCCCGCTCCAGAGCGGATGACGGTGGGGGAGTACCTCGACCTCTGGATGAGCGAGCGCGTCCCCGGCACAGTCACGATCCGAACCGAGGACTACTACCGCCAGATCGTCCGGCTCCATCTCAAGCCCCTCCTCGGTCATGTGCGGCTCAACCGTCTCGCGCCCGCCGATGTCAGCCGGCTGCTCGCGACGATGGAGCAGCGGGGCTACTCACCGGCGACACGACGGTCCGTGCGGGCGACGCTTCGCCGAGCGTTGCGCATCGCCGAGCAGGACGGGATCCTGGCGAGGAACGTCGCGGCAATCGCGGAGGGCCCCAAGATGGACCACCGCGAGGGGCGCACGCTCACCCCCGAGCAGGCGAGACGGTTCCTCGAGGCCGTCAGGAACCACCGGCTCTCCGCCGCGTACAACGTGACCCTGGCCCTCGGGCTGCGGAGAGGCGAGGTGCTCGGGCTCTCCTGGGCCGACGTGGGACCCAACGGCACTGGCGGCGGCGTGCTCACGGTGCGCCGCCAGCTGGTCCGCAATCCCGACGGTCTGCAGCTTGTGAACCTCAAGACGAGGGGAGCCGACGGACGCTCCATCTCTCACCGACGCTGCTGAGTCTCCTCGAGCTGCACCGTGACCAGCAGGCGTTCGAGGCAGAGTCCGCGGGCGACACCTGGTGCAACGCGCACGACCTCATGTTCACGTCGACCAACGGTGCACCGCTCGACGTCGACGCTTTCGGTCAGTCGGTGCCGAGGATCTGCAAGGAAATCGGACTCGGCCATTGGTCGATCCACGAGTTGCGTCACAGCTGCGCGTCGCTCATGCTCCACGAGGAGGTGCCCCTCGAGGTCGTCTCCGAGGCGATGGGCCACTCGTCCATCCGGATGACCAAGGACGTCTATGGCCACCTCATGCCGCGCTCGCGCGAGAAGGCGGCCAAGGCGATGGATGTCGTCCTCTTCGGCGCAGAGCGCGCAGGCGACCGTGCGGATCCAGCGGCGTCCGAGCCCTTGGCTGCAAACGTGGCTGCAAATGAGGGGTCCGACGACCCTGAGGAGGGTGAGAAACAGCCCCTGATCAGGGGTTCCGTGCGCCCCTCGGGATTCGAACNNCTGCCGTTGAGCTAGAGGCGCGCGGAGATCCTACTCCGCGCGCCTCAAATACTCAGCGCTGGATTGACTTCACCTCGACGAACTCCTCGAATCCGAATGCACCGCGCTCCCGGCCGATCCCCGACTGCTTGTAGCCCCCGAACGGAGCGAGGGGATTGAACTCGCCTCCGTTGACGTCAACCTGGCCGGTGCGAAGTCGCTGCGCAACCTCGATGGCATGCTCCTTGGTCCCGCCCCACACGGCGCCCGAGAGGCCGTATGGCGTGTCGTTGGCGATCGCGATCGCCTCTTCCTCGGTGTCGTACGGGATGATGGAGAGGACTGGGCCGAAGATCTCCTCGCGGGCGATGGTCATGTCGTTGGTGACATTCGAAAAGACCGTCGGCTGGATGAAGTAGCCCTTGTCGAGGCCCTCAGGGGCGTCCGGTCCACCGGTGACGAGGGTCGCACCCTCCTTGATCCCCGTCTTGATGTAGTTGCGCACCTTGTCTCGCTGGACCTCAGAGACGAGTGGCCCGAGGCCAGTCGTTGGCGACGACGGGTCACCAGGCGTGAAACCGCCCGCGGCTGTCCGGGCGAGCTCCTCGATCTCTGCCAGCTTCGACCGAGGTACCAGCATTCGAGTGGGTGCCGAGCAGGTCTGCCCGGAGTTCAGGTAACACCCAAACACGCCTGCCGGGATGGCAGCAGCAAGGTCTGCGTCCTCGAGGATGATGTTCGCGGACTTGCCGCCCATCTCGAGGGACACGCGCTTCAGTGATTGGGCGCACAGCTCCATGACGCGCTTGCCGGCACGTGTCGATCCGGTGAACGAGACCTTGTCGACGAGCGGGTGCAACGCGATTGCCTCGCCAACGACGGGTCCGAGCCCGGTCACGAGGTTGAAGACGCCCTTCGGAAGCCCCGCCTCGTGGATGACCTCGGCAAGGATGAACGCGTTGATCGGAGCGACCTCGCTTGGCTTGAGCACGACCGTGCACCCAGCAGCGAGCGCGGGTGCGACCTTGAGCGCGATCTGGTAGAGCGGGAAGTTCCACGGGGTGATCGCGCCCACGATTCCCACTGGCTCTTTGAGCACGAGCGAGTTGCCGATCTCCTCCTGCCACGCGTACGTCGTGGCACGCTCGGCGTTGCCGGAGAACTCCCCGATGGGCAGGGCAACCTGGAGCATCTCGGTCAGGCTGCGGGGCATCCCGACTTCCTTGGTGATCGTGTCTGCGATGAGCCCCGCACGGGCCGTGAGGCCCTCGGCGATCTTCTGCAGGAATGCACCGCGGTCCTTGGGCGCCGTCGCTGACCAACTCGGGAACGCGCGCGCCGCAGCCTCGACGGCCCGGTCGATGTCAACTGCCGTCCCTGCAGGAATCGTGGCAAAGACATCCTCGGTCGCCGAGTCGAAGACCTCGAGCGTCTCGGATCCTGACGGTGCGACCCAGCTGCCGTCGATGTAGAAGGTGTCGCGAACGATCATGGTGGACCCCCGGTCGTCGAGCGTCGCCCCGTGCGCCGCGTCCTCGCAAGGTTAGCCCGCACCTCGCGCAGCGTCCCAGGCCAGCGGCCCGGCTACGCGAGCGCCACCAGGGTCGCGGCGTTGGAGTAGCCGTACTCGTAGTACCCCGGCTTGTAGTTGACCACCGCGCGGTAGGCCTGGGATCGCGCGGGGGTGGCGAACGAGAACGTGAACGCTCCCGAGGCGGACTCGCGGGTCGTCTTCATCGGGTACCACCTCCCCGCGACGTCGCGTTCCAGGGTCACCAGCTGGTGCACGAGGTGTGGCCGGGCGGACCCGCGCAGGACCGCGACGTGCCCGCGCTTCACCCGGACCGAGGCGAAGGCGACGTGGACGCTCTGTGCGTTGAGGATCGGCTGGGCGAGCATCGGCGTGCCGTCGGACTCGAAGACGAGCCCCGCGCCCGTCGGGCCGAGGACCGGCGCGAGGTAGCTCTCTCTGACCGCCGAGCCGTACAGGTGCTGGGGCGACCAGGCCGCACCATTCGTCGTGGTCTCAGAGATCAGGTCGTAGCCGTCGCGCCGGCCCTCGAAGAAGACATGGACGGCGCCGCCCGCCTTTTGCATCGAGAAGTACCCGTCGTCGCCTGCCTTGGAGTCGGGCACCCGGTGGGCGGCCAAGAACTTCGTGCCGGTGAAGATACGGAGCTGCTCGCCGCCCGTGATCGAGCCGCCCGGGTCCGTCAGCAGCGCGTTGTCCGAGAGGGCGGTCGTGTCGGATCCGTGGAAGATGCCCACGGCGTGCCAGCTGCTCGAGCTGTTGAAGCTGGTCCCCGTCGAGTCGAACTCCACGTGGGTGGTCGTCGAGTCGTCCGACGCGACGAGCACGCCGCTGCCGTAGCGCGTGAGCGAGGTGTCGTAGGCATCGACGCTCGAGCCCACCGTCGCGATGGCCGTCGATGCGGTGCCCGGGTCCACCGGGAACGACTGGATGTTGGTGTACCCGCCGTTCTCTCNNGCGTGCCGGCGGGGATCTCCGAGCCGAACGTCTTGCCGTCGTTCGTGCTGTCGAAGACCACCATGCCGCCGTTCTGACCGCCGACCGGGAGGTAGCAGCAGTCGCTCGTGACCACCGAGACGTGGGTGCCGCCGGTCGCGACGACCACCGCACCGCTGAAGGAGTCCCCGCCGCCGCCTGCGTACGCTTTGAGCGACACGGTCGAGGCGCACCTTCGGTTCCCGGGGTGCAGCAGGCAGACCTTGATCGTGGTGTTGTTCACCGGCGCGGCGAGGACGAGCGTGCCGTCGGGCAGGACCACGCCCGTGCCGCTCGAGCCGGTCGGCGCGATGGAGAACTGGCTCAGCTCGGGCTGGGGGTCCCCGACGACCCCTGCGGCAGACCCGATCGTGGTGATGCCCGCGACGAGCGCGATCGACGCGGCGACCGCGAGCAGAGCCGTGCGCGCGGAGCGCGTGGAGAAGAGTCGTCGCATGGTGGCCTCGTTTCGCCCCTGCGCCCGCCGCGGCGTGCCCGTCGCAGTCTGGCCAGCGACCACGTGTGCGGCCGCGCCGTCGAAACGTAGCCGCCGGCGGCGCCTCGGCCAAACGCAGCGCGCTGCACGACGTGGCGAGGCCCTTGGTGGTCGTGCTGCGATGCTGGGCGAGCGTCGCCGAAGTGCGCGCCGACTCCACCCAGGAACACCGGAAGGCGAGCTTGCAGATCAGGTCGCTGTGTGGCTCCTTACGGTTCCAGGCCAGGTTGTAGCGCCTGACGGAACCGCTGGGAGACGCCCGGATCCCAAGCGCGACCGAGATCGCGCCGACGTCCACGGCGTCGGCGCTGCTACGAGGCGGGGTGCGGTGAGTCAGGTCACCCCGAGCCAGCCAGCGCGTCGATCACCGAGTCAACCGCCATCGAGGACATCGCCGATCGGGTCTCGATCGTGGCACTGCCGATGTGGGGCGTGAGCACGACGTTGGGGGCGGCGAGGAGCGAGGCGCTGACGTTCGGCTCGTCCTCGAAGACGTCGAGTCCTGCACCGCCGAGGTGGCCGGCCACAAGCGCCGCCACCAGCGCTCGCTCGTCGAGCACCGCGCCTCTCGCTGTGTTGATGACGATCGCGCCGTCCGGCAGGTGGGCCAGCCGCCGCGCGTCGAGCAGGCCCCGGGTCGCCGACGTGAGGGGGACATGGAGGCTGAGCGCGTCGGAGGTCCTGAGCAGCTCGTCGAGGTCGGCCACGAACCCGGCCGCGCCAGTGTCGTGCCGAGCGTGGTGTTGGAGGCGCATGTCGAAGGCCGTCGCGCGCGCCGCGACGCGCTGCGCGATGCGCCCAAAGCCGACGAGGCCGAGGCGCATGCCGGCCAGGTCGCGCCCTAGGCCCGTCGCGAGCCCGAAGCCGGTCCACTCGCCGCGGCGGATCGCGTCCATCCCCGAGACGACGCCGCGCGCGACGGCGAGCAGCAGCGCCATCGCAAGGTCGGCGGTGGCCGCGTCGAGCACGCCCGGGGTGTTGCGGACCTCGATGCCACGGGCGCGAGCGGCGTCGAGGTCGATGTTGTCGACCCCGACCGCGACGGTGGACACGACGCGCAGACCGGGCCCGCACGCAAGGACGTCCGCGTCGATGACGTCGGAGAGCAGGCAGACGAGTGCGCTCGCGTCGTGCAGGGCGTGACACAACTCGTCGCGTGACGGTGGGCCGTGCTCGGACACGACGGTGACGTCGAGGCCGGCGTGTCGTAGGCGATCGATCGCATCGCCGACGAGCGGTTGAGTCACGACCACGTGCGGCGGCACAGCAGGACCTTATGTGCGGGATGCGGCCAGTTTCGAAGGGGACGCTGGTAACGTTCCTCACGTCCTAACTACGGAGGTGTGGGGTGCGCCACTCGGTTCGACTGGTTGCCACTTGCGCGGTCGGTGTCACGTTGGTCGCGAGCTCGGCAGTCGTGGCAGCTGGCGCCACGACGCACCGGACTGTCACGCCGAAGGGCGCCCCCGGGATCACCGCGAAGCAGGTCAAGGTCGGCGCGATCGTCTCTGAGACCGGGCCGCTCAAGGCTGACTTTGCGCCGTACCTCGACGGAGTCAACGCTTACTTCGACTATGTGAACAAGTTGGGCGGCGTCTTTAAGCGAAAGCTTGACCTCGCGTACCCACTCGACGACGCCTCCAACCCGGACACGAACGTGAAAGACGCCCAGACGCTCGTGAATGCCGACCACGCCTTTGCGATCGTTGGGGTCTCCACGCCGTTCTTCACCGCGGCCAACTACCTCGGCAAAAAGACGATCACCCCCACCTTCGGCTACTCAACGGGCAACGTCTGGGGCGGCCCAAAGAACCTGTTCGCCGACTACGGCTCCGTTCTCGACTACAACTCGTCGGTCCCGTTCTTCGCGTACACCGCGAAGCAGACGAAGTCGCCCAAGGTGGCGGTGATCGCACTCAGCTACCCGTCCTCCAAGCTCGAGTGCCAGGGGGCGATTGCAGGCCTCAAGAAGTACAAGTTCAAGGTGTCGTACTCGAACATCAACGAGGCGATCAACGCGAACTGGCAGATCGAGGCGGGAAAGATCTACAACTCCGGCGCCAACATGGTTGTCAACTGCATGGACGTGAACAGTGACATCGCCCTGTCCAAGTACCTTCAGGGGTACTACTCGGCGAATCACCTGCATCCGCACCCCGTGCAGTTGTGGCTCGACGGCTATGACCGTGGGATCCTGATGAACAACGCTGCGGCCATGATCAACGTCTACTTCCTGCTGCAGCACGTCCCCTTTGAGGCTGCGACCGTGTACCCGAAGGCGTATCCGGGGCTGAACCTGTACTTCAGCCAGATGGTGAAGTACGGGTACTCGGGCACCGAGTTCGATGACGTGGCGCTCGCGGGCTGGGAGTCCGCGAACCTGTTCACCCAGGGGCTTCGCGCGGCCGGAAAGAACCCGACGCAGGGTGCGGTGAACGCCGCGATCAACCGGATCCGCAAGGACTTCGGCGGACCTGCCGGTGGTGTCACTGCGCCGGTCAACTGGACCCAAGCGCACACCCGCAATACGTCGCCGGCTTGCGAGACGTTCGTCGTGACCAGGGGCTCGAAATTCGTCATGGCATTCCATAAGGGTTCGAAGCCGTGGATCTGCTTCCCGTTGTCGGGAACCGCCAACCTGAGCAAGCCAGTGGCGCCGCCACCGGGTACACCCGGGGCCTAGCCTTCCCCCGATGGGGGTGTTCTTCGGCTACGTCTTGGCGTCCATCCCGTACGGATGCGCCTTCTCGCTCGTCGCCGTTGGGCTGGTCCTCACCTACCGGGCGACCGGCGTCTTCAACTTCGCGTTCGCGGCGGAGGCCTATGCCGCGACCGTCGTCTACTCCGAGCTGATCTCCCATGGCGTCCAGCGAGGCTGGGCGGCCGCCATCGTCGTGTGCGTCATTGCGCCGGTCTTCGGCGCACTCCTCGACTTCGGGCTGTTCTCGCGTATCGCGCCTGGCAACCGGACCGCCAAGACGATCATGGCGCTCGGGCTCACGGTCATCCTGCCCCAGATCGTGGAGACCGCGGTGCCCAGCAACCCGCCCGTGCCCCCGGCTCCCTTCTTCTCGACGAGCTTCATCCCGGTATGGCGAATCGGCGGTGACCCGGTCTTTGGTTCGGCGATCTGCGAGGTGGCTGGCACGATCCTGGTGCTCATCGGGCTCGTTCTGCTTCTGCGCACGAGGCGCTTTGGTCTGCCGATCAGAGCGGCGGTCGAGAGCCCGAAGCTCCTCGAGCTGAGCGGTGTCGACGCCCGGTGGGTGCTGCGATTCGCCTGGATGATCTCGACGGCGCTCGCCGCCGTTGCCGGGGTGCTGTACCAGGTCGGCTCCGGTGCGACGGTGGACCCGCAGAACTACGACCTGCTCTTGGTCGTGTCGATCGCAGCGGCGGCGCTCGCCGGACTGCGCAATCTGCCGATCGCGGCGCTCGGTGGCGTCCTGCTCGGCCTGGCCGAGGGGCTGGTGCAGGGCTACGTGCCGAGCAGCTCCATCTGGTATCCGGCGCTCGTCCCGAGCCTGCCGTTTCTCTTCTTGCTGGTGCTCCTCATCTTCCACCCGACGCTTCGGCATCTGGAGGACACGATCGACCCCATGGCGTCGATCGAGCCACCACCACCTGTCCCCGCCGTCGCGATGCGCCCGCCGATCGTCGACCGGACGATCCGTCGGATGCGCTGGCCGTTCCTCGGCGTCGTCGTGTTCGGCGTCATCCTCTTCGTTCCCGCAGACTGGACCGAGGCCCTCACCGAGGGAGCGGCGCTGTCGATCGTGTTCCTGTCGATCACGCTGCTGACCGGGCTCGCCGGACAGCTCTCGCTCGCCCAGTGGATGTTCGCTGGAATCGGGGCGTTCACGACCGCCCAGCTGGCCGAGAACCGGCACTGGCCGATCCTCCTCGCGGCGCTGGCGGGGGCCCTCGTCGCGGGCGTGGCGGGCTTGGTCGCCGCGCTGCCCGCGCTTCGACTCCGGGGCCTACCCGTCGCGCTCCTCACGTTGTGCCTGGCGCTCCTCGGCGACGATCTCTTGTTCCCCACGTCATGGGTGAGCAACGGCACGTCGGGAGTCCCCGTCCCGCGGCCGTCGTCGATCTTCGGCATCGACTTCTCGAGCGTCGACTCGGAAGGTTTCTTCGTCCTCACGGTGGTCGTCATGATCGCCGTCGCGGGCATCGTGCACCTGCTGCTGCGGGGCACGACGGGACGCGCGCTCACGGCGGTCCACGCGAGCCCGATCGGGGCGTCGAGCTCGGGCGTGCAGATCCGGCGCATGACGATCCTGGTGTTCATGCTTTCTGCGTCGATCGCCGGGCTCGGCGGCGCCTTCTACGCAATGAACCAGCAGACCGTGAGCCAGGACAGCTTCGTGTACTACTTCGGCCCCATCTATCTCGTGGTCGTCGTCACGATCGGGGCCACCACCGTCGAAGGAGCAATCACGGCGGGCATGGCCTTCGCACTGATCAACAATGCCCTTATGAATGTGCCGCAATCGGTCGGCGGGACCCAGCTGCACTCCACGGCGCTGACCGTTATTCTACTGTCGCTCGGCGCCTTCACTTACGCGAAGCACCCCGAGGGGATCGTCGAGTACGCAAAGCGCCGACTCGCGAAGACAGTCTTCCGCGCGGTGGAGCACAATGATCACCCGCTCGTCTCGGCAGAGGACTCGGCGTGAAGCGCCTCTTGGAGGTTCGCGACGTCTCGCGGCACTTTGGGGGCAACGCCGCGGTCGACCACGTGAGCCTCGACGTCTTCGACGGCGAGGCCGTCGGCCTCATCGGCTCGAACGGCGCGGGCAAGACGACGCTGTTTCGGATGATCGCGGGCGAGCTCGCACTGTCGGGGGGCCGGATCGAGTTCGACGCGACCTCGCTGCCGCATCGGCCCGACCAGCGCGCGCGGCTGGGCATCGCCCGGACGTTCCAGATCGTCCAGCTCTTCGGGGGGCTCTCGGTCCTCGACCACCTGCTGGTCGCCCTTCAGGCGCACGAAGGGCGGCAGGGACCGATGCGCGACGTGCTCTGGAAAGGCTCGTCGACGCCCGAGGAAGAGCAGCGCTGCCTGGAGACGCTTCGGCTGTGCGGGTTGAGTGACGTCGCCGACGCCCCCGCGACCGCACTCGGCCTCGGGGAGCGTCGCGCGGTCGAGCTCGCGCGCGCACTCGTCGTTCGACCCCGCCTGCTGCTCGCGGACGAGCCGTCCTCAGGACTCGATGCCCACGAGGCGGCCCGGCTCGCTCGCGTGATCGCCCTGGCCCGTCGCGAGACGGGGCTCGCGGTGCTGCTCGTTGAGCACGACCTACACATGGTCGAGGCGATCGCCGAGCGGGTGATCGCGATGGATGCAGGGCGGGTCATCGCGCAGGGCACCTTCGACGCGGTGCTGCACGACGAGAGCGTCATCGCCTCGTGGCTGGGGCGCTCAGCGTGAGCGCCCTCGTCTTCCAAGACGTCCACGCCCAGTACGGGCCGTACAAGGCGCTCAACGGACTGACCGCCTCGATCGCCGAGGGCGAGAGCGTCGCGATCCTCGGCCGCAACGGCGCGGGCAAGTCGACTCTGGCGAGGGTCGCAAGTGGCCTCGTGCCCGTCGCCTCGGGGCATCTGTCGGTCCTCGGGCGAAGCGTGGCGCGCACGGCCCCGCACGTGCTCGCTCGCATGGGCGTCGTGCACCTGCCCGAGGGCGTCGGGCTCTTCTCGGGGCTGACCATCGAGGAGAACCTCGTGCTGCGCGTCGGGGGGGCCTCAAGGTCCGCGCGCCGTCGGCGCCTCGCCATGGCCCTCGGCGGACTGAACGATGAGCTGCGCTCGCGCCGGCGCACGAAAGCGGGGCTGCTCTCGGGCGGCCAGCAGCGCCTCGTCGCGGTCACCGCGGCGCTTGCGGCGGAGCCACGGCTCCTGTTGTGCGACGAGCCCGCGCTCGGCCTCTCCCCGGTGGCCGGCGACGAGGTGTACGCAGCCCTCGGACGGGCCCGTGACCTCGGGTGCGCGCTCGTCGTCATCGAGACGCGCCTCGACCGCATCGAGCACCTCTGCTCGCGCGCGATCGTGCTCGAAAAGGGCGTGGCCGTCTACGACGCGACCAGCTCGGACCAAGGCGGGATCCTCGACGCCCTGACGGGGAGCCGCGGGGTCAGCTGATCAGCCGTTCGGCGCGAACGCCGCCTTGATCACGCCCGAGCGCACCGGGCTCGCGAGCACCGCGCCCACGTCGAGGTAGCCCTCGAGCGAGTCGGTGTGGGTGACGAGCCAGGCGAGGTCGAGCCCGTCGCGGCACGCGGCGAGGTAGTGGTCGATCGCGTGGCGGCGCTCGCCGTCGAGCGTCTCTGCCCCGAAGCCCGACGAGCCGATGACCGTGAGCTCCTTGAAGTAGATGGGCGTCCACTCGAAGCGCCTCGGCGTCGCGACGCCCAAGAGGACGACACTGCCTCGCATCGTCGCGATGCGCACCGCGAGCTCGAGCGTCGCGGCGGACCCGACCGTGTCGTAGACGACGTCGACGCCGCCGGGGTAGGCCATCGCGAGCCCGTCGAGCGCGGGGCGCAGCGTCGTGCCCGCGAAGCGGGCGAGCTCGGCGAGCGCGTCGGCGCGCGGCTCGTGGTCGACGGCGAGGTGCGCGCCGAGCCGCGTGACGGCGTCGCGCTGGTGCGCGTACCGGCAGAGCGAGGCGACCTCGACGTCGGGGTAGTAGCGGCGGAGGATCGCGACGGCCATCGTGCCGAGCGCGCCCGCACCGATGACGAGCGCGCGGCCCGTGGGCGGGGGCGGGGTGCGCAGGATCGCGTGGAGCGAGACGCTGAAGGGATCCGCGAGGACCGCTGCTGCGTCGCTCACCCCGTCTGGCACTCGGTGCAGCTGGGCGGGGTGCGCGGCGAACCATGACGCGAACGCGCCGGGTGCGCCCGCCGCGACGCCCAGGTGCAGCCCGGGTCCGATGGCGCCGTCCAAGAAGCGCTCGCACTGGGCGAGGTCGCCTCGCTCGCAGGCGCCGCAGGGAGCGAGGCCGCGTGGCACGCAGCTCAGCCACGGATTGAGCACCACGCGGTCGCCGACCTCGAGCTCCGAGTCGCCGTCGAGGGCCAGGACGTCGGCGACGACCTCGTGGCCGAGGACGAAGGGCAGCACGGAGAACGCGGCCATCGGATTGTCGAGGTCGCCCTCGCTGAAGTCGCCGAGCATGAGCCTCGCGTCCGAGCCGCACACCCCCGCGAGACGCGGGGCGCACGCGACCTCGCCCGCGGTCGACTGCGGCTCGTCGAGCTCGTAGAGACCGAGCGGCTGTGCGAGGAGGTTGGCGAGGACCGCGGCGTCGACCTCGCGGCTCGGCACGCGTGGCTCGAGCGGCGTCCCCGGTGCTGCGCCGGGTCTCGCGCCGTAGACGAGGGCGCGCGTCACGTCTCGTCGGGCAGCGCGACGGGCGCCTCGCCGTGCAGGGCGGCGATCATCGCGTCGCGGAAGCCCTGGAAGTCCGCGGTCTTCATCTCGACGATCGACTTGAGGTCCGGGACGTAGTGCTCGACGATGGTCCCGGCCAGCGCCTCGAGCACTACGTCGGCCACGAGCTCGGGCGAGAACAGCTCGCCGTCGTAGGCGGGCTCGTCCTGGCCCACGTGCTCGTGCCACATCTCGGTGTCGATCGGGCCGGGCAGCACGAGGCGGACCTCGACACCGGTGCCCGCGAGGTCGACCGAGGCGGCCTCGGCGAAGCCGCAGAGCGCGAACTTGGACGCGCAGTAGGCGGCCTCGCCGCCGTTGCCGAGGCGGCCCACGAGGCTGGACACGAACACGACGGTGCCGCGCTGGCGCGCGAGGAGGTGGGGGAGGGCGGCGAGCGTCATCGCGACGGGGCTCAGGTAGTTGAGCTCGAGGACCTCGCGGACCTGGCGGTCGCCGAGGTCCTGGACGCGGCGTCGCATGGGCATGCCCGCGTTGCAGACGAGCACGTCGAGGCGCCCGAAGCGCTTGATCGTGTCGGCCACGACCTGCCGTGCAGCCGCGAGGTCGCTGAGGTCGCACACCTGCGCGATCGACGCAGGTGCGTGCGCGCGGCAGTCGTCCAGCACCGACGCGAGCCGGTCGGCGCGTCGCGCGACGCCGACGACCGTCGTGCCTCGTGCCGCGAGCGCACGCGCGCAGGCAGCGCCGATGCCCGAGGACGCGCCCGTGACGACACCGACGGGGCCGGTCGGCTCGATCACGTTGCCTCCTTGACGCGCCGAGCGGCGCGTGCCGTGCACGATTGGGGTGAGCGAGGGGACTTGAACCCCCGGCCTCCAGGGCCACAACCTGGCGCTCTAACCTTCTGAGCTACGCCCACCAGGACGTATCAGTCTGTCACAGCGCATCCGAACCCGAGCGCGCGAGCACCCGCCGGTACGCTGGTCGCGAGCCCCTGTAGCTCAACCGGATAGAGCAGATGGTTTCTACCCATCAGGTTGCGGGTTCGACTCCTGCCGGGGGCGCAAACTGCGGGGGCGCAGAAGGATGTCCCGAGAAATTGCGGTCACGCGAACGCTCCGAGGCCGGTGCGACGTCGCCACGCGATCTTCTGCGTGCCGCAGAAGCTGAGCGGAGGGCCGACCCCGCCACGATGTCCCCGGCGTGCCCGCCGCGCTCCCTAGAGTCGTTCGCGGGATGCATGATGCGGCGATGCCGCGGGCACCGGCGCCAAGCGATCAGAGGGGGGCGGCAGCGTGTTGAGCTCACGTCACGACGGGGTCAACGAGGCCGAGCGTCGGCGCTGGAACGACGAGCAGTGGACCGAGACGTGGCCCCGGCGCGAAGAGCTGACCAACGCGGCGACGGCGCCGCTCCTCGATGCGCTCTTGCCCCAGGACGGTGAGCGAATCTTGGACGTCGGGAGCGGCGCGGGGGCGACCACGCTTGAGGTCGCACGTCGGACCGCGCCGAGCGGGCTCGTCGTCGGGGCGGACGTGTCGGTGCAGCTGACGGCGTTCGCGAGCCGCCGTGCGGCGGACGAGCACGTCGCCAACGTGCGGTTCCTTGTTGCCGACGTGCAGGTCGATCGCGTCGAGGGCGGCCTCTTCGACGCGGCGATGAGCCAGTTCGGCGTGATGTTCTTCGATGAGCCGACGGTCGCGTTCGCCAACCTGGCCAGCCACGTGAGGCCGGGCGGACGCCTGGCCTTCTCGTGCTGGCAGCACATGGCGGACAACCCCTGGTTCACGGGTGCGGTCCTGGCCCGTTTCGTCGCCCCGGCACCCGAGCCCGCTCCGGGCAAGAGCAGGACCGGGCCGTTCTCGCTGGCCGACCCGGAACGGGTGAGCGCCCTGTTGGAGTCGGCCGGGTGGTCGCAGGTCGAACGGACCCCGTACGAGCTGACCGTGACGGTGCCCGGCCGGGCCATCGTCGACGACCACGAGCTCGACGGGCTCGGGCTCTCCGGCGCCGACCTCGACGAGGCTGGAGACGCACTGCGCCGGCACGTGGCGCGTTTTGACCAGGGAAACGGATCCTTCACGGTCCCGCTGGCCTTTCAGGTGTTCACCGCGCGGGTGTGACGCGACGTCGCGAAGGCGTGCGCGACCAGCCAAAACGCCGCGCGGCATGCCCCAGAATTGGAACTACCGGCAAGTAGGATCCTCTCACCAGGGATAACTGGCTCCGCCCGCCCGAACCCCTCGGTCTGACGGGACCAGCTGTGGGCGCGCGGCCCTGCGTCGCGGCGGCACGACCTGCGACCTTTGGACCATGAGACGGGGCGTGGGAAGAACAGACTTGCCCTCGGACGCCGAATGGCAACAAGAGCGGTCGCCCGACGGCGAGCGGCGAGATGACGCGCTCGGACTCCCCCCTCTCCCCCCGGCGCGCAGCGTCGTTCCGGCCCCCGGGCGCGACCGCGTCGAGCCGAGGATCGAGCCGGCCGGCGGCCTGGTCGCTCGGAACCGGGAGCTGGCCCACCTGGACCACATCTTGTGGAAGGCCCGCGCCGGGTCGGCGAGCGCGGTGGTCCTGCGCGGCGAGCCGGGCGTCGGCAAGAGCGCGCTGATCGAGGCCACCGTCGCCCGCGCGACCGACTTCGGAGTCGTGCGTTTGCGCGGCACTGCGCTCGACGCGCGATCGCCGCTGCCCAAGGAATGGCCCCAACCGGTCCTCGAGCTGCTCAACCAGGTGCAGCCCCCGCTGCCGAGCACGGTCGCTGGCGCGGCCCCGCAGGATCTGACCCCGGCCCAGACCGCATCGGCTCTGGTGGCGGCCACCCGAGCCGTGCGCACCCTCTACGACCAGGTGCAGGCCCCGCTGCTGATCGCGGTCGACGACTGTCACCTCATGCCGTCATGGTTCGCCGATGTGCTGAGTCAAGCGGTGACCGGCCCGTTGGCGGAGCTCCCGGTCGCGTTGGTCCTGGCCTGGCGGGACACCCCCCACATGCCGTCACCGGAGTTGTCCGCCCAGATTCCCGAGCACCGGTTGGAGGGCCTGAACCACCAACAGGCCGCGACCCTTCTCCAGCAGCAGTTCGGCGAGCTACCGACCGACAGCGTCATGTCCGCGCTCGTGACGTCGACCGGAGGGAACCCGAGTGCGCTGCTCGACGTATGCAGCCGCCTCGGCGAAGAGCAGCTGAACGGCTGGCGGCCGCTCCCCGAACCACTCTCCCTCGGCCAGGCGCTGGTCAGCGCCTTCGCGCAGCGGCTGACCGGGTTCGGCGAGGACATCCGGTACGCATTGGCGGCGGCGTCGGCCGGCCGAATCCCGGTCAGCGTCCTCGAGGCCGCGCTCGAAGACCTCGGGCTGAGCATCGACGTGCTCCGGCCGGCCCAGAAGGCCGGCATCGTCGTCCTGAGGGGCGAGCGCCTGGACTTCGCCCACCCCCTGGTGCGGATCAGCGCGTTCTGGTCGGTGCCCAAAGAGCTCCGGTCGCGCGCCCACGCGGCGATCGCGCGCGCCTTTGCCGCGAGGGGTCAGGTCGAGCGGAGCGCGTTCCACGCCGCCCAGCACACGGTGCGTCGGGACGAGACCGTGGCCCGGCTTTTCACCCAGAGCGCCCGCATCGCCCTCGACCGCGGCGAGTCCACCGCGGCGGCCGGATACGAGGAGATCGCGGCGGACTTCGGCCCGACCGACGAGGCCAGCGCTCGCCATCTCGCCCGGGCCGCGGCGCTCTGGATGAGCGTCGGCGAACTTGGCCGGGCGAAGGTCTGCGTGGAGCGGGCCGGCGACTTCTCGGTCTCGGACCGGGTGGAGTGCGAGATCGCCTACCAGCGTGCCCGCACCCGCCTGGCCGTCGATCTGTCCCCGTCGGTCGCCCAGGAGATGCGGGCCGCCGCGGCCAAGTGTGAGGCCGACACCCCGTATCGGGCCGTCTTGATGCTGGTCGACGCCGTGGCCTGCCAGGTGCTCGGCGGGTGCTCGGACGACTCGGCCGAGATCGCGCAGCGTGCCGTCCGCATCGCCCGAACCGTGAGCAGCCACGCCGAGGCACTGGCGGCGGCCGCGCTCGGGGCGGCCAACGTCTTTGAGGGCAACCCGAGCTCGCGCACCGACATCGACCTCATCGCGGTCACCTCCCTCCTCATCGGCCAGACCCAGGAGTTCGCGGCCTCCCCGCAGCTCGCGCTCGTGATCGGCGACAGCCTGGTCCACCAGGGCCACGTTGAGCACGCACTGCGGTGGGCGCAGTGGATCGAGGACTGCGCGGACACCGTCGGCGACCGCGCCCTCGTCGCGGTCCCCTCGCTCATCCGCTCCACCGTGTCGATCGGCCACGGCGACCTCACCGAGGCCGCGCGTGACGCCGGGGCGGCGGCGGAGCTGGCCGGCCGGTGCGAGCAGCACACCCTGGCCGCTCGCGCGTTCGGGATCCTGGCCGAGGTCGACGCCGCCCATGGCTCCTACGACAGCGCCTTTGAGATCGCGGCGCGGCTGTTCGGCCTCAACGGCGAGGTGGGCCGGGCCGCCCGCGTCCAGACCCTCACGATGCTGGCCAACCTCGAGCTCCAGCGCGGCCGGGCCTCCTCCGCGTTCGCATGGCTGGGCGCGGCCGACGACGACGGTGTGCCCCAGGTCGGCCAGCAGGCCGCGAGCCCCCACCACGACACGGTCCGGGCCGCCTTCGCTCCGGCGGCCGCGGAGATCATGTTGCTCGGCCGTCGGCGCAGCCAGGCCTCCGCCCTCCTCACCGCCGTCGACCGCGCCCACAGCGCCGGCGCGGTGCGGCCCGGCTGGGCCGAGTGGGTCGGGGCCATCGCGACCGACGACATCGACGACGCGACCGAGCTCTTGAGCAATGCCCGCGACGCCATGGTCGGCCAGCCGCTCCTCGCGGCGCGCGTGGAGCTGTGCTGGGGCGTCCTGCTCTCCGAGGCGGGCCGCACCGAGGAGGCACTGGAGCGGCTCGGGGCCGCCCTGACCACGTTCGACCGGCTCGGCGCCCAGGGTTGGATCGCCCTCACCCAACGCGAGCTCGCCCTCGTCCCCTCGGGCGGCGAGTACCGCGACCTGCTGGCCTACGAGACCGCGACGCTGCAGGCCGCCCCCCCGGACCACTCGATGGTGGTGACGACCCCGACCACCCACGTGGACCACCCGCCGTGGGCGATCACCCTGCTCGGCTCGTTCTCGGTCCGCCGCTACGGCGAACCGGTGTCGCTCCCACTCTCCCTGGCCGCGCAGGGGCTCAAGATCGTCGCCCTCAACGAGAAGCTGCCGGTGGACGAGCTGGTCGAGCTGCTGTGGCCCGACGCGGGGCCCGGGGTCGGCTCGAGGCGTCTGCGCAACGTGCTCTGGCGGGTCCGCGCCGCGAGCGGTGACCTGCTCGAGCGGGACGGCAACTTCATCCGGCTGGCCACCGACGCCGTCACCGACGTGACCCAGTTCCGCCAGTTGGCCGAAGAGGCCATCCGCCGGGACACCCCGCCGGCAGACGCCAGCCGGTTGGCCCGTGACGCCCTCTTGCTGTACCGGGGCGAGCTGCTCCCCGGAGACCGCTACGCCGACTGGGCGGCCGGCTACCGGGAGTCATTGGCGCGCTTGCACATCCAGCTGCTCGATCTCCTCTTGGAAGAGGCCGTCTCCCACGAGCACCTTCAAGAGGCCCTGGCCCTCCTGGATCGCCTCATGGAGGCCGACCCGTACGAGGAGAACCACTACCTGCGGGCGGCCGAGCTGCTCGCGAACTCGGGCAACCGCCGGCGGGCGTTGTCGACGCTGGATCGAGCCGAGCGGATGCTGGCCGATCTCGGTGTCCCGCCGTCGCGGGGGCTGATGCGGGCGCGGGCGGCGCTCGCCGACGGCGAGATGGAGTCCGACTAACCGAGGCTCACCGAGCGGCGAGGTGGTGCTCGCCGACGGGTGTCCGCGGTGCGGGGGTGTCGGTTCCTTCGCTCGCCGCGGCCATCTTGGCCAGCGCGGCGCTGTGTGCGGTCTCGCCCTCGCCGCTCGTCGCGCCCCAGAGCAGCATGAGCCGGCGGGCCAGCTTGGCCAGGCCGAGGCGTCCCGAGTCCCAACGCGACAGGCCGGGCGCGGTGGCCAACGCGAGCAGACCCCGGGCCACCCGCGGTGCCATCGGCCGTGACCCCACGAACCGGACCGGCGCCGCGAGGGGCGCCGTAAGGTCGGCGGTGAAGACCGCCGGGTCGAACGGGCCCAATCGGGCCTCGTGCACATGATGGAGCTTGGCCAGGCCCGCGCCGCGGCGGCGGGCGTCGTGGAGGAACGCCCAGTCGCTGCGGCGGTGCCGATGCGCCGCGACGAGGCCCGGGTCGAAGCGACCGGTCAACCCCGCGTCGGCAAGCCGGATACCGAGATCGCGATCGGTGTGGTACGAGGCGGTGAACGCGGACGTGGCCAGGCCGACGGAGAGACAGTCGGACCGCCGGATCGACACGTTGCCCTGCCACAGGTTGTCCAGGACCTCGAACTCCCCGCGTTCTAGGCGTTCGCAGTGCGACAGGTACTCGCGCGCGTACAGGAGGCTGCCGATGTCACCCCGCCCCTCGGGGAGCTGCACCGGCATGGAGCCGACGAGGACGAGGCCGTGCCGTTCGCGATGCGCCCGGGCGTGCCCCGCGGCCAGACCCGGCGTGGGCACGACGTCGTCGTCGAGCAGGAGCACGACGTCCGCGTCGCTGAGGCCGACCCCGACATCGAGCGCCCGCAGGTGACCGGAACGCTCGATCTGGGTGAAGACGAGCCTGTCGAATCGGAGCTGCAGCGACATCAAGACGGCGACCGAGATGGGGTCCGGCCCGTCGACCACGACGACGAGATGCCGGACCGCCTCGTCGGACAGGACGGCCGGGACCAGCTCGGCCAGGTTCTGCGGGCGGCCGAGCGTGGCCACCACGACCGAGATGCTCGGGACCGGCGCCGGGGTGCTCATTGGCCCCGCTCCCCTCCCCCGCCGCGGAGCAGGCGCCCCGGGGTACGGGCGAGGATGCGGACATCGGCTGCGAGCGACCAGCTGGCCACGTACTGGCAGTCGAGCCGGCACAGCTCCTCGAAACGCAGGTCGTGCTGGCCGCACACCTGCCACAGCCCGGTCATGCCGGGCCGGATGTCGAAGCGGCGCCCGACCCACTCGGGAAGCGAGCCGCACTCCTCGGGGACGAACGGGCGTGGGCCGACGAGCGACATGTCGCCGCGCAGCACGTTGATGAGTTGGAGGAGCTCGTCGACCCCGAGACGGCGCAAGAGACGCCCGACGGCGGTCACCCGGAGCTCGATCTCGGGAAGGTTGGCCAGGGGGCCGGGGACGTGCCGGGCGCCGAGGGTGTCTTCGGCCGGCCCGGGCTGGCGCATGGTGCGCAGCTTCAGGATCTGGAAGGGACGACGGTCGCGGCCGAGCCGGTCCTGGCGGAACAGCACCGGTCCCGGCGAGGTGACCTTCACGGCGACGATCGATGCCAACAGGACCGGTGACACCGCCACGAGCACGAGCGCCGATCCGACGATGTCGAAGGCCCGCTTCACGAACCGGCCGAGTGCGCCGGGGCTGCCGCCGTCGAGGCTGATGACCGCGAGGCCCTCCAGGTCCTGGAAGCTGGCCTCCCAGCCGGTCAACTCGAAGTACCGCGGCACCACGTCGACGGCCACCTCGCCCACGAGAGAGCGGAGAATGTCGGTCGTCCGGGCCGGGTGCGAGCGGCTGAACGCCACCACGACGCGGTCGATCATGCCGATCCGGCAGATCGCGGGAAGCGAGGCGAGGTCGCCGAGCACCGGCTGGCCGTCAACCGGGTCGTCGTCGACGAACCCGACCAGTTCGACGTGCGGGGACCGAGAGAGCCGCGCCCCGACGTCAGAGGCGATCGTCCCGGTCCCGATCACCACGACCCGTGCGGGCCGGGTGTCGGTGCGGGCCCGCACGCCGATGACGACCGCCCGCGTGAGCGGCAACGCGACGGCGCATCCGGCGAACGCGAGCGCGACCACGCCCGGGTGGAGCGGCCCATGGAGGAGCGCCGGGAAGACCGCGCCGGTGGCGAGGGTGAGCAGCGCACCGATCCCGATGGCGACCTCCAGGTTGGCCAGGTCGTCGGCTGGGGCCGGGGCGATCCGGCGGCGGGCCTTCGGGTAGACGCGCCTTCCGATCATCGCGATCGCCAGGGCGCCCCAGGAGATCGCGATGAACTGAAGATTCGTCGACAAGGCCGCGCTCACCGGGGCGAGCCGGGGCAGCAGGTTGCTCACCACCAAGAAGACGAGCAGCGCCACCAGGGCGTCGCTCGTGGCCAGCCAGACCCAGCTGGGCCGGTTGGCGGTCCGCTCGAGCGGCAGCGACATGAGGGCACGGCGGCTCGACTGCGGCGAGACGACGCTGAGGGTGCCCGTGGACGCCGCCGAGTTGCGCGGGATGGTCGGGGTACTCACCGTTCCGCTTCCTGGCCAGCCCTGGCCGTCCGGGCGAGGACGGTCTCCTCGCTTGCGGTCTCGAGCATGAAGGCCATCACCTGGTCCAGCGAGCGCACGGCAAAGCGCTGCCCGGTCGCCACGGCTTCCACCTCACCGGCGAAGCGCCCCTTGCGAAGACTCTCGGGGCGGACTCGAAGGACATAGGAAACGAACATGGTTGGAACCCTAAAAAGGACCCGTCCACCGACCGTCCCGCGAAACGACGAATCATGGGTGAGACCGGCGGGACACTGGAAAGACGTTCGTGGGACCGCATCGCCATAGTCTTCGAGCCATGAAGAGTGCGGAGGACCAGACGATCGAAGCGGTCCGGCTGGCCCGGGACCTGTGTATGGGCATGGGCGCGTTTGTGGTCTCTACCAGCGGCGATGTCCGTTTCGAGCTCGCCGCGCCCGGCCACGCGGGGACCCTCGGCGAGCGGGTGGCCGTCCTGGCCCGCTCCTGCCTCGAGCGCCCCGGCGCCCAGGGCAACGAGCCGTTCTGGAATGCTGAAATTCTCGGCGACGACGAGTCGGCCGACGACTCACTCGCCTGCGTGGCCGTCCCGATCCGGGCCGGAACCCGCTGGTCCGGCCTGCTGGGCGTCGTCGACACCTGGCTGCCCGAGCTCGACGAGGAGCAGCGGCTCGGCCTCGTCCGCCTGACCACGAACCTGGGTCAGCTGGTCGCGAGCGGCGAGCTGACCCTGAGCGGCCCCGGCTTCTATTCGAAGAGCGAGACCGTGAAGCCCGAGAACCTTCCGACCATGGTCCCGCCGGGCGTGCCGGTCATCGATGAGTCGGCCACCCCCGAGATCGAAGAGGTGGAGGCCCCGGCCCAGGCCACGTTCGACGACGGGGAGGCGCCGTCGGGCATCGGCCTTCTCGACGAGGTCGTGGCGAACCTGCCCGACGGACTGGTGGTCACCCGCGACGACGGCACCATCGTGTTCGCCAACGCCGCGGTCGGCGACCTGAGCGGCCTGATGCCCGAGCAGATCCTCGGCCAAGACGTGGCCGACCTGCTGCGCCCGGGCGCTGGCCAGGACACCTCGCCCTCGTCGTTGCTCGACTCGCCGTTCCCCGGCCGCCGGCTCGACATGGTGCACGCCGACGGCGAGTCGCTTGCCGTGCAGGTGAGCGGCACCCGGTTCAACAGCCGCCTCGTCGGCGACTGCCACGTGGCCTTGCTGCGCGAGGCGTTGGCGTCGTCACCCGTCCTTGGCACCCGCACCGGCAGTGGCACGACGACCAACATCCTCCTCGACGCCCTCGACGAGGGGATCGTGGTCTGCGACGGGGCGGGCACCGTCATCATCGCCAATCGCGAGGCCAGCTCACTCCAGGGGCTCCCGGCCGACCTCTCGCTGATCGGCCTGCCGTTCCCGTACTCCCCCGCGCTCTGCAGCTCGGACGGCTCGCCCCTCACCGACGCCCACCATCCGATGACGCGGGCGCTGCACGGCACGGTCGTGCGTTCCGAGCAGCTCCAGCTGGCCGGCGACGACCGCCGCCACCTGGTCGCCTCGGCCAAGCCGTTCGAGCTCGAAGACGGGTCGACCGGCGCGTTGCTCGTGTTGCGCGACGTCACGTCGCAGCTGGAAGAGGAGGCGTGGCTCATGCACCTCGCCCTCCACGACCCGCTGACCGGACTGGCCAACCGCTACCTCCTGCTCGACTACCTGCGCCGCGTCCTGCTCCAGTTCCGCACCCGGGGCGGCTCCATCGCACTCGTGTTCTTGGACCTCGACGACTTCAAGATGATCAACGACCGCTTCGGCCACGACGTCGGCGACGAGGTCCTGGTCGCCGTCGGCCGCCGCATCCAGGGTGCGGTCCGCTCGAGCGACATCGTGGCCCGCCTCGGCGGCGACGAGTTCGTGGTCGCCCACGCGGCGTCCGACGAGCCCGGCGAGATCGAGATGGTCATCTCCCGCATCCGCAAGACGCTGACCGCGCCGTACCAGGTACGGGGACAAACGCTGGCCGTGACCGCATCGATCGGTTGGGTTGCCGCAGACCCGCGACACGAGGACCCGACCACGCTGCTGGTCCGGGCCGACCGTGAGATGTACCGACGGAAGAGCGCCCGACACCGGGCGGCGGAGGCTGCGTCCTGATGGCCATGCCGACCCCCCTTCCGACCCTGGCCAAGAACCCCGAGGAGGCCCCGGCCGATCAGGCTCGCCTCGCCGGTCGCCAGCTCGCCGAGCACCCGCTCATCGCGGCGCGTCCGGACCAGGAGCGCCCCGGCGTGGCCGACGTGCTCAGCGACGCGCGGCCACTCCTCAGCACCTATGGCATCGGCTTCGAGATCGTCCGTTCACGCCCCGGCATGGTGGTGCTGCGGTCGCGTCCGATCGGACAGGTCAGCGCGCTCGTCGCGTGCGAGCTCGTGAAGAGCCTCCTCGGTGCGATCACCGTGAACGTGTGCGCGGTCAAGGCGTCCGTGGTCGAGAACACGTGCGCCCAGCGCGGCGCTCCGGCCTGCCTGTACTCGGTGGTCTGGGAGGACCAGGTGGCCGGCCCGGTCGCCCCGGTCCCGGCTCCGACCACCCCGCAGATCGAGTCGCCCCGCCGCGCCGACGTCGCGATGATCGACGCCGTCGACGAGTCCCCGCTCCCCGAATGGGACCGGGCCGAGATCGGCCCGCTCGGGGACGCCACCACCAACGGTCACGCCATCGAGCCGGCGTCCAGGCAGGGGGCCAACACCGCGCAGCGGCCCCAGGAACCCGTCGCCTCGCCGCCGACGGCCGCCTCGTCGACGGCCTACCAGTTTCAGGTCAGCACGCCCAACGCCATCGTGACCCCGCGGCCGAGCTTCCCGACGCCGGTCGTGCCGACCGTGCCCGCCCCGGTCCCGGCTCCGGCCATGGCCGAAACCGCCTTGCCGGCCTCGACGACGGCCGTCGTCACCAGCCGGGCCCGGTTCCCGAGGGGACTGGCCCGCCGCAGCTGGTTGCTCGTCATTGCGCTGGTCGCCGGTTCCGCCGGGGGCTGGTTCGCCGGCACCCACGCCACCACCTCCTACGGCGCCCAGGCGACGCTGGTCGTCCAGTCCGGCGCCGGCAAGACCGGACCGGGCAGCGCCAACGACGCTTTGGCCCTGGCCACCACCTACTCGGCCCTCATCCCGAAGGACCAGTCGATCCTCTCGACCGCGTCGGGCACCTTGAAGGTGACGCCCAGCACGATCGAGAAGAACCTCACCGTGACCGTCGAGAACGGCACCTCTCTGTTGCTCCTGAGCTACAGCGCCCCGACGGCGCAACGGGCTGTCGCCGGTGCCGACGCGGTTGCACGGGCCGTCGCGAGCGGCGTGCCGCTCACCCCGGCCATCGCCGCCGGGTCGGTCGCCATCGTGAGCGTGCCCAACTCGGCCTCCAAGGAGGGCGTGCTGCACAAGTACGGGGTCGTGCTCGGTGGCTTCATCGGTCTCGTCGTCGGGTTGATCCTGGTGCTGGCGGCCGAGCGGGCCGACCCGAGGATCGACGACGCCGTCGGGATGGCCGCCGCGGCCGGGTGCCGCGCCGCCATCGTCCCGAGCGACCTCTCGTTCCCCGAGCTGGCCCGTGTGCTGGCGGACGCCGGCCGTGAGAAGGGCAGGCTGACCATCGTCCCGCTGGCCATCCCGGACACCGCGTCCACCATGGAGCTCGCCCGCGAGCTCCGGCCGTGCTGGCCGGCCGACGGGCCCGCCGTGGCCATCAGCCCGTCGTTCTCCTCGGGGGTGGTCGAACTGACCAAGGGCAGCGGCCCGACCGTGCTCATCGCACACCCGGGCACCCGGTTGCGCGACGTCGTGTCCGCGACCGAGCGGTTGCGCATGATGAACCGCGCGCCGGTGTGGGCGGTGCTCGCGAATCGCCGACTGCGGAGTCGAGTGTCGGATCGTGTGGGCTGAACCGGGCGAGGCCGCACTTCTCAACCCCTCGGGGAGGGTGTCGGCCCGGACTCTCAATGACAGCTGGTTCGCCGACCGGCCGCGGCCGGTGCTGCTCGGCCTGGGCGCAGTGGTCATCGCGTTCGTCCTCGGCGCGGTCGCCGTGGGCAAGCCCGAGATGGGCCTGGCCGCCCTGGCCGCGCTCGGACTGGTCGTCGCCGTCCTGCTCCGCCCGGTCGTCGGCGGGCTCATCCTGGTCGGTGCCGTGCCGATCCTCTCGGGTGTCGCCCCCGGCGTGCCCGTGGCCCACTTCCGAGTCTCCGAGCTGCTCATCGGCGTGGTCGGCATCACCGTGCTCGCATCGGCACGGCGCATCGACACGGTCCCGTGGAGCAGCCTCGACTGGCTCCTGCTCGCCTACGGCGTCGGGTGGGCCGTCTTCGGCGCCCTCGACGGGATCACCCTCCACCAGCACCTGAGCCCGACCGATTGGGGCACCGTGTTCGGGCAGCTCCAGTTCTTCCTTATCTATCGGGCCGTCCGCACCTCGCTGCGCACACCGTCCGAGCGTCGGACCGCGGTCGCGGTGCTCCTCGTCGCCACGGCGCCGGTGGCCCTGTTGGCGCTGCTCCAGCAGCTCCACGTCTCCCCGGTGGTCAGCTTCCTCAACACACTGACCGGCGGCGTGTCCGGGCCGGCGGTGACGGCCGGCACGGCCGCCCGTGCGACCGGGCCGTTCAACAACTGGGCCGTGCTGGCCGGCTACCTGCTCCCGGCGCTGCTCGTGCTGTGCGCCTTGACGATGTCCGGCCAGATCGGCCGACACAAGAAGGCGGCGTGGGCAATCGGCGTGCTCGCGTTCACCGGGCTCCTGCTCACCGCGGAGCTCTCGGCGATCCTCTTCCTCTGCATCGGCGTCGTCGTGCTCGCCTCCCAGTACGGGCACCGGCGCCGTGCGCTGCGTTTCGCCGGCGTCGTGGTGGTCGTGGGGGTGCTGGTCGCCTCGCCGTTCCTCGCCACCCGGCTCAACGGCGAGTTCTCCTCGACCGCGGGGTCGAGCCGCCATGCCGGCGTCCCCCAGACCCTCGACTTCCGTTGGTACGTGTGGACGACCCAGTACGTCCCGGCCATCGAGTCCCGTCCGTTGACCGGCTACGGGGCCGAGCTGCCCGCCTCGATCCAGTGGCGCTACCCCGAATCCCAGTACGTCGCCTACCTCATGGAGGGAGGCTTCCCGGTGCTCCTGCTCTTCGCCGGCCTCGGCCTGGTGATGGTCAAGCGGAGTCGCGAGGCCGCCCGGTCGAACGACCCCTTCGAACAGGCCCTCGGTCGGGCGGTGGCCTTCACGGTCATCGCGATGCTGATCATGAACCTCATCTGGCCGTTCCTCTCCAACGCCGGACTCCCTCAGGTGCTCTGGTGTCTCCTCGCAATCGCCGTGCCGCGCCTCGACAACCGTGGTGTCGTCGCGGCTCCCCCCGCCGCTAGGGCGACACTCGTGCCGATAGGACGTGCGCCATGACGCTCCGCCGACAGTTGAGGGTGCTCCGGCACCGGGCCGGCCGCTGGGCCGGCGGCCGCCGTTGGCTGGCCTCGATCTCGCTCCTGGCGGCCATGGGAGCCACCGCGGCGCTACTGGTGCTCGTGGTGTCCGAGAACACGGTCAATGCGACCGGCGCCCCGGCCAAGGCCGCGGCCCCCTCGACGGCCAAGAAGGGTGCGGCGCCGAAGAGTGGCGTCAAGAAGAAGACGACGACGCCGACGACCAAGCCGGTCGGACAGACGGTGCCGCTCGGCGTCTACGCCGGGCCCGGCGCACCGGTGGCTGCGACCGCATTCTCCGCCGATGCGGGCGCACCCGTGCCGTACGCGTTCGACTACATCGACGGCTCGACGTGGCAGAGCATCTCGGACCCGATGTGGTTCCTGCAGCGATGGAGCGGTGCCAACTTCCGCATGATCTGGGGCGTGGAGATGCTGCCGGCCACCGGCGCCACCCTGGCCGCCGGGGCGACCGGCGCCTATGACGCCTACTTCAGCCAGCTCGCCTACACGTTCGTGCAGAACGGCCAGGCGAGCTCGGTCATCATGCTCGGCTGGGACCCCGAGGACCCCACACTTCCGTGGGCCGCGTCCACCAAGACCGCCGCCGCCGACTACGTCTCGTACTGGCGCCAGGTCGTGACATCGATGCGCTCGGTCCCGGGCGAGCAGTTCCAGTTCGCGTGGGATAGCGCGGCCGGGTCCGACCCGGTCCTCCCGCCGGATCTCTATCCGGGCAACGGTTACGTCGACATCGTGGCCACCGACGCGTTCGACGTCGGCACCCCCGTCACGAGCTCGGGGTGGGGCTCCTACGCGGCCGAACCGTACGGGCCCGACTGGTTCTCCAACTTCGCCAACAGCCACCACAAGCAGCTCATGATCGCGAAGTGGGGCCTCGCGCCCCGAGGTGCGTCGGGCGGCGGTGACAACCCCACCTACGTCAGCCAGTTCCTCCGGTGGGCCGATGGCCGACACCTCTTCGCCGCCATCACCTGGGACTACGGCAGTTGGGCGGTGACCGGAGGGTCGTTCCCGAAGGCGGCCGCCGAGCTGCACACCGTCGCAGAGGCGGGAGCGGTGGAACCCATCGCGAAGGTCGTCGACTCGTCCGCTTCGCACTGACGGTCGGTTGAACAGAGTCCTCGGGCAAAGGATGTGACGGGCGATCGCGCGTCCGACCTCCTCTGAAAGGCCGGTGGTTACCGCCGCGTCGTCTTTAGAGGTTCACGACCGAGGCGTCGAGTGGGCCCGTTTGGGCACTACAGGCCCTGGTCCACGACTCGATCGAGATCCGCTCTCAATCGCGCCGGGTCGGGGCGCGGCCCGGCGGCGGTGGCGAGCGCCAGAAGCTCAGCTCGCGGCACAAAGGTCCGGCGCGCGTCTGGTGGATCGGACGTAGTTCTGCCACCGGCACCCCGTCGCGAGTGAACATAAAGCTCTCGCCGTCGATCACAGCCGCGATCATCTTGGCGTGTGTCATTCCGGAGTTCTCGCTCGGCGATGGTCTTAGCCATGAGCTCTTTGTGGCCAACAGAACTACGGCCAACGACGACCTGGGGTGGCTCGAGGCCGTCGCGTCGACCATCTGAAGCCACAGCGCAAACCGGACAAGGCCGCGTGTGGTGGACTGAGCCCGATCTCGGCACATGGTGATGCCGTCCACTCGGCGTCTAACCCGAGGGTCCGGGACTACCGGCCTTCCGAGCCCGATCGGGTGACCAGCTCGAGGTTTCCCTCGGTCCGCCATCGGGCCAGTTCGCCAGTGCGAAACGCCGTACCGGCCCCGAACCGGTCCTCGACGAAAAAGTCTGCCGAGAGGTCGTCGCAGTTGCGGTAGCCGGATGCCACTCCGGCCCCGGCCACCAAAAGGTCCCCGGCCATGCCGACGGGCGCCTGGCGGCCGTGGGCGTCCACAACGTGGACCCGGGTGTTGGCGATCGGCCTGCCGACGGTGATCGGTTCGCCGCGTTCGACGCGGCCGAGCGTGGCGTACGTGGTCGTCTCGGGTGTGCCGTAGGCGCTCCAGAGCACCCGGCAGCGATCGAGAAGCTGGTCGGCCAGCACGTCGGTGAGCAGCCCGCCGCCGCTCAACATGGCCAGCCCCCTCGATGCCCGCAAGCCGGTGTCGATGAGCGCCCGCCACTCGCCCGGCGTGGCCTCGACGAATGAGATCCGTTCCTCGGTGATGAGCCGGCTGAGCCGGCCGCCGTCGTGTGCAGCATCGTCGGGTGCCATCACGATTCTGGCCCCGGCCATGAGCGGCATCCAGAGCGCCGTGGCCGGCGAGCGGTACAGGGTGGACGGGAGGACGACGACGACGTCGGCCGGGCCGACGCCGAGCTCGGTCGCCATGGCGGCGCAGAGGTTGACCACCGAGCCGTGGTTCGTGGCGACGCCGACCGGCCGCCCGCGCCGCTGCGTGTACTGGAGCGCACAGAGCGCCCCCGGGTCCCGGTTTTTCACCGCGGTGGTAGGGAACGGCACCGCGCCGGGAGGCTCCAACACCAGCACCTGGGCCGACGACACGCCCAGCCGGCCACGGAGCGACTCTTCGACCAGTACCGCCGTCGCACCCGAGTCGGCCACGATCACATCCAGCCGGTCGGTCTCGTCTCCCGGGTCGAGAAGCAGATGGACGGCGCCGGCCTGCAACACGCCGAGCATCGCCGCGGCCAGGTCGGCCGTCGGCGTTGACAGGAGCGCCACCGCGTCGCCCGGCTTGACCCCGGCCGCGCCCAGCCGATGGGCCACCTGTCCGGCCCGCCGCACCAGCTCGCCGTTGCTGACCACCTGCCCGTCCGCGACCACCGCCGTTGCCGCCAGCGATCTCGCCGACTGCCTGGTCACCAGGTCGTCGACGGTCGCCGGGGTCCGGATGGTGGTCGTCGAGTTCCATTCGATGAGATCCTGGCGGTCCTGCTCGGAGACGAGCGAGATCCGGGAGACCGGGGTCGTCGGCTCGGCCGCCACGCCGTCGAGCATGCGCAGCCAGTGCCCGACGATCCGCACCGCGCTCGACCGTTCGAACAGGTCGCGGTCATAGAAGAGCCGGCCTGCGATGTGGCCCTCGGGCCGCTCGTCCAGCTCCAGCTCGAGGTCCATCTTGGTCGTGCCGACGGCGCTGCCGATGGCGCTCTCCATCTGGTGGATCGACCAGGTGGGGTCCGGTGCCACGACCGGCGGCTCCAAGATGAACATCGTCTGGTAGATCGGGTTGGCGTTCGGGAGCGTCGCCGGATGGATCTCGCGCACCAGCCGTTCGAACGGCACCAGGTTCTCGAGGCCATCGAGCAGCTCGTTGCGGACCCGGACGACGAGCTCGCTGAACCCGGGGTCGCCGCCCAGTTCGACCCGCAACACGAGCGGCGTGATCGAGTACCCGACGACACCCTCGAACTCAGGCCGCTGCCGGAGATCGGCCGCCGTCGCGAAGACGACGTCGTCTTGACCCGAGTATCGGCCGAGCAGCAACGACCACGCCGTCGCGATGACCTGGAACAGCGTCGCCCCGGTCCCCTGCCCGACCTGGCGCAGGCGGGCCACCGTTTCGTTCGGCACCGACAACGGCACCACGCCGCCCAAGAAGCGCTGGGTCTCGGGCCTCGAGTGGTCGAACGGGAACCGGAGCTCGGGCGTCGGCGTGAGGTGCTTGCGCCAGTGCTCGATGCGGCGCTCGACCCGGGGCTGGGTGATCCAGTGCTGCTCCCAACGGGCGTAGTCGACGTATTGGGCCGGCGGCTCGGCCAGCGGCGACGGCGCGCCGAGCGAGAACGCGTCGTAGAGCGCCACCAACTCGGGCAGGACGACCCGATAGACGCTGACCCCGTCGAACACGAGGTGGTGCATGGCCAGATAGAGCCGGTGGTGCTCGGCCGAGAACCTGATGAGCCGCGGCCGCAACAGCGGCCCGCGACGCAGGTCATAGGGGGCCATGGACACCTCGGCGGCGATGCCGACGGCCCGGCGCTCGGCCTCCTCCATACCGAGGTGGCTGAGGTCGATGACCGGGAGGTCGAAATGCGGCGGGGGCCGCAGGACCTGGATCGGCACGCCCTTCTCGGTGTCGAACGTGGTCCGCCAGGCCTCGTGACGGCGAACGATCTCGTTGAACGAGCGGCGGAAGGCGTCCAGATCGAGTGGCCCGTCCTTGCGGATCGATATTGCCTCGTTGTAGCTGATCTGGCTCGGGACGAGGAGGCTCAGGTACCAGAGGGCTTCCTGGGCCACCGAGAGCGGCGCCGGGCCCGGGTCCACGCCAAGGGGCTCAGTCACAAGCGAGGTTGGCCGGGCCCACGGGTGCGTGACGGCTGGGTTGGCTCGGGTGGACCTCTCCGGGCCCAAGTGCTGCTGCGCCGGCCGCCATGTGCCCCACTCCTCGAAAGAGCCGTGCGAGCTGCCCCGGAAACACGCTCAGCGATCGATGGTAGCGGCCGACCCCCTCCAATCCGAGGATCCGGACCGGGGGCCGGATCCGGTCGCCGTCGGGCTCCCACGGCACCCCGAAACCCGCCGATTTGACCCCTTTCGGCCGTCTACCAGGGCTGGGACAGGGATTAGACGGCCGTGGGACGCCCGATCCGTACGCTGCCTGTACGAGCTCGGGTGCATCCGAGATTGCACGACCAGGACCTGATATCACCCAGGCGATGGACCGAGACCCCATCCCCCGGGGTCGCCGAAGGGAGCGAGTGGCGTGGCCAACACGATGACCGAAGACCAGGGCAGCACGAACGGGGCCCACGGCGGGGTCGGCCACCTCCTTCGGATGGCCAAGACCCAGTGTGGGGTCTCGCTCGCCTTCGCGGCGCTCCGCAAGGCCGACGGAGGCTTCGCCATCGCCACGTTCCCATCCCTCACGAGCGACCCGAGCTGGTCGGTAGAAGCGATCGACGAGCTGGTCCGCCAGACCTGGGAGGACCCCCACCTATCCGGCGGCACCGTCCTCGTGCGTAGCGGTCGCGTGCTGAAGGGCATGTGGACGGGCCAGGGCCACCACATCAAGCTGGCCGCCGCCGCCCTGAGCGATCCCGAGGCACCCGAGCACCCCTGGGGCCTGCTGTGCGTCGCCGAGCCCCTGGCCGGCCATTTCGAGCAGGACCAACTGAACCTGCTCGGCAGCCTGGCCGGGCGGCTGACGTCCTACCTCCGGGCGCGCCAGCAGGTCCTCGAGGGCGTGCCGGCGTTCGACCAGCCCGCCATAGCGACACCCCCACCCCCACCCCCACCCTCGATCCCGGAGCCGGGCCAGCCCGCCTACGAACCGATGGTCGAGACCCCGGTTGTCCCCGGCATTCCCTCGGCCGTCGAGCCCGGGCTCGCTCCACCGTTCGTTGGCTACATGGAACCCGAGACCTCCGAGTTCGACGAACTGTTCGACGACACCGATGACGAGCACCCGCTCGACTCGGCGGCCGACGCCTTCGAGCCCGCCGGGACCAGCTGGGGCACACCCATCTCAGGTGAAGGGCGCGAGTCGCGCTCGGACGACTGGGAGTTCCTCGGCCTCGACGAGGTGGAGTGGGTCGAAGCGGTCGCACCCGCCATCCCGACCGTCGCCGAGGAACCGGTGCTCAAGATGCCGACGCAAGACCTGACGGCACCCGCGCCGACAGCGCCGACGGCGACGCCGTCCACCTTCGGGACCCGCGACCACAAGCCCGTGGTGATCGCTCCCGCGACCGGCGTCGACGACCTCGACACCATGCTCGGTCCGGATCCGGTCACGGGTCTGGCCACGCTCACCACCCTCGTCGGGCGCCTCAGCGCGTCGCTCGCTCACGTACGCAACAACGAGGGCGTCGTCGGCCTGATCCTCGTCGACGTGGCCGCGGCGAACGCCGAACCGCTCAGCACCAACGCGCTCATGACCGTGGCGGGTCGGCTCACCAACCACCTGCGCGATCGCGACATCGTCGCTCGGGTCGGTCCGACGATGTTCGCTGTGCTGGTCGACCTCCGTCCCGGTGCCGTCGACATAGAGACGATCCGCGAGCGCTCCGTGTCAACCCTGACAGCGGGCATCGAGTCGAGCGCCGGCGGATTGACGGCCCGCTCGTCCGTCGCTTCGGCGACCGCCGGCAGTACGGTCACCGCTGAGGAGCTTCTTCGCCAGGCGGCCGACTCGTTGCGCGGGCGATGACATCTGCAACGTCGCTCACTCGCCGTAAGGAGGAAGGTGCAGCCACCCTCGCAGGACCCGGAGACTCCGGAGCCCGGCGAAGCCTCCGGGCAGATGGAAGATCGCTCCCTCGGCCAACTGGCCGTGCGTGGCGGTGGCTACATGGTCGGTCGCGAGGCGATCGGCATGGTCATCCGACTGGTTGGGGTCATCTTGGTGGTCCGGTTGATCGGGCCGCGTCCCTACGGGATCTACAGCGGTGCGGCTGCATTCGTCCTCGTCATAGCGACGGTCGCCCAGATGGGCTCCGAGGTCTACCTGATCCGCATGACCGGCGACGTGGCGGCACACCACTACAACCAGGCCTTCACCTTCCTGTTGGTGACCTCGGTCGCGGCGACCGGGATAGCGGAGGGCCTGACCTTCGCACTCGGGAGCCTGCTGCGTCCGATCGGCGTGCTCCTGCCACTGCGCATCCTGCTGCTCAGCATCCCGGTGAACGTGCTGTGGGCCCCCTCGCAGGCGGCGATCGAGCGCCGCTTCGGATATCGGCTCATGGGCATGCTGGAGCTCGGGGGCGATGTGGCGCTGTATGCCACCGCGGTGCCGTTGGCGTTTCTCGGTGCCAAGGCCTGGGCCCTCGTGGCCGGGTACTTCGCGTGGCAGACATGGCTGTTCGTGGCGAGCTGGGTCACCTCGGGGCTCCGGCTGCGCTGGGACTGGTCGATGCCGGCCATCCGGGACATGTGGCGCCACGGCCTGAGCTACTCGACGGCCCAATGGGTCAACCGTCTCGCTGATCTCGTGAACCCGCTCGTGGTCGGAACCTTCCTTGGCGCGGCCGGTGTCGGCTACGTCGCGTTCGCGCAGCGTCTGGTCGACACCATCGCCTTCGCGAAGCGCGGCGCCTACCGCCTCGGAATGGTCGCGATGTCACGGGTGGGAAGCGACGAGAAGGACCGGCTCCGCTACTCGATCGAGGAAGGCTCGCTGCTCCAACTCCTCGCGCTGGCGGTTCCCTTCGCGTGCTTCGGGATCGCGGCCCGGTGGCTGGTGCCGGCGCTCTTCGGCCACGAGTGGACGAGGGCGCTCCCGCTCTACAGCCTGCTCGCGCTAGCCACCATGCTCGGTGCGGCCGGCTTCATCCAGACGACCTTCCTCTACAGCCGGGGCCGCAACATGGCCGTCACCTCCGTCGCGGCGGTCCAGGGCATCGCGCTCGCCGTCGGGTCGGTGATCCTGGTCAAGCACATCGGTCTCGACGGCTACGGGGTGGCGTGGCTGCTCACGCTGGCCAACCTGGTGGTGGCAGACCACATCGTGCGGAAGATGTTCAGCTTCAGCTACAAGAAGATCCTCCCGTGGGTCGTCGTGCTCGCCCCGCCGATCCTGTTCCCGCTGCTGCCACTGCCATGGGCATTCCTCCTCCTGGCCCCGGTCGCCCTGGTCCTCCTGCCGCCGATGCGCGCCGAGGTCCGTCGGATCGTGGGGTTGATTCGCTCGTCGATGCTCAGCCCGCCGAAGGGCGCGTTGTTGGAGCCGACCCCATGACCATCGAAGACCTGTCGGTCGGCGTCGACCTCGTCGACATCTCCGAGGTCGCGAAGTCGGTCAAGCGATTCGGCGACAAGTACCTGCGCCGCGTCTACACCGAGCACGAGATCGCCAGTTGCCAGGGCCCGCCAGACGTCGCCGCCGGTTCCCTTGCGGCGCGGTTCGCGGCCAAGGAGGCCACGTTGAAGGTGCTGCGTCCCGACGGCGCGCGGCCCGACTGGCGTTCGATCGAGGTCGTCAGGCTGCCCAACGGCTCCTGCAAGCTCCGGCTCCGGGGCGCCGCGGCGCGCCTGGCCGTCGAGCGGGGCCTCGGACCGTTTGCCCTAAGCATGACCCACGAGGCCGGATTGGCGGCCGCCGTCGTCGTGAGCGGATCCGCGTCTGGCTACGACGGAGAGCCGACAATGGAACGCCCCGAGCCATGAGCGAGGAACGAGTGTTGAGGGATCAGATCCGCCAGGTGATCGACGAGCACGCACGCCTGGCCGTCCCCATCGCGACCCTGGATGACCAGGCCGACCTCTTCTCGGCAGGGATGACCTCGCACGCCAGCGTGAACGTCATGCTGGCGCTCGAGGACTGCTTCGAGGTCGAGTTCCCCGAATCGATGCTGCGCAAATCCACGTTCCAGTCGGTGGCCGCCATCGGCGCGGCGCTGTCCGAGCTCCAGTCGGTGTCGGCATGAGGATCGCCGCGGATCCCTACACCGAGCTGCGCAATCGGCTCTTCGAGGCCGAGCTCCTCTTCTCGACCGGTGTCGACGGCCTCTACGGCCGCTCGGACACCTACCAGGGCATCGCCGACGCCGTCGACCACCTGATGCACCGGTGGGGCCACGACGTCGGGGCGACGGTTGTCCACCTGCCCCCGCTGATCGCCCGCAGCACCTTCGACTCGACCGACTACATCCGGTCCTTCCCCGACCTGGTCGGTTCCGTACACGTCTTCAACGGCGGCGACCGGGACCACGTCGAGCTGGTCCGGCGCGTGTCGGCGGGAGGCGATTGGCCGGCCCTGCTCGAGCCGGGCGAGATCGTGCTCTCCCCCGCCGCCTGCTACTCGCTGTATCCGATGTGCGCCGGGCGACTGCCGGCGGGCGGACGGTACTTCGAGGTGAGCGGATACTGCTTCCGGCACGAGCCGAGCACCGACCCGACTCGGATGCAGGCCTTCAAGATGCACGAGATCGTCTACGTCGGCGAGCCCGACACGGCGCAGCGCCACCGTGACGACAGTCTGGCCAGGGGCTTGTCGATCCTCACCGATATCGGGCTGGACGTGACCGCGACCCCAGCCAACGACCCTTTCTTCGGCCGCCTCGGCGCCGCCCTCGCCGCCGGCCAGCTCGACGAGGGACTGAAGTTCGAGGGCGTCACCGCGATCTGCTCGGATGACCGCCCAACCGCGGTCATGTCGGCCAACTGCCACCGCGACCACTTCGGCGCGCCCTTCGGCATCGAGACCGCCACCGGGGCCGTCGCGCACAGTGCGTGCGTCGGCTTCGGGGTCGATCGCATCACGATCGCACTGCTCGTCCGTCACGGACTCGATCCGTCGACGTGGCCCGGCCCCGTTCGGGCCCGGCTCTTCTCATGACCGCCGTCCCGACCTGGTTCGGACCGACCGATCGCCCTCTCTTCGGGTGGATGCACGTCCCCGAGGACAACCGGGCCGCCGGCGCAGTCGTCCTTTGCCCCCCGATCGCCCGTGAGCTCGCGGCCACGCAAGCCTGCTACAGGCTCGTGGCCGAGAAGCTGTCCGCAGCAGGCATGTTGGCGATCCGATTCGACTACGACGGGACCGGGGACTCGACCGGCGTCGACCTCGACCCCCACCGGGTCGAGTCGTGGCTGGCCGGGATCGGTCACGCCATCGACCTCGCGAGGAGCTGTGGTGCCGAGTCCGTTTCGTTGATCGGCATGCGGGTCGGGGCGCTGCTGGCGGCGGTCGTGGCGGCCCGGCTCGGATCGATCGACGCGGTGGTCCTCTGGGACCCCTGCGAGTCCGGGCGGGCCTTCGTGCGCCAAGAGGCGGCTCTTTTGCGTCTGTTGAGCAACGACCACCAGGGAACCGGCGACGGAACCGAGCTGCCCGGGTTCGTCTTCAGCGCCGAGACCGTCTCGCACCTCGGGTCCATGGCCGTGCCGGCCGACGGCGCTCGCCCGTCGCGGGTCCTGCTCCTCACCCGGCCGGATCGCCAGCCCGCCACCAAGCTGACCGATGCGCTCGGCACGGAACCCGACCTCGCCGAGGCAGGTGGCCAAGAGCTCCTTCTCGAGGTGGACCCCGGTTCGCGCGAGACCCCGCACGACGTGGTGACGCACATCGTCTCGTGGTTGCACACAGGCAACCGGGCGTCACCCAGGGCCGTCTCGATCTCCGCACAAGACTCAGCGAGGGTGCCATTTGAGGGTGGACGGCTGACCGAGCGGGCCATCCGCCTCGGCCCGGCCGGTCTCTTCGCCATGGTGACGGAACCCGACGCCCCCACCGGGTCCCCGACGATCCTCATGCTGAACGCCGGCAACGACTGGCATGTCGGGCCGAACCGGTTGTGGGTCGACCTCTCGCGCCGATGGGCGGCGGCTGGGTTTCGCTGCGTCCGATTCGACGAGAGCGGGCTCGGCGACAGCCCGGCCCGACCCGAGAAGTCGGCCAACGTGGTCCGATCCCCCGACGCCTTTGACGACGTCAGGGACGCCAGAGTGGCCGTCGAGCCGGACGACCCGACCAATGTCATCCTCGTCGGCCTGTGCTCGGGGGGTTATCAAGCTCTCGAGGATGCGCTGGTGCGGCCAACGCGCGCGATCTACGCCATCAACCCGGTCCTGCACTTTGCCCCGCCCGAGCTCGACACCGGAGCGATGGACCCCCGGCGGCGCATCTGCTGGCCCGTCAGCGGCCTCGCCAGCACCTACCGGTCGTGGCTCGCGGAGCCCGTCCGGCGCCGGCTCCGCACGGTGCTCTGGCGGTCGATCCACCTCCTCAACCGCGACCGGGGCCGTGACGCGTCGACATGGCTCGACCAGTTGCGGACCGACCGCGTCGAGGTGCTTGTCGTCTGCAGTGAGGACGAGGCGCGACCGTTCGGCACGGCACGGACAGCAACGCTCGGGCCGGCGGCCAGGCCCGATTCGATCCGCCTCGATGTCATCGAAGGTCTCGATGGGGCCCTGATGCCGGCCTGGCAGCGGGCTGAGGTCTCCCGCCGCCTGACCGACCATCTTCTCGGGCACTTTGCTCTGGCCGAGGCGCAGCCGATCGCCCAGGTGGCCTCCGCCTAATCACCTCGGTCCTCCGGGCCGGCTTGGCGCAGCCAGGCTTCTCGCCGGATCAGGCGACATCGACGTTCGGCCGGCTGGTGGAGGAACTGATGAACCCCGGGGTGAGTACCGCTGGCTGCCTTCCGCACCGTCGGATCGGGTGGCGCACCGCGCCCAACAGGAAGGGATTTTGGCCAGATTGCCGTCCATTCGAGGGATGAACTGCCGTCCTTTATGCGCGAATAGGTACCAGAAAGGATGATGGACGCCAGAACAAGTATCTAGCGTTTTGACGTATCGGACGCGGTGGCTGCTTAGGATGTCGGGATGTGCCGAAGCATTCATCGCCTCTACAACATCGACCCTCCGGTGACCTCCGACGAGGTGCAGGGGGCGGCGCTGCAGTACGTGCGCAAGATCAGCGGGGCCGCGAAGCCCTCCCAAGCGAACGCAGCGGCATTCGAGAGGGCCGTCCAGGACGTTGCCGACATCTCGAGGAGGCTGCTGGGTGAGCTGGTGAGCTCCGCTCCCCCGCGCGACCGCGCGCTCGATCTCGCTCGACCCCGCTAGGCGAAAGTCCGGCCGCCCGAGGTCAGGGACTCCGAGGAGCTTGGTCGGCGAAGGAGTTGACCAACTCCACCGGTTCTTGAATGGACAGACCCGGCAGCACCGGCAAGGTCAGCTGCTCCACGCCGCGGCCCTTGTGAGCTTCCACGATCCGGCGGTGGTAGTCCTCGGCCATCTCCAGGAATTCATCGGTGTGGTACCGGCGACCGTCGATGAACGGTCCCGATCGACCGTCGATGATGCCCAGCACGTCCTCACCCGTGATCGTTTTGGCAGCTCGACAACAGCAACGCCGCCCTGTCACCCCCGTTCAACGCTGCCAGCGTTGGCCAACTTCTCCCGCATTTTGTGCGCGCAACTGCTCGATATTCCTAGTGAAGGGCGAATAATCCAAAGTGTCGGAACTTCGTAACAGAGCGGGCGCCGGGAACAAACACGGCCGAGCAGGACCGGCGTTCGCAGAGCCGGGACTACCGGCGACGGCCGCCGCTCAGGCCGAACGCGCGAAGAAATCCGGCGAGCCCGCTGTTGGTCTTTCGATAGACCGAGCGTCGGACGACCCGCCTGCCGTAGGCGGAGGGACCCTTGGACGCGGCCTCGACGTTGCCGAGGTCCCGGGCAGCCCGATAGAGCTGCGACCTAAGTGACTTGCGGCGCGCCATCTCACCTCCGGACGGTCCCTTCGTCTTCCTATCGTCGCGCCCGCGACCGGGCTGTGCCGACGCTCTCGCCGGTCGGATCTTGAGACCCCCAGGCTCCGGGACGGCCACGTCGTCGCCGGAGCCACCACCTGGTCTAATAAGCGAGACGCGGGCGTAGATCGGCTCTGCCGAGGAGGGTCACTCCACCATGCGGATCTTGATTACCGGGGCAGGACGGGCCATCGGAGCCGCCACCGCGGCCGAGCTTTCAGCCCGGGGCCACCACGTCGTTGCCACGGCTCGGAACATCGACGCGCTCGATTCGGTGGAGGCCTCCGAGCGGCTTGTCATGGACGTCCGGGACGCCGAATCGGTCAGAAGCGCTCTCGAGGGAGCCGGCGAGCTCGACGCGGTGGTGAACAACGCCGCCGTGACCAGCCGGGGTCCGCTTGAGGACTACCCCATCGACCTGCTGACAGCGGTCTTCGACACGAACGTTCTCGGGCCGTTTCGTCTCCTACAAGCGGTCATCCCGTCGTGGCGGGAACGAGGACACGGGGTCATCGTGAATGTCAGTTCCATTCAGGGCCGCGTCTCGCCGCCCTTGGACGGGGCCTACGCGGCCTCCAAACACGCGCTGGAGGGCCTGTCGGAGACCATGCACTACGAGCTCTCCCACTTCGGGATCCGAACGGTAATCATCGAACCCGGTTACACCGCGCCGGGGATGAAGTCCGGCGGAAGCCACCCTGGCCCTCCTGCATACGCCGATCTGTGGGAACAGTGGGCCGGGATCGACAGGAAGCTCAACGGACCCGACGGTCGGCCGGGACCCGAATCGGTCGCGACGGCGATCGCCGATGCGATCGAGGATCCGACGACTCCACTCCGAGTTCCGGTGGGCGAGGATGCCCGGCTCATCTTCACGACACGACGGCAGCTGGACGACGCCGAATTCGAAGCAGCGCTGAGGGCGACCCTCTCCATCACCTGGTAAATCGACGCGTACGGGCGCCACCAGTAGCCATCCCGCTGGGCAACAGCTCGACCGATCGCACCATTCGGGCGTGCCACCGTTTTCGTCGAATCGGCGAGTACGTTCCCCCAGATGGACAGCCTTCCGCAGGCGCCCGCCCTGTTGGACCGGCGTGTGCCACGGTCAAGGACCTGGCTGTGGGTGTTGGGGTTGGTCGTGGTGGTCGCGGCCGTCGCGGCCCCGTTGGGTGTGGCCGGGGCCAAAAGGACGCCGGTGGTCCTGATGGGCGACTCGTTGATCGCCGAGGCGGCCCCGGCGATCTCGACGTACCTCGACGGCTTCGGTTACTCGGTCTACTCGCAGGCTGCCGTTCCCGGCAGCGGCCTCCTGGATACCCAGATGAACTGGCTGGCCAAGGGGCGGGAGCTGATCGCCCAATACGACCCGAGCGTCGTGGTCGTCGAGTACGTCGGCAACTACGCCTATTTCGGTGGCATCCCGGGGGTCTCGGTGTACACGCCGACCTTCTATCGAGACTGGACGAACGCGGCGCAACAACTGGAGAACATTTTGACCTCGCGCGACGCGACCGTGTACTGGGTTATCGGCCCTCCGGTCGGGGTTGCGGTTCCCGAGGCCGGGATCGTGGCCCTCGACCGCATCTACGAGCATCTCCACGCGCCGAACACGGCCTCGGGAGTGCCGCCGCTCATCGATGTCACTCCCGGAGTGACCGGGGGAACCGGGAAGTTCTCCGAATACCTGCCCGGTCCGGGCGGAGCGCCGGTCCAGGTTCGCCAGCCCGACGGTGTGCACTTCACCCCGTATGGGGCAACCCTCTTCGCCCGCTCGATCGCACAGGCGGTGGCGTAGCCGAGCTACGACGTGACGACGTGCAGTTGGGTGAGGCCCCGCAGCCCGAGGTTCGGCCTCCACTGGATCTCTTTGTCGGGTTCGAGGGCCAGCACAGGAAACCGGCGGATCAGTGTCTCGAACGCGATCTGTCCTTCCATCCTGGCCAGGGGAGCGCCGAAACAGAAGTGGGCGGCCCAGCCGAATGCGAGATGCCTGTTGTCCTCGCGCCCGATGTCGAGCCGGTCCGGATCCGGGAAGCGTTCCGGGTCGCGGTTGGCTGCGCCCATCACGGCGATCACCGCATCGCCGGCCGGGATGGGGGTGCCACCAAGCACGGCTCCCTCCGGAGCCATGCGCGCGGTGTGCTGGCTCGGGCTCTCGTAGCGCAGCAGCTCTTCGACCGCCGTCGCGACCAGGCTTGGGTCCGCTCTCAAACGGGCCAGTTGGTCGGGCTGACGCAAGAGTGTGAGCAGCCCGTTGCCGATGAGGTTGGTCGTCGTCTCCTGGCCGCCGACCATGGTCACGATGACGTTGGCGACGACCTCTCCATCTGTCAGGCGATCGCCGTCGACGACCGCCGTCGTCAACGCGTTGATGAGGCCTTCGGTGGGGTGGGAGTCCTCGCGGAGCACGGCGGCATGGAAGTAGGCGACCATCTCTTCCACGCTCTGGAGCGTCTTCTTGGCCCGCCCCGGGTTGTGCTGAAAGTTGCCGAGCATCTCTGCGAAGTCCTGTGACCAGCCCTTCAACATGTCGTGATCCGTGGTCGGCACCCCGAGCATTTCGGCGGTCACGATGGCTGGGAGCGGGTTGGCGAGCCTGTCCATGACGTCGAAGCTCTGGAGCCCCACCAGCTCGTCGACCAGTGACTCGGCGATCTGGTGAATGTGCCCTCGGAGCACAGCGATGCGACGCGGCGTGAAGGCGACCGACGCCAGGCGACGCACCCGCCCGTGCTTCGGCGGGTCGAGGAACAGCATCTGCTGCACCATCACCGCCGCGATGGGTGTCAGCTCCCCCATGCCGAGCTCGTCCAAGCGCTCCGGCGTCGGCGTCCGGTCGGCCTTGAAGCGCTGGAGCACCTCCACCACGTCCGGGTACCGGGTGACGACCCACGAGTGCAGGTAGGGGTCCCAGTGCACCGGGTCCTCGTCGCGCAGCCGTTTGTAGAGCGGGTACGGGTTGGCCAGCACCTCGGGGTCGAGTAAGTGGTAGAGGCTGAGCGGCGGGGACCCGTCGCCGTTCGCCGGGGCGCTGGTCACCCGGTCCGCGCGCCGTCGGCGGCGTCTGCGGCCGCCTGGTTCTCCACGCCCACCGCTATCTCGGCCAGTGTGGGGTGGTCGAACAGGTAGCGCAGGGTGATCTCCACGTCGAAGAGGTTCTCCAGTCGGACGATCAGCTGGGCGCCCAGCATCGAGTGTCCCCCGAGCAGGAAGAAGTTCTCGTTCAGCCCGATCGCCGGGATACCGAGCAGCTCCACCAGCACCGACGCGATCGCGGTCTGGATCGGCGTACGGGGGGGCTCGTCACGGGGCAGTTCGCGAATCTCGTCGACCGACGCATCTGTCGCGTCTCGGTCGAGGGCCGCCAACGCCTCACGGTCGATCTTGCCGTGCGCGGTGAGCGGGAGCTCGTCGAGCCAGACAAACCGGGTCGGGACCAGATACTCGGGCAAGGACTCGCCGAGGAAGTCGCCCAGCTCGTCACGGTTCGGGTGATCGGTCCCCGACGAGACCAGGTAGCCGACGAGCTGGCGGTCGGCGCTGGACCCCCCGACGGCGAGGGTCGCGCTTGCGCGGATCGCCGGGTGAGAGTTCATCGCCGAGATGATCTCGGCCGGCTCGACCCTGAAGCCCCGAATGCTCAGCTGATCGTCCATGCGACCCAAGAAATCGAACTCCCCGTCGGGACGGAGTCGAACGAGGTCGCCCGTCCGGTATCGCTTGCCGCCACGGCCATCCACGAATCGTTCGGCCGTGAGCTCAGGCCGGTCGAGGTACCCGCGCGCCACCGCCACACCACCGATGACGAGCTCACCGATCGCACCCCGCTCGACGGGTCGCAGCTGCTCGTCGAGCACTTCGGCAACGACGCCTCGAATGGCGCCGCCGATGGTGGGTGGACCTTCCCCGGCCGGGTCGACCGATCCCGACGTGGCGACGACGGCGGTCTCGCTGAGCCCGTAGTTGTTGACGAGGGTGAACCCGAGGCCCGTCGGCGGCCTCCGGGTCAGTGCGTCCCCGCCGGTCAGCAGGAAACGCAGGGCCGCGTGCTGTGGCCATGGCAGGCCGATGATCCCCTCGGCCACGGCCGTTGGGAGAAAGGTGACGGTGATCCCCTCGGCAACCAGCCAGTCCCGCAGCCCGATCGGGTCGTTGCGCAGGGCGTCTGGAACCACATGCAACGACGCGCCGACGGCAAGCGTCGGCCAGATCTCCCAGACGGCGGCGTCGAAGCCGGGGCTCGCGATCTGGGTGCACCGATCGTTCGGCCCCAGCGCGAACGCCGACCGGTGCCACTCGATGAGGTTGGTCAGGCCGGCGTGCTCGACCATCACCCCCTTCGGCTGCCCGGTCGAGCCTGAGGTGTACACGACGTAGGCGAGATCAAGGGGCTCCGGCAGATTTCGCGGCACGTCTCGGGCGTCGGGGATCGACCAGTCGTCCAGGGTGCCTCCGCCCTGGAGGATGACTTTGGCTCGATCGCCGCCGGTCCCGATTCGCTCAGCGATGGCTCCGTCGCACACGACGGCGACGGAGTTCGAATCATCGAGCATCCAGCGGATGCGCTCATCGGGGTATTTCGGGTCGATGGCGACGTAGACACCCTCGGCCAGGAAGATCGCCAACGCGCCGACCACCAGACTGGTTGAGCGTTCGAGACACAGTCCGACCAGGTCGCCCGGCATGATGCCAATTTGGCGGAGTCGCGCGGCGATGCGCTCGGAGCGAGCCAGCAGCTCGGAGTAGGTGAGCGTGCCGTCGGATCCCCGGACGGCGAGGCTTTCCGGTGACGACGCAGCCGTCTGGTCGATCAGCGCGACAACAGTGGGTCCCAATGTCACAACCTCGGCCGACATCCGTCTACTCCTCTGGAGAACCGCCCAGCGCTTCCCCCGATAACCGCTCGATGGTACCGGTGGAAGGGTCGAATTTGAGGGACCCAAGGCTCACGGGAGGCGGTGGAACCCACCCCGAAAGACCGGTGCCGGCAACTGCGGCGGCAAAACCGAAACCCGCGTCCACCTGGTGGATCGTCCAACCGTCCACCGTGGAATGCGCCGAGTCACTCGACCACGAGTCGAACCTTTGCAAGGACACGGTCAGGCCGACACCGAGCCCCTTCACATAGGCCTCCTTGTTGGCCCAGCATTGGAATGAAGCGGCCAGACGATCGGTTGGTGCCAGCGCGGCCAGCGCGGACTGTTCGGCCACCGAGAAGAACCTCTCCGCGAAGCCGTCGACGTCGGCGATGTCGCGGACCTGCTCGATGTCTACGCCGACCTCGGTCGTCCAGCTCGTGGCATACAGAGCCACGCCGGCGCTCCGGGACGCGTTGAATCGGAGATCGGAGTCGATTAGCGAAGGCTTGGCACCTTCGTTTGTGACGAAACGGACGTCATGGGCGTCACCCCGGAGCTGGCTGGCGAGCAGCCGACGCAGCCACCCCGTCGCGGCAACGAATCGATCACGATCGAGCGCCTGGCGGAACTCGCCGGCCCGGTCAGACTCCTCAGGGGAGATGCAGTCCTCGAGTTCCATCAGCAGCGACGCCGGGACGTCGAGGGGGGCGGACCAAAGAGAGAGCGGCGCGCCGGAGTGTGTCACCGCTATCGGTAGAGACCGTTCGTGGCGAAGAACGTGTCTAGCGCCCGGGTGTCGTGTTTAAACCCTGCGCTCTCGGCCAGCGTCTGATCAGCGTCGGGCAGTGCGGCGAGCTGCTGCAACTCGTGCTCGGCCGACCTGAACCCCGCACCGCTGGACTCCCCCGAATCGGTGTCCTGAGCCAGGTCGGACTCTGCTCGAGACCAACAGATCCCCTGATCAGCGGAGTCGGCCGCGGCGCCCTTCTCCCACGCTTGCTTGGCGGCCTCGAACCCGATTGATGAAGGTGGTCGCTGCCCGGCGTTCGAACCCCCCACTGAGGCGCACCCGACGAAACCGACACACACTGCGGCCATGAGACCGCACCTCATGATCCTGGCGAGCAACGATCTCCTGAGTGGTGCAACGACCGAGATCATGGTGCACCCGACGGTAGTCCTGCTTGGTCCGGCCTCGGCCGCTGAGCGAACGACGAGTGGCCCTGGAGTCGACCTCGGTGGCGGGCCGCGAGGCGACCGAAGCGACGTTCGCGACGACTGGGTCGCCGCCGTCACAGAGAGCAAAGACTGAACAAGCCGACATTGCGCGTAGAGCTCGATTCAGCGACCCCGGCGCGGGGCCGCGAACGGCTCGGTGTCGATCTCCTCGATCTCGATCTTGCCCCCAAGGACGGCCTGCTTCCATTCCTGGTGCTCGGGCTCACGGGCGTGGAATTCGGGCATGACCTCGTCGGCGAACAGTTGGAGGGACGAGCAGATGTCCTCGTGGGTGTTTTTGCCGGCCTGGTTGAGCAGGATCACCTGGTCCACGTTCGACTCCTCGAACTTGCGCAGCCGCGATCGGATGGTCTCGGGGGAACCGATCAAGCCCCCTTGGCGCGCCTTCTGGCCGGCCGGGGTGTCACGGTAGGCAAGGAACTCATCCCACAGCTTGATCTCGCCCGGGACTCCGGGCGCATGGGTGCCGTAATAGCCGAGTGCGAACTGGAAGAACGACGATCCCTCGGCACGGGCGACCGCTTCTTCGTCGGTCGGCGCGCACATGAACTGCGAGACGACTGCGATGTTCGGATTGGTGACGTAGTCGCAGAGTTTGTCGAGTCGCTTGGTATAGGCGATGTAGTACGCGTGCACCCATGCGTGCGCGGCCTCGGCCGACACGAACTGAAACCCGAGCGCGCCCATTCCGCGCATGCCGGCCATCCTGATCGTCTCGAGCTGTGAGCAGGCGACCCACAAGGGCGGGTGGGGCTTCTGTCGTGGTTTCGGGATCACGTTGCGGAGCGGGAAGTCGAAATGCTCCCCGTGGTACTCCCATGCGTCGCTCCAGAACATCGGGAGCAGGGCCCGGACCCCGTCTTCCCACACGGCCCGCTTGTCGCGGAACCGACGATCAAACGGGTGCAGTTCGGTGGTCGTCGCAGACTCACCGAGACCCAGCTCGACCCGACCGTGCGAGACGAGGTCGAGCGTGGAAACACGCTCGGCGACACGGGCCGGGTGGTTGGTGGTCAGCTGGATGATGCCGTGCCCGAGTCGGATCTGCGAGGTTCGTTGGCTCGCCGCGGCGAGGAACACCTCAGGGGCCGAGCTGTGGGAGTACTCCTCCAGGAAATGGTGCTCGACCTCCCACGCGTAGTCATAGCCCAGCCGGTCGGCCAGCTCGATCTGGTCGAGGCTGTTGTTGAGGAGCTGATACTCGGCCTCCTCGGTCCATGGCCGAGGCAGCTGATGCTCGTAGAAGACCCCGAATCGCACCGGCCGAACCTACTTCGCGGTGAGAACGATTGCTCGGGCTCGGCTCCAAGTGTCCGGGTTTGGCTGATGCTCCGGGTTACCAACCTGGCTTGGTTATCGACCTGGTGCTCGGACGGTGTCACTGCCTGGTCATCGGCTCTCACCGAAGATCCGCCTGGTGAAGCTACTTGTCGAGGGTACTTTTGCCCCTCGGGAGTCCACCTTTTGTCGGGGCCTAATAAGGGCAACGCGCCGCGAGGTTGGATGCAAAGCCACGGAACTCTTCGGGTTGGCTACATCTGACCCGTGCGCCGAACGTCCTTGGCGCGGTTAGCGGAAGTGGATGGCGACCTCTTGGGCAAACAGGTCGCAGGTGTCCATCCGTCGGCTCTTCGAACCCATGGTGAAGTCGGGGATGATCAATTCGTCGGCCCCTGCGTCTCGATAGCTCGCCACGATGTCGACGACCTCGTTGGGTGTGCCAATGATGGCGGCCTGACCGAGATCGACCTGCCGTCGTTCGGCTAACCAGGTCTCGTCTGTCGACAAGAAGAGCAGTGCCTGGGTCGACACGTGGATCTCGCTCGGATCGCGGGCTATTTCCTCACACCGATCATGCAGCACGGCAACCTTGTGAGCGAGCAGTTTGGGGTTCGTCCAGGCGTTCCACTGATCCGCATACTTTGCGGCGATTCGCATCGTCCGCTCCTCACCGCCGCCCCCTATCAACAGTGGAAGACGATCCTGGGCCGGAGCCGGCTGGTTCGGCGCATCGGTCACCTTGAAGTACCCACCCTCGAACGTCGTCCGGGAGGCGTGCAACATCGAATCGAGGATCTCGATTGCCTCTTCGAAGCGGTCCAACCGTTCCTTGACGGTTCCGAGCTTGATCCCGTAGGCAGCGTGCTCGTTCTCCTGCCACCCGGCGCCGACGCCGAGCACCAGGCGACCCTGGCTGATCTGGTCGACCGCGGACGCGATCTTGGCCAGCACGGCCGGATGACGATAAGTCACACTCGTGACCAAGGACGCCAGCGTGAGGCGGGGCACGGAGGCGGCTAAGGCTGCAATCACGGACCAACACTCCAAGGTGTCGCCGTCCAGCGGAGTCGAGTCCGTCCCATTGGGCATGAAGTGATCTGCGAAGTAGGCACTGTCCCACCCTGTCGCCTCGCAGTGGGCGACTAGTTCGACGATCTCACCCCAAGGGCGTCCGGGAGCAGGCCAAATTCCAAAGCGCATGGTGCGTTCCTACGCGAATCGGGCGCACCGGGCAACTCCACCCCGAGCTCTGCGAAGTAGCCGGAGCTGACTCGGTGGCAACATGACTAAGCCAACCGCCTTGTACCTGGTCATCCGGAGGTGGCTTGGCCAACCTCGGGAACACAACCCCCCCAGCCCTGTGAGCGACGGCCCCGTCAATCCCGGGACATCACTCGCTTCAACTCGTCGGCCAGACGTATCGAGAGCGCGACAACGGTCAACGTCGGATTCGCGTAACCCCCCGTAGGGAACACGGAACCACCGGCGACATACACCGATGAGGATCCGTGGACCCTGCAGTTGCGGTCAACGACACCGTCGCGGGGTGAGTCATGCATTCGCGTCGTGCCGAGGTGGTGATGCGCTGTCTCGGCTTGAGGGATCGCTCCATCTTCTTCAATATCGACGAGGTCGGCCAGACCACTGGCTCGAAGCTCCGCGGCAAACAGCTGCCGCGCACGGTGGATGCTCCGAAGGTCGATATCGGACCATCGCCAATCGAGGTGTGCGATCCGGTACCCCGACGTGTCCCGCCGCTCACTCAAGCTGACCCGGTTCGCCCTGTTGGGAGCTTGCTCTGGTTGATAGGTCAGCTTGTACGATCCCGCCGTGATGCCGGTCCACCTATCGGAGTAGCGGCCCGGTACCTCGGGCCGGTTCCCGTTGCGAACGATCAGGGCATAACGGGCCATCGCCATCGCGTGCCGGGTAGCCATCGTGAAGTGTTTCGGAACGCGCTCCAAACCTGTTCCACGCTTGATGGACTCCATGACGACGCGGGCAGACCGAACGGCCCGGAGCTGGGAAACGGAGAGGGAATGGGGAAAGATCTGAGCATTGCCGTTCAGCATCTCTTCGCGACGCAGTACCGCTTCCGAAAGCTTGAGCTTGCCGAACAAGAGCTGGCCCTCGGCGAGGTGCCGTTCATAGAGGTCCATGGCTCGTGCCCCTCGGTCAGGGAATGATCCGGCACCGAGCAACAGCCGCGGGTGGTCCATAAAGAATCGTCCGACGTTGTCGGAACCGTTCCCGAGCCCTGACGGGCACTCAGCAGTGGAGTTCAGAAGCAGGCGAGCGTTCTCGATCGCGCCTGCCGCGAGGACCACGACTCGACAGCGGATCGCAAATGGGATACCTCCCGAAGAACGGGCCGAGATGCTTGCCATGTGATCGTCAGTACCGTCGGCCGATGTCAGCTCGACGGCGGCCGCATTTGTCACAACCCGGACATGATCGGAAGCGGTCAGATCCACCAACCGCTGACCGGTGAACGCCGTGGCCGGTCCCAGCTGCTCAAGGCGGGTCACCATGGCCCCCGATGGGCTGGACAGCGGCACACGTCCGTTGTCGGGCAGCGAACCGTGAAAATCAAACGGTCCGATGTCGCACGACGTTCGGGCGCGGCGATAGTACGGCGCCAGTTGGTCAAAGGTGATCGGCCAACCGCTGTTGGGCACCCATTCTCGGGTCTCGAAATCGATGGGGTCCAACGGCAGATAGCGAGCGCCGGGCGTCACCTCGTCGAGGAGACGCAGGTTCCAGATTGCCGCCATACCCCCAAGTTGGTGATGGATCGCCTCGAGCGGAGAGGGAAAGTGGGGGCTCTCGAATTCCAGGCGCGTGGCAAGATCAGCGCCCAACCGTTCCGAAGCGTCGCCGCGCTCGAGCAGGAGGATCCGACCTCGGGAGCCAATCAGCTCTTGGGCAACGGTGAGTCCCGCGGGTCCAGTCCCAATGATGCAAACGTCAACGTCGAAGACCGTGTTCGCAGGGAGGCCGCGTCCGTCGGTTAGCACCTCCGATGAAGCGTACCCATCGGCCCCCCAACTGCGGGCGACCGCGGCAAGTCCCACGATTTTGCGTCGGAACTGGCTACCGAATAGCCGATCGGTCCGCACTTGATCGGTGAGCCACATGTTTCGATGCGTGTGAAGGCACGTCGGGTCAAGGTCACAGTGGAGAGGGAAACCTCTCGGCGACTGACGACGCGGGTGCCTGCGAGGACACAACGAAACGCCCGACGACGTTCCGACGTCGAGGCGAGCACCAACCCGGCGCTAGCGGTACCATTCGCTCGCTCGGTCCTGGGTGGGCCGAGTGCGGTGTCCTTTGGGATGACGGCCGGGGCGGAATGGCTCCGCCTGCGTCCGGCCGCACCCGAGTGAAGGGAAGCATGGCCGTGCCAGATGTTCTTGTTCTCGAGTTCGAAACGCCCGAAGCGGTGGAGTTGTACAAGAAGGTGTCTGACATTCTCAAGGTCGATCCCTCTACGGGTTCGGGTGATTGGCCACCTCCCCTGCTCCACCATGTCGCGGGGGAATCGGGAGACAAACTCATTGTCGTTGAGGTCTGGGAATCAAAGGCCGCTCAGGAAGAGTTTATGGAGAAGGACCTGGGGCCGGCGTTCCAACAGGCAAATGTGCCGCCCCCGAAACGGGCGGAGTGGTTCGCTCACGCCGGGGAGATGCATCGTCACTCACAAAGCGGGTAGCCGAGCGTGTTTCAAGTCCGCCGTGTGCACATGACACAGTGAGGTCGTTGCGACGATCCGGATCCGCCCGCCAACACCTTCACCGCCTATTGGCGCCGGCACTTCGCCTCAGGAGCGAAGATCAGCTGTCGGCCAAGCCGGGTCGCCGTCGAGGATCTCCGGATCGCCCGTGAGTAGGACTGCATCGCGGCCAATGGCTGTCGCCACTGCGAAAGCATCGGCGTAGGCGATCGGGTACCGAGCCTTGATGGCGGCTGCCTCAAGCACACGGGCCTCGGTCGGCAGGTCCAATATCAACCGGCGGCGGAGGTCCCGAATGACGAGGTGGGCCTGTGTTTGTCCCGCTTTGCGTTCAACGATGTACGAAACCTCGCCGAGGTTGATCCAACTCATTACCGGGCGAGCGGACAGCGCTGCCTCAACTCGGCTTGCGGCTGGCTCCTCGCCTTCGAGCCAGCGGAGAACCGCCCACGAGTCGAGGCAGTCGGTCATCGATCTCGCTCGGCGCGCCGATCGGCTTCAAGGGCCATGGTGAGCCCGAGCCCGGCAAGATGACCACGCAAGCTCCGGATCTCATGTACCGGCTCAATCCGTACAGCGTCGTTCTCCAGGGTGAAGTCCACCTCGTCGCCCGGGGCAATGCCCAAACGATCGCGCATCACCTTCGGAATGACGACCTGTCCCTTTGGCCCCACTCGAGAAGTCATACCACCGAGTATAACCGGGTAGGTCGAATCTCCAACATCCCGGACTAGCTTCCTGCCTTGAAGGACGCGCATTGTTTTCCCAGGTCAGCCCTGGGTCGGAGGACCGATCCGCCCGTTCCCGCACCAAGGGGCGGTGGCGGCTTGAGTCCTGGTGAGGGGTGGCGATAGGTGGAGGATGTGCAGATCAACGGCTCGACGGCTTCGGTGGCTTCGTCGTGCTCGGTGACGTCGCACTCGATGACGAGCGCCTCGAGCCTGTCCCTGCGGCGCGCGACCAGAGCCACTGCCGCCCCGTTGGCCGCGAATTGACGGGCGTCGCCGGTCCGCCTTTACACCTCGACCGAGGTTCGTCCTCGCCACTGGCGAACGACTAGGTAGCGGCCGTGCAGGGCGCCCCGGTCTCGGTGACCGAAGCCCAGCAGGGTCCCCTCGAGCCCCTCAGCAGCGGGCAGCCATTTGACCTGCTCGAGACCGGCCTTTAGCCCCTCCCGGGTCCGTTCGGGAGCGCGGGCGAGCGCTTCGGCAACGAGCCGCCCCATGTCGTAACCGTACGCCGGTCCCGCTCCTCTTTCCGGGCCGATGTTCATGCGTCGACGCAGGGCGGCCAAGGTGGTGTTGCCGTCGGAGTGCATGTCGATGTAGGTCCATCCGTCTATGGCGTCTCCGAACTCGGGGACATAGCCGCGCATCCCGGCCGTGTTCATCATGCGGGGCCCTTGCCATGCGAGCTGCGATGCAGCTAAGGCCACTGCCGGCGCGGCCAGCCCGAGGCCAAGGTACACGAGGGCATCGATCCCGATGTCGAGCAGCGAGTGAACCTGGGCATCAGCGTGCTGCGCTATGGGAGAGATCGATACGGAAGCGGCGACCCTTAAGCCGATCGCCTCAGCTTCGTCGACCAGAAACGACAGGTGCCGGCGTCCGATCGGGGACCGGTCGTGAACCACTCCCACACGGCCAGCTCCGGTGGCGGCCAAATGGCGGGCGATGACGATCGACTCGTCCTCGTGGGATCCGACCTGGAGGTGGAACATGTACTCACTGCGGCCCAGTTCGGTACCAGCCCAGTTGATGGTAGGCACGCGGTAGTGATCGGCCAGCGGCGTGGCGACCCGGGCGTCGTCACCAATGGCCGGGCCGACGATCACCAGCACGTCCTGATCCACCAGCGCTGCAAAAGCCCGCTCGACCGCCGCGGCGGTGCCGGAAGGCAAACCTAGGCCCCATGAGTGCACGAACTCGACGTCCCGATCTATCCGGCACGCCTTGATGAGGTCGTCGGCCGCCAGCCTCAGCCAAGTTTCGAGGTTTGCACCCGGGCCTGGAGGTCCGTCGGACATGTCGTTGAGGATCCCTACTCGAAATGGCGCGGCCATTCCTTCCCTTCGGCGACCTTCTAATCTCCGCCATCCCTGATCGCCTCATTGATTCGGCGACACCTGGGACACCCCGCCGCCGGCGTTTCCTCGTCCGACGGATGAACGAGCGACCCACAGCGCCAGATCACCGGCGATTGTTTCCCACTGTCAGGCACCTCGGTTCGTTCCCTCTGGTGGAGGTTACCCGTGATTCAAGGTTTGAGACGAGAGTCGAGAGGACTGCAGCGACCGAATGCGGGTTGACATCCACCGCCGTGTGGTTGACGGCCTGCGGGGTCAGTGAGTCGACGCAGAGCGAATGATTCGTTGTCAGTGACCGTGCATAGATGGCACCTGCGGTAGACGATGGATGTCATTTCTCAGGTGGCTCTATCGCGCTACCTCGTGCCGTCATGGCCCACGTGATCATCCGACGATGTCCATACAGCCGATGCTCCGCTGTGCCGACACGGGCGGTAATGCGAAATCCAGTGGGCGTGGCTGTCAGAGACTCGAGCGCCACTGGCGGTCCGGCAACAGAAGCGGGCGTCATTCCATTTTGAGCTTCAACCAGAATGCGAGTGGCGTAGGTTACTGAGGTCCCATCACACCCGTTGGTCCCGTGATACCGGTTGGTCCCGTGATACCGGTTGGTCCCGTAAAACCGG
>PMOQ01000010.1 GCA_003161255.1 Acidimicrobiaceae bacterium | reverse complement strand
CTTCCGTACGGGCGACAGCGAGTACGCCATCAACGGCGCCCCCTGCCGGCTGCTCGACGTCCAAGAGCTGCTCTCCGACTCCGGGGTCGGGCGCCAGCAACACATGATCATCGGGCAGGGCCAGCTCGACACCGTCTTGAACGCGCGGCCCGAGGACCGGCGGGCGATCATCGAGGACGCCGCGGGCGTCCGCAAGCACCGCCAGCGTCGGGAGCGGGCCGAGCGCCGGATCGCCGCGACCCAGGAGAACCTCGAGCGACTGGGCGACCTGGTGCGCGAGGTGCGCCGCCAGATCCGGCCCCTGGAGCGCCAGGCCACCGCCGCCCGGAGCCACGCGTCGGTGGCCAGCGAGCTCACCGAGCTGCGCCAGCACCTGGCCGGGGTGGAGCTGGCCGACCTGGCCGAGCGCGGCCGGCTCGCCTGGGGGGCGCTCGAGGAGCTGCGGGCCGAGGAGACCGAGCTGCAGGACGGCCTCGTCGAGCTGGATCGGGCCGCGTCGGCGGCCGCCGCCGAGCTGGCCTCGCGCCGGGAGGAGGACCTGGCCGCCGCCTTGGGCCGGGTCCGGGCCCTCATCGAACGCACCCGGGGCACCGCTCACGTGTTGGAGGAGCGCCGCCGGTCCCTCGCCGTGTCCCTCGATGCGGCGGCCGACGTCGACGTCGTCTCGACCCTGGAGGCCGAGGCGGCGCGCCTGGCCGGCGAGATGGCCGCGACCGAGTCCGAGTCGATGGCCACCGGCCCCGAGCACGACGCGCTGGCGCGCATGGAGGCCGTGCTGGCCGCGGACGAGCAGGCCCACCTGGCCCGCTGGGGCGATCGCAGCGACGTCGCCGCGGCCGAGGAGGCGCTCGAGGTCACGAGGGCGCGGGTCGAGGTGCTCCGGAGGACCACCGAGCAGGCCCAGGCCGGCCTCCGGTCGCTCGAGCGTCGGATCGCCGCGCTCGGGACGAGGGACCTCGAACTGGCCGAGGCCGCCGAGGCTCTCGAGGCCACCCGCAGCTCGGTGGCCGAACGGGGCGCCCGACTGGAAGCGGCGGCGGCGAGCGCCGAGGCCGCGACCGCCCATGCCCGGCGAGAGGCGGACGACGCCGAACGGGCCCTGGCGGCGGCCGAGCAGGAACGGCACCGCTCGGCGGCCCGCGCCGAGGCACTGGCGCGGGCGCTCCACGAGCTGCAGGGCTCGGGCGGCCGCGAGATGTTGAGCGGTGGCGAAGGCGTCGTCGGCGCGCTCGTCGAGCTGGTCGAGATCGACGCGGGTTTCGAGTCCGCCTTCGAGGCCGCGGTCGGCGCGTCGATGGCCGCGGTCGTCGTCGAGGGGCGCCGGGCGGCCAAGAACGCGCTCGGCCGGCTGCGGAGCCAGGGCGCCGCCGGCGCGGTCCTGCCGGCTCCCGAGGGCCCGACGGCGTCGCCCGGCCTGCCCGAGGTGCCGGCCGATGCCGAGTTTCTGCGGCCCCACGTGCGGACGCGCCGCGGCACCGGTGGGTCGCTCGACGCGGTGCTCGACGCGGTGCTCGGGTCTGCGGTCGCCGTCGAGGGGTGGGAGCGGGCCATCGATCTCGCGCTCGACCGGCCGGACCTCGTCGTCGTGACGACCGAGGGGGACCGATTCGCCCGCAGCGGCTGGCGGGCCCGCTCGTCGACCCGGCTGGTCACCGTGAGCGCGGTCGAGGAGTCCGAGTCCCGGGCCGCCCTGGCCGACGCCGACGCGGCGGCGAAGGCCGAGGGTCTCGAACGCCGTCGGGCGACGCTCGAGGAGGCCCGGTCGGCCGCGATCCGCGCGACCCGTGAGCTCGACCGCCACCTCGCCGAATCCGCGTCACTCGAGGCCGAGCTGAGCCGGATCCTGAACGACCGCCGCCGGCTCGAGACCGAACTCGACGACGTGCGCCGGACCCACAACGAGGTGGCAGAGTCCGCAGCCGCCGAGGAGCGCGTCCTCGCCGGGTACGAGGGGTCACTGCCCGGGCTCGAGGCGGGTTTCGCCGAAGCGGGGCGGCGGGCCGAAGACGCATTGGCCGGCCGCCGGGAGCTCGAAGCCCGACGCGCCGAGCTCGCCGACGCGCGCCAGCGCGTCGAGCTGGCCGAAGCCGGGCTGGCCGAGCGGCGCCGGGTCCTGGCCGGCCGGCTGGCCGAGGTCGAGCGGCGCCTGTCCGGCCACGGGGAGGAGCGCGAGGCCGCGGCGGCCCGCCGGCTGCGCCTCGAGGCCGACGTGGCGGCGGTGGACCGGCTGTCGGGTCTGGTCGCCGACGAACGGTCCCGGCTCGACGAGGTCCAGCGTTCCCTCGACGCCGACTACCGCCACCAGGTCGACGCCGTCCGCGCCGGGGGCGAGCGGCTCGAGTCGCTGCACCGGGACCGCTCGGGCGTCGAACAGCGCCTTTCGGAGGTCCGGGACCGGACCCGCCAGCTCGACCACGAGGCCGCCGAGGTCGAGGTCCGCACCGAGTCGCTGACCGAGATGGTCCGCCAGCAGTTCCACGCCACGCCGGTCGACGTCATCGGGGTGGCCTGCCCCGAGCTCCCGGCCGGGGTCTCGGCGGCCGAGCACGCGGAGACCCTCTCGACGAAGCTGGCCCGACTGGGGCCGATCAACCCGCTGGCCCTCGAAGAGCTGAGCACGCTCGAGGAGCGCCACCGGGAGCTCGAGACCCAGTCCGACGACGTCCGCTCGGCACGGCGCGAGCTCCAAGAGGTCGTGCGCACCCTCGACAGGGAGATCGCCGAGACGTTCGCCGCCGCGGTGGCCGACGTGAACGAACACTTCTCGACCCTCGTGTCGACGCTCTTCCCCGGCGGCACCGGGCGGCTCGTGCTCACCGAGCCCGAGGACCTGCTCAACACGGGCGTCGACATCGAGATCCGCCCGGCGGGGCGCAACGTGCGCCGGGTGTCGCTCCTCTCGGGAGGCGAGCGCTCCCTGTCGGCGCTGGCGTTCTTGTTCGCCGTGTTCAAGAGCCGCCCGTCGCCCTTCTACCTGATGGACGAGGTCGAGGCGGCCCTCGACGACGTCAACCTCCACCGGTTCTTGGACATGGTCCGCGAGTTCCGCGACGAGGCGCAGCTGATCATCGTCTCGCACCAGAAGCGCACCATGGAGTCCGGCGACGCCCTCTACGGCGTGACGATGGCCCCCGGCGGGTCCTCCCAGGTGGTCAGCCAGCGGGTGGAGGATCGAGCCGAGCGCGCGGCGTCCTAGTAGCGGGCCCAAGCGGCCCGCACCCGCTCGGCCGATAGGCTCCAACCTCCGTGATCGCGCTGTGGATCGCCATCGGTGTCGTCGTCGTCCTCGCGCTGTCGGCGACGGTCGTCGTCCGGCGTCGCCGTCCCCCGGCCCCGCCGCCCACCAGGACCGTGGTTCCCTCGGCGGCGGCCCCACGGGACAGACCGGCCGAGCCCGAGGCACCACCGGCCGCCCAGCCCCGACCGGCCGCGCCGGCGCTGCGGGAGCGGCTGGGCCGCACCAGGGGGCTGTTCGCCCCGCTCCGCGCGTTGGGCGGCCGTGCCGACACCGCGGCGGCCTTCGAGGCGGCGGAGGAAGCGCTGCTTCGAGCCGACGTCGGCGTCGAGACGACCACCGAGCTCTTGCGCGAGCTGCGCGCGAGCGGGGTCGGCGCCGATGGGGTGCTCGACGCGCTGGCCGACCAGTTGGTCGGGGTGTTCGCCGAGAACGCGGACCGCAGGCTTCGCTTCGACGACGAACCCGGTGTCGTCAACGTGTGGCTGTTCGTCGGGGTGAACGGGGTGGGCAAGACCACGAGCATCGGCAAGGTCGCGCTGGCCCGCCGGCTCGAGGGCCGCTCGATCCTGTTGGCGGCGGGCGACACCTTCCGGGCCGCCGCAGCCGACCAGCTGGGGCTGTGGGCCGAACGGGCGGGGACCGAGATCGTCCGGGGCGCCGAGGGTGGGGACCCGAGCTCGGTGGTGTTCGACGCCGTGCAGCGGGCCAAGGCCCGCGGCAACGACCTCGTCCTCGCAGACACGGCGGGGCGCCTCCACACCAAGGTGAACCTGGTCGAGGAGCTGGCCAAGATCCGCCGGGTGGCCGACCGCGCGCCGGGCCGGGTCACCGAGGTCCTGCTGGTGCTCGACGCGACGACCGGGCAGAACGCCGTGGTCCAGGCGCGCCAGTTCACCGAGGCGGTGGGCGTCACCGGCGTGGTGCTCACCAAGCTCGACGGGACGGCCAAGGGCGGGGTGGTGATCCCGATCGAGCGTCAGCTCGGCCTGCCGGTCAAGCTGGTCGGCGTGGGCGAGGGGCCCGACGACATGATCCCGTTCGACCCCGAGTCGTTCGTGGACGCGCTGGTCGGTCTGTAACCCTCCGATAGCCTGATTTTTCCATGTTCGACGCACTCTCCGAACGCCTCGAGCACGTCGCGGGGCGGCTGCGGAGCCGGGGCCGCATCTCTCCGGCCGACCTCGACGAGGCGCTCGCCGAGATCCGCACCGCGCTCTTGGAGGCCGACGTCGAGCTCGGGGTCACCCGCCACTTCGTCGAGGCGGTCCGGGAGCGCTGCAGCGGTGAGGTCCTGTCCAAGAGCCTCTCGCCGGGCCAGCAGGTCATCAAGGCGGTCCACGAGCAGCTGATCGAGGCGCTCGGCGGCGAGGCGCTCCGGCTCACCTACGCGTCCCGCCCACCGACGGTCGTGCTGCTGGCGGGCCTCCAGGGCTCCGGCAAGACCACCGCCGCTGCGAAGTTGGCCCAATGGTGGAAGCAGCAGGGGCGCAACCCGATGCTGGTCGGGGCCGACCTCCAGCGGCCCGCGGCGGTCGAGCAGCTCCGGGTGCTCGGTGCGTCGGCGCAGGTCACGGTGTTCAGCCAACCCGGCGACCCGGTCAAGACGGCGGTGGCCGGCGTCGATGAGGCCCGCCGGATCGGCCGCGACGTCTGCATCATCGACACCGCCGGGCGCCTCAGCATCGACGAGGCCCTCATGGACGAGGTGCGCCGGATCTCGAAGCGCACCGAGCCGCACTACACGTTCCTCGTGATCGACGCGATGACCGGTCAGGACGCCGTCGCCACCGCCAAGGCGTTCCACGACGCGCTGGCGCTCGACGGCGTGATCCTGTCCAAGCTCGACAGCGACGCCCGCGGCGGCGCGGCGCTCTCGGTGAAAGAGGTCGTCGGCCGGCCCATCGTCTTCGCGTCGACGGGCGAGAAGCTCGGCGACCTCGACCTGTTCCACCCCGACCGCATGGCCGACCGGATCCTCGGCATGGGCGACATGCTCACGCTGATCGAGCAGGCCGAGCAGAAGATGGACCAGGATGTCGTGGCCCGGTCCGCCGAACGGCTCATGTCCGGCCGCTTCACGCTGGATGACTTCTTGGAGCAGCTCCACCAGGTGCAAAAGATGGGCTCGCTCGGAGGGATCCTCCGCATGATGCCGGGGATGTCCAAGGAGATCCGCCAGGCCGCCGACTCGATCGACGACGGCCAGGTCTCCCGGGTCGAGGCCATCGTCCGCTCTATGACGCCCAAGGAACGCGCCGAGCCGTCGGTCGTCGACGGGTCCCGCCGGGTCCGCATCGCCCGGGGGAGCGGCACGTCCACCCAGGACGTCAACCAGCTGCTCAAGCAGTTCAAGGAGATGCAGAAGATGATGCGCGGCACCGGCCCGGCGGCGGCGCTCGCCGGTGCGGGGGGCGGCCGGCTCGGCCGCATGGCCGCCGCACGGGGCCTCGGGGGAGCGAGCGCGGAGGATTCCCTCGCCGAGATGCTCTCCAGCCGCCCCGGGGCCGCACCCCGGCCCGAGGCGCCGCGACCCGCCCCGGGGTCCAAGGGCCGCGTCGGGCGCACCAAGAAGAAGGGTGGCCGGGTCACCCCGCCGAAGGGCCGTTGATCCCGCAGCGGTCCTGGTTGGGCGGGGCACCGCCAGCATCTGCGAGAATGGTCGGCCGGAGCGGTCCCCGGGCAGGCAAGTCCGGGATGCCGCAGACGGTCGGCGCGACCCGTGACATCAAAGCCGGCCGGTCGGGCACGAGATCGCCCGCGCTGGATCTACTCGTCAGGACCTACGGAGGAACGAATCGGTGGCAGTGAAGCTCCGCCTTGTGCGGATGGGAAAGAAGAAGCAGCCCACCTACCGGGTGGTGGCGGCGGACAGCCGCTCGCCCCGTGACGGTCGTTTCCTCGAGATCCTCGGGACCTACGCACCGAGGGGCAAGTCGGCAGCCGAGCCCGACGCCGTCGTCATCATCGACAACGCCAAGGCGCTCAAGTGGCTGGGTCAGGGTGCCCAGCCCACCGAACGGGTCGAGCGGCTCTTGAAGACCTCCGGCGCGTGGGACGAGTTCACGGCGGCCAAGGCCAAGTGAGCGGCTCGGACTACGAGGCCGGCGACATCAACACGATCGCAGGTGGCCAGGTCGAGGACGACATCGACGACGAGCCCGAAGATTACGAGGATGGCGACGTCAACGCGGTCCGCGAGGACTCCGAGCCCGACGTCGACGACATGGTCGGCAACCGCAGCGACGAGTCGACGCCGGTCGCGGTGCTCACCTACCTGGCCAAGTCGCTCTCCGACGAACCCGAGGCGGTCGTGATCGAGGCGGAGCAGCGCCGCGGATCGGTGGTGCTCAGGGTGCACGTGGCGCCCGAGGACATGGGCCGGGTCATCGGTCGACGCGGCCGCACCGCCCAGGCGATCCGGACGCTCGTCGCGGCCGCCGGGGCGCGGGACGGCACCCAGGTGAGCGTCGACATCGTCGACGACTGAGGTGGTCCCGGGGGTGGGTCCGACGCCCCCCGGAGACGAGCCCCTCGAGCTCGAGGTCGGCCGCATCGGCAAGGCCCACGGGCTGGCCGGCGAGGTGCGGGTCGACATCTGGGGTGACGACGCCCACCTCGAACCCGGTCGCGCGTTCTCGACCGACCGGGGCCCCCTCACGGTGGTGAGCTCCCGGCCCCACCAGGATCGCCGCCTCGTCCTCTTCGAGGGCGTGGTCGACCGCAACGGCGCCGAGGCGTTGCGGGGCGTGCTCCTCCGCGCCGCGCCGGTCGAACGACCCGGCACCCTGTGGGTCCACGAGCTGGTCGGCGCGGCCGTCGAGTCGACCGACGGGCGCACGCTCGGTGTGATCGGGGCGGTCGAGTCGAACCCGGCCAGCGACCTGTTGGTGTTGGAAGACGGTGGGCTCATCCCGATGCGCTTCGTGGTGTCGCACCAGCCCGGTGAGCGGGTGGTCGTCGACATCCCCGACGGACTGTTGGACTGAGCGGGTCGATGCGCGTCGACGTGTTCACGATCTTCCCCGAGCTGGTCGAGGGCTATTGCTCGGCCAGCCTGGTCGGCCGCGGCCGCGCACGCGGTGTGGTCGAGGTGCGGGTGCACGACCTGCGCGCAGGTGCGTCGGACCCCCACCGCTCGGTCGACGACTCGCCGTTCGGCGGTGGGCCCGGGATGGTCCTCATGTGCGAGCCGCTCTTCGCAGCGGTGGAGGCGGTCGACGCCGATGGCGGCCTGCCGCGACCGCTCCTCTTGCTCAGCCCGGGTGGGCGGCGCTTCGACCAGCGGGTGGCGAGGGAGCTGGCGGCGTCGCCCGGTTTCTCGCTCCTGTGCGGCCGCTACGAGGGCGTGGACCAACGGGTGACCGAGCACCTGGTCGACGGCGAGCTGTCGGTCGGTGACGTGGTGCTGGCCGGCGGGGAGGCGGCGGCACTGGTGGTCATCGAGGCGGTCCTGCGTCTGGTCCCGGGGGTGCTCGGCAACATCGAATCGCCGACCGAGGAGAGCTTCGCGGCGGGTCTCCTCGAGTACCCCCAGTACACGAGGCCGGCCGTATTCCGGGGGTGGGCCGCCCCCGAGGTGCTCCTGTCCGGGAACCACGGGGCGGTGGCCCGGTGGCGCCGGGCCCAGGCGCTCCGACGCACCCTGGCCGAGCGACCCGACCTGATCGAGGCCCGGGGCGGGCTGAGCGAGGACGAGGTGGCCCTGCTGGCCGAGATCGGCGAGGGGCGGCTCCTCTCCGACCACGGCTACGATGACTAGCTCGGCCGACGGCCCGCCCCATCTCCGGCCTCTGCCACTCGGCGACAAGGACCCCCATGAACTCCACCGAGATCATCGACCGCGACAGCCTGCGCGACGACATCCCGGACTTCCGGCCCGGCGACACCCTGAAGGTGCATGTGCGGGTGGTCGAGGGCACCCGGGAGCGGGTCCAGATCTTCCAGGGGGCGGTCATCCGGCGGCAGGGCTCCGGGATCCGCGAGACGTTCACGGTGCGCAAGGTCAGCTTCGGCGTCGGGGTCGAGCGGACGTTCCCGGTCCATTCCCCGAGCATCGCCAAGCTCGAGGTGGCGACCTTCGGCGACGTGCGCCGGGCCAAGCTCTACTACCTGCGCGACCGGGCCGGGAAGTCGGCCAAGATCAAAGAGCGGCGCACCGCTCGGCCGTGACGCCACCTCCGGCCCGATGCTCGTGCCGGACGAAGTTGCTCCGGTGAGCGAGGAAGATCTCGAGCAGTACGAAGCGGAGATCGAGCTCGCGCTGGTCCAGGAGTACCGGGCGGTGCTCCCGATGTTCTCCTACGTCGTCGAGACGGAACGCCGCTTCTACCTGGCCAACCAGGTCACGGTGAACGTCCGCTCGGACGCCACGCCGGCCTGCATCGAGGTCGAGATGACCGACGCCTGGGTGTGGGACATGTACCGGCCGGCCCGATTCGTCCCGTCGGTGCGGGTCGTGTCGTTTCGAGACGTCAACGTGGAGCGACTGCCCGAAAAGGAGCTCTAGGACCCGTTCCCGCCACACGTGGCAAGGCCAGCCACCGGGTCCGAATGTCGGCGAGGCTCAGTGGCCGAACACCTCGGAAAGCTCGATCGGGGCGACAACCTCGAGCTGATCGAACGTGCACGACTCGGCGTCGCGGTCGGGCCGCCATCGCCGGAACTGCGTGGCGTGACGGAACCGATCACCCTGCCGATGGTCGTAGGCGACCTCGCAGACGAGAGTGGGCCGCAGCGGGTTCAGCTCGAGCTCGGCGTCGGACTTCCAACGGCTGGCCGTCGGTCCCGTGCCCGCCATCTCGCGCCACGGATGGACGTCGCCCTCGCCGAGCGCGAGCGGGGCGAGCTCGTCAACCAGCTCCCTGCGGCGTTTGGCGCTGAATCCCGAGCACACGCCCACGTGGCGCAGCACGTGCTCGTCGTCGTAGAGGCCGAGCACGAGCGATCCGACGCCGTCTTGTTTGTGGTCCCGGTATCCGGCCACCACACAGTCGGCCGTCCGCTCGTGCTTGATCTTCCACATCACGCGCTTGCCGGGCTGATAGGGGAGCTCGGGCGACTTCGCGACGACGCCGTCGAGCCCGGCCCCCTCGAACCGGTCCAGCCAGTCGGCGGCGAGTGCCACGTCGGTGGTCTGCGGGGTGATCTGGACCGGATCGCCGGGCCCGCACCCCTGCAACAGCTTCTCCAGTCGGGCCCGCCGTTGCTTGAACGGGAGACCGCACAGGTTCTTGTCCCCCTCGGCGAGCAGGTCGAACGCAACGAACGACGACGGCGTCTCCTCGGCGAGCCGCTTGATCCGGGACTCGGCCGGGTGGATGCGCTGGAGCAGCGCTTCGAAGTCGAGGCCACCGTCGCCGGCGATCAGGATCTCGCCATCGACGACGCACCGCTTCGGCAGCGCGGCGGCCAATGAGCTGACGAGCTCGGGGAAGTATCGGGTCAGCGGTCGGCTGTTGCGGCTGGACAGCTCCATCTCGTCGCCGCTCCGGAACACGATGCTGCGAAATCCGTCCCACTTGGGTTCGTAGCGGAGATCGTCTGCCTCCGGGAGATCGCTGGTCAGCTTGGCCAACATGGGGTCGATCGGTGGCGAGAGGGGGAGGTCCATCGCCGTCTACCCGACCAGCGGGGCGAAGAGGTCCCCGTCCTTCTCCACCCGCTGCAGCACGTCGTCGGGGAGGAACCGCAGGCGCTCGGCCTTCCCGTCCGACGCCACCTTCTCGACCTCTTGCCAGGTAACCGGGGCAGAGACCGTCGGCTCGGGCCGGGCCCGCAGCGAGTACGGCGCGATGGTCGTCTTGGCGACGTGGTTCTGGCTCCAGTCGATGAGGACCTTGCCCTTCCGTAGCTCCTTGCGCATGTTCGACACGACGAGGTCGGGTCGGGCGCGGGCCAGTTCTTCGGCCACGGTCCGGGCCAGGTCGCGTGAACCGCCGTCCTCCCACTCGCGCTGGCGATCGGCCGCGGGGAGGGGCACATACAGCTGCATGCCCTTCGATCCGCTCACCTTGGGGTAGCAGCTCCACCCGTGCTCGTCGGCCACCTGTTGGGCCAGCAACAGCGCGACCTCCGCGCACTCGACGACCGTCGCCGGTTCGCCCGGGTCGAGGTCGAAGACGAGGAGGTCGGGCGGTTCGGGCCGGCCACCGGGGCCGACCCGCCATTGGGGAACGTGCAGCTCGAGGGAGGCCAGGTTGGCCACCCACACCATGGTCGGGAGGTCATCGAGGATGACGAAGTCGACGCCGTTCTGGTCCCTGGCCTTGGGGCTGGCCAGCACGCGCTCGCTTCGCACCCACTCCGGGGCGCTCTTCGGGCGGTGCTTCTCGTAGAACGAATTGGGGTCGTCGACGCCGCCCGGGAACCGGTGCATGGTCAGCGGCCGATCGACCGAGTGTGGCAGCAGCACCGGCGCGATGCGGACGTAGTAGTCGATCACCTGGCCCTTGGTGAACCCCGTCTCGGGGTACAGGACCTTGTCGAGGTTGGAGAGCGAAAGGGTTCGACCTTCGACCTCGACCACCGGTTTCTTGCTGTCGGCACCGTCGGCCCCGTCTAGCGCCTCGTCGAGACCCTTGGGCGAGCCGGAGGACTTTTCCCTGGCCACAGCGTCGCACCCTACCTGGTCCCCTCGACCGACCATGGGAGATGGCGGCCGATGGCCGCGCTCAGTTGGATTCGATCGGTCAACCCCCGTCTGACGTGGGAATTGGTAATCGTGGTGCGCGCCGCGCCGGCTGGGCGCGGCCAATCGACAAGGTCGGCACGGTAGCGTCCGCGCGTGCGCCAGCGCCTCGGCCTTGTCATAGCCGTCGGCACGTTGATGGTCGGGGTCTTCGGCGTCGGGATGGTGGCCACGGCCGGCGCGACGCTCACGCCCGCCCTGCCGAGCGCTCAAGCTCCGCCGAGCGGCACCCCTGGAGTCTGCGTCTCGGTGACGAGCCACTGTGGTCCCGAACATCCCCTCGGGAACCTGACCCCGCCACCTTTCAGGATGCTGTTCGCCCTCGGTTCACTTGCCCTCGGCGTGTTCGCTGTCACCCGGACGTTCCGTAAGGCCAGCCGATTCCTCCGGCTGGCTCGCGGCGTTCGTCCACCGATCCTGCACCCGCCNNCCCGCCTCGCCCGTTCGTCTCGGTCTGAGCAAGACGTAGCCGGGTCTGCCTCACCCCTACGGGTTGACGGTTGGACCGGCGCTCACAACGCGAACGAAACGGCCGGCTGGCCTCAACCGGCAGTGCCGGCCTCGGATGAGGAGATCGAATGACGAACGCAAAACGGGTCCGCGCGCTGCGCGCGGCCAAATAGACAAACTCCCGCACAGTTGCGACGAAGTCACGCAGCGCACGACCGGTCAGCGGATCGAAGCAGCGAAGCAGACGGCCGGTCCGGTCTCGCCCAGGCAAGCACGCAATCGGGCTGGCCGGCCTCGCCGCCGTGGGGATCCTGATCGGGGTGCTCATCTCGGCCGGCTCCAGCGAACCATTTGTGTCCGGGCCCCCGGGCCCCGAGGGGGTCCCACTCGAGATCGGTCGACCCATCGCTCCGGCGNNCCACGGAGGCGAACGGACAGATGGTGGACGGGATCGGGTGCGACTCGAGTGAACAACTCGTGTACCACGTGCACACCCATCTGAGCGTCTACGTGAACGGGGTTCTCCGGCCGTTGCCCGCCGGAATCGGGATCGTTGCTCCGGTGGCCGAGAAGACCCCGTTCGGACCGTTCTACGAGGCGCCCCAGTGCTACTACTGGCTGCACGTGCACGCGGCTGACGGCATCATCCACATCGAGTC
>PMOQ01000063.1:372-10418 GCA_003161255.1 Acidimicrobiaceae bacterium | reverse complement strand
GTGCTGGTCCTAGAGTGCAACGGGCCCCACCCGCCGCCCCAAACGCATATGTACGTGGACGACGTGATTGCGTTGCGAGAACGTTTCCCCGGCCCTCGGTTCATCCTCACGCACCTCGGCGCGGGCATCAACGACCTCAACATCGAGAACTGCACCGTGCCGAGCGACTTCGAGACCGTCACCGCATGACACGACACTCGACACGCAGCACTCCGCGGTCCTCAAACGGTTGAGCTAAGGGTGGCTGTTACGCCATCAGCCCCGACCGATGTGGCTGTTTGCCGGCGGCGTCGGGGAGCGACCACTTGCGAATTCCCGTTTCCCCTTCAACCGACCTTGCTGTGGTTCGCACCAATCAACGTGACGGCGATGACAGCGGGAACGTCGCCCTTGTTGGACCAGCGGTGACGCGTGCCGTTCTGGATGTAGGAGTCGCCGGCCGTGAGGTTGACCTTGGCCCCGTTGTCAAGTTCGAGATCCGCTTCTCCGGAAAGCACGACGCCGTAGTCGATCGTTGCGGTCGTGTGCATCCCCGGGTTGTCGGGCTCGAGATGCTCTGCCAGGCCCGGCAACTTCTCCTCGAGCTGAGCCAGTGCAGCCTCGATATCGAGATCCGCCGGGGCGCCTGCGCCGCCATCGGGGGGAATGGTGAAGAATCCAAATCGGAACCCGCTGACCGGAGGGAAATAGCGCTTGACCTCCGGCCTTGACCCGTCGCCCGGGAACGTGACGGTTGAATCGGCGCCCCAAAGGAGATGGAACTCACTACCTGGAAGAAGCGCCAACGTCACCGGTGTCACCATCTCGTCGCTGACGAACACGGCCTTACCCTCTTCGTTATGGCCTGTCGCGACTCGGCGTATCTCCACCTCGGCTCCTCTCGGTCGTCGCGGTGATCCTAAGGCCGCCTGGGGCGGGGTGACCGTCGAGAGCGAGTCGCTGACCCGCCCAAACGCCGCCCCGAAGCCATCCCCACCGATCGAGAACACATAGCCTTGGTGGGACTCGATGGCCGAACGCACGATGGCGTCGTGGCGCTCAAAGGCGAGCCGCATGGGTTCGGGGCGCTCTCACCACAGGCAGGTCGCACTCCGCTTAAGTCCGAGTATCGATTGATCGCATGTTGCGCGGCTGATGTCGAAACATCCGCGACGGCCGGTCATTCGCAGGGTGACGGCTGATTGACAAACAGCCACGGGCGTCGGGAATGCCTGGCCCGGATAATCGACCCAGCCAACAACTCGACGAGACCATCACCATGACCATGACCGGGGCCTTTGCTTCAAGCGGGTTGCTGTGTCGCCCTGTCCAGCTCAAGATGTTGCTGTCGGCGCCTTGAGAACGAGCCGATTCATCCCCAGGGTTGCGCCTTCGGCTCATGGAATACTGTCAAGGAAGAGCTGCCTGAGTAGGGGTCACTCGAAACCATCGGGCTTATCCGAAACCCAGGACGGTTCACTCGGTGGCCGGAGGAGTCCAATGACGGCACCGGATTTGGGATGGGGACCATGACCGATACGACAACTGATCCGCCCCATGGGGCATCACCTTGGGAGCTCGACCTCTGGAGCCACCTGACAAGCCACGTGGAAGCGGAGCGCGGCCTGTTGGAGAAGTACTCGGCGGTCGCCGAGCAATCCGAGTCAAAGGCCTTCAGCTATCTGGTGAACCTTCTCATTGAGGACGAGGTTCGTCACCACCGGATGTTCACCGAGCTTGCCAAGTCCCTCAAGACCGAGGCGGAAATGAGGCGTGAAAATCCGATCATCCCATATATGGACTTCGTTCACGCTGACCGCGCTGCGGTACTGGATGCCACGAAGCAACTCCTAGCGAGCGAGGGGCAGGACGCCCGTGAGCTCAAGCGGCTCCAACGTGAACTGCGCGACGTGAAAGACACCACGCTTTGGAGCCTTCTGGTCGATCTGATGCAGCGCGATACCCAGAAGCACATCGCGATCCTCCGCTTCGTTAGGAAGCACGCCGGACGGAAATCGGTCTTGTAGAGACCTCTCGTCGACTCCGCCAAAGGGCATTGCCGAAGGAGTCGCCATCGGCTGCCGACCGAGGCAACCATACGGGCCTTGTCAGGCATTGGGTGTAGCGCACCGCGGTGTATTCATCACCGCCGCCTTCTCTGAAGCAAACCACCCTCTGCGGTCCGCTCCTGCATTGTGTCGAAGTAGATCAACTTCTCAGTACCCGGCGCAGCACCTGTGCGGCTGACAGGCTGCGGAGTCAGGGGGTCGTTGCACCGACCTCTCTCGTTTTCTCCAAGGGTGTCATCCAACCGAGGGTTTCGCGGGGTCGGCGGTTGAGCTGACGAGCGGCGCGGAGAACCGACCTCTCGGTCCACTCACAGGCAGAGCTCAGCAAGCCGTTGGTGTTCTCGTTGGAGTCGCGCTGCCAAGAACTGCTCGGATCGCAGAAGTAGACCTGCATGCCCGTAGCAATCGTGAACTCGCGGTGCAGCGCCATCTCGTTGCCCTGGTCCCAGGTCACCGAGCGCCGCCGTTCGGTGGGCAACGTCCTGATCCGGGTGGTCATCGCCCGAAAGACCCTCAACCCCAGTCTCGGCCGCCGGCTATGACCCGGTGACAGTTAGGGGCCGGCTCCTGGTTGGTTGCGCGGCCTTAGCCGCGGCCCCTGAGGCACTGCGGGATGTGAGCTCACGACTGCAGCCGTGTGAATCCGGCTGCCGAAAGCGATCCAGACGACATCGGACGAAAGCAGTTGACGCGATTTGTAGGGCAAGTTGTGGGGCAAAACTCTATGGTTGACAGATGCCGCAGCGATCGTTGGGAAGCGACCGAGAGACCAAATGACAGCATGGGTGAAGTGGCGGGACCGCGTAGTGATTTCAGTGGCCAGCATGGCCCTGTGCACCGGGACAATGGTCGTCGCCGTCGCAGCCCAGCCGGCAGGCGCCTCGGTGGTATCCGCCAAAGGTATCGCCGCCAACACCTTCAAGCTCTCGGGAGCGATCACCGGCACGTTGCTCGACGGTCCTAATGCGGGCTGTCCCTACGGGGGGATCAACAACGACGGCTTCGTCGAACTCAACGATCTCGTGGGCTCCGTCTCCGGGATCAAGGGCGTGGCCAGTTGGAGTCTGGACGTGACCGTGAAGAAGAACGGAACCTACTCATTCCAATCCCTCACCGGACGAACCCCGACCGCCATACTGAGCGTGGACCTGAAGGGCAAGAACATCACCAAGTCCATCGAGAAGGGTGTACAGGACAACTTCTTTGCCCATAGCGGCACTGTGACCGTGAAGGGCGAGGCTGGTTCGATCGACGCCTCCATGAGCCAGATAAGCGGCAAGACGCTCAAGATCGTGGCCCGGTGGGACTGCGGCGCTCCGGCCGCGCAGGCCGCAGTGTCGGGCCACGGATGGAAGCTGGCAACATTGGTGGCATCCAACACGGAAGGCTCTGGTCCGGGCATCGCGACGCACACTGCCGACTTCTCGAGCGTGTCATGCCCCACTACCAGGTTCTGTGCCGCCGTCGACGACACGGGTGACGCATTCACCTGGAATGGAAAGGTGTGGTCCACGGGTGTGGACATCGACTCAACTGCCGGATCCAACATGAATGACCAGTTGGCTTCGGTCTCATGCGGCTCGTCGTCCTTCTGTGTCGCCGGAGACGATCTCAGTGACGTCTACACCTTCAACGGTTCGACCTGGTCTGCGGGCGAACAGTTGAACCCGTCGAACTCGTCGGCGTCCGTGTCCTTCTCCGTCTCTTGTCCCACCACCTCTTTCTGCATGGCGGTGGACGGCAACGTCAACTACTACACCTACAACGGCACCTCATGGTCCCAACCCCAGGTGATCAACTCGAGCACCTTGAACCCGACCACCATCGGTGAGGTGTCGTGCGCCAATCCAACCTTCTGCGAGGCGGTCTACAACGACCAATCGGTCACCTACAACGGGAGCGGATGGTCGGCTCCGCAAACTCTCTCGCTGCCTCCCGGAAGCAATTCCGGTTCAAATCCCGAGGTATCCGTGGTGTCCTGCCCGGCTGCCACATTCTGTGCGGTGGGAGGCACCACCGGAGCCAACGTGGCCTATCTGAACACGTTCAATGGCACCTCGTGGTCGAAGGGGCTGGCCCTCACGACAAACCTCGGTCCCCAATCGTTCGATGCGCTCTCGTGCCCCACAGCCTCGTTCTGCATGGCTGGGGGTCTGGACGGCTGGGTCACCTACAACGGTGCCTCCTGGTCGAAGCCCCAGACCTTCGCCAATGCTGGTGGCCCGATCGGCACCGGACCGCTGTACGCCAACTCGATCTCCTGCCCATCGAAGACGTTCTGCGAGGAAGTTGAGGCTAACGGCTACGCCGACTCGTGGACGGGGTAGGGGTTGCCGCTGCATGGCAACTCAGGCGCGAGATGCACCACCGGGCCGCGTGTGGTGACGCATGGTGCCGCCGGTGGTGGAGGCGTGACCCGGAGGTGGGTCTGGTGAGGGGGGGCGACCACTTTCGGCTCACCGTCCTTGCCGCCGTGGCTATCGTCGCGGTCGGATGCTCCGGATCACCGAGCTCCCAAGCCCCCGCGAGCACCAGCAGCACCGGCGCGGCCGCGCCGCCCGCTACCTCCTCGGTCCAAGGCGCGAAGAATTTGATCATCTCCGACACGCTACGGACACAGTTGATCGCCGCGGTGGCGGCGCAGAACGGCGTTGCCGCCTCCGAGTACAGCGGCCTAAGGCAGGGGCTGACCTACTACGCCGTCGACACGACCAACGAGACCTACTGGGCCGGCGCACAGATGGTGGCCGCTCCCTCCCCTAACCCCAACCAACCCACACAGGCCCAGGTGTCCTCGCAGGATGAGGGCTCCTACTACGTCTTCGAGGAGCCGAGGGGCGGCACATGGAAGGTCTACGCGACGGGCGGCACTCCGCAGCTCGGGGCGTGCGGGATCACCGTCCCGCCGGCGATCGTCCAGGCATGGGGTTGGCCGTCCGGCACCTGCCGCGCCCCCGGCTCCTGAGCGCAAGGGGCTCTCGCCCCCGCACCTGGCCGGCTCCTCCTCGCCTCTCCGGTCCCCTCGCTGCCGGCCGGCTGTGTCTCCTCACCCTCCGTCCTTCGTGCCTCTGTCCCCGGTTTCCCGTCGCGGCCCTCTCTCCCACGTCCGCACAGCGGATCTGCGAATCGGCGCGTGTCCCATAACGCGCGTCCGTCAATCTTGTTGAAGGTACCTCAGTACGCCGACTGCTGGACACCCGGGATCCTGCGCACCTGGCAGCGTGTGCAAATCAGACCCGTTGCGGTTCGTCCCTCCGACCGGGACGTCCTCCTCCTTGACCCGAGGATCCCGTCATGGCCCTATGGCTATGACCAGCTTGCCTCGGACGTGGCCGCCCTCCAGCAGGCGATGGGCCTCGGCCGCCTGCTCCAGCGGGAACACCTGCTGCACTGTCACCGACAACCGTCTCTCTGTCATGAGTTGCGAGAGCCGGGTCAGGCGCGCGGAGCTGGCTTCGCAGCGGATTGGCGTGACGGTGATTCCGTCGGGCACCTCGCTCGGCACACCGGCCACCGCCGCAACCTTCGCCCCCGTGGACAGGCAGCCGAGGTACGACCCGATGTTTCCGGCCCCGACGCTATCCAGCAAGTACGGGATATCCCGAAGTCGCCGGCGGTGGTCCTCGTCCCGGTAGTCCAGCACCTCGGCGGCGCCGAGGCCCCTCACGAAGCGGAGGTTGGCGGGCCCACTGGTGGCGATCACCTCCAGGCCCAGAGCCACCGCAATCTGCACCCCTAGATGCCCGACCCCACCCGAGCCGGAGGTCACCAACACGCGCTCGCCGGCCAGGGCACCCAGAGCCTCCAGACCCTGCAAGGCGGTGAGGCCGGCCAGCGGCAGGCCGGCCGCTTCGTTCGCCGGAATCCCGAGCGGAGCGAGGGCCAGGGCCGAGGCGGCCACCACCAGGTGTTCGGTGTGGCCACCGGGACGGGCACCCCAACCGAAGAAGGCGAAGACCTCCTGGCCCGGCTCCGGCGAGTCGACGCCGGGACCTACCTCCACCACCCGCCCGGCCGCCTCCCGGCCGCTGACGTAGGGGAGTTCGACCCCGCCCAGGCGCCCGCCTCCGGCCCGGATCTTGGCGTCACTGGGATTGAGACCGGCGGCCTGGACTGCCACCAGCACCTCGCCCGGACCCGGCGGATCCGGCTCGGGCCAGTCGTCCCGAACCTCGACGACCTCGGCCGGGCCGTGTCGGGGAACCACCGCAGCGCGCACAGCCCCAGCATGACGCGACTCGTCCCGGCTGCGTCGCCCTAAATCGGAGTCGGTGCTGCTGATGCCCCCGAACACCGCACCCCACGGACCCGTCGAGGTATCACCCAACACCGGCAAGGCGACACTCTGGCGACCTCCGACGACCTCGCCTGGGTGTCACCTGGGGGTGGATCGCTCCGCCTAACCTCCGCCCGCCTCCTGGTAGAAGTCGCTGCGCAGTATCGGTCAATCCTGCTCGGCCCCACTGGCCCGGTCACCAGGGCTTGGATCGGTGGTCGAATCAGCACGGAGGGGCGTCGCAAGCTCCTGCCACCACGGTGAGTGCGTCCGGCGGGGGAATGTCTAGCCGCTGGCTATCACCCACTCGTGGGTCGTGAGCGTGGGCGAACGGTCGTAGGCCAGGAACCGCGCGACGTCGTCCCATATGAGTTGTTGCGCCTCCTCCGAGTCGTAGGACCTGGTGAGAGCGTCCTCGAGCGTGCGGTAGTGGATCTCGCCGAAGCCGTCCCAGTCTGGTGAGGCGTCGGAGAGCCGCTCGACGAGGTGATTCTGCACGTAACGCCAGAACCCTGGCTGCCGCGCCACCGCCAGCGGCCCATGGTGTTCCCGCCAGTGCTGGCTGAACGCCTCCCGGGTGAGGTCGGCGCGGCGGTGCAGGAAGGGGATCATCTTGAATCCCGGTGATTGCGTCCCCGACGGCCAAGTGCGGTCGTAGTCCTTCTGAACGACTTCCTCGACGTGGTATGCCCCGACCATCCGGCTACCGGCAGGTAGGGGCATCGACAGCGCGGTGTCAGCGTCGGTGTCCCACAGGGCGATGACGGCCCGCTCCTCCTGTTGGGTCATGAGCTCGGAGCCCAAAGCCTCAAGCTCACTGTCGGGGAGGCGGACGTCGAGCGTCGCTTGGCTGGCGGCGCCCGAGCCGACCACCTCGGTCAGCCGTCCGACGACATCGGCTGCGAATGCGTCCCTGTCACCATCGAACGCTGCGGTCACGAGAAGCTTCATAGGTTTCCCCCTGCTGCTTGGATAGCGGCGGTGCGCAGCTCGCGCTCGCGTGTGTCAAGCGCCTCGAGGAACTCGCCGTGAGTCACGACGTAGCGGCGATCGCCCAAGATGGCATCGACGACCCCAGCGGCGGCCTCCTCGGGCGTGGCGAGGAACTGGGCCATCATCGGGTTGCTCTCGTGCATGGCTGCGAAGTCGTCGTCGCCGGCGATCGGACGTCGGAGGTGCGCCGGTTGCGCCGCCTCACTTGTCTCTAGATGTCGAGACAGCATCCCCGAAGGGAAGATCACCGACACACCGATGCCCTCGGGAGCCAGTTCGACCCGCAGCGTCTCAGCGAGACCCCATACGGCGAACTTGCTCGCCTGGTACATCGACATCCGACTCGCCGGGTCGAGCACCGACGACGACGACGTGAAGGCGAGTCGCCCGCGCTCCGCCCTCCGAAGCAACGGGAGGAACGCCCGCGCTACACGTGCCGAGCCGACCACATTCACGTCGAGCAGCCAGCGCCACTCATCGTCAGTTGCTCGGTCGATGGACGCGAACAGTTGCACACCGACGTTCGACATCACCAGGTGCGCTTTCCCGAAACGAATACCGACAGTCGCAGCCGCCACATCGACACTGGCTCCGTCCGCCACGTCGACTCTCAGCCCGAACGCCTCGACGCCATATGCCGCGGCCAGCGCCGACGCCTCCGCGTCAGCGCGGTCGCCGTCGAGGTCGAGCACGACCACGTTCATCCCGTGCGCCGCGCACCCCTCAGCAATGGCGCGGCCGAAACCCGACGCTCCGCCGGTGATCACCGCAACATCAGTCATGTGATCGCGTCTCCGCCGTCCAGCCCTGGTGATGAGTCGCCCACTATTCCCTCGGTCGGATGGTCGGCCGGTCCTTACGATAGGCAATGGGAGCTACTGCCGCCCCAAAAATCTCGCCCGGTCCGCGCCACACGGTGCCCCAGACACCGGCTCTGAGGCACGCCATAACTACGCCGAACTCGTACATCAGGGCGTCGACCGATCCGCAAATATTCCGCGATCTGGGTCGTTCCCGTAGAGGTCAGGGTTGAGGCGGATGTCGAATCAGCCACGCACTCGCCGGAATCGCACTGACTTACAGCTTCTGGACAAAACTCACCCCGTCGCCGATCGGCAGAAGCACCACGGCAACTCGGGGGTCTTGCTTGATGGTGTCATTCATGGAGCGGATGGCGACGACGCTCTCGTCGGTTGCCGATGGATCGATTACCCGGCCGCCCTGAAGCATGTTGTCGAGGAGAAGGAGCCCCCCACTACGCAACCGCGGCAAGATCTCGTCGTAGTACCTGGGATAACTCTCCTTGTCGGCGTCGATAAAGGCGAAGTCGAATTGCTCGACGGGCTCCAAAGCACGGAGTGTCTCGAGTCCAGGGCCAATACCGGAGCTCAATGCGACCTTCCACCCCCGCCTCTTCCCAGGCGTCGCGCGCTATCGAAGTCCACTCCTCGCTGACATCGCAGCAGAGCAGCCGACCCTCCGGGCCGAGGCCTCGGGCGATGGCGAGCGCCGAGTAGCCGGTGAATGTGCCGACCTCGACCGCGCTCTTGGCTCCCATCGCTCGAACGATCATCTCCATGACCACAGCCTGGTCGTCACCGATCTGCATGCCTGCCGCCCTGCCGGTCTTCTCGCGGGTTGTGGCTTGCAATGTGGATTGGTGGACATCAGGGCCGGTCGAGTGAGCCGCCGAATACTCCTCGATTGCCGCATCGATGAAGCGGGTTCGCCGTCTGGCCGCACTCTCGGGCATATGCATCTCCTCTAGTCGATGGCGATCATCTGTTTGGGCGTCCTTTGGGAACCCGGCCGCCGAACATTTGGGGACACTCACTCAGCCCTGGATGGCGGCAGTCTCCTCATGGGTTGGCTCAGTTCCACCCGGCCCCTCGCCGTGCCACTGCATCCCCGTACACCGGCTTAAGTGCACAGGAAGCAGAAGTTCAAAACGCAGAGCAGAGAGTTCAGCTGCGACGCTTCTCGGCCGCCGGGTTGCCGATCGAGGCGACCTCGGCTTCGAAGATCGACATCTCGGGCGGTCGGAGGGCAAGGCCGGCCGCCTCCCGTACAAACTCCCCCGAAGCCGGGACGTGGAAGTGATCCTCGAGCGCCTTGGCGTCTTCCCATTGTTCGACGAACACGATCCGGAGCTCATTCTCGAGGTCACGGTGAACACTGTGCAGGATGCACCCCGGCTCCAGGCGAGAGCGCTGAACGTGCGCCAAGCCCAACTCCAGGATGCGGTCGATCGTGTCTGGCCGAGCTTCGACGCTGCCAGTCACAATCAACATGTCACGATGGTACCCAAACGCGTGATCTTTGGATTTTCCCCGTCCGGGCGTGGGACGCCTGCGGCTGGCGAGCAGTCGCCAATCGCACGTCCTCGTCGCCGGCGGACGATGATCACCGGCTGCGGAGCGACCCCGGTGCCGCCGGAGACGACAAAGCGCCGGTATCATCGATCAGCTTTTGCAATCCGTGGCAAACGCCAACCCAAGATCTTGGGTTGGCGTTTGCGTGCCGTCCGTCGTGGGAAGGGCGATCTGCCATGAATCGGATGGCTGGTTTTTCTGTCGTCGTCAGGTCTCTTATGGTGACGGCGAGCGTGACGGCGTTGGCGCTCGCGGCTTCTGCCTACCTCCCCGACGCCTGGTCGGCCGCTGCCATCGCGCCAGCCGCTCCGTTTACATCATCGGCGGCCATCTGGTTCCAGCCACAGCCGCCGGTGG
>PMOQ01000063.1:0-364 GCA_003161255.1 Acidimicrobiaceae bacterium | reverse complement strand
GGCTGGCTCTACTCGGCCAGCAACAAGGTGCTGCGACCGATCGTGAGCTTCCTCAATGCGCACCGCATCGGGATCGAGATCGAGTCACCGGCCCTGCAAGCCCTGCCCACGTGCGGCTCAGGCATCGAAGGCTACGTCCCCTACGGGCTAGATCTTCGCAGCTTCACCCTCGCCTACTTGCGGAAGCTAAAGGCGCTCGGCGCCCATGTTCTGTTCGTGAAGGTCGACGAGCCGTACTACTTCGGTACTGCCATCAGTGCGGCCGCACTCCAGCAGATCGCGCAGGCAGCCGGTGACAAGACCCCCCTGGTCTCCTGCGATTTCCCCGTCGCCGAAGTCGCCAAGGACGTGGGCCGGTTCGCGC
>PMOQ01000023.1 GCA_003161255.1 Acidimicrobiaceae bacterium | reverse complement strand
GTGCGTCCAGCAGCTCGGACGCCATGAGCACAAAGGAGTGGTCATGACGTAACCGAGCCCAAGCTCTCGTCAGCCAGCCGGTGAAAGTCCGGTCCGGGGAGACGCCAAGGTCCCCGGTAGTGAAGCCCCCGGCTTCGGTTGAGAGACCGGGGTCGAAGCGGGGTCGAGCAACTGGCCGGTCCGCAGCATGAAGCGAAGTCTGCAGCGTCGTGAAGACTTCCCGCCTCGGCGGGGCAAGAGGGTGCCGAGCCTGTGTGGATTTGGTGAAGGCCATGGAAGCCGTCTGGGTTCTTGGAGCGGGCGGCGATGGACCCTCCGGCGTAGGGGACGTGGAACGGTCAGAAGGGTGGCGAGGGAACTGGAGAGGCCCTACCCGGCCCCGACCCTGCGGGGATCGGGAGCGAGCTTGCCTATAACCGGCGACCCCGGGAAATGGCCGGCAGCCGAGAGGGAGTCGGAGGGGGTCGTAGTAGTGATGACGGGCAGGACAACACAACCTGCTCCGAGCGAAGGGCCCCTGCTTCATCGGTGCACGACAATGAAGGTAAGGAACGCTGATGAGTGCCGAGAACTCGGCTAGGTCCGTCAGACAGGCCGATGGCCTGGACCCCGTTCGAGCCCTTCAACGCGTGCTCTATCGCAGTGCCAAGCAGGACCGCACACGTCGCTTTCACGCCCTCTTCGACAAGCTCACCCGCAGTGACGTGATGTGGCGGGCATGGGTCGACGTGGCCACCAACCAAGGCGCACCCGGCGTCGACGCCATAAGCATCGCTGACATCGGAGCCGGGGGCACCGAGTCGGTGCGTGCCTTCCTTGACGGCCTCACCGCAGAACTTCGATCCGGTACCTATCGGCCGAAGCCACTGCGGCGGGTCAACATCCCGAAGCCGGGCAAGCCGGGGGAGACCCGGCCACTCGGCATTCCCACTATCGCCGATCGGGTGATCATGACGGCAGCGAAGATCGTCCTTGAGCCGATCTTCGAAGCCGATTTCCACCCGGTGAGTTTCGGGTTCCGCCCGAATCGATCGGCGCACCAGGCCCTCGAAGCCGTCCGACAGACGGCCAACAAGGGTCGAGGGTGGGTGCTCGACGCTGACATCAAGGCGTGCTTTGACAACATCGACCACGAGGCCCTTATGGCTCAGGTCGAACGCCGGATCGTTGACCGGCAGATGTTGAAGTTGCTGCGCAGTTGGCTGCGGGCTGGGGTGTTCGAGGGTGGGGTGGTCTCAGACTCTGAGGCTGGAACCCCGCAAGGCTCGCCCGTTTCCCCCCTGCTCGCCAACATCGCTCTCCATGTCCTCGACGAGGCGTGGGCTAGCGGTGGAAAGCGACTGGGGACGCTGGTCCGTTATTGCGACGACTTCGTCGTCCTCTGCCCGACACAGGAACGAGCCGAAGCGGCTCGGGACCTGGCCGGAGAGACCCTGGAACCTTTCGGATTGCAATTGCATCCCGACAAGACCAGGATCGCTGATCTTCGGCAAGGGGCGGAGGGTTTCGACTTCTTGGGCTTCCACCATCGGATGGTCAAGTCCTGGAAACGGCCGGGTCGTTACTGGCTCCACAAATGGCCGTCACCACGGGCCATGGCCTCGATCAGAGGCAAAGTCCGTGCGCTGACAACCCCGAGTCGAGTCGGGCTCGATCTGGGCGTGGTGGTCGATGATCTCAATCCCGTTCTGCGGGGCTGGGGTGCCTACTTCCGACAAGGCAACTCGTCGGCCAAGTTCAGCGCAATCGATGCCTACGTCCACGAGCGAGTGGCACGGCTGGCCAGCCGGAAACACGGACTCCGAGGGTGTAACTGGTCCGACCGCTTTACGTGGGAATGGCTGGGGAACCTCGGGATCTATCGACTCACTGGGACGGTGCACTACCCGACTGCGCATGCACTGCGATGAACGATGTCGGAAAGCCGTGTGCCGGAGAACGGCATGCACGGTTTGATCGGGGGCCGCTGGGGACAGCAGGCGACCACATTGGAGACACAGAGCAGTAGCAAAGTGACGACCCTTCGTCGGGCCACCGTCAGTCGCCATGTGGTCAATCGCTCAACCAGCGGCCTACCTCACCGATAAAGTGAGCGGAGAGAGGGCCGCGCAGATCGCCGAACATTGGCGACCCGTCAACGCCGGTTGAGTTGCGCGTCGTTCCGGCGCGCCACTCAACGGGCGTTTCGAGGCAGTCTCGACAGCCCATCCGAACAAATTGGGTGCGCGACGCCTTCGATAACATGCCATCGTCCGGTGAACCTGATGAGGGTCCGCGGCCGTCCCACTGAACCGGCAGTTCGGAGCAGCAGTTGGGTTGCGATGATCTTCCGCCGGGGCGGGACGTCTGATCTGTCGTGAATGAGAGAAGGAGCAGCGCGTGACCGAAGTATCGAGCGCAGTCGCCCGTCCACCAGTCGTCTCGGCCGAGGAATGGCAGCATCAGCGTGACGAGCTGCTCCGGGCCGAGAAGGAGGCTACGCGCACTCTCGACGCGCTCGCTGCCAAGCGACGGGAGATGCCGATGGTGAGATTCGACAACGGCTACATGTTCGATACCCCCGAAGGCCCCAAGACACTGCTCGACCTCTTCGACGATCGCCAGCAACTCGTCGTGTACCAATTCATGGACAACGGACCGGACGCGTTCTGCCCCGGCTGCACGCACTTCACGAACAACGTCGCCAACCTCGGCACCCTCCACGACACGGGGGTCACATTCGTGACGGTGTCCAACATGCCACTCGACCAGATTCGGGAGTACACCGCCCGGATGGGCTGGACGGTGCCGTTCGTCTCCTCACGCGGGAATGGCTTCGCCGACGACACGGGAGCGGGGAACCTCTTCAGGCTCACGGTGTTCCTGCGCGACGGCGACGACGTCTACTTGACGTACTCGACCACGGCTCGAGGCGTGGATCGCCTCCTCTTCGCCAACAACATCCTTGACCTCACCCCGTACGGCCGGCAGGAGGACTGGGAGGACTCGCCTCCGGGGTGGCCGCAGCACCCCACGTACGGGTAGGGCGGGAGCTGGTCCAGGCTCCGATACGGCTCCTGGGACCTGCCTCAGTAGAGATCCTCCGTAGCAAAGAGCCCCTTTCCTTCGATCCCGGAATCCTTGATGACGACGTGCGTGTGGACCAAGAGGGTCTCGGGCGGAGCCTCAGCCACCTGAGCATTGTGCCCATACCCGGCGTGGGGGTACTCCATCGGCTCGCGCGAGCACCTCGATCAACAAGGGGCCGTCCCGGACCTCTGGTCTGTCGCAGTTTCCGACGCGGCACACATCCTGGGATCATTGCGTCATGACTGACGGGACCACGGCTGGCACCATCCCGGGGGATGCGCCGGCGGCGGTTGAGTTGCGTACCGCCGTGCAGGGCGGTGATCTTGACCTGGTAAGGCGTCTCATAGCGGGCAACCCTGATCTCGCAAGGGCGAGGTTCGTAGCCCGAGGTGGTAGCGGCACCGCACTCCATTTCGTCACGGATTGGCCTGGTTACTTCCCCAACGGGCCGGACATCGTGCACCTGCTGATCGACGCAGGTGCTGATCCCAATGCCACTACCACCGGTGCCGGAAAACCCGAGACGCCTCTGCACTACGCCGCGAGCAGCGACGACGTCGATGTCGCCGTCGCACTCATTGACCGAGGCGCGGATCTCGAAACACCCGACGGCTCCATCGGCACCCCCCTGGACAATGCAATCGGCTACGCGTGCTGGCACGTCGCTCGCCTCTTGGCGACCCGCGGCGCCCGCATCGAGAAGGTCTGGCACGCCGCTGCTCTCGGCGTGCTGGACACCTTGGAGACTCTCTTGGTACCCGGGATCGACCGAGAAGAGATCTCAAAGGGCTTCTGGCACGCGTGCGGAGCCGGGCAACGCCGTGCCGCAGAGCGCCTGCTGAATGCGGGTGCCGATCTCGCCTGGGTCCCCGACTACGCAGAAGGTACGGCCTTGGATGCCGCTACTGGTCTCGGGACTCGACAAGAGAATGTGATCAGTTGGTTGCGGTCCATTGGAGCACGCTCAGCCCAGGCTGAGGAGTAAGAGCCGCAACCAACTGAGAGGTCGACTCCCCGAACCGGCAGCGTCATGGGCGCCCCCGCTCGTCGTTCTGGCGCGGGGACCTCGGTAGCGGGGCGAGCGCCTCGCGGGCAATCTGGCCCGTCCGGGGTTACGACCACGACAGTGGGGTGGCCCTGGCGGTCGAGCGTCTACACGGGAGTCGCGCCGGGGCGGGTCCACTGCGGCACGGGCCGGCTGGTCGGGCCCCAGGTGGCCACGCCGTCGGCGTCCGAGCGCCAGAACCAACCGATCGGCGAGCCATGCCCACCGACCGGCGAGTCGGCCTGAGGGGCCTCGGGCCACCCCTCGGGGTTGTCCTCCCACGCCTCGCGGCGGCCGTAGGGCGTCATGTCGAGCAGGCTGAAGGACCCGTTGACCGGCTCGTTGCCACGGCCCGTCGTCGAGTAGGTGAGGAACACGCGGTCGCCGTCGCGCAGGAAACAGACGATCTGCCCCATTCCTCCGCCGACCGGCGCCTCCACGCCGCGCACCGAGTACCAGGGCTGGGTGTACCCCATGAACTCGACGTAGGGAGCCACCTCGTCCCACGGGCCCGAGGTCAAGACGGCGAACGAGACGCCCCGGGCGTTGAGGTAGACGGCGTCCTTCACGTGCCAGGCCGTGGTGGTGCAGCCCTCGCACTGCCCCTGGTACGGCGCTCCGTCGGACCACATGTGCTTGTAGACCACGAGCTCGTCGTCACCCTGGAACAGGTCGACGAAGGGCACCCGCCCGTCAACGCCGGTGACCTCGACCGCGCCATTGAACTCGACCATCGGCAGCCGCCGCCGGGCCGCGGCGATCGCGTCGCCCTCACGGGTGTGCGCCTTCTCGCGGACCAGCAGCTCCTCGCGCGCCGCCTGCCAGGTGGCCAGTTCGACGACCGGCGGCTTGCCGGGGAGGATGCTGCTCGCGTTGCCGGGCGTGGTCGTCATGGTGTCCTCTCGTCTCGTGCCCTCGCGGGCTTCCTGCGGCGCCTGTCAACTGTGACGACGCACGGTGCCGAAACTCATCGCGATCCAAGTTCCAGTTTTACCTTCCGCGCCACGGGCCGACGAGCATCGCCGAAGTGCCGGGGCAGTGGGCGAGTACAAAACGCTCATATCGAAAGCCAGCCCGAACCGGGCGACAACGCACGCCGAACGACGGGTCTGCGCACCATCGCCTGTTCGTCGCGCCTATCCGCGCATCCCTTAGGCGGACCGAGCCGCCGTCACGGCGCGGTCACCGTCATCGGGACGCTCCCGTACGTCGGCGTCAGGTTGGTCCGGCCGTAGAAGCACATCGCGGTGAGCGAGTACGGGCCGGACGCGGTGGTCGCCGGGATCGCGATCTCGGTCGACCAATCTCCAGTCGACTTGTTCGCCTCGACGATGAGGTCGGCGCCGAACGACTGGTTGATGGTCTGGTTGTTGGAGAAGATCACACTCACGGAGACGTCGTAGTACAGCTCATCGGGGGTTCCCGCCCCGGCGGTATCGCAGGGTTCGCTCGGCGAGATCGCGATCGTGGTCCCGGCCCGCACCGTCGTTCCGGGGGTCACCTCAAGCGCGGCGGTTCCGGTTCCCGCGATCGCGGGCCGCGTGGTGGTGGTGGTGGTGGTGTTGATGGTGACCCCCGTGCCCGACGGGAGTCGGACCGGTACCGCCTTCGCGGGGTGCAGGTTCCGGACGCTGCAGCCGGCCAGGCCCAGGGCCACCGCCAGAACCGCCGCGATCCACGTGTGCCTTCTTCGCATCGACCTCCTCCATCGGGAGATGCTCGAGCAGCCTAGGAACCGGAGCGTCGGGCATGCTGGGGTCAATGGCGACCGAGGAAGCGGAGCCCGACGTGCTGCGGCTGGCCCGTCAGGACGAGGCTGACGCCGTCGCCGGTTTGTGGCTCCGCTCCCGCAAGGCCTCGTTCCCGGCGAACCCGGCGACGATCCACGACGACGAGGGCGTTCACAACCACTTCGCGACCGTCGTGTTCGCGAAGTCAGAGGTGTGGGTCCTCGAGCGCGCCGGCATCGGGATCGTCGCCCTGATGGTGCTCGACCCCGGGTGGATCGAGCACCTCCACGTGGACCCGGCATTGACCGGCCGCGGGCTCGGCTCCCGGCTGGTCACGTTCGCACAAGATCGAAGTCCTGACGGCCTCGAACTGTGGACCTTCCAGAGCAATGAGGGCGCACGTCGGTTCTATGAGCGCCATGGGTTTGTCGCCGTGGAAATGACCGACGGCGCCAACGAAGAGGGTGAGCCGGACGTCCGCTTACGTTGGTCGCCCTGAGCCGAGGTGACGTCCCGAGTGGCGCTAGACGAGGAGCGATGGCAGCCCGAGCGGAATACATTGTGTCGTGCGAGCCCGCCGTCGCTTTGGCCCGCGTGTTCGGTTGTCTGTGGCGGTTCGATCCCATGGGGTATCGATCCGATCGAGGGGTGAACGATGACCCAGGGTGAATCCGACGGCGACCTGCTGCCGCTCGCCGAGCGGTTCGGGGCACGTTGATTCCGGTCGGGCGCGGGGGCGAGCGCTGTGCGATCGCGTATGCCAACCCCGGTGGTCCCCGTCTTCAGTGACGCCCCGTCGATGAGGCCCCAGGCTCTTCCGGACCGAGACCGAGCCATAGAGCAGCACTCCACAACCAGATCAGGAGAACATCGTGAAACTGGCCACCATCCGGAATCGGGGCGCGACGGCAGCCGTCCGCATCGACGACGACCACGCGGTCGAGATCTCCGGTGCCGGCGATCTGGGGCAGTTGTTCGCGCAGCCGGACTGGCGTCAGCGGGCGGAGGCGGCCTCGGGCACCAATCACGACCTGGCGGGGCTGGAGTACGAGATCCTGGTGCCGCGTCCGGACAAGATCGTGTGTGTCGGCCTCAACTACCGGAACCACATCTTGGAGATGGGCCGGGAGCTCCCGGAGTATCCGACGCTGTTCGCAAAGTATCGCTGCGCGCTGATCGGCGCCCACGACGACATCGGGTTGCCCGGGATCACCAAGCAGCTCGACTGGGAAGCCGAGCTGGCCGTGATCATCGGCGCCCCGGCCCGCAACGTGTCCGAGGCCGACGCACCCGCGGCGATCGCCGGATACAGCGTGTTGAACGACGTAACGGCGCGGGATTGGCAGAGCCGCACCCTGCAGTGGCTGCAGGGCAAGACCTTCGAGGGTTCGACCCCGGTCGGGCCGTGGATGGTGACGAGTGACGAGGCCGACGGGCTCTCCGGCGAGATCGCCTGCGACGTGAACGGCGAGAACATGCAGCGCTCCGACATCGGCGACCTCGTGTTCGGCCCGGCGGCGCTGGTGTCCTACATCTCCTCGGTCGTGACCCTGCTGCCCGGTGACGTGATCGCGTCGGGCACGCCGGGTGGGGTGGGCGCGGCTCGCACGCCCCCGGTGTTTCTCGCCGACGGGGACGTGGTGACCACCAGGATCGCCGGGGTGGGGGAGTGCCGGAACGTGTGTCGCCGGACGTGACCGGCCAGGACGCGCAACGCCTGAACCGGCTCTTCGACTGGATGGATCGCGGCACCGAGTTCTTCGACGCCCAGCTCGGCCAGCTGAGCGACGAGGAGCTACGCGGGCCCTCGAGGCTCCCCGGCTGGACCCGGCTCCACGTGGTCAGCCATATCGCCCGGAACGCCCGGGGGCTCGAGAACCTCCTCCGGTGGGCCGCGACAGGGGTCGAGTCGCCGATGTACCCGAGCATCGACCACCGACGCGCCGACATCGAGGCCGGCGCACAGCTGCCGGCCGACGAGGTCCGCGCCGACGCGCTCGCCGAGGCCGGCCGGTTCCGAGATGCGGTCTCGGCGATGCCCGAACTCGCGTGGGCCGCCGAGGTCCGAACAGCGCTCGGCCACGCCGTCGCGGCCAGCGAGATCCCCTGGATGCGGGTGCGGGAGGTGTGGGTGCACGGCGTCGACCTCGGCGGGGCCGCGACCTTCGCCGACGTCGATCGGGACGTCGCTGCGGCACTTCTCGCGGAAGCGGCGAGTCGATTCGCCAGCCGCGAGACCTGCTCGCCGGCCATCCTGGTTGTGACCGGGACCGAGCCCGCCTGGCTCGCCATCGGGCCCGAATCCGCGGACGCGGTCGAGGTCAGTGGATCGACCCAGGGGCTTGCGGGGTGGCTGCTCGGTCGCACGGACGGGGCCGACCTCGAGAGCTCGGCCCCCCTCCCGGACCTGCCGCCCTGGCTCTGAGCACACCGGCTTGAGCCGACGCTCGTTGTCGGGCCCGGACCGTGGTCCTTGGCCGTGCATGTGATCCGATCGCGCGCATCGATGGTTGTCGGATCCGGGGTCGGCCGATACGTTTGACCGTGGGTTCGTTGACACGACGACGCGCATCGAACGGCTCGTGTCGGAGGGAGATGAAACGACGTGACGTCGACCGCGCATGACCACGACAACCTGGCTCCGCCCCGAATCGAAGAGGTGAGCGACGGGGTCTTCGCCTACATCCAGCCCGACGGCGGCTGGTGCCTCAACAACACCGGCTTCCTCGTCGGGAGCGACAGCGTGGTCAGCGTCGATGCGTCGTCGACGGAGCGCCGCACCCGCGCCTACCTGGAGGCGATCGCGTCGGTGACATCGGCGCCGGTGCGCACCCTCATCAACACGCATTCGCACCTGGACCACACCAACGGGAACTGCTTCTTCGGCCCGACGACGATCGTCGCCCACCACGACTGCCGGGCCGAGATGCTGAACATGCCGCCGATGCCCCCCGGCGTCGGCCCGTTCCCGGGTGTCGACTGGGGCAACATCGAGAAGGCACCCCCGACATTGACGTTCAGCGACTCGGTCACCATGTTCGTCGACGACCTCCGCATGGAGGTCCGCTACGTCGGGACCCCGGCCCACACCACGAACGACGTGACGGTCTGGATCCCCGAACGCTCGGTGCTCTTCGCAGGCGACCTCATCTTCAACGGCGGGACCCCGTTCAACCTGGCTGGGTCGATCTCGGGGGCATTGAAGGTGCTGGACGACCTCCGTGCGCTCAACCCGAGCGTGATCGTGCCGGGGCACGGGGACGTCTGCGGCGTCGGCGTCATCGACGGCCTGGTCGCCTACCTCAACTTCGTGACCGAGACCGCGAAGAGCGCCAAGGCGGCCGGCCTGTCGCCGCTCGACGCGGCGCTCCAGACGGACCTCGGCGAGTTCGCCGATCTGCTTGACCCCGAGCGGATCGTCGGCAACCTGCACCGGGCCTATGCCGAGCTCGACGGGGCCGCCCCCGGCGCGCCGATCGGCATGGTGGCCATACAAGAGATGGTCCAGTACAACGGGGGCCCCCTGCACTGCGTGGCCTGAGGCCTCGGGGTGTCCGAGTTAGCTCCAGACCCGCCCGGCCACCTCGACGACGAGCGAAAGCTTCGCCTTCTCGTCGTCCTCGCTGAGCGGGTTGCCCCCGATGGTGCTGGCGAAACCGCATTGGGGCGAGATCCCGAGGCGCTCCACCGGCACGTGGGCGCTGGCCTCCTCGATGCGACGCACGAGCGTGTCGACGTCCTCGAGGACCGGGGTCTTCGAGCTGACCAAGCCCAGGACGACGGTCGTCTCGGGTCGGACGAAACGCAGCGGGGCGAAGTCCCCGGCGCGCTCGGTGTCGAACTCCACGAGGAGACCATCGAGCGCAAGGGAGCCGAAGATCCGTTCGGCGAGGGGTTCGTAGCCGCCCGAGGAGAGCCAGTGGGCCTTGTAGTTGCCCCGGCACATGTGCATGGCGATGGCCATCCCGGACGGGCGGTTCTCGAGGATCGTGGCGACGGCGTCCACGTAGAGGTCCGTCAGCGCGCCGGGATCGGCGCCTTGCTCGCGGACCGAGGCTTGGACCCTGGGGTCGCACAACATGGCCAGCGCGACCTCGTCCAGCTGCACGTAGGTCGCGCCGCGCCCGGCGAGCTCCTCCAACTCTTCGACGTAGATGGCGCACAGCTCGGCGAAGAATTCCTCGGGCCCGTCGTAGACCCCCGGCTCGATCGCGTCGGTGAAGCGCCAGAAGTGCATCGTGGAGGGAGCCGGCAAGGTCAGCTTCGGCGTCTTGGTGGTGGCGCCGGCGAGGTAGCCGAACTCCTCGCCGGCGATCGAGTGCTTGCGCACGATCCGTGACGCGACGTAGGGAGCGGTGAACGCCATCTTGTCGCCGGCGTCGTCCCTGAACTCGAAGGAGGCCGGCCGGATCACCATCCCGTCGAGCGCGTCGACGAATGCGTGCCAGTAGGAGGCGCGCCGGAACTCACCGTCGGTGATCGACTCCAGGCCGACCCGCTCCTGGAGGGCGACGACATCCCGGATGGCAGCGTCCTGGGCTGCGCGGAGACTCTCGTCGTCGAGCTGACCGTCGGCGTGCTGGCGGAACGTCGTTCGCAGCGCGGCCGGGCGCAGGAGGCTTCCGACGTGGTCGGCGCGAAATGGCGGGGTCATGCAGCTCCATTCTGGTCGTCTGGAGCCGACCCGGTACCCGTGCTGTCACCGTTGGGTGATCTGGCCCAGACCTGGGTCCCTTGTCTCGGTCGGCCGGGCCCTTCGGCAACATGGGATCGCTGACGGGGTTGCGGGCGCGGACCATGCTGGGGATTCGTGGTTGCTTCGATCTTCCTGTTTTTTCTTCTGGGCGCCGGGACCGGTGCCGTCTACGTCCTCGCCGCCCAGGGTCTCGTCCTCATCCACCGCGGCTCAGGGGTGGTCAACTTCGCCAACGGGGGGTTCGCCCTCATTGGTGCCTACACATTCTTCGAGCTCCAGGAGTCCGGGATACCCGAGGTCCCGGCGATCGCCATCGGGATGCTGGCGGCCGCCGCGGCAGGGGCGGCGACCCACGTCCTGATCATGCGGCGGCTGAAGAACGCCGCCCAGCTGACCCGGGTCATCGCGACCCTGGCCCTGCTCGCCCTCATCCAGGGCGCCTTCATCGTCAAGTTCCAGTCCGATCAGGCCTTCCCCCACTTCCCACTGCCGAACCCGCCCGAGCACATCTTTGGCCAGAGGATCGGCGCGTACTACCTGTTCATGCTGCTCATCGCGGCGGTGCTGTCGACCGCCCTGTGGGCCTTCTACCGCTACAGCGCGTTCGGCCTGAAGACGAGCGCCTCGGCCGAGAACGGTCGTTCGATGGCCGCGCTCGGCCACTCGCCGGACCGGCTGGCCACCTGGAACTGGGCGGCCGGCGCGGCCCTGGCCGGGCTGGGCGGGATCCTGGTCGCCCCGATCGTGGGGCTGTCGGTGGAGTCGGTCGGGCTCCTGCTCGTCCCGATGCTGGCCTCGGCGCTCCTCGGCGGCTTCTCCTCGTTCTCGCTCACGTTCCTCGGCGGGCTCGTGGTGGGGGTGGGCGAGGCAGAGGTGCAGCGTTCGGTCACCACCCCGGGTTGGCCCGAGGTGGTGCCGTTCTTCATCGTGATCCTCGTGCTGGTGCTCAAGGGAACGTCCCTCCCGTCCCGCAGCTACGTGGCCCTGCGGCTGCCCAAGGTCGGGTCCGGGAACATCCCGTGGCGCTTCGCCGTGCCGGGATTCGCCGGCGGCGTGGCGCTGTGCCTACTCCTCTCGAACGGCGCCTCGGCGGCGCTCATCGAGACCATCACGGCCGCCATCATCTTGTTGTCATCGGTGGTCGTGACCGGGTACGCCGGCCAGCTCTCGCTGGCCCAGCTCGGCATCGCCGGCATCGGGGCCTTCATCGCCGCTCGAGTGGGCCAGGCCATCGGGCTCAACTTCTGGGAGGCCCTGATCGTCGGCATGATCGGGGTGATCCCGATCGGCGTCATCATCGGGTTGCCGGCGCTGCGGGCCCGGGGGGTCAACCTGGCCATCGTGACCCTCGGCTTCGGGGTCATCGTCGAGCAGGTGATCTTCGCCAACAGTACGTTCACCGGGGGCGTCGCCGGGACGACCGTGCAGACCCCGACCCTGTTCGGTCTCGACCTGAATGCAGAGGTCCATCCGCAGCGATACGCCGTGCTCGGTCTCGTTCTTTTCGCGCTGTGTGGATTGGCCGTGTGCAATTTGCGACGGGGCCGGGTGGGCAGACGGCTGGTGGCCGTGCGCGGCAACGAGCGGGCGGCGGCGACGCTCGGCATCAACGTCGCCCAGACCAAGCTCTATGCCTTCTCGGTGGCGGGCGTGCTGGCCACCGTCGGCGGCGTGCTCATCGTCTACCAGGCCTCCGGCGTGACCTGGACCAGTGGCTGGGACGTCATCACCGGCATCACGCTCTTGTCGACGATCGTGATCGGCGGCATCGGTTTCGTCGGTGGATCCCTGATCGGTGGCCTCGTCGTCGCCGGCGGGCTATCGGCCTACCTCTTCTCGTTCCTCGGCGTCAGCGTGCAGAACTGGATCGCGCCCATAGCCGGGCTTGCCACGATCCTGGTGATCGTGACGTGGCCCGACGGCGTCGTCTCGGTGATCGCCGGACGGCGCCGGGCCACGAGGGCGAGGAAGCACGCAGACGCGCAACACAAGGCCGCCGCCGCGTCGCTGGCCAGCTTCAATGCCCGGGCCGATGCCCTGTCGATGGAGGCGGTGGCCCGCGACCGCCACGAACTGTCGATCGAGGGCCTGACGGTGCGCTTCGGTGGCGTGGTGGCCCTCGATGACGTGTCGTTCTCGGTGCGATCCGGAGAGGTCGTCGGCCTCATCGGCCCGAACGGCGCCGGCAAAACGACGCTCATCGACGCGGTGACCGGGATCACCAGGCGTTACGACGGGCACATCTCGGTGGACGGCCGGCGGCTGGACGGCCTCGGCCCGACCCAGCGGGCCCGGACCGGGCTGGCCCGGTCGTTCCAGTCCCTCGAGCTGTTCGATGACCTCACCGTCGAGGAGAACATCGGCGTGGCCGCCGAGAGCCCACCGGCGTGGGCCTACGTCTCGGACCTGGTGTGGCCGCTCCGCAAGGAGCTCCCGGCATCGGCAATCTCCGCCATCAAGGAGTTCGGGCTGGCCGGGGACCTGACGAAGCACCCGGGCGAGCTCCCGTTCGGCCGCCGCCGCCTCGTCGGCATCGTGCGGGCCATCGCCGCCGCGCCGAAGATCGTCCTGCTCGACGAGCCGGCCGCCGGGCTGGACCAACGCGAGTCGGCGGAGCTGGCCGACCTGCTGCGCCACCTCGCCGAGCGCTCGAACCTCGGGATCCTGCTGGTGGAGCACGACATGCGCCTCGTGATGAGCGTCTGTGACCGGATCACCGCCCTCGACTTCGGGCAGGTCATCGCGCAAGGTTCACCCGAGGAGGTGCGCACCAGCGAGGCCGTCATCACCGCGTACCTCGGCATCCCAGACGCGGCACGGGACCGACGGATCGGCCGCCGGTCGGTCGAAGAAGTGACCGAGTCCACCCCGATCTGATGGGACGAGCCGTGGAGGAGTGGTGGGGTCGGCAGGGAAGGACGAGACGTTGACCGGTTCGGCGATCCCGAGCGCGGGGTCAGCGCTCCTCGAGGCGGTCGATCTCTCGGCCGGCTACGGAAGCCTGGCCGCCGTTCGCAACCTCAACCTGAAGGTGGGCGCCGGTGAGATCGTGGCCCTGCTCGGCGCAAACGGGTCCGGGAAGACGACCACCATCCTCACGCTGTGCGGGGAGCTCGAGCCGCTCGGCGGGGAGGTCCGGTGGCTCGGGGAGCCGGCCACGGGCCCGCTGGACCGGCGGGCCCGAGACGGCCTGTCGCTCGTGACCGAGGAGAAGTCCGTGTTCATGGGCCTGAGCGCGTCGGAGAACCTGCGTCTCGGCCCGGGCGACCCGGGTGCGGCCGTCTCGCTGTTCCCCGAGCTCGAACCGCATCTCGATCGCAAGGCCGGCCTCCTCTCGGGGGGCCAGCAGCAAATGCTCACCCTGGCTAGGGCGCTGGCCGGCCGGCCGCGGGTGCTCCTGGCGGACGAACTGTCGCTCGGACTGGCCCCGACCCTGGTGCACCGCCTCCTCGAGGCCGTCCGTCGGGCCGCCGACGATCTCGGGACCGGCGTGCTGCTCGTCGAGCAACACGTGAGAGAGGCGCTCCAGTGGGCCGACCGCGTCTACGTCCTCGATCGGGGAGTCTGTGTGTTCGAGGACACCGCCTCCTCGGGCCGGCTCCACATCGAGGAGATCGAACGGTCCTATCTCGGCGGCCCCATCGCAATCTGAGGGTCCGTTCCGGGCCGATCACAGCGAGGTCCTTGGCGCCGGCCCGAACCTGGTAGGAAGAAACAGCTCCAGTCGATCGCGGCGAAAGGACCCCAGCCATGAAGCCAACGCGTGATGTGGGCGAGAGAGCAATGAGTGGATCCGAGGTCGCCGGTCTCCTTGCCGAGGCGCTCGAGGGCCGTCGCCTCCTCGACCATCCCTTCTACCGCCGCTGGGAGGCGGGCGGTCTGGCCGACGGCGAGCTGGCCAGCTATGCGAGCCAGTACCGGTTCTTCGAGGAGTACCTGCCGGTCGCTCTGGACACCGTCGCCAAGGGGCTGCCCGAAGGCGGGGCCCGGCAGTTCGTCCTCTCCAATCTCGCCGACGAGCTCGGCCCGCCCGTCTCGCACCTCGAGCTGTTCTCGGCCTTCGAGCACGCCGTCGGGGCCAGAGCCGAGCCGGCGGGGCCGGCGGTGACCGAGCTCGTGTCCCTCTACCGAGACGCCGCGACCGGCGAGCAGGCCGAGGCGTTGGCGGTCATCGCCGCCTACGAGATCCAGGCGAGCGAAATCGCCGCCACCAAGTCGGCCGGACTCCGCGACCACTACCGGGTAAGCGAGGCCGGAAGAGAATTCTGGGATGTGCACGCCTCGATCGAAGCCGATCACGCGCAATGGACCATCGACGCGCTGCGTGAGCTCGGGTGCCCCGAGCTGATCCGGGACGCCGCTCGACGCTCGGCGGACGCGTGGTGGCGATTCCTCGACGAGCGAGAGCTCGCCGCCGTCTGATCGGTTTTGTCCAGCGGTCGTTCCGGGAGCATTGGCACCCGGATGAGAAGCTTCGCGATCGGGTGTGCGCTGACGAAACGATCGAGCTGGTCAGGGTGGGGGCGCGGAGTTCGCCGGTGCGGCGCAGGCGACGAATCGTTCGGCGGGCGCCGGGTCGCCGCCCAGGTGCTGGTGCAGGTAGGTCGCGATGAGGGTGGGTGAGGCCCAGCCCTCGAGCCTGGTGCCGGCCCGTCCGGCCAGCTCGAATGCCGTCCCCTCCGGATGCAGCGTCGAATAGTGGTGCTCGTGGCCGCGCAGGACCGCACCGACCGGGGCGATCGGTGAGGCTCTTTTGACCACCGCAGTCCGGTAGCCGACGGTGACGCTGGTGCCGAGCGTCGCATCCGCGGCAACGACGCCGCACAGGCGGTGCCCGTCGAGTGAGCGGGCCAGCCAGAGCAGCCCGCCGCACTCGGCCCACGCCGGCATGCCCGAGGCAAGCTTGGCCTTGACGTCGGCCATGAGGGTCTCGTTGGCGCTCAGCTCGGCGGCGAAGATCTCGGGGAAGCCACCGCAGGCATAGAGCCCCTGGGTCCCCTCGGGCAGCGCGGCGTCCCGCATCGGGTCCACCTCCAAGAGCTCGGCTCCGGACTCCTCGAGGCGCTCGAGGTTGTCGGGGTAGCTGAAACCGAATGCGGGGCCGGTCATCACGGCGATGCGGACGGGCGGGCCGTGGGTTCGCCGGGCCGCCGGCAGGGGCGCGGTCCGCAACACCGGTGCGCTCCGGGCCACCGACTCGAGGGCCACGAGATCCAGGCCGGCGCCGACCGCGATGGCCAGCCGCCTGAGGGACGCCTCCACGCCGGTCGGGTCTTCGACCACCGGGACAAGGCCGAGGTGGCGGTCCCGCCACACCAGAGCCGTGTCCCGCCGAAGCACGCCGAAGACGGGGACGGGATGATCGACCAGCGCCTCTTTCAGCAGGGCTTCATGGGTGTCGCTCCCGACCCGGTTGAGGATCACGCCGGCGAGGCCGCTCGAGAAGTTGTGCTCGAGGTGGCGGTGGTACCCGTCGACGAGCGCACGGACAGACGAGCTCATGGAGGACGCGTCGACGACCAGGATGACCGGGGCCTCGAGCAGCGACGCGATTTCGGCGGTGCTGGCGGTCGACGTCGATCCGAGACCGTCGAACAGACCCATCACGCCCTCGATCACGACGAGGTCGGCCCCCGCGGCGGCCTTGGCCGCGATCGGTCGCATCGCGTCGGGACCGCACAGGAAACTGTCGAGGTTGCGCCCGACCCGTCCGGTCGCCAGCTGGTGGTAGCCGGGATCGATGAAGTCGGGTCCGACCTTGGCCGACCCGACGGTGAGCCCTCGGATCCGCAGGGCCGCCATCAGACCGGCGGCGACCGTCGTCTTCCCGACCCCCGAATGCGTGCCTGCGATGACCAGCCTCGGACCGAGCGTCATCTTCGGCCTGGTCGCCGGCGGGCCCAGATGGTCCTGAACCTGGCGGTCGAGTTGGACGAACGAACGAATGAGCTCGTCATGATGCCGAGGGCCTGCCGTTACTAGCGAGGGAAACCACCCGGGCGGGTGCTGGTTGCCAAGTGTATGGTCCTGGGCAACCGGTCGAGGAGTGGCGCCTGTCAACGTCCCCCAAGCGATTCGAGCTCCCGCTCGTGCGATTGCGACCTCTCGATGCACTTGGCAGAACCTTGGCCCCTCCCGTCTCATCCCTTCCATACGATCGACGAGACGTCACGTATGAACATTCCGGGTAGCGATCTCCTCGATATCGGGGGATGCCATCCACCCAGCCGGCGGGACGATTCGCTCGACGCGGGGCCAGGCGGAGGCGTGGCCCGCCCGGCTCATCCAGGGGGTCCGTAGTGCCCGAGCGCGAACGACGTTTGCGCCTCCTCGGTCTCCTCGTGGGCCACGGAACCGACATTCAGACGAGCCGACTCTGCGAGGTCTCCGCCGAGGCGACCGGCATGAGCGGCGCGGGCATCATGCTGATGTCCGAAGATGTCCCTCGAGGCTCGATTTGCACCACCGATGAGACGAGCGCGCGCATCGAGGAGCTTCAGTTCACGCTGGGGGAGGGCCCGAGCGTCGACGCGTACGCCCAGGACCGGCCGGTCGTGGAGCCCCACCTTGCGCGCGCGTCGAGGCCGCGGTGGCTCGCCTTCACCCCGGCTGCGCTCGAGGTGGGTGCGGAGGCGGTCTTCAGCTTCCCCCTCCATGTCGGCGCGGTTCGCCTGGGTTCGTTGAACCTGTATTGCGATCGCCCCGGAGGGCTGACCGACGATCAGCATGCCGACGCCCTGGTCATGGCCGATGTCGCCGCCCACGCCGTCCTGCTCCTCCAGGCCAATGCGCCGCCGGGGACGCTGGCCGAGGAGCTTGAAGCTGGTGGTGAGTTCCGGTTCGTGGTGCACCAGGCCTCGGGCATGACCGCCGCTCAGCTCGACATCAGCATCGCCCGGGCCCTGATCCAGCTGCGGGCGTACGCGTTCGCCAATGACCGCCCGCTGGCCGAGGTCGCCGACGAGATCGTGGCCAGGACGCTTCGTTTGGACGGACTCCCCGCCGACTGAGGGGGCGCCGGTTGGCATAAGCAACGCCCTGACTCCTGGCGGTTGTACCCTACGAGCCGGGTCACGTTCCCGCCGCCAGGGCCGGGTCGACATGACCTCGGCGAGTGAGGGGAGAACCCGATGCCACGAGAAGCCGTGCTCACCAGGACCTTCGTGGAGCTGGCCGACTCGCTTGTGGCCGATTTCGACGTGGTGGAGCTGCTCACCCTGCTCACCACTCGTTGCGTCGAGGTGCTCGGAGTCGCCGCCGCCGGGCTGATGCTGGTTGGCATCGACGGCAACCTGCGGGTCATGGCCTCCTCCAGCGAAGGCATGCGGGTGCTGGAGCTCTTCGAGCTCCAGTCACAACAGGGCCCGTGCTTCGACTGCTACCAAACGGGCCAGCCGGTCGCCAACGTTGATCTGGCCACGGCCAGGCGTCGTTGGCCCAGGTTCAGCGCCGAGGCGATGGCGGCCGGCTTCCGCTCGGTGCATGCGTTGCCGATGCGGCTGCGCGGCAACGTCATCGGAGCTCTGAACCTGTTCCACCAAGATCCCGACGAGATGGAGGAGATCGACGTCGAGGCGGCGCAAGCCCTGGCTGACGTGGCCACCATCGCGATCCTCCAGCACCGGGCGGCCGTCGAAGCGCAGGTGTTGAACGAGCAGCTCCACCTCGCCCTGAACGGTCGCATCGTCATCGAGCAGGCCAAGGGAATAGTCGCGGAGCGTCAGCACCTGAACATGGAAGAGGCGTTCTACGCGTTGCGGAACCACGCCCGGAATCGCCGCCTCATGCTTGTCGACGTCGCCAACGGCGTGATTGACGGGTCCTTCGACGTGAGCGAGCTCGATTCGCAGGACGCCGAGCCGGCGTCCTGAACGTTTGGTCTGGCTTACAGCGTGCGCGGATAGGCCCGCACACCACCCTTCTCGGGTGTCCGGCTCCAGTGAACAAAGTCACCTTTGCCGGTTTCTGCTTCTTCTTGCCGAAGCAAGGTTTCGGAGCCAGTTTCACCACTGCGATCAGGTGGCCAGCGCTTTCTCCTCCACAGACATTGTTGTCCCGGCCCGCGCTTCGGGGTCCGGAGCGACGTCGCCGCCACACTGAGATCGTCCCGTGAGGGTGTATCACCGGTCTGCTGTCGCCTATCCGCTGGGTCTCTTAGCCCGGGCCTGAGCGTCGGGGGGGGTACGGGGCCGATGGCCCGGTGCGCCGTCACCGGAAGCTCCTTCGGTCACGCACCGGCAGTTGACGACTCGCGCTCTTTGCGTCCCCGTTGGCGCCGACGCTCGCGTGCTCGGCGGGGGACACGCTGAAGATGCGCTCGATGGTCGCCGTGTCGACGGGCCTCGCGAAGAGGAACCCCTGCCCGCCGTCGACGTTCTCGGCCCGGAGCAGCATCCGTTGATCGTCGGTCTCGATGCCTTCGGCGATCGTCTCCAACCCGAGGGCCTTGCCCAGCTGGACCAGGGTATGGACGAGCGCCGCCGCCTCCTTGGTGTCTGTTATCCCCGAGACAAAGGTCCGATCGATTTTCAGCACGTCGATGGGGAACTGTCGCAGGTAGGCGAGGGATGAGTATCCGGTCCCGAAGTCGTCGACGGCCAGACGGACGCCGAGCGCCTTCATCAGTTGCAGGCGAGAGATCGTCCCTTCGACATCGCTCATGAGGGTCGTCTCGGTCAGCTCCAAGAGCAACATCGACGGATCGAGGCCGCTCGATGCCAGCGCACCGGCCACGTCGTCGACGATCCGGTCCCGCTCGAGCTGTCGGATCGAGATGTTGACCGACACCGTGAGGTTGCGACCCTGCCGGTGCCACGCCGCGCCCTGCCGGCACGCCGCCTCGAGAACCCACTGACCGACCGGGACGATCAGGCCGCTCGATTCGAGGGCGGGCACGAAGTCGTCGGGCTGGACGATCCCGCGCACCGGGTGACGCCACCGGAGCAGCGCTTCGACGCCCGTGAACGCACCCGTCGCGAGATCGACTGTCGGCTGGTAGAGCAGGAAGAACTGATCGGTATCGATGGCCCGGCGCAGGTCGACGGCCAGGGTCCGATGTTCGTCCACCACCAGCTGCATCGACGGGGCAAAGACGACGGCGCGGCACTTCCCGGCCGTCTTGGCCCGGTAGAGCGCGATGTCTGCGTCGCGGAGCAGCTCCTCTGGGGCCTGCCGATCTCCCGCGGCGACACCGATACTGGCGGTGACGGTCAGGCGGGTCTGGCTGCTTGCGATCTCGAACGGGGTCTCTAGGACATCGAGGATCCGTTGGGCGACAACCTCCACCCCGGCGGCCAGCGAGGCGCCCTCGACCAGGATGACGAACTCGTCGCCACCCAGACGTCCGACCGTGTCTCCTTCCCGAAGGGCGCTGGCCAGCCGAGTACCGACCGCAACGAGCAACTCGTCGCCGGCCTTATGGCCCAGTGTGTCGTTGATGTCCTTGAAGTCGTCGAGGTCCAAGAAGAGCGCGGCAAGAGGGGCGTGCGATCGTCGCGAGCGCGCCAGCATCTGATCGATTCGGTCGAGGATCAGGGCGCGATTGGGCAGTCCCGTCAAAGGATCATGAAGGGCCAGGTGGCGGAGCTCGCCCGTGCGTTCGTCCACCAGCTGCAGCGCCCGCGACCGGCTGGTGCCGAGCACGAGGATCAGGGCGCCCAACAGGAGGCTGAGCACGATCCCGCCGATCAGCAGCGCCAGGGCATCCAGGTGGTCGAGCAGCCCGCCGCCGGTCACCGAACCGGAGGTCTGCACCAACCACCCGTTGTGGAGGTCGATCGTGGTCGAGGCGGATCCGGCCGGGGCCGATCCGGCGCTGAAGCTCACCGTCTTCGAGTTGGTCTTGTTCACGAATCGCACCGCGGTCCCCGGGTGGCCGTTCAAGGCCGTGTCCAACAGGACCGCCGGGCGGATCTCGATGCCGACCCAACCCAAGAACGCGGCCTCACGCGCTCCGGTCGTCGTCGGCACGCCGCCGCCCTGGTAGACGGGAGCGCCGACGCCGAGCTCGGGCGTCTTTCCCAGTCGAGCCGGCACGTAGGCGCCGAGGCCGGTGTCCCGGGCGTGCAGGAACCCCGGCCCGAGGTAGGTGTCGCAGTAGTCGAGGCCGGCGGGCAGGGCCGAGCTGCTGGCGGCCGACTCGGTAACGGTCTGGAAGCAGTAGTAGGGCCGTGCTCCCGCCGGGATGACCTGAAACGCCCCATTGGTCAGTTGGCCGGCCGGATCGGCCTCGCTGCGTGCCGCGAATGCGCTCAGTTGCGCCGCCGGCACCAGCACGATCTCGCCGATGCCTTGGAGCTCGGGATAGCGCTCGAACAGGTGGATCGACGTCGTCCACTGGTGGAATTGGGCCTGAGAGGCATCGGGGTTCCCGACGATGAAGGCCCCGGCGCTCAGTGCGAGATCCTGTTCGTGTTGGATGGCCAACTTCAGGATCGACGCGATGACCCTCGACGAGTCGAGGAAATCGTCGTGCGAGTTTTGCCGGTTATTTGATGCGACCGCCCGGGCACCCAGGAACGAACCGAAGGAGCCGATGACCACCAGGAGGGCGGCCAATCCGAGCCAGAGGTGCCCGCGCGGGCCCACTCCCGCCCGCGCGTGCGACGTTGTCGAGCCACCGACTGCGTCCCTCACGGGGAACTCGCGGTGGCGGTGGACATCGAGCCTGCTCCTCGCCCCGAGGCCTGGGCCGTGCGTCCGACCGACGAGCCGCAGGGGCCGTGCTCACTCTATACTAGAAGTCAAAGACAGGTAATCTATTTCCTGAGTAAGGGAACGCATCGTGCCTGCGGGCCGCCCATCTGGGCCGGGGCGCCTCGGAACGGCCATGCCCGGATGTCGGTCACAGGTTGTCGATCACCTCGGCCGCCGTCATGTGGATGACCTCTCGGGCGCTCGGTCGGATCGCGCCGAGATCGCCATAGCCGGTTTGCAGGGGGGTCCCTCCCGCGACACTCCGGAGGGGGATCGATCCGCTCGCGATCGCGGTGTTCGTCACCAATCGGCCCGAGTCGGCCGCAGCGGCGGCCCACACGACGGTCGCGAAGCTGGTCCCGCCGACATTCAGCCACCCCGTCGAGGCGTCGAAGATCGGGATGTCCACGGCGTCGGCCGAGACCTCGGGGGTCGACTGGTTCCCCGAGCAACCGGCCAGACTCGCGAGCTCGGCCTCGCTCGGGGCCTCCTGTTCAAAGGCGCTGCACCCGCCCCCGCCCGTCCAGGCGGTCGGTCCGGACGCCGTGAGGTCACTGCCCCCGACCGCGACGACGTTCGGCGCGGTGGCCGGGTATTGGGTCCGTCCCGTCGCGTCGCTGACGGCGGCGAAGTAGCTCACGCCGGGCTCGGTGAAGATGGCCGTGTCGGCCGTCTCGGCGGGGAACTCCGGGAAGCCCCAGCTGTTCGACACATACCGCGCGTGCGCCCCCGCGTACCGCTCGGCGACCAGAAGGTTGGTCAGTCCGGCGTCGGTTGCCTCGACCAGGATGATGTGGGCGTCCGGCGCCAGGGCGTGGGCCCATTCGACGTCCATCGCGATCTCGACGGACCACGAGCCCTGCGCCGGCGCGGGATAGCTCGAGCCACCGTTCTGGTCGACCTTGGTGAAGCAGTCCGACCTACACTGCGGAAGGTTCCAGTAGGTGTCGAACGTGGTCAGTTCCGAGACGATGTTGGGGTCGTCGAAGGCGTCGACGATCGCGATCGTCTGGCCGGCCCCTGCGTATGGCGTCGGGCTGAGGCCGTAGGCGGATTGGATCGCGATCGGGCTGAACGAGGCCGTTTGGGTCGGGCTAGCGGGCTCGGCCTGGACCATCGGCTGTGCCTGGGGAGATGCCGGTGCAGTGGCGCCGCTCGCAATCGGCGAGAGGCAACCGAGTGTCGCCATCAGGGCGACGCCTCCGATGGTTGCGAACCGGACTGCACGGCTGCTCGGCACTGAGGTCTCCGAATTCGAGGCGTGCGCCGCTCAGGGGTTGTCCAATCTGAATTCCCCTCCCTGTCGCGGTGATCGGCGACGAGGTGCGCGGCATTGGCCGGTTCTCGGCCGCCTGTACCCGCACTATCTACGAACGGCGTCTCGATCCCGTACCGGCTGGGCGCCGGTTTGAACGGGACGCGTTCGGGACGAAATTCGGTCGGAGCTCGAAGGGGCCGGGCGCTTCGAGGAGGGAATTCCAGGCGCGGATGGCCCGATCGAGCCCCGTTTCAGCCGGGAGAATGTGGTGAATCGCGATGTTCGGCCTTTTGATGGCCGTAGGTGCCCGCCTCGTCGGCCTGGGCCACGAGCTGGACGCTCGTCATACTGCTGGGTGAGGTCGCAGTCGTGGCGGCGCTCGAGGTGGTCGAAGATCCCGAATCTCATCGGCACGAATACCTTTGGGTGAGGAGTCTGTTCTCCGATTGAGCCATCGATGGCGACAACGTGACGTGGGTTCGGATCCCGGTCAGAGACCCGCTGTTGGTCAGCTGCCCGATCCCGTTGCTGTGGAGGCATTGGTCTTTGAGAGGGTGGCGGTGTCGGTCACTGCAGGGCCCCCGTGGGAACCGAGATGCTCGCCAGTGTCATTCAGTACTCGATGCCCTTCTTCGCCTTGACCCCTCGGTCGTAGACGTGCTTGATCTTGCGCATCTCGGTCACCGTGTCGGCCACCTCGACGAGCTCGGGCGCGGCGTTGCGCCCGGTGATGACGACATTCGTCTTCGGGTCCCGCCCGGTGATCCCTTCAACGACCTCTTGGGCGGTGATCCATCCGTAGGTGACCGCGTACGTGAGCTCGTCGAGGATCAGGAGGTCGAAGTCGCCCGAGGCGAGCTTCTGGCGGGCCACCTGCCACGCGTGACGCCCCTTCGCGGCGGTCTCGTCGAGATCGGTCGACTCCCAGGTGAACCCGTCGCCCAGGGTGTGCCACTCGATCTCCAGGTGCGCGGCCAGCTTCCGTTCCCCGGTCTTCCACTTGCCGCCCTTCACAAACTGGACGACCCCGACCGTCCAGCCCCGGGCCCAGCCCCGGCCCATCACCCCGAATGCGGCCGATGACTTTCCCTTGCCGTCACCGGTGTTGAGCAGGACGATCGAGGGATCGCGGGGCATCGTCGGCCACGCTACCGCTTGACCTCGCGCTGCTCACGGGGCTCGGCGCAGCCCGGATCACCCAAGGTACGATCGGGTCGCGGTAGGGGAACCCGGTGCGATTCCGGGGCTGTCCCGCAACTGTGACCGGGGAGCGAACCTCACCTGTGGCCACGGATCACTTGGTCCGGAAGGCCGGGGGAAGCGACGAGCCGGGAGCCAGGAGACCCACCGCACCCGTCGGCCGCGTCGCGACCGGGGAGAGAAGGGCGCGAGGACGTCGTGAACGCTGACATCACCCTGGTCTTGGGTGGGGCACGCTCGGGCAAGTCGGAGGTGGCTGAGCGGCTCGCGGGCGACCTCGGTCGGCCGATCACCTATGTGGCCACCGGGCCCGCGCCCGACGGTGACGCGGACTGGGCCGCCCGCGTGCAACGACACCGCGAGCGCCGACCGTCCGACTGGGTGACCGTCGAGATCGGTGCGGGCCGGCGACTCCGCTCGGTGCTCGAGTCGATGGCCGGGCCGGTCCTTGTCGACTCCCTCGGGACCTGGCTGACCGGCATGGACGATCTCGGAGCCGGGGGGGAGAGCGCCGCGCTCTGTGACGGGTTGATCGCCCGCCGATCGGCCGGGCACCCGACCATCCTCGTGAGCGAGGAGGTCGGACTCGGCGTCCACCCGTCGTCGGAGATCGGCAGGAGGTTCCGCGACGAGCTCGGCGCGCTCAACCGGCGGGTCGCCGAGATCGCGGACTCCGTTCTGCTCGTCGTCGCCGGCCGGGTGCTCGCGTTGAGCGATCCGGCAGATCGATCATGAGCGGTCCCCGCTCGGCGGTCGCGTTCTTGACCCCACTCGGTGGCGCCGCCGACCCGAGCCCGTCGGCGTTGGCGTGGTTCCCGGCCGTCGGCGCGGCCATGGGCGCGCTCCTCGGTCTCTTGTGGTGGTCGACGGAGCACATCTGGCCGGACACCGTCTCGGCGGCCATCGTCGTCGGCGCCGATCTGGCACTGACCGGACTGCTCCACATCGACGGCCTGGTCGACACGGCCGACGGGTTGCTCCCACACCTCGAGCGCGATCGGCGCCTGGCCGTCATGCGGGAACCGTCCGTCGGTGCCTTCGGGATCGCCTCGGGCGGAATCGTGCTGTTGGCCCGGTTCGCCGCCCTCCAGTCCGTGAAGCCGTCGATCCTTCTGCTGGTCGGGATCTGGTGCGGGTCCCGGGCCGTCATGGCGGTCACGCCGTCGCTGGTCCGTTACGCCAGAGCCGACACCGGCGGGCTCGCCACCGGATTTCTTTCCGATGCCCGAACTGCGCCGGGGGTCATTGCCGCCGTGACCGGGACGGCCGGGCTCCTGGGCGCGACCATGCTGTGGCATCCCCTGGGCGGTGCGGTCGCAGCGGCGAGCGGCCTGGTCGGGGCCGCGTTCGTGATCTGGTTCGCGGTCCGCCGCATCGGCGGGTTCACCGGGGATGTGCTCGGCGCAGCCGGGCTCACGTTCGAGACGGTCGCGCTCGTGGTGGCGGCGGCCAGGTGGTGACCGCGCGCTCGGTTCGTCCGGGTTCGGTGGCACTCGGGCTGTTTGTCGACCGGTTGGCCGGTGAGCCGCCCGACTCCGTGCATCCGGTGGCTCGTTTCGGCGCCGCGATGGACCAGCTGGAGCGGCGGTGGTGGGCCGATCGCCGAGACGCGGGTGCCGGCTACGCCGCGTTCGGGGTCGGCGGTGCCCTGATCGTCGGGGCGTTGGCCGAGGGTGTGCTCGGAGAGGCGATCGCGTTGGCCCTGTCGGTGTCGGTGTCGAGCGCGGGCCGGGCTCTGACCGAAGCCGCAGAGGTGGTGGCGGAGAACCTCCGGGCGGGCGATTTCGCCGGTGCCCGTCGCGCCTTGCCGTCGTTGGTGGGGCGGGATCCGAGTGACCTCAGCGAGTCCGAGATCGTCCGCGCGGTGGTGGAGTCCCTTGCCGAGAACCTCTCCGATGCCATCGTCGCGACGGCCCTGTGGGGTCTGCTCGCCGGTGCGCCCGGTGCGCTCGGTCACCGGGCGAGCAACACGCTCGACGCGATGGTCGGCCACCGGAGTGCCCGACACGCGAGGTTCGGGTGGGCCGCGGCGCGGCTTGACGATGTCCTCGGTTGGCCGTCCGCCCGCGCGACGGCGTTGTTGGTGGCCCTGGCGATGCCCCGCCGAACCGGCGCGATCTGGCGGGCCTGCCGAGTGGACGCGGTGGGGCATCCCTCTCCCAATGCCGGGGTGGCCGAGGCGGCATTCGCAGCGGCGCTCGACGTGCGCCTCGGCGGCACCAACCGCTACGGGTCCCGCGAGGAGACCCGACCGCTCCTCGGTTCGGGTGCCGCCCCGAGCGAGCCGGACATCGGCCGGGCCATCGCACTGGTCCGGCGGGCGACGCTCTTGTTGGAGCTCCTGCTGGCCGGCGTGTGGCTGGCCGCCCGGCTGACCCGAGCCCGAACGACCGAGGCGGCGCCCGCGTGAGCGTCGTTGCGCCGGGCGAGCACGGGGGCGACGGCCGGCTGGTGGCGGCGTCGCTCGGCCTCGACCCGGATCAGGTGCTCGACCTGTCGATGAGCCTCAACCCGTTCGCCCCCGACCCGACCCCGATCGTCCGGCGGCACGCCTCGGCGGCCACGCTCGGCCGGTATCCGGACCGGTCCGATCTCGACGCGGCGACGGGGGAGCTGGCCAAGGTGCTCGGGATCGATCCGCAACGGGTCCTCCTGACCAATGGCGGCGCCGAGGCCATCGCCCTCGTAGCCACCGAGCTCGGGCGGGGATGGGTGGACGAGCCGGAGTTCTCTCTCTATTGGCGCCACATCCCGGTTCGTGACCGCTCGGGGCCGACCTTCCGTTCCGATCCCCACAATCCGACCGGCCGACTGGCCGGCGTCGACGCCCACGCCGAGGTGTGGGACGAGGCGTTCTACCCGCTGGCCACCGGCCGATGGACCGCACCCGGACGGTCGGGGACCTCGGTCGTGCTGGGTTCCCTGACCAAGGTGCTCGCGTGCCCGGGCCTCCGCGTCGGGTACGTGGTCGTGCCCGAAGACGACGGCGCGGCCCTGGATGTTCCGGGGCTCCATAGCCGGCTGGCCCGCCGCCAGCCCGCGTGGTCGGTCGGGCCGGTCGCGCTGGCTGCCGTCCCAGAGCTCCTGGGGTCGGCCGACGTCGGGCGATGGTCGGTCCAGATCGCCGGAGCCCGCGCCGAGCTGGTGACCTTGCTGCGCGCCCACGGGCTCGACCCGTTGCCGTCGGAGGCCAATTTCGTGCTGGTCCCACATGTGGCGGGACTGCGCGACGCGTTGGCTCGGCACGGCGTCGTCGTCCGTGACTGCGCGTCCTTCGGGCTGACCGACCACATTCGGGTCGCGGTGCCCGGACCCGAGGGATTGGCCCGACTCGATGACGCCCTCACGCGGAGCGTCGCCACCGTGATCGGCGGGTCGGAGCGATGAGCGGCCCGAAGCTGAGCGGCGCGGTCATGGTGTGTGGCACCGCGTCGAACTCGGGCAAGAGCCTGCTCGTGGCCGGGATGTGCCGGCTCTTGTCGCGCCATGGCGTCTCCGTCGCACCGTTCAAGGGGCAGAACATGTCCCTCAACTCCGTCGTGACGAGGGACGGCTGCGAGATCGGTCGGGCCCAGGGGGCCCAGGCCGAGGCGGCCGGCATCGAGGCGCATGTCTCGATGAACCCGATCCTGTTGAAGCCGGTCGGCGAGCGGCGAAGCCAGGTGATCGTGATGGGCCGGCCGTGGAAGACGCTCGACGCGGCCGACTTCCAGCTGGCCAAGCCAGAGCTCCGCGACACCGTGCTCGACGCGCTCACCGGGCTCCGGCGGCGCTTCGACGTCGTCGTCTTGGAGGGTGCGGGCAGCCCGGCCGAGATCAACCTGATGAAGGCGGACCTGGTCAACCTCGGTCTCGCCGACGCGGCAGGGATTCCCGCCGTGGTGGTCGGCGACATCGACCGGGGTGGCGTGTTCGCCCACCTGTTCGGCACCGTCGAGCTCCTGCCGGCCGACCTGCGTCGTTGCGTGCGCGGGTTCATCATCAACAAGCTCAGGGGGGATCCGGCCCTTCTCGGCACCGGGCCAAGCCAGCTCGAGGAGCGCACCGGCGTGCCGACGCTCGGTGTCATCCCGTGGCTCGACGGCGTGACCATCGATGCCGAGGACTCGCTCGCGCTCGCCGCGGGCTCGGTCTGGGGTGGGAACCGGGCAGACGCGACGGGGGGCGATCCGATCGACGTCGCGGTGCTCCGATACCCGAGGATCTCCAACTTCACCGACCTCGACGCCATGGCGACCGAACCGGGGGTCTCGGTCCGTTGGGTCGAACACGCATCGCAGCTCGCCGACCCGGACCTGGTCGTGCTGCCCGGAAGCAAGTCAACCGTCGGCGATCTCGACTGGCTGCGCCGGCGGGGCTTCGAGACGGCGTTGGCCCGGATGCTCGCCGGTGCCCGGGCCCCGGTGGTGCTCGGGCTCTGCGGTGGCTACCAGATGCTCGGCAGACGCATCATCGACGAGGCCGGGATCGAGGCGGCCCCGGGGACGACCGACGCGCTGGGGCTTCTCGACGTCGACACGACGTTCGTCGCCGAGAAGAGGACCGTTCGTCGCCGGGGTCGGGAGCGCTCGAGCGGGGCGCCCGTCACCGGGTACGAGATCCATCACGGGCGGGTGGAGCCCGGCGAGGGCGTCGAGACGTGGTTCGAGCTCGACGGGCCCGAGGGCGGAACCGAGCCCGAGGGTGTCGCCGACACCGGTCGCGGCATCTTCGCCACGACCCTGCACGGCGTGCTCGAGAACGACGAGTTCCGGGCCGGTTTGCTCGAGGCGGTGGCGCAACGTCGGGGCAAGCGTCGCGAGCGCAGCGGCGTGTCGTTCGCGGGGATCAGGCTGGCCCAGGTCGATCGGGTCGCCGACGCTTGCGAGGCCCATCTCGACCTCGACGCGCTGTGGCGGATCATCGCGGCGGGGGAGCTCGCGTGATCCTCTTCCTGACCAATGCCGACACGGAGTTGCTGGGCCTCCGGACGCTGGCCGAGGCACTCCCCGCCGAGCTCGGCGCACTCCGGGCGTCCAACCCGCACCGGCTCGAGGCCGTGCCATCGCTCGACGGCGTGGACCTCGTCGCGGTCCGGCTCCTCGGCGGTCGACAGGCCTGGGCGGGGCCGTTCGACCGGTTGCGGGTCGCCAGCGCCGAGGCGGCGGTGCCGCTGCTCGCGTTCGGCGGCGAGGCGTTCTTCGACCGCGAGCTGGCCGAGGCGTCGTCGGTGCCACTGCCGACGCTCCTCGGCGCGTTCGACTACCTGGTCCAGGGCGGACCGTCCAACCTCGAGCAGTTCCTCCGGTTCGTCTCGGACCGCGTGCTCGGCACCGAGCACGGCTTCGGACCGGCCACGGTCGTCCCCGAGTGCGGCCCCTTCGGCACCCGCCCCCGGGCGCCCGGGCGCCCGACCGTCGCCGTCATCTTCTACCGGGCCCACTACGTGGCCGGGAACACTCGGTTCGTCGACGAGCTGTGCGGTGCCATCGAGCGGGCCGGGGCCAACGCCGTCGCCCTGTACTCCTATTCATTGCGGTCCCGGGAGTCCGACGACGTGCATCCGGTCATCGATCTGCTCCGAGGGATCGGCGTCGACGCGGTGGTGACCACGGTGCTCGCGGCGGGCTCCATGGCCGAGAGCACCGAGTGCTGGGACCCCGGGACGCTGGCGTCGCTCGACGTGCCGGTCGTCCAGGCGATCTGTGCGACCACCGACGCGCAGACCTGGGTCGACGCGCCGATCGGCCTGTCGCCGGTTGACGTGGCCATGTCGGTGGCCATACCCGAGTTCGACGGCCGCATCATCTCGGTGCCGTTCTCCTTCAAGGAGGAGGTCGACGACGGCGACGGGCTCGGGGCGGCGGTCAACGCGTACCGGACCGTGCCCGACCGGGTCGCGCGGGTGGCCGGCCTGGCCGTCGCTCTCGGCCGGTTGCGATCGATCCCGGTCGCCGAGCGGCGCGTCGCGCTCGTCCTCTCCGCGTACCCGACCAAGCGGAGCCGGCTCGGCAACGCGGTCGGGCTCGACACGCCGGCCTCGGTGCTCGATCTCCTGGCGTCGATGGCCCGGGCCGGCTACTCGCTCGATCCGTACGCGGGCACCGGCGACGAGCTGATGGCCGAGCTCGCCGACGGCCTCGTCTACGGGGAAAGCGCCGCGCCGGCGTCGGCCGCCCTCGGCCGCTTCCCGGTCGAGCGGTACCGGGACTGGTTCGCCGGCCTGCCCGAGCCGGCCCGGCGGGCCGTCGAGGAGCACTGGGGTGCCGCGCCGGGCGCCGTCTCGGTCGAGAGGAGCGGGGCCGACCGGTCCTTCTATTTCTCCGGGCTCCCGTTCGGCAACGTCGTCGTGGCCGTGCAGCCGCCGCGGGGGTTCGGGGAGAACCCGGTGGCCGTCTACCACTCGCCCGATCTCGCCCCGACGCACCACTACCTGGCCTTCTACCGGTGGCTCGAGGAGGGGTTCGGGGCCCACGCAGTCGTCCACGTGGGCAAGCACGGGACGCTCGAGTGGCTGCCGGGCAAGGGGGTCGGGTTGTCGTCGGCGTGCTTCCCCGACGCTGCGTTGGGCAATCTCCCGCTTGTCTATCCCTTCGTCGTCAACGACCCCGGCGAGGGGACCCAGGCGAAGCGGCGCACCCACGCCGTGGTGGTGGACCACCTGGTCCCGCCGCTCACCCGGGCCGACTCCTACGACGACGTGGCCAAGCTGGAGGAGCTGCTCGACCGGCACGCCCAGCTGCTTGCCCTCGACCCGTCCAAGCTGCCGACGATCCGGGCCCAGGTGTGGGACGCGCTGGTCCAGGCCGAGATCCACCGCGACCTCGGCCTGGCCGTGCCGGCCGGCGAGGGCGGCTTCCACGACCCGGCGTTCGACGACGTCCTCGTCGACGTGGACGGCTATCTGTGCGAGCTGAAGGACGCCCAGATCCGCGGCGGCCTGCACGTGCTCGGGCGGCCGCCGACCGGCCGAGCCGAGCTCGACATGGTCGCCGCGATCACCCGGCTGCCCCAGGGCGGCGTGGGATCGCTGCGCGCCGAGGTCGCCGATGCGCTCGGCCTCGGGGAACCGGACTCGCTGTCGCGCACCGACCTCGACGCGTTGGAGGCCGAGTGCCTGCGTCGTCTCGAGATCTGCCAACGTCACCGCTGGGACCACCCGAGCGCAGTCGGCGACGGAGCCCCGGACACGCCGGTGCTCGCGTGGGTCTGCGCGCGCCTCGCCCCCGCGCTCGCGGGCACCACCGCCGAGATCGACTCGGTGCTGGCCGCGCTCGATGGCCACTTCGTCTCCCCCGGGCCGAGCGGCGCGCCGACGCGCGGCATGGCCAACGTGCTCCCGACCGGTCGCAACTTCTACGCGCTCGATCCCCGCGCGGTGCCGTCCCGGCTGGCCTGGGATGTCGGCGTGCAGCTGGCCGACCGGGTCCTCGAGCGGCACCTGGCCGAGGAGGGCCGCTACCCGGCCTCGGTCGGGTTGGTCGTCTGGGGCACCAGCGCGATGCGCACCGGCGGCGACGACATCGCAGAAGCGCTGGCGCTGCTGGGCGTCCGGCCGCGCTGGGCCGAGGGCAGCGGACGGGTCGAGGGGTTGGAGCTGATCGGGGCGGCAGAGCTCGGCCGCCCCCGCGTCGACGTCACGTTGCGGGTGTCGGGCTTCTTCCGGGACGCCTTCCCCCACGTGCTGGACCTGCTGGAGGGGGCGGTCCGGCTGGCCGCGACGGCATCCGACGGCGGGGCCGACAACCCGGTGGCCCGGGTCGGTGCCGACGAGCCCCGCGTGTTCGGTCCGAAGCCCGGCGCCTACGGGTCGGGGATCCTGGCCCTGCTCGAGTCGGGGGACTGGCGCGACGACGCCGACCTGGCGTCGGTCTACGTCGCCTGGGGCGGCTGGGCCTACGGGGCCGGGGGAGCGGCCCGGCCGGCCGAGGACGTGTTCGCGCAGCGTCTCGCCCGGATCGAGATCGCGATCAAGAACCAGGACAACCGCGAGCACGACATCTTCGACTCCGACGACTACCTCCAGGACCACGGCGGCATGGTGGCGGCGGCCCGGGCGCTGTCGGGCCGCCAGCCCAAGGCCTGGTTCGGCGACTCGGCCAACCCGGCCCGGCCCCGGGTCCGCTCCCTGGCCGAGGAGGCGGCCCGGGTCGTGCGCACCCGGGTGCTCAACCCGAAGTGGCTGGCCGCCATGGAGAACCACGGCTACAAGGGGGCCTTCGAGATGGCGGCGACGGTCGACTACCTGTTCGGCTACGACGCCACCGCCGACGTGCTCGAGGACTGGATGTACGAGCGGGTGACGGAGGCCTACGTCGGGGACGCGGCGCGGCGGAAGTTCTTCGCCCAGTCGAACCCGTGGGCGCTGCGCGCGATCGCGGAGCGGCTGCTCGAGGCGGTCGAGCGGGGGTTGTGGGAGCCGTCGGCCGAGGCGCTCACGACGCTGCGCTCGGCGATCCTGGAGGGCGAGGGCATGGAGGAGGACAGATGAACGCGACGCCGGTCTACCCGATATCGGCGCTGGTCGGCCTGGACGAGCTTGTGCTGGCGCTGCTGCTCGTGGCCGTCGACCCGGCCATCGGGGGGGTGCTGCTGCGGGGGGACAAGGGGTCGGCCAAGACCACCGCGGCCCGCGGCCTGGCGTCGCTCCTGCCCGACGGGGCGCCGTTCGTCGAGATCCCGCTCGGCGCGACCGAGGACCGCGTCGTCGGCTCGGTCGACGTTGCGGCGATCCTGGCCGAGGGGGAGCACCGCTTCCAGGCCGGGTTGCTGGCCGCCGCCCACGGCGGCGTCCTCTACGTGGACGAGGTCAACCTGCTGGCCGACCACCTGGTCGACGTGCTGCTCGACGCGGCGGCGACGGGCGTCAACCGGGTCGAGCGCGACGGGGTCTCCCACGCCCACCCGAGCCGCTTCGTCCTGATCGGCTCCATGAACCCCGAGGAGGGCGAGCTGCGCCCGCAGCTGCTCGACCGCTTCGGCCTGTCGGTCCGGGTGAGCACCCCGGCCGACTCCGACGCGCGCGCGGAGGCGGTCCGGCGACGGCTGGCCTTCGACGCCGACCCGGCCGGCTTCGTGTCGACGTGGTCGGGTGCCGAGGCCGGACTCGCGGCACGGTTGCGGGCGACACGCCCGGTCCCCCTGGCGGCGGGGCTCGAGCGGGCCGTCGCCGGGCTGTGCGTGGCCGCAGGCGCCGAGGGGTTGCGGGCCGACCTCGTGATCTGCCGGGCCGCCGCCGCCCTGGCCGGATGGCGGGGCAGGGACGCGGCCACCGACGACGAGGTGGTGACGGTGGCACCGCTCGCCCTCGGGCACCGGCGCCGCACCCCCTTCGGTGGCTCGGGGGTGGGCCAGTCCGAGCTGGACCAGCTGCTGTCCGACGCCCTCGGCGGGTCGCAAACGCCGGCCCCCGGTGCGCCGACCTCCGGATCCGATGCGGGCCCGGACCGGCCCGGGTCGGCCGGGGCCGCCGGTGGGGCAGCCGACCGGGGTGAGCCGACCGCCGAACCGCATCCGGCATCCCAACAGCGGGCCCAGCCCCCGTCGATGGCCGCCGACCGTTCGGCACTGGCCGAACTGCTCGGTGCGACCCGGCCCGGTGGGGCGACGCGGGCCGGCCGCGGCAGGACGAAGGAGTCCGAGCCTTTGGGGCGCGGTCGCGTGATCGGCGCCGACCGGGCATCGCCCGGGGCCACCGGGCAACTCGCACCCGGGGCGACCGTCGTCGCGACGGCGGTCCGGACCTTGGGCGCCAGGCCGATGCGGATCCAGGCCGAGGACCTCCGCCTGGCCCGTCGTGAGCACCGGGGCGACAACGTGATCGTGCTGGCGGTCGACACGTCCGGGTCGATGGGGGTGGCCGAGCGGGTCGGCGCGGCTCGTGACGCCGTGCTGGCGCTGGTCGCAGACGCCTACCAGCGCCGCGACCGCATCGCCCTCGTGGCCTATCGGGACCGCTCCGCCGAGGTGGTGTTGCGACCGACGTCGTCCACCGAGGTCGCCCTGGCCCGGCTCGCCGACATCGCAACCGGCGGGAGGACCCCGCTCGCCGCGGGGATCGACGCCGCCCGAACCCTGGCGCTCGAGGACCGCCGGGCCGGATCGCATCCGATCGTGGTGGTCGTCACCGATGGGCGGGCGACGTGGGCGCCCGACGGTCTCGACCCCGTCGAGTGCGCGCTCGAGTCGGCCCGGGCCTGCCGGGCCGGCGGGCTGGACGCGTTGGTGGTCGACTGCGAGGCCTCACCCCGCCCGCTCGGGGTGGCCCGGGCGCTCGCTGACGAGATGGGGGCGCGGTACGTGGCCATGGGTGCGCCGACCGGCGGGGGACCGCTCAACGGTGACGCGTTGGTGGACGCGATCTCGCGGGCGATCGGATGAGTCCGGGACGGTCGACGAGAGGCCGGGGTCAGCGCAGCTCTGACGGCCACCCTGGGAGTCGTGCCCAGACCGGCCAGATGACCGAGGCGGACGAGCGGCACAGGGGTGGATCGGGGGCGCCGTGGCGCCGTCGCGGCGTGCCTGGGGTTCGAGAACGACCAGGTCAGACCCCATGTCCGGGTCCCCGAAGCCATCACGCACAGGATCACCGCCCCCCGTCTCACCGGCGTCTCACCAAAAGGGTCCCTGACCTGGGACGGCCTCGGGATGGGGGGATGCGAAAACTCTCAGATGCAAACGCTGATGGTGGCGAGCGCCGGGGGGCACCTCGAAGAGCTCCACATGTTGCGCCCACGCCTGGTCGGCATCTCGGACCAGGTCACCTGGGTGACGGCCGACACGGTCCAGAGCCGGACCCTGCTCGGCGACGAGGACCGGATCTTCATCCCGAAGGCCATGCCCCACGACGTCCGGGCGACGATCACCACCACCCGCAAGGCCCTCTCCGTGCTGAAGAAGGGCAAGTGGGACCAGGTCGTCAGCACCGGCTCGCTGCCGGCGGTCCCGTTCATGACCATCGCCCGGGCCCGGGGGATGTCGTGCCACTTCATCGAGAGCGCCGCCCGCGTCAACGGGCCGTCGCTGTCCGCCCGCATCCTGGCGCGGGTACCCGGCGTCCACCGCTACGGGCAGTACAAGTGGGACCGCTACAACTGGTCCTATCAGGGCTCGGTCTTCGACGGCTTCGCACCCTCCACCCACCCCGACGGGACGGTCCGCCGCATCGTGGTCACGGTCGGCGTCAACGGCTACGGGTTCGGCCGACTCATCGACGCCGTGCTGCGCGTCGCTCCGGACGGCGCCGAGATCCTGTGGCAGACCGGGTCGACCGACGTCACCCCCTTTGACATAGCGGCCGTCCCGACGCTGTCGAGCAAGGACCTCTTCCGGGCCATGCGACGCGCAGCACGGCGTCGAT
>PMOQ01000057.1:24654-42952 GCA_003161255.1 Acidimicrobiaceae bacterium | reverse complement strand
GGTTGTGGTTGTGGTTGTGGTTGGTTGTGGTTGGCTCCGCACCGGGCTGGCAGCCGATGCCGCGACAGACGGCAACGAGAGGCCACTGTTGCCGTAGCCGTGTATGGCAAGTATGACGGCGAGCACCACGGCCACCAGGAGCACGGCCAGGCCGACCCTGCCTACGCGTTGGGATCGAAGCCAGCCCGCCAGAGCCGGCGTCAGCTTCCCGACGTGGACGTCAACGCGGCCACCAGCGAATTTGGGTGGCCTTCCCTTTCCCTCGCTGCTTCCTCGTACCGTCATCTACACAGTCGAGGGACGTTGATCTGCTCCGTACGGGTCATGCGCCCGGATGGCAGATGTAGGTTGCACCGTTGGCTGCGGCTCACGCTTGCCATCTCGCCGGTCTGAAGTACCCGAGGAGCTTCGACGAGGCGGAACTCTTCGCCACCACACTTGCATCCGAGCGCCACCCAGAGGGGCCTGCCCGACCGACCAGGCGCCCTGTGTCGTCCGAACGACCGAGTCGGCTATGGCCAGGCCGAGCCCGGTTCCGTCGGGCGACTCGGTTGCACGACGGAACCGATCAAAGATGACGAGGCGTTCGTCATCTGAGATTCCAGGTCCGCTGTCGTCGACCTGCAGCCCGACGCGGTTGCCTGCTGTTGCCCGGACTTCTACTTCCACTCGGCCTCCCGTCCCCGCGTATTTGCATGCATTGTCGACCAGGACGCCGATGAGCCGATCGACCCAATCCGGCGGAGCCTGCACCACGAACGGACCGTCACCGATTGTGATGAAACTGAGCGAGACGTCGCGGGTCTCAGCCAGCGCCTGAAATCGGTCAGTGCACGCCTGGGCAACTGCCGCAATATCCGAACTGCGATTCAGCGGAGCTACAGCTTGCGGGCTATCGGCGCGAGCCAACCACAACAGGTCATCAACGATACGTCGAAGGCGCCGTCCCTCCCCAGCGACGCGCTTCAGTACAGCTTCGTAGGTCTCGACACTCCGACGGCGGTTCAACGCCAGGTCTACTTCCGCCTCGATCACGCTCAGGGGGGTTCGCAGCTCGTGTGAGGCGTCAGCGGTGAACTCGGCTTGTCTGCGCCGCACCGCTTCGAGAGGAGCGGACGCCCTTAGCCCAATCGCCAGCGCCCCCCCGTACACGGCAAGGAGCAGCGCGATCCCAAAGATGATTTCGGGAAGCTCAAGCACTGCCTGGACGCGTTGGATTTCGGCAACGCTCTGACCGGCGACTATCCAGTCATTGCCGAGCTTTATTGCCCGAAATCGAAACTGGGTGGTTCCGACGGTGATGGTGGCCGGCACGGTGCTCCAGCTCCGCCGGGGCAGGGCCGGAGCTCCGGGCGTCAACACGGTCACAGTGCCCGTCGGGCTGACCCGCCAGACGAACGACGGGGCATCGTCGATATCCCCACCTCGCGGGGCCGACGGAGAGTTACCAGTCGCGGGGATCGGCACGATGAGTCGATTCGCACTCACGAGGCGGGCGGAGAGCCGCGCGTCGACTTCGGTGGTGAGCCGATTGGCTACTGTGAAGTTGAGGACGACAACCGCAACCACGTAACACCCCATGACGATCATGGTCGCCACGGCCGCCACTTTGGCGGCATGAGATCGGTTGGCTGTGCTGCCCTTCACGACGCCACCAAGCGATAGCCGCTGCCGCGTACCGTCTCGATGCGGGCAAGGCTCCCAGCCAGCTTTGCTCGAAGCCGGGCGACGTGCACCTCGATCGTGTTCGAACCGACAGCGTCGGCCTCTTGATCCCACACCTGAACGGCGATCGTTCGCCGAGTGATGACCGCCGGTGAGCGCCGGAGGAGGAGCTCGACGAGAGCACCTTCGATGGCAGTCAGCGCGATCAATTCGTCATCTCGTCTCAACTCTCGGGTGGTTGGGTCAAATCGGAGATCACCTGCTTGAAGTATGGGGCTGAATCTGAGAGCTGGTCGGCGTTGGAGCGCCTGCAGCCGGGCGAGCAGCTCGGAGAAGTCGAACGGCTTGACCAGATAGTCGTCGGCGCCGCGGTTCAGTCCGTTGACCCGGTCGGTCGGTGCGTCCCGTGCGGTCAACATGAGAACGGGCGTGCGCACGCCTATCCGTCGTGCCTCCGTGAGCGCCTCGATACCGCTCTTCTTGGGCATCCGCCAATCGAGGATGGCCGCCGCGTACTCGTAGGTCTGCAGGTGGTTCAGAGCGGCGGCGCCATCAGAAACGGAATCGACCACATAGCCGTTCTCCCGCAGGCCGCGCTCCAACACGGCCCGCAGGGCAGCGTCATCTTCAGCTACGAGGACCCTCATGATCAACCGCAACCCCTCGATTGGTAAGGACCCACCCATCCATCGGGCCAGTCTCGTGCACATCCCCAATGCCGGCAATGATCTCGAGTGTCTGCCATGGACAACCTTTGACATTGATGCTGACGATTCCATGACGAGCCAAGCGCAGCAGCGAGAAAGCCTCGCAACACCGACGGGCAGCGCTCTGGGGTGGGGGTCGCCGGATTCGTTTGGTTCAGTCAGGCCAGCTGCGGTCCGAGGACGGCCCTGCTTAGCCCGGCGGATGGGTGCGCCAACCGGTTCAGTCTGTTGAATTTGAGCACCGGCGGCACGCGGACCCCCGGAGGCAACTCCGTCTGGATCGTCCCGCCCGGCGCGATCAGGGACGCCGGCGAGGTGACCTGGGCCCTCGGGGCGGATGCATGCCGGAATGAAACGCGCCAGCCATTCCGGGTAGAGCAAAGACGGCCGTGCAAACGCGCACCGACGTTGTCAGAATCAGTCATGTCATCGTGTTCCCTCTCGATCTCGATCTGCCGGTGATCTCGAGCGCCCAACTCGAGAATCGGATCATCGGCGAGCACACCCGGCCCCAATAGCCGGGCGATTCGCAGATCGCTCAAGCGGGCAGTTTGGCCATCACCTCGTCGGCAACGAACTGGAGGTGGTCGAGATCGGCCAGATCGAGGATCTGCAGGTAGATGCGGGTCACCCCGATCTGCGCGAACGAACCGATCTTGTCCACGAGCTCGGCCGGCGTGCCGGCCAACCCGTGGTCACGTAGCTCTTCGAGCTGGCGGCCGATCCGCTCGGCGCGCCGGGTCTGCTCCTCCTTGTCCTTGCCGCAGCAGAGGACCTGAGCCACCGAACGGACGAGCGTCACCGGATCGCGGCCGATCTTGGCGCAGGCCTTGTCGGCGCGCTCGAATGCCGCCGCCGAGGCGTCCACGTCGCCGAAGGGAACGTTGTACTCGGACCCGAACCGCGCCGCCAGGGCAGGAGTCCGGCGGGGACCGTGCCCGCCGATGACGACCGGCGGGTGGGGCCTTTGGACCGGCTTCGGGAGCGCCGGGCTGTCCGTCAGCTGGTAGTGGCGACCGTCGAAGGAGTACGTCTCGCCGGCCGGTGTGCTCCAGAGGCCGGTGATGATCTCGACCTGCTCTTCGAGGCGGTCGAAGCGTTCACCGAGCGCGGGGAAGGGGATCCCGTAGTTCTTGTGCTCCTGCTCGAACCAACCCGCCCCGAGCCCGAGCTCGATCCGGCCACCGCTCATGGCGTCGATCTGGGCCACCGCGATGGCGAGCGGACCAGGCAGCCGGAAGGTCCCCGCCGTCAACAGCGTGCCAAGGCGGATGCGCTCGGTCTCCCGGGCCAGCCCGGCGAGGGTGATCCAGGCATCGGTCGGGCCGGGCTCGCCGCCGATCCGACCCATCTTCAGGTAGTGGTCGGAGCGGAAGAAAGCGTCGTATCCGAACCTCTCGGTCGCCTTCGCCACCGCCAGCAGATCCGCGTACGTCGCCCCCTGCTGGGGTTCGGTGAACACTCGCAAGTCCATCTCTGACCCCTCTCGTCGCGGCCCGAGAATAGGACCTGCCGGGCGCCCCTGATCGAGTTGGTCACCAGTGGTCGTGGTGCAGCACGTCTGAGAGTGGCAGCCTGCTCCGCCAGCCGTGCCGCTCGAGGTCGGGAACTTCCTCCAGGTGGCTCACCGGTCCGAGGCAGAGCCATGCGACCGGCCGCACACCGGCAGGCAGCCCGACCAGCTCGGACAGGAATGCCTCCCGGTAGAAGGAGACCCAGCCGATCCCCATGCCCTCGGCCGTGGCGGCCAACCACAGGTTCTCGATGGCCAGACACACCGAGTACAGGCCCGCATCGGCGATGGCATGGCGGCCGAGGACCATCGGCGCGCCGCGGGAAGGGTCGTAGGTGACGACGATCGACAGGGTCGACTCGAGGATCCCCTCGATCTTGATGTCACCGAACCGTTCGGCCTGTGGCGCCGCCAGCGAATCGGCGAACACCCCCCGCTCGGCCTGGACGTGCTCATGGAACCGGGCCCGGACCGCCCGGTCCTCGACAATCACGAAATCCCAGGGCTGGGAGAGTCCGACGCTCGGCGCCGCATGGGCGGCCTGTAGGACCCGGTCGAGCACCGCCGGATCGACCGGCGCCGCGGTGAACTCGGCCCGCACGTCGCGCCGTCGAGCGATCGCCTCGTAGAGCCCCATCACCTCGTCATCCATCGCCGGGACCCTCCCAAGGCGGCCGGCGACAGGCCGACCTGCGGGTCAGCCAGCCTGTGCCAGCGTGTCGAGGTCGATCGCACCCGTCGGGGGCACCGGAGCGATCGGCTGGTTGTAGTTGGAGAAGGTCAGGCTCCCGGTGCCGCTACTGCCGGTGACGGAGATCTTCAAGATGTAGGGCGTGCCCGATTTGGCCACGTAGAGCCGACCGGTCGAGGTGTCCTTCGAGTCGTGGCCCGAGATCACGATCACCGGTTTGCCAGCCACCGTGGCGGTGCCGGCGTTGACAAACTGCGACTTGCTCAAATTGGAGCTGAACAGCTGCTTCATGAAGGACTGTGAGTCCAAGAACCCCGCCAGCGACTTGCCAGTCGTAGTGGTCGCGGCCGTGCTCACCCACTTGCCGGCGAAGAGCTTGGCGGCGGACGCGCTGCCTTGTTGGGTCCAAAACGCGGTGGTCCCCATGAAGTAGACGATGCCTCCGACCAACCGCACGGTCGCCGTGCCGGTCCCGATCCCGATGGTTCCCTGCCCGGTCCCGCTCGTCCCGGCCGAGACGTTGAGCGAGATCGTCTGCTTTCCCTGGGTGATCGCGCCGGAGATCCGCACCGACAACGCAGCCTCGGTTGCGGAGATCGCGTTCTTCACCACGGCCTTGGGGGTCAGGCTCGCCGATGCCGGTGACGCCGCCAACGCCAATGTCATGCCTCCGATCGCCAGGGTCCCGACGATCAGTCGGGTGGGAGAGACACGCATGCTTCTTGGTCCTTTCATTGCCCTAGTGGCGAGGTGTTCCGCCCAGGGGGCCACATTCTCGTTCATGTTTCGCTGACCCGCCCACAGGAACCCCTTTTGAACGGGCCTGCGCCCGTCCCCAGGCACGATCGGCGGGGCCCGTCAGCCCCCGGCGGCCGCGGTCACGATCTCGACCCGAGCGCCGCAATGAAGCCTGGAACTCCGCCAGGCCGAGCGGGGCACGACTTGGCCGTCGACAGCGATGGCAACGCCCCGCCGCTCGATGCCGACGATCGCGATCAAGCCGTCGAGCGTGGTCGACGGGGGGACGGCCAGGGTCTCACCGTTCAGCACCACGTCCAAGAGATCCGCCGGGCCTTCTCGGTTGGGGAGTGTCGTCATCGGCTTGGCACCGCCGAGCCGGTCGGCTGGCGGACCCCGAACGGGGCGAATTCTGCCGGGGGTTCGGAGCCGTTCACGAGGGCCCCGACCGCCTCGGCGGTGATCGGTGCCATCAGGATCCCGTTGCGGAAGTGACCCGTGGCTATGGCCAGGCCCGGCACATCGGTCCACCCGACGTGCGGCGCGTTATCGGTGGAACCGGGACGGAGCCCGACGGCCGACTCGACCAGTTCCAGCTCGTCGATCCCCGGCACGAGAGCCCGCGCGTCCTCGAGCAGCGAGTAGACCGCTCCGGCCTGAACCCGGAGATCGGCCCCGACCTCCTCCACGGTCGCACCGACCACGACGGAGTGGTCCAGTCTCGGCACGAGGTAGATCGACCGTCCGTGGACCATTCCCCGCACCGTCCGGTTCAAGAGCGGAGCCGATCCGGCGAGCCGGAGGATGTGCCCCTTGACCGGCCGAAGCTCGGGGAGGGCACCCACGGGCAGGCCGCGCAGCTCCGACGTCTGCCACCCCATCGCGGCAACGACGGTGTCGGCCACGAGCGTCGTGGCGTCGTCGGTCACCACACCCCGGGCCGCCCCGGATCGGTCCAGTTCGACGCCTTCGACCCGGGCCGACGAGAACTCGACACCGGCGTTGCGGCATGCCGCGATCAGGGCGCCGACCAGGAGCCGGTTGTCGACCTGGTGCTCGTCGGGCACCTCGGCCCCACCTCGGATGGCCGGGGAGAGCGCCGGGACGGCCCGGCGGCACTCGCTGGCGCTCAAGCGACGGGCCCCGAGGCCCATCGACTGGCGGAATCCGAGCAGCTGGTCGAGCGCAGTCCGATCGGAGGCGTCGCACGCGACCACCACCGTCTCGGACGGTAGGAACCCGATCGTCGCGCCGGCCGCCTCCTCGAGCGCCCGCGCGAACTCGGGCCAACGCTGTCCGGCCGCGACCAGCAGCCGCACCAACGGCTCCTCGCCGAAGTGGGCCTCGTTGGCCGGGGCCAGCATCCCCGCCGCGACCCAAACCGCCCCATGGCCCGGCTCGGGATCGACGACGACCACCCGGTGGCCATCGCGGGCGAGCGTCCACGCGGACGCAAGCCCGATGACGCCCCCGCCGGCCACGGCCACGTCGTAGGTGGCCCGCGTGTCGGGCCCACCGACGTGTGGGGAGGGGATCATTCCTCCGATGTTACGGTCGCCCCGGTCGTCGATCCTCCAGGCGCCGGTGGCCGGGAGGCGGATCGGCCCCGTGTATTCTGTTCGCACTGCTCCAGGGCCAACGTCGTCCCGGGCGGCAGGACTCCACGTTTTGCAGGAGCCGAACAGCGTCACCCGCTTGTTGCGGGAGACACAGCCCGGAAGGACGACCATGGCCCCCTCGGACCTTGGCGGCACAAGGCCCACCAAGACCCTCTACGACCCGGCGTTCGAGCACGACGCATGCGGTGTCGGTCTGGTCGCGGATCTCCAGGGTCGACCGAGCCACGCCCTGGTCCGTCAGGGTCTGTCGGTGCTCGAGCGCCTGGCCCACCGGGGCGCCTCGGGAGCCGAGGTCGCGACCGGCGACGGGGCCGGGATCCTCATCCAGATGCCCCATCGGTTCATGGCCGGGGTGGCGGCCGAGGCCGGGATCACCCTCCCCGAGGCCGGCCATTACGCAGGCGGAGCGGTGTTCTTGCCGACCGACCCCGACGACGCGAACAAGGCCAAGAGCCAGTTCGCAGCGCTGGCCGAGGAGGAGTCCCTCCGTGTGCTCGGTTGGCGCGAGGTCCCGGTCGTCGACGCGACGCTCGGGGAGACGGCGAAGCGGGCCCAGCCCCGGATCGAGCAGGTCTTCGTCGCCGCGACCGACCCCGACCGCCGGTCGAGCCCGATCGAGCTCGACCGGTTGGCCTTCGTGCTCCGCAAGCGCGTCGAGCACCAGGTGCACGACGTCTACGTATCGTCGCTTTCGGCCCGGACGATCGTCTACAAGGGCATGCTCACGGGCCACCAGCTCGACGAGTACTACCCCGACCTCTCCGACGAGCGGTTCGAATCGGGGCTGTGCCTCGTTCACTCCCGCTTCTCGACCAACACGTTCCCGAGCTGGCCGCTGGCACACCCGTACCGCTACATCGCCCACAACGGCGAGATCAACACCGTCCAGGGGAACCGGAACTGGATGCGGGCCCGCGAGGCCCTGCTCAAGACCGACACGATCGACGGTGACCTGTCGCGGGTGTTCCCCATCTGCACGCCCGGGACCAGCGACACGGTGGCCTTCGACGAGGTCCTCGAGCTCCTGCACCTGGGCGGGCGCTCCCTGCCCCATGCGATGTTGATGATGATCCCCGAGGCCTGGGAGAACCACGGGTCCATGGACCCGGCCCGCCGGGCCTTCTACCGCTTCCACGCCGCCCTGATGGAGCCGTGGGACGGTCCGGCCGCGATCGCGTTCACCGACGGCACCGTGGTCGGCGCGGTCCTCGACCGCAACGGGCTTCGTCCGGCCCGCTACTGGGTCACCGACGGCGGGCTCGTGGTGCTGGCGAGCGAGGTCGGCGTCCTCGACCTCGACCCGACGACCATCGTCCGCAAGGGCCGGCTGCAGCCCGGCCGCATGTTCCTGGTCGACACCGAGCAGGGGCGGATCGTCGACGACGCCGAGATCAAGGCCGAGCTGGCCGGCGAGCACCCGTACGCGGAGTGGCTGGCCCGCGACCAGATCGGCCTCGACGAGCTGCCCCGGCGCAACATGCTGACGCCCCAGCACGCCAGCGTGGTCACCCACCAGCGCCTGTTCGGGTACACCACCGAGGAGCTGAAGCTCCTGGTCAGCCCGATGGCCCGCACCGGCGCCGAACCCAACGGCTCCATGGGCTCGGACAGCTCCATCGCGGTGCTGTCGGACCGCTCCCGGCCCCTGTACGACTACTTCACCCAGCTGTTCGCGCAGGTGACGAACCCGCCGCTCGACGCGATCCGCGAGGAGCTGGTGACCTCCATGGCGGCGACGGTCGGTCCCGAGGGCAACCTGCTCGAGGCCCGCCCGGGTTCGTGCCGGCAGGTCGTGATGAACGCCCCGGTCATCGACCTCGACGACCTGGCCAAGCTCATGTACATCAACGAGCACGGGGAGAACCCCGGGTTCAAGGCGTTCGCCATCGACGGGCTCTTCCCGGTCCGCGATGCCGGAGACGTCGGCCGACCCACCGAGGCCGGTGGCAAGGCGCTGGCCGAGGCCATCGAAGAGGTACGCCGGCGGGTGTCCGAGGCCATCGACGGGGGTGCCAACGTCATCGTCCTGTCCGACCGGAACTCCACGGCCGAGTGGGCCCCCATCCCCTCCTTGCTCCTCGTCGCGGCGGTCCACCACCATCTGGTCCGCGAGAAGGCAAGGACGAGGGTCGGGCTGGTCGTGGAGTCGGGGGACGCCCGCGAGGTGCATCACATGGCGCTGCTCATCGGGTACGGCGCCGCCGCGGTCAACCCGTATCTCGCCCTTGAATCGATCGACGACCTGATCGCGAGCGGACAGCTCGACGGGATCACGCCCCGCCAGGGCCGCGAGAACTACATCAAGGCGGCCTGCAAGGGGGTCTTGAAGATCATGTCGAAGATGGGGATCTCGACGGTGGCCTCCTACACGGGTGCCCAGGTCTTCGAGGCCGTGGGCCTCGACCTAGCCGTGATCGACGAATACTTCACCGGCACGACCAGCCGCATCGGCGGGGTCGGCCTCGACGTGATCGCGGCCGAGGTGGCGTCGCGGCACCGCCGGGCCCACTTCGACCGGCCGACCGAGCTGGCTCACCGCGAGCTCGAGACGGGCGGGGAGTACCAGTGGCGCCGCGAGGGCGAGTTCCACCTGTTCAACCCGAAGACGGTCTTCAAGCTGCAGCACGCCACGCGGGCCAAGCGCTTCGACGTGTTCGGCGAGTACACGAAGGCGGTCGACGACCAGTCCGAGAAGCTGGCCACCCTCCGGGGCCTGCTCCGCTTCACACCGGCGGCGGGCGGGCCGATCCCGATCGAGGAGGTCGAGCCGATCGAGACGATCATGACCCGGTTCTCGACAGGGGCCATGTCGTACGGGTCGATCTCGGCCGAGGCCCACGAGAACCTGGCCATCGCGATGAACCGCATCGGGGGGCGGTCCAACACCGGCGAGGGCGGGGAGGACCCGTCCCGCTACATCCCCGATGACAACGGTGACCTCCGACGAAGCGCGATCAAGCAGGTCGCCTCGGGCCGGTTCGGAGTGACGAGCGAGTACCTGGTCAACGCCGACGACCTCCAGATCAAAATTTCCCAGGGCGCCAAGCCGGGGGAGGGGGGCCAGCTCGCCGGCTACAAGGTGTGGCCGTGGATCGCGCGCACCCGGTTCTCGACGCCGGGGGTGGGGCTCATCTCGCCGCCCCCGCACCACGACATCTATTCGATCGAGGACATCGCCCAGCTCATCCACGACTTGAAGTCGGCCAACCCGAGGGCCCGGATCCACGTGAAGCTGGTCGCCGAGGTCGGCGTCGGCACGGTCGCCGCGGGCGTGGCCAAGGCCCACTCCGACGTGGTGCTCATCTCTGGCCACGACGGCGGGACCGGGGCGGCCCCGATGACCTCGCTGAAGCACGCCGGCATCCCGTGGGAGCTCGGGCTCGCCGAGACGCAGCAGACGTTGCTCATGAACGGCCTGCGGGACCGCATCGTCGTCCAGGTCGACGGCCAGCTGAAGACCGGGCGCGATGTGCTCGTGGCGGCGCTGCTCGGGGCCGAAGAGTACGGCTTCGCCACCGCGCCGCTGGTCGTGTCGGGCTGCATCATGATGCGCGTCTGCCACCTCGACACGTGTCCGGTCGGCATCGCGACACAGAACCCCGAGCTGCGCAAGCGCTTCGCCGGCGAGCCCGAGTTCGTGACCACGTTCTTCGAGTACATCGCCCAGGAGGTCCGCCAGCACCTGGCCGCGCTCGGCCTGCGCACCCTCGAGGAGGCCATCGGGCGGACCGACCTGCTGGAGACGACCGCGGCCGTCGAGCATTGGAAGGCGGCCGGGCTCGACCTCTCGCCGGTGCTCGCCCCTGTCGACTCCCCCTATGACACGGCGCGCCATCAGACCCGGCTCCAAGACCACCGCCTCGAGGACGCGCTCGACCACCGGTTCTTGGAGGCGTGCCGGCCGGCCATCGAGGACGGGACCCGAGTCGAGATGTCCGTGCCGATCACCAACGTCGACCGCACAGTCGGGACCCTGCTCGGGTACGAGATCACCAAGCACTGCGGCGGCGACGGCCTGCCCGACAACACCATCAACCTGACCTTCTTCGGTTCGGCCGGCCAGAGCTTCGGGGCCTTCGTGCCCCGCGGGGTCACGATGCGCCTGCACGGCGACGCCAACGACTACTTCGGCAAGGGCCTGTCGGGTGGGCGGCTCGTCCTCCGGCCCCCAGAGGGTTCGCCGTTCGCAGCCGAGGAGCAGATCATCGGTGGCAACGTGATCCTCTACGGCGCCACCGGGGGAGAGGCGTATGTGCGCGGCCAGGTCGGCGAGCGGTTCTGCGTCCGCAACTCGGGTGCGACCGCGGTCGTCGAGGGCGTGGGCGACCACGGGTGCGAGTACATGACCGGCGGCCGGGTGGTCGTGCTCGGCCCGACCGGCCGCAACTTCGCCGCCGGGATGTCCGGCGGTGTCGCGTACGTCTATGACCCCGACCGGACCTTCACCGAGCGGTTGAACCTCGAGATGGTCGAGGCCGAGCCGCTCGGGGACGACGACGCCGAGTGGCTGGCCGCCACCGTCGGCCGCCACGCCGAGGAGACCGGGTCGAGCGTGGCCAACCGCCTGCTCGAGGACTGGTCGAGCGCGTTGCTCGACATGGTGAAGGTCATGCCCCGCGACTACCGCCGGGTGCTCGAGGCGACCGCTCGGGCGACGGCGGCCGGGTCCTCGGTCGACGAAGCGGTCATGGCGGCGGCGCATGGGTAAGCCGACCGGGTTCATCGAGTTCGGCCGCCACCTGCCGCGGCGCCGGCCGGTCCGGGTGCGGGTCCGGGACTGGCGCGAGGTCTACGAGCCCTTCGCCACGGTCGAGGCGCGGCAGCAGGGCGCCCGGTGCATGGACTGCGGGATCCCGTTCTGCCACGAGGGGTGCCCGCTCGGGAACCTCATCCCGGAGTGGAACGACCTCGTCTGGCGCGACGACTGGTCCAACGCGATCGAGCGGCTGCACGCCACCAACAACTTCCCCGAGTTCACGGGCCGCCTGTGCCCGGCCCCGTGCGAGGCCGCGTGCGTGCTCGGCATCAACTCGGACCCCGTCACCATCGAGCGGATCGAGTACGAGATCGCCGAGCGGGCCTTCGAAGAGGGGTGGGTGACCCGCCAGATGCCGCGTGAGCGGACCGGCAAGCGGGTGGCCGTGGTGGGCTCGGGCCCGGCCGGCCTCGCCTGCGCGCAACAGCTGGCCCGGGCCGGCCACGAGGTGGTCGTGCTCGAGCGGGCCGAGCGGCCAGGCGGCCTGCTCCGCTACGGCATCCCCGAGTTCAAGATGGAGAAGCGGGTCCTTGACCGGCGGCTCTCCCAGTTGAAGGCCGAGGGGGTGCAGTTCCGCAGCTCCACCTCGGTCGGCGTGACCGACGGGGCGCCCGCCGGCTCACTCGAGCCCGGGCTGCGTCGGGGCGAAGGCACCGCCAACGCGCCCGACGTCGAGATCGTCTCTGCGGCGGTGTTGCGCGCGGAGTTCGACGCACTGGTGCTCGCGGGCGGCGCCACGGTGCCCCGGGACCTCGACGTCCCGGGACGCCAGCTCGACGGCGTGCACTTCGCCATGGACTACCTGAAGCCGGCCAACCTGGTCCGGGAGGGCGCGCTCGCCTCCACGCCGATCAGCGCCAAGGGCAAGCACGTGATCATCATCGGCGGGGGAGACACCGGCGCCGACTGTCTCGGGACCGTGCATCGCCAGGGGGCCGCCTCGGTCGCCCAGCTGGAGATCCTCCCCGAGCCGCCCGGGCTGCGGGCCGACCACAACCCATGGCCGACCTGGCCGATCATCCTGCGCAGCTCGGCCGCCCACGAAGAGGGTGGAAAGCGGATGTACGCCGTGTCGACCACGGAGCTCCTCGATGACGGGAAGGGCGCGGTGAAGGCACTGCGCGGCCGCGAGGTCGCGATGTCGACCGACGACGGCCGGCCCGCGTTCACGCCGGTTCCGGGCAGCGAGTTCGACATCCCCGGTGAGCTGATCCTGCTCGCGCTCGGCTTCACCGGCGCCGAGCAGCACGGCGCGGTCGGCGAGTTGGGCATCGAGATCGGCCGGACCGGTTCAGTGGTGGCCGACGAACGCTGGTCGACCAACGTCGAGGGAGTGTTCGTGTGCGGCGACATGACGCGTGGTCAGTCCCTCATCGTGTGGGCGATCGCCGAGGGCCGGTCGGCCGCCGCCGGTGTCGACCGCTGGCTCATGGGGGAGACGGCGTTGCCGGCCCCGCTGCGACCGGGCCAGCTCGCTCTCCGCTAATCGGCGCCGAACGCACAGGCCGGTTCCCCGGACCAGCTCGACCGACCGAGGTGACGGCGTTGCGACGCCCGCCTCGAGCCGGCCGAGTGGTCCCGTGTCGTTACCCCGAGGCGGCGCTCCCCGATGCGGTGAACAGGGCCGGGAGCGACTTGGGCCAGCCACCGAGCGCGAAGCGCTCCCCGTTGAAGATCGGGACGAAGGTCCCCGTCATCCCGTTGACCTTGGAGGTGGCATTGCCGTCCCAGTAGACGAACCGGGCGCTGTTGGACGCAGTGTGGTCACCGCCGCCCGCGTTGCCGTTCGGCGCCAGGTTGAAGGTCCAACTCCCGTACTGGTATGCCGGGGCACCGAACTCGGGTAGCGCGTGGGTTCCCCGGGCCAGGTTCTGCGGCGTCAGATCGGGTCCGGCCGCTTGCAGCATGTCGAAGATCTCGACCAGCTGCGCGTAGTTGCCGTCGGTCCCCGCCGGGATCGTGTGCCCGGTCAGTTTCTTGTAGAGCTTCCCGGCCAGCGAGGTGGGCCCGTAGGTGTCGTTCGACGGGGAGAGCTCGCTCATCCCGAACAGGTGCCCGGTGACCTCGGCGGGGTCGTCCTCGGACTGGACGTACTGGTCCTGGTCCGTCAGCGCGGTGCCGATGATGAACCACTCGGGGTGGTAGTTCTGCGCCGCTGCGGCCTTGGTGATGATCCCGGCCGAGAACGGGTCGCAGGCCAGGATCACCGTCGTCACCCCGGCCGCCTTGAACTGCACGACGGCCTGCTGGGCCGAGGTGGTGAAGGTCGAGATGTCCAGGTTGTAATAGAAGGGCTGGGTGATGGCCGACGCCGGGACGTGGTACTTCGTCTCGAGCAGGTTGGTGCTGTTCTTCGTGCAGGCGATGTAGGGCGCGAGATTCGGCACGTAGGTCCCGAACTTGCGGGTCTCGGACGCGAGCGTGGGGTCGCCCGCGTAGATGGCCTTCTTGCCCGCCAGCAGCGTCCCTTCGACCTCGGCCTCGGTGGAGCTGACCCTCGTGCAGTCCTGGGTCGTCGACCAGACGTAGGGGTTCTGGCTCTGATACGTCGACTCGTCGAAGTAGAGGTCGCCGTCGAACTCCACCAGCTTGTCGTTCGCCGCGCACTGCGAGAACGGCCCGGAGCCCGGGAACTGGTAGTCGTAGGGCAACCCGGCCTCGCCGAACGCATGCATCTGGTTCACGATTGTGGTGGCGTCGGCACACGCCTCGGCCTGCCCCTCGTTGAGCGCCTCGGACGTGCTGTTGCCGGTGGCGGTCACGGGCTCCAAGACAACCTTTCGCCCGTAGAGGTCATAGACCTTGTTGAAGTAGTTCACGAAGACGTTCTGGACCTGTTGGGTCACCGCCGGCAGCGCGTCGCCGGCCGCCCTGGCATCGGCGGCTATCTGCTCGGCGTTGGCGGTGGTCGCGAACCGGCGCTCGGCGAGCGTGATCGTCGTCTTGGTCACCCCGGTGGAGGTCGCGCCGCCGTTGTTGCCGGTGAACTTTGCGATACAGGGGTCCGCGTAGGGGGAGGGGAACTGGGGCGTCCCGGCCGTGCAATTGAGGCCGCCCACCGTCGTGCCCGTCCCGACGCCGGTGGTCCCCGACGCCGGGTACTTCCACGGGTACGGACCCTCGCTCGCCGGTCCGGATTTCGCGAGCTTGGCCTGGCCGGTCGCGGCCGAGCTGACCCCGGCGGTTGAGATCAGGGTGAAGCTGGCGGCCGTGCCAAGTGCGATGAGCCCGGCCACCAAGGCCCGGGCGTTGCCTCGCCGGTGCATGGGACGGTGGCCCCGCCCCGCCCGGGTCGACAGATACCCACTCGATGCTCGCTTGCCCACGGTCCCGCCCCTTTCATGACGATTGCATTTCGATGACCACAGCCGTGGCCGACAATCGCGACGCCAAGGCAACTCCGCCAGTCTGAGCATGACCTGAGACTCGCAGGTTCCCCCCAGCATTCGGCATCCTAGACTGGACTTCCGCCGAATGCCGGGCCGGGATCATAAATATTTCATTTATGTGACAGACAGAATCCGAAGACTCGCCGGGAGAGCGCACCGGCTCGGGCCCGACCCGTGACCGGGGCGCAAGCATCAGCGGTGGTGGCCCGAGCCGCCTCGACCAACCGGCAGACTGACCCGACATGGGATCGAAGGTGTCCGCCATCGTGATCGACGCCAACGACGTGGATCGCATCGGGGCGTTCTGGGCCGCCGTTCTCGGGTGGGAGCCCCAACTGGACTCCGACGGCGACATCGTCCTCGCCGACCCCAACCACGAGGCCGGCTTCGAGCTGTTGGTGTTGCGGGTGCCCGAGGGCAAGGCGGTCAAGGACCGCCTGCACATCGACCTCGCGTGGAGCGGGGCCAGTCGGGCCGAAGAGCTGGAACGGTTGATCGGCCTCGGCGCGGTGAGGGTCGACATCGGGCAAGGAGACAGGAGCTGGGTCGTCCTCGCCGACCCCGAGGGCAACGAGTTCTGCCTGCTCGATCGCCGAGCCGACTGAGTCAGGGCTCCCACCACAGGACCCGAGAACCGGCGAGCTAGTTTCGCACGGTGGTGTCGATGCCGGACCGGGCCGATCGCGCGTACTCCTTCGGTCAGATCGCGGACGACTACGACCGCTATCGACCGGGTCCACCCCTGGAGGCCGTTCGCTGGGTGCTCGGCGAGGACCGGAACCGCGTCCTCGACCTCGGCGCCGGCACCGGCGGCCTGACCCGGTCGCTCGTCTTGCTCGCACCGCACGTCGTCGCGTCAGAGCCCGATGCGCGGATGCGCGGCGTGCTGGCGCGGCGCTCGGCGGGGGCGATGGTGGTGGGCGCGGTCGGCGAGCAGCTCCCGTTGGCCGACGGGACGGTGGACGGCGTGGTGGCCTCGTCGTCGTGGCACTGGATGGATCCGGCCATCGCCGGGGCCGACGTGGCGCGGGTCCTGCGGGTCGGGGGCGTGTTCGGGCTGCTCTGGAGCGGGCCCGACCGTCGCGTCGCNNCGGCAACGACGCACGATGGTGTTGCCGGCGCACCTCCCGTTCACCGAGCGCGAGACGACCGTGGTCGAGTTCGCCATCACCGCCAACGTCGATGACCTGGCCGGCCTCTCGGGCACGTTCTCGGTTGCCATCGGGGGCGGCGGGCCCGAGCGCGACGCTCGGATCGAGGCCGTCCGTGAGCGTGCCCGCACGCATCCGGCGCTCGAGGAGGGGGCCGTCGAGCTCCCCATGGCGTGCCGGTGCTGGCGGGCCTACCGGACCGAGGGATCGCCTGAACCGGCCTGAGAGGACCCAACGCCTCGAACCCGGCTGGCCCGCCGCTCACCCGGGCCGGGTCGCCCCCACGAAGTCGTTCCAGTGTCCCGGCTCCTCGCGGACAACCGTCCCGGTGTGGGGCGCGTCGATCATCTCGCCGGCCCCGACGTAGATCCCGACGTGCTCCACCGAGCCGGTCGAGGTTCCGTAGAACAAAAGGTCGCCCGGCTCGACGTCGCCGTCGCCCGGCACCACGGGCCCGGCGTCGAACTGGTCCTGGGCCACCCGGGGCAGGCCGATGCCCGCGGCGCGGTAGGCCGCCTGGACCAGCCCCGAACAGTCGTAGCCGCCCCTGCCGGTGCCGCCCCACAGATACGGGGTCCCGAGCTGCTGCGCCGCGAAGGCGAGCGCGCTGGCCGCGTCCGCCGGCATCGACGGGTTCGACGAGAGAGCCTGGGCGAGCACGACGACGGTCTCGACGTAGCTGAGGGAATGGTTGTAGTCGTCGATCGCCGCGAACAGGGTCGACGGCTGGGCGGCGCCGTCTGCGCACAACAGCTTGGCCGCGCTGTAGATCGCGTCGACCGAGTCATAGGGGGACGGTGGGTCGACGCCACCAGGACCGACGACGCCGTAGCGCGCGAACGTCGCCGGCTCGAACTGCATCGGCCCCTCGGCGCCGGCTGCGTTGGCGCCGTTGGCGACCCCCGGCGCGCTCGAGCGGCCGCTGTCGCTCTCGACCCGGCCGATCGCGGCGAGCACCGACCAATCGAGCCCCGGGCAGGTGGCCGCCGCACCCTGGTCCAACAGCTCCCAACCGGAAGGGACCGCCGGACCGTGCTCGCGGATTGACGAGCCGGCTGGCCCACCCGAGCCACCCTGTCCGTCCCCGCCGTCACCCAACGCGGCCACGCAGCCCCCGAGCAAGACCGCGAAGACGACGCACCCCGCCACCACACCGACGACCGCCTTGACCACGCTCACCCCCTCTGCAGCCAGAACGGTCGGGGTTCCGAGATCCGTGACCGGCCAGGTCAGCGGCGGTTCGAAGGCGATCGAACGGGGGTGCGACAATCGCGAGCGTGCGCCATCGGGGTCGCGACCTGCTGGCCGGGTGGCGTTGCTCGGCCCCGTCGTCGGGTTTGGGCTCGGCGCAGCAGCGTCGCCGACGCCCAGTCCACAGATCGCCACGATCGTCGAACGGGCCCAGCAGGCTGCGGACGACGCCGTCTACCTCCCGGTCCGGGTGCACGGGCGGTGGGTCCTGTCGGGCCCGACGCGGGCGTGGCTCCAACCCTCGATCAGCCTCATCAGCACCCCGTGGCGGTGGGCCCCCGAACGGTGCGCGGTGCTGGACCCGTCACTCGGGCCCGGCATGCGCTCGTTCATGCTCGGCCAGATCCATCGATTGTTCGCCGGCTCGCTCGCCGACTCCCTGACCACCCAGTTCTCCGAACGACTGACGAGCGTGACCCTGCCCGACTGCATCAACCCGAACCGCAGCGCCAGCGGGCCGCCCGGACCGATCATCGACCGCACCGCCGTCGGCGGCGTCAGAGCCAAGGGCCACGAGATCGTCGTGCACGCCCAGGTGAACGTCGACGATTGGCAGAGCGGGGTCAGCCACACGGCGACGCCCGGGAACGGCCGCCGGATCGGGTGGCGCCTGGTGCGGGGCCTGCTCGCCTCGAGCAACACGCTTGCGCGCGCCGGCACGTCGTGGAAGGTGGTCGCCATGACATGGGCGTTCGCACCCGGGCACTCGCCGTAGGTCGGATCTCTCGAACGGGGCCCGGCGGCCCAGGTACGCTCGCGCCCGAGCCGGGGTTCGGACCAGGGAGTTCGCAGCCGCGGCACCATCAGGGGAGGGCAGC
>PMOQ01000057.1:0-24571 GCA_003161255.1 Acidimicrobiaceae bacterium | reverse complement strand
GGCACCTTCACCTGGAACAACCAGGAGCACCTGGCCGCCTACCTCGGCATCCCGTCGATGGGCGCGGTGCTGCACACGCTCAACATCCGGCTGTTCCCCGAGCAGCTGAGTTACGTGGCCAACCACGCCGAGGACAAGGTGATCATCGCCGACGCGTCGCTCCTGGCTCAGCTCGGCGCGGTGTGGGACGACCTGAAGACCGTCGAGCACCTGATCGTGGTCGGCCACGGCGACACCGAGCGTTTCGGCGAGACCCTCTCGTTCGACGAGCTGCTGGCGGCCGAGGAGCCCGGCTACGGCTGGCCCGAGTTCGACGAGCGGGACGCCGCGGCCATGTGTTACACGAGCGGCACCACCGGCAACCCCAAGGGCGTCGTCTATTCGCACCGCTCGACGTTCCTGCACACCATGGCCCACACGTCGGCGAGCTCGATCGGGATGACCGAGAAGGACCGGCTGCTGGTGATCGTCCCGATGTTCCACGCCAACGCCTGGGGCACCCCGTATAGCTGTTGGATGGTCGGGGCCGACATCGTGATGCCCCAGTCCTTCGTGCAAGGCGATCGCCTGCTCAAGATCATCGAGGAGCAGCGGGTCACGCTGTCGTGCGGCGTCCCGACGGTCTGGAACGACATGCTGCGCGCCCTCGCCACCAACCCGAGTGCCGACCTCAGCTCGCTGCGGTCGGTGACCGCAGGCGGCTCGGCCGTGCCCCGGGCGCTCTTCGAGGCCTTCGCGAGCCAGGTCGGGGCCGAGATGGTGCAGGGCTGGGGCATGACCGAGACCAGCCCGCTGGCCGCGTTCGGCCTCCCGCCGAAAAACATCCCGCCCGAGCAGGAGCTCGACTACCGGACCAAGGCCGGTCGGCTGGTCCCGGCCGTCGAGGTCCGGGTGGTCGACGAGGACGGGACCGTGCTCCCGAACGACGGCGAGTCGGTGGGGGAGTTCGAGATCCGGGGGCCGTGGGTCACCGCCTCGTATTACAAGGACGACGACCCACAGCGGTTCCATGACGGCTGGCTGCGCACCGGCGACGTGGGCGCGCTCGACAACCGCGGCTACATGACCATCTCCGATCGCACGAAGGACGTCATCAAGTCCGGCGGAGAGTGGATCTCCTCGGTCGAGCTCGAGGGGCAGGTCATGGGCCACCCCGACGTGTTCGAGGCCGCGGTCATCGCGGTGCCCGACGCGCGCTGGGACGAGCGCCCGCTCGTCTGTGTCGTCGCGAACGAGGGCGCGACCCTCGACGCCACGGAGCTCTTGGGGTTCTTGAAGGGCAAGGTGGCCCGATGGGCCATGCCGGAACGCTGGGCGTTCATCGACGCGGTGCCCAAGACCTCGGTCGGCAAGTTCGACAAGAAGGTGCTCCGGGCCCAATACGCCGACGGCGACCTCGACGTGGTCACCCTCGAGCGCCCGGCGGGTTGAGCCCAACCGACGAGTCGCTGGCCGACCTGGCCCAGCGCATCCGGGGTCTCGCCGACGAGCTGGCCGACCTGGCGCTCGACCGCCTCCTCGACGCAACCGAGCGGGATGTGGAGGACCCGAAGACCGCGGTGGTGGCGGAGCGCCGGCTGACCCGCGCCGCCCGCGCGCTGGAGAAGGCCGCCGGAGAGATCGAGACGCTGTCGGGTTCGGGCGCGGGATCGTTACCCGACCCCTGAGCGGCGTTCTCAGGTGAGCTCCCCGTCGTTCATCGCCTACCGGCCGGACTGGCCCGTCCGGGCCGCCGGCGCTCACCGCTGCGCTGACGGAGTCGCTCGGTCCCCTCTGCCAGCGGACCAGTCGTCGACCTGGTCATGGCGGTCGCCGAGGAGTGGGCGGACGCGGGCGGTTGGCCGCCCTAGGAGACTGTTGAACAAAATGGGTCTCGGGCCTAGGTTGGGCCTTGCAAGCTCAGGGCATGTCTGACCGAAGCGCCGACACGAAGAGGGTTGAAGTCGGCCACCCAGGTGGGCAACGCCCGAAGCGCGGTCCCTCTTTGACGGCCTGAGCTTGCGCGTTCGAGATCAGATTGGCCTGATCTGCCACTCTCCTTGGTGATCGAGCCCGAGATTCGCCAGGCGTCTGAGGTTGATGGCAGCAACCCTTAGCCAAAGACCGAGCTGGTTTCGCTCCACCCCGCGGAACCTCACCCGCCGATGGTTGTCAGTCACCAGCCAAGCGATGGAACGCTCCGCCATCGGTCGCCATCGCCGGTAGTCCTCGGTGAAGTCCCCGGCACTCCAAGCCCGGCGGGACTCGACGAGCTCATCGTCGTGAAGTGTGACGGTAAGGCTCCGACCGTCCTTGGAGAGCGTGCAGCGCGATCGGAGTGGACATCCCCGGCACAAGCTTCCGAACGTTGCAAACCCCTTGGGCGAGATCGTGACGGTGCGCCCGGAGGGACAGGTGGCGGTGCGAGCCTCGTAGTCGACGATGAAGTCGTCCCTCGTGAAGCCGCCTGGGATTGCCCGAGACATAGGCCAGGGCTTGATGGCCCGTTGGTGCTTGGCCTTGCCCAATGCAGCAAGCGTTTCCCCAGATCCATAGGCACCGTCGGCCAAGATTTGGAGTCCCGGTTCCTCCCCGGCCAGCAGTCGCACCCCGGTCGGTCCGTCGGGAGCGTTGGCCGGCGTGAGGGTGGCCGCTGTGATGAGCCCGGTCTCGGGCTCGATGGCGAGGTGGGCCTTGTAACCGTCCCGGTACTCCGAGCGGGACTTGTGCATGTGGCGGGCCTCGGGGTCGACCACAGAGATGACCCGATCAGGGGCGACCTTCCGTGCGATCTGCCACGTCCCGTCGTCTGCCTGCTCGACGTCTTGGCCGGCCACCAGGGCCAGCAGTCCAAGAGCCGAGGTGGCCTCAGCTTCGATGCCGTCGTCCTCCAAGGCGGCCAGCAAGACCAAGGCGTCGTTCACCAGCCCGTCGACCAGGGCTGCCTTGGCCACCGGGTCGTCCCAGGCGATCAACGGCTTGCCCTGGGACTCGTAGTCATGGGCCGAGAGAGTCACATCGTTCGCACCGGGGACGACCCGGCGGACCCGACGGATGGCGGCGATCAGCTGGGTGACCGTGTCCTGGGTGGCCACCGCGTCGTCGAGGAGCGTCGAGTCGAGGGCTCGGCGGGTCTTGCCCTTCAGCACCCCGGTGGCATCGATGACCGAACGGACGGCATCGAAAATCCGCTCGGGATGTTCGGACTTGCGGAGCCGGGTGCGCCAATAGGTGAGGACCGAGTAGTCGAACCCCTCATCGTCGAGGGCCAGCCCGCAGGCCACCTTCCAGCTGATCCGATCCCGAAGAGCTCTGGCCGCGTCTCGATCGGACAGTCCCTCGAGGGCCTGGAGGACCATGACCGAGGCCACCACATCCGCCGGGATCGACGGTCGGCCACGACCCGAGGGAAACAGGTCCTCAAAGAGCTCGTCGGGGAACAGATCGTGGCGGTGATCAGCCAGGAAGGCCTCGACACTTCCCTCGGGCACAAGTTGGCGACACAGTGCTGCGGCATCTAGCAGCTCAGGGTTGGGTTCGCTTCGTCCTTGCACCCACTAATTCTCGACGATCCACGCTCAAATCGCGAGCATCAACGGGAGAATTGTTCAACAGTCTCCTAGTTCGGCCCGAGGATCAGCGCAGCCGCCTCGGGGATCGTCGCCACGATGGCGTCGGGGGTCGGGCCCGACGACGACCAGTGCCGGCCGCGCGACATCCAGATCGTCATGAGCCCGCACCCGTGGCCCCCCGCTACGTCGGCGCCGGCCGAGTCGCCCACCATCCAGCCGGCGAGGGGCACGCCACAGCGCCGGGCCGCCTCCTCGAAGATCGCCTTGTCGGGCTTCTCCGAGCCGACCTCCGCCGAGACGCAGACCGCGTCGACCTCGGCTCCGAGGCCGGTGACGTCCAGCTTCAGTCGTTGGGAGGGCTGGCCATTCGTCACGACGCCGATCTTCCAGCCGGCGGTCCGCAGGCGCCTGAGCGCGTCGACCGTCTCGTCGGCGACGCTGAAATGGCGCGGGTAGTCGACGAAGTAGCGCGAGACCAGGTCGTCCACCGGGGTCGTGATCGGAAACGCGCGTCGCACGGACCCGAAGAACTCGGTGCGGGGTCTGAGGCCGTCCATGTCGAGCACCTCGAGCGTCGCCGAGGCGGCGTCGCCGAGGGAGTGCTCGTCGGCGAACTCGTGCGCCCACTCCAAGAACGCGGCCTGCCGGTCCACCAGGGTGTTGTCGAGATCGAAGAGCGCCAGGTTGGCCACGATCCCGTTTCTAGTCCGTCGCGCCCGAGGGGACGGTCCCGGTCAACCGGTGCAGCGGTTGAGCGCGTCGATCAGCTGGCGCAGCCGGCCGTAGTGGACGCGGTCGAAGCGAAACGCGGCCCGGGCCAGCTCCAACTGGTCGTTGTCGGAGCGCTCCGGGGGGAAGGGCGAGGCGAGGCGGATCGATCCCGAGGCCACGATGTCCTTAAACTCGCGGTTGAGCGCGGTCAGCTCTGTGCTGCTCGGCGCGGTCTGGAGGCGCAGCACCAGCAGGTCGCCCACCCAACGGCACGAGTGGTAGTTGCGGTAGAAGTCGAGGACCTCCTTCGCGGCGTCCTCGACCGTCGTCACGATCCGGTAGAGCACCAGGTCGTCGGCCGAGATGTACCCCGGCCCCGACGACAGTTCCTCGACGAACTCCTGCCACTGCGACCAGTAGGAGCCGCCGGGCGTCTCGACCAGCACCACCGGGGCCGGCTCGGCCTTGCCGGTCTGGAGGAGCGTCAGCAGCTCGTAGCACTCGTCGAGGGTGCCGAAGCCGCCCGGGAGGACGGCGTAGCCGTGCGACTCCTTGATCAACATGAGCTTGCGGGTGAAGAAGTACCGCATCTCGACCAGCTTCGGGTCCTGGGCGATGAACGGGTTGGCCCCCTGCTCGAACGGGAGCCGGATGTTGATACCGAACGAGCGGCTTGCCCCGGCCCCCTCGATGCCGGCGGCCATGATCCCGGGGCCGGCCCCGGTGACGACCATCCAGCCGGCCTCGGCCAGGTGGGCGGCCAGGTCCCGGGCCAGCATGTACACCGGGTCGGCCGGGAGGGTGCGGGCCGAGCCGAACATGGTCAGCTTGCGTATCTCGCGATAGGGCCGGAAGACCCGGAAGGCCTCGGTCATCTCGGCCAGCGCCGCGTCGGCGATCTTGAGGTCGCCGGCGCTCGTCCCCTCCCGGGTCATCGACCAGACCGACGACAGCATGGAGCGGAGCAGGCTGGACTGGGTCCGCGACATCGGTCGTCCCTCCGCGATCGCGGCCAGCGCGGCGTCGATCGCCTCGTCGTCGGGGATCTCGGCGGCCTCGATCATCGGCGGGGTCGAGGACAAGGGCGTCGGGGGAGCCCCCGAGGATCCGGACCGGCCGGCCCCCGACTCGCCCCCGGCGTTCACGTCGTCGCGAGGGCGGGGGGACGACCGTAGAGGGTGGTGCGCTGCTCGAGCGGCCGGCCGAGCGGGCCGACCAGCTCGGCCATCTCGTCGAGCTCGAGGCGCTGGCCGTGGGTGGCCCCCGCGGCGCGCGAGATGTTCTCGTCCATCAGGGTCCCCCCGATGTCGTTGGCGCCGGCGCTGAGCACCTGGCGGGCCCCCTTCAGCCCGAGCTTCACCCAGCTCACCTGGATGTTGTCGATGGCGCCGCGATAGGCGATCCGGCCGACGGAGTGCATGAGCAGCGCCTCACGGAAGGTCGGGCCGCGCCGGGACCGGCGCTGGAGGTAGATCGGCGTGGCCATGTGGACGAACGGCAGCGGCACGAACTCGGTGAATCCACCGGTCTCGCGCTGGAGGTCGCGGGTCACGATCATGTGGCGGGCCCAGGACCGGGGCTGCTCGATCGACCCGAACATGATGGTGACGTTCGAGTGGAGACCGACCGCGTGCGCGCACCGGTGCGCCTCCAGCCACTCCTCGGTATTGACCTTGTCGGGGCAAATGACCGCGCGGACCTCGTCGTCGAGGATCTCGGCGGCCGTGCCCGGCAGGGTCTTCAGCCCGGCCGCCTTCAACGTGGCCAAGTACTCGATCAGCGGGACGCCGGAGCGCCGGGCCCCCTCGGTCACCTCCAATGCGGTGAACGCGTGGATGTGGATCCGCTCGGACCCGGCCCGCACCGCCTTGATGACGTCGATGTAGTAGTCGCCGTCGAACTTCGGGTGGATTCCGCCCTGCAGGCACACCTCGGTCGCGCCCTGGTCCTCGGCCTCGGCGACCCGGCGGCTGACCTCGTCGAGGTCGAGCAGGTACGGGTCGCCGCGCAGGTTGAGGGACAGCGGGCCCTTGCTGAACGCGCAGAACTTGCACTTGAAGGTGCAGACGTTGGTGTAGTTGATGTTGCGGTTGATCACGAAGGTGACCGTCTCGCCCACCACGTCTCTGCGGATCTGGTCGGCCAGCGCCGCCACCGCGCGGACCTCGGCGCCCCGGGCGGAAAACAGCGTGACGATCTCGTCCTCGCCGACCTCCTGGCCCAACGCCACCCCGGCCAGGACCTCGCCGACGGCGCTGCGCGCACCCGGCGTCGGCAGGCGGGCCGGGTCGAGCAGCACCGGGGGCGTGATGTCGCTCCCCGAGCACCAGGCGGCGTCCCGGGCCAGGCCTTCGGCATCGGAGGCGTCCAACACGCCGAAGCGCATGGCCGGGTCCAGCCAGCGCTCGGGGGCGAGCGCGAACTCGGGGTAGATGGTGAGACGGGGGGCGAGGGTGTGGCCGGCCGCCTCGGTCAGGGCCTCCAGGCGTTCGAGCGCCGGCCAGGCCCGTTCGGGGTTCACGTGGTCGGCGGTGACCGGCGAGACACCGCCCCAGTCGTCGATGCCCGCGTCGAGGAGGGGAACCAGGTCGTCGGACAGGTTGGGCGGCGCCTGGAGGTGGATGTCGCCCGGGAGCAGGAGCCGGGCCACCGCGATCGACCAGCGAAGCTCGTCCTCCGGGCAGGCGGGGGAGCGGACCATCGCCGTCCCGACCTTGGGCAGGAAGTTCTGGACGATGACCTCCTGGACGTGACCGTGGCGCCGGTGCGACGCCGTGATCGCCTCCAACGCCGCGATACGGTCGGCCCGGGTCTCACCGATCCCGACCAGGATCCCGGTGGTGAAGGGAATGTGGAGCTCGCCGGCCGCCTCCAGGGTGGCCAGTCGCCGCGCCGGCTCCTTGTCGGGGGCGCCCCGGTGCGCGTCGAGGTGCTCGGCCAGCGTCTCGACCATCATCCCCTGGCTGGCCGACACCGGCCGGAGCTTGGCCAGCTCGTCGGCATACAGCGCGCCGGCGTTGGCGTGGGGGAGCAGGCCGGTCTCCTCCAGCACCGCCGCGCACATGGCGACCAGGTAGTCGACGGTCGACGCATACCCGTTGACGGCCAGCCACTCGGCGGCGGCCGGGTAACGGAGCTCGGGTCGCTCGCCCAGGGTGAACAGGGCCTCGTGGCAGCCGGCTGCCCGACCCGCCTCGGCGATCGCGAGCACGTCGTCGCGGGTGAGATAGGGGCGCTCGAGGCGCGCCGGAGGCTTCGCGAACGTGCAGTACCCGCACCGGTCGTTGCACAACATGGTGAGTGGGATGAAGACCTTGGGCGAGAAGGTCACCCGATGGCCGTGATGGCGGTCCCGCACCGCCCGCGCTCGTTCGGTCAGCTCGTCGAGGTCGCATGCGATCAACGCATCGTGCTCGGTCATCATCCCTCTTTGCCGTAGAAAGCCGCTGCGTCGACGAGCCAAAAGATCTCATGCGCGGCCACCCGGCCGGCCGGGAGATCGTCGCCGTCTTGGAGCTGCGCGATCGCGTCGTGCTTTTCGGTTCCGATAACCGTGAACACGGCCGAGCGGGCCGAGTCGATGGCGGGATAGGTCACGCTCAAACGGGGATGGGGGTTGCGCCCGTTCGGGTCCTCGGTGGCCAGGGCAAACACATCGGTCACGTCCAGGCTCGCCGAATTGGCGAACAACGACGCGGTGTGCCCGTCGGGGCCGAGACCGAGATGGATGAGGTCGATGCCGGGCCCGTGCACGAGCTCGCGCAGGACGGCGTCATAGCTCGCCGCGCACGCATCGGGGTCACCGGCATCGGTCGGCATGGGGGTGAAGGATCCCACATCGCCGACGCGCTCGACGAGGTGCTCACGCACGAGGCGCTGGTTGGCGTCCGGGTCCTCGGCGGCCACGAAGCGCTCATCACCCATGTAGATGTCGACGAGCGCCCAGTCCACGTCGGCCTGCTCGGCGGCCCGGTCGTAGCACGCCGCCGCCGTCGGGCCCCCCGAGAGAAAGAGCACGAAACGGGGCCCGACCCGGTTGGCGAACCGCTCCTCCAAAACTCCCCCGAAGGCCTCGGGCACGTCGTCCACCGGTTCGATGCCGCCCAGGACCTCGACCGCGGTCGAGATCACAGGTCGGGCTCCCGCCAGGCGTCGCCGGAGCGCTCGAGCAGCAGCTCGGCGATGTGGGGGCCCCAGGTGCCGGCCTTGTAGAAGTGCAGCCCGCCGCCCGGCTCGGCCCAGGCTTGCAAGTACGGGTCGACGATCCGCCACGCCTGCTCGACCTCGTCGGTCCGGATGAACAGGGTCGGGTCGCCGCTCATTGCATCGAACAACAGCCGCGTGTAGCCATCCATGCCCGTGGCGTGGATGGCCTGCTCGTAGCCGAAGTCCATGGACACCGACTGGACCCGGAAGGCCTCGCCGGGGACCTTGGCCCCGAACTTCAGCGAGATGCCCTCGTGGGGCTGGATCCGCAGCACCAGCATGTTGGGTCGCAGATCCCGCGACAGCGTGCCCTCGAAGGCGAGGAACGGGACCCCGTGGAACCGCATGGTGATCTCGGTCACCCGGGCCGGCAGCCGCTTGCCCGTGCGGACGTAGACCGGCACCCCGGCCCATCGCCAGTTGTCGACGTTCAGCCGGAGCGCGACGTAGGTCTCGGTCTCGCTGTCGGCGGCCACGGCTTCCTCTTCCCGGTAGCCGACGACGGGCGCTGCGTCGATGACGCCGGCCGTGTACTGGCCCCGCACCGACTTGTCGACGGCCTCGTCGGGGGAGGGGATGTCGATCGCCCTCAGGAGCTTCACCTTCTCGTCGCGGATGTGCTCGGCATCCATCCACGTCGGCGGCTCCATCATGGTGAGGGCGAGCACCTGCATGACGTGGTTCTGCACGATGTCGCGCAGGGCGCCGGCGTGCTCGTAGAACGCCCCCCGATGCTCGACGCCGAGATCCTCGGCGACGGTGATCTGGACATGGTCGACGTAGCGGCGGTTCCACAGCGGCTCGAAGATCGTGTTCGTGAACCGCAACGCAAGGATGTTCTGGACGGTCTCCTTCGCCAGGTAATGGTCGATGCGGAAGATCTGACGCTCCTCGAACCATCGGCACAGGTGCCGGGTCAGGTCCAGCGCGCTCTCGAGGTCGTGGCCGAACGGCTTCTCGACCACGAATCGACGGAAGCCGTCGTCCTCGTGGGCGAGGCCCACCGCGCCCAGACCGTCGGCGATGGCTTCGAACAGTGACGGCGCGGTCGACAGGTAGAAGAGGCAGTTCCCGATCGGGTGGGGACCGTCGGGGCCGCCCCGCAGCGCGTCGGCCAACGCGTGGAACGTCTCCGGGTCCGCCGCGCTGCCGGGCAGGTAACGGAAGTGGACCTCGCACTTGGCGAAGGCCGCGGCGCCGCGTTCCTCGTCCTCCCCGGTGGCCTTGGCTACCGATTCGATCACCGTGCGAGCGAACTCGGCGTCATCCATCTCGGTTCGGGCCACGCCGAGGACCGAAACGCCCTGGGGGAGCTGCCCCGAGCCGGCCAGCGACCCGAGGGCCGGGTACAGCTTGCGGTGTGCGAGATCACCGGTGGCGCCGAACACCACGATGGTGGTCGCGGCCTCGTCGGCCCGCGGGGTCGTCGCCATCGGGGCGATGATACGGCCGATGGACCGCGAGACCGTCGCCGTGTACCAGACGCAGGCTCGGGAGTGGCAGGCGCGCCGCCCGCCCCGGTTCGTCGAGCAGGCCCGGCGTCTCGGCCGCCGGATCCCCGACGGTGCCGCGCGCGTCGACCTGGGATGCGGGGCGGGTGACTACCTCACCCAGCTGGGCCACCCCGTGGTGGCGCTCGACGCCGCGCTCGCGATGGTGGAGCTGTCCCGCTCGGTCGCGCCGGACGGCTGGGGGGTGCAGGCCGATCTCGAGGCGCTGCCGTTCCGTCGGGGGAGCCTGGCTGGCGGATGGGCGCGGGCCAGCTACCTGCACCTGGCGAAGGTGCGGCTGCCCGCGGCGCTTGCCGACCTCCACCAGGCCCTGACGGTTGGCGCGCCGGTGACGCTGATCATGCGGCGAGGCGACGCCGAAGGGTCGCTGGTCGACGACGACTTCCCGGGTCGGTTCTTCGCCGATTGGGACCCCGACGCGCTCACCGACGTGCTGGTTGGGGCCGGGTTCACCCTCGGCGAGGTGACCGGCGCGACCGAGGCGTCGGCCGCGAGGCCCAAGACCCGAGACTCCGCCTGGCTGGAGCTGGAGGCCATCCGGGCCCGGACGCTCCCGGACTTCGTCGGCCCGGACCTGCGGGTGGTGTTCGTCGGCTTGAACCCGAGCGAGTACTCGGCGGATGTGGGCGTCGGATTTGCTCGGCGCGGGAACCGGTTCTGGCCCGCGGCGCGCAAGGCCGGGCTGGTCACGGCCGAGCGCGATCCCCGTCACGTCCTGCGGGTCGACCGGATCGGGATGACCGATCTCGTCAAGCGGGCTACACCCAACGCGGCGGATCTGACCCCGGCTGAGTACCGGGCCGGAGCGGCTCGGGTCGAACGGCTCGTGGCCTGGCTGGCCCCGGGGGTGGTCTGCTTCGTCGGGCTCACCGGCTGGCGTGCCGCGGTCGACCGCGCGGCCAGCGCGGGCGTCCAACCCGCCCCGTTCGGTGGCCGACCGGCGTACGTGATGCCCAACACCAGCGGCGTCAACGCGCACTCGTCGCTCGACGATTTCGTGGAGCACCTGCGAGCGGTGCGCCGCCTCGCCGACCTGCCCTGAGGCCGACCCGCGGCCGGCCGGTTCGGGGCCGGTCAGGTCACCTCGGCGCGGCGCTTCTCCAGGGTCTTGAACGCGTCGTGGATGCTAGTCGAGAACGAGGCCACACCCTCGCGTTCGAGGGTCGCGGTCACGTCGGCGAAATCGACGCCGGCCCCGGCGAGACCGTCGATCGCGGCTCGCGCCCCGTCGAGGTCCTCCTCGATCGTGTCGGCCCGCAGGTTCGTGTCGCCGCCGTGGAGCGCGTCGATCGACGCCTGCGCCAGCGTGTTCACGGTGTCCTTCCCGATGAGGTCGTCGACGTAGAGGGTGGGGGAGTAGGCCGGGTTCTTCGTCGACGTCGAAGCCCACAGCGGACGTTGGACCTTGGCGCCCTGGGCGGCGAGCGCCTCCCAGCGGTCACCCGCGAGGCGGTCCTGGAACATCTCGTAGGCGAGCTTGGCGTTGGCGACCGCGGCCTTGCCGCGCAGCGGATTCCCTTCGGGGAGTCGACGGTCGGTCTCGGTGTCGACCCGGCTGACGAAGAACGACGCCACCGACGCAACCGTCGCCAGGTCGCCCCCCGCGGCCGAGTACCGCTCGAGGCCCCGCAGGAACGCCTCGATCACCTTGGCGTAGCGGTCCAACGAGAAGATCAGGGTGATGTTGGTGTTGATGCCCGTGGCGAGGTTCGCCTCGATGGCCGGGATGCCTTCCTCGGTCGCGGGGATCTTGATCATGACGTTCTGGTGGGCGACCTGCCCGTGCAGGAGCGCGGCCTGCTTGACGGTCTCGTCGGTGTTGTGGGCGAGGTCGGGTGACACCTCGAGCGACACGAACCCGTCGCCGCCGCCGGTTGCCTGGTAGGTGGGGGCGAGGAGGTCGGCGGCGTGGCCGACGTCGTGGACCACGAGGCGCCAGTAGGACTCCTCGATCGTGAGTCCTTCCGCCGCGCAGGCCTTGAGCTCGTCGTCGTACGCGTCGCCGCCGCCCATCGCCTTCTCGAAGATGGTCGGGTTCGACGTGACACCCCGGATCCCGTCGTCGTCGATCAGGGCCTGCAGCCCACCCTCGGTGATGAGAGGCCGGGTGAGGTTGTCGTACCAGGGACTCTGGCCGAAGTCGTGGAGTCGGGCGATCGAGCTGGTCATGTGCTGCCTCCGGGGGAGCGGGCGAGCAGAGCGCGGGCGCGCTCGGCGACGTGGTCGGGGTTGATTCCGAGCTTGTCGAGGGCAACTGGCCCCGGCGCGGAGGCGCCGAACCGGTCGATGGCGACCACGTCGTCCACCCAGCGGGACCACCCGAACGAGGTGGCGGCCTCGACCGCGAGCTTCGGCACGCCGGGCGGCAGGATCTCGGCCTGGTACGCGTCGGGCTGCGCCTCGAAGAGCTCCCAGGACGGCATCGACACCACCCGGACCGACTGACCGGCGCTGGTGAGCTGGTCCCGGGCGGCGACGCACACCGACACCTCGGAGCCCGTGCCGACCAGGATGAGATCCAGGCCCGAGCCCTCGTCGACGAGCGTGTACGCGCCGCGCGGAACCCCGGTGGGGGCACGCTCCGCGGTCCCCTCGAGGATCGGCACCTTCTGACGGGTCAAGATGAAGGCGGTCGGACCGGAATCGCTCTCGAGGTGGATCCGCCACGCCTGCGCGACCTCGTTGGGGTCGGCCGGGCGGATGACGCGCATGCCAGGCATGGCCCGGAACGAGGCCAGCTGCTCGATGGGCTGGTGGGTCGGTCCGTCCTCACCGAGGCCGACCGAGTCGTGGGTCCACACGAACGCGGTCCGGTAACCCGACATCGCGGCGAGGCGCGCCGCGCCGCGCATGTAGTCGGAGAACACGAAGAAGGTCCCGCCCGCGGGGAGCAGCCCGGAGACCGCCATGCCGTTCAGCGTGGCGCCCATCCCGAACTCGCGGATGCCGAAGTGCAGCTGACGGCCACGGAACTGATGGGTCGCGACGACCTCGGCGCCTTTGAGCTCGGTGCCGGTGTTGCCGGTCAGGTCGGCGCCGCCGGCCACGATGCCGGGTACGACGTCGACGATCGCGTTCAGCACCTGGTTGCTCGCCACCCGGGTGGCGATCGCATCGTCACCGGGGGACCACGAGGGGAGCTTCGCCTCCCAGCCGGCGAGGCCGCGCTGGTCGAGGCAGGCGTCGAACTCGTCGGCGAGCTGGGGCTCCCCCTGACGCAGCGCGGCGCGTCGCCGGTCCCACGCCTCGTGCTCGGCTGCGCCGCGCTGGCCCGCGGCCCGGTAGCTGGCCAGGACCTCGTCGGGAACCCAGAACGTCTCGTCGGGCGGCAGGCCCAGGATCTCCTTGACCGCGCGCACTTCGTCCTCACCCAGGGGGCTGCCGTGCGCGTGCGCGGTGTCGGTGTACTTCGGGGACGGCCAGCCGATGTGGCTGCGCAGGATCACCAGGCTGGGCTGGTCGGTGTTCAGCATCGCTTGGCGCAGACCGGCCTCGAGCGCGTCGACGTCGTTGGCCTCCTCGCCGAGCTGCACCACGTTCCAGCCGTACGCCGCGAAGCGCTCCGGGACGTTGTCGGTGTACGCGAGCTCGGTCGGACCGTCGATGGTGATGTGGTTGTCGTCGTAGATGCACAGCAGGCGGCTGAGCCCGAGATGGCCGGCGAGTGACGCGGCTTCGTGGCTGACGCCTTCCTCGAAGCATCCGTCGCCCGCGATGACGAACGTGTGGTGGTCACACACCGTCGAGCCGTAGCGCTCCCGCAGGTTCGCCTCCGCGAAGGCGATCCCCACGCTGTTGGCGAAGCCCTGCCCGAGCGGGCCGGTCGTGACCTCGATCCCCGGGGCGTGTCGGTACTCGGGGTGACCCGGGGTGCGGGACTCCCACTGGCGGAACTCGCGCAGGTCGTCGAGCTCGAGCCCGAACCCAGTTAGGTACAGCATCGAGTACAGCAGCATCGACGCGTGCCCGTTCGAGAGCACGAACCGGTCGCGGTCGGGCCAGCCCGGCACGGCCGCGTCGTAGCGCATCACCCGTGTGAAGAGGACGTGGGCGAGCGGCGCTAACGCCATCGGCGTCCCGGGATGCCCCGAGTTCGCCTTCTGGACCGCGTCCATCGCGAGGCCGCGGATGACGTTGATGCCTTGCTGCTCGAGCTCGGTTGCCGGCACGGGCGCCTCCTCGCTTCGGGCCTCGGTCGGCCACCGGGTACATGGCGTCGGGTGGCTCCGCCCGGACGCGCGGGTCCCTCCACTATGGCGCGTCCGACGCCTGTCCCTGGCTGGCTGCTCACCCGGTCCGGGGCCGCGTCGCGGGCCGTGTCGCGGGTCGGTCAGGAGAAGAGCGCGACGCTGGCGGTGAAGCTGTGGAGGAAGTTGTGTCCGCCGATCGGGCCGAGCTCGCCGGCGCAGAACGCTCCCGCGACGGGCAACGGGCCGAGCAGCTGGGCGAGGACGCCCGAGTCGTGGTCGGGGGTGCCGAACAGGTGGCTGCCGCGCCCGTTGCAGGTAAAGAGGAGGGCGGCGGCGGCCTGCTGGGGTCCCAGGAGGGCCCGGAGGTCCTCGTCGGCGGCTGATCCGTCCCGGACCTGGAACTGCAGAGTCTGGCCGACCTCGATCTGGTCGCCGACCGCGACCGCTCCCGCGTCGGGGTCGGCGCCGAGGACGTTGCGGACCAGGAAGTCGCCCCGGTCGAACTCGGCTTGATGTTCGTTGACGACCACGCCGACCTGAAGGCCTCGGCGGAGCAGCTCGCGTTCGGCCTCGTCGGCTCCCGCCGCGACCTCCTGGAGCCGCTGGAGTGCCGGCTGACCGCCGAGCTCGATGACGAGGTTGCGTTCGGCAGCCGTCACGGTGAAGGCCTGACCGACCGGGCGGCAGCCCTGCGAGACCACCGCGGTCACCTCGACGCCGTCGAGGAACACCCCGACCGCGCCGTCGCGGCGGACCTCGGCGTCGAGCACGAGCCGATTGCCGCCCGGGTTCGTCGCCGCGGAGGCCATCCCGCCGATCACGGTGAGGCCCGCCCGGTCCTCGTTGAGTCGGCGCAGGAACGCGTCGGCCGGGAAGCTGAACGGGTCACCGAGCAGGACCAGCGTGGCCGCCGAGTCGACGTCGGAGGGCCAGCCGGTGACGGCGGCGCCGTCCGGAGTCTGCTCGAGGTGCAACGCGACCGGCGTGAGCGTCGCGTCGGGGAGGTAGGCGGCGAACACCGAGAACGCCGGCCCGTCCTCGACCTCACGCGCGTCGCCGACGATCCCGCTCGCGGTCGCCCCGATCAGGACCTCGGGGGCGAGCAGCTCGCGGAGCGCGTGCGCGGCGTCGTCGAAGGTGCCGACGAAGTGCGGCGATGCGAAGCACACGACGAGATGCGGGTCTTCGCCGTCGAGCTGCTCGAGGATCTCCCCCGCGGTCTCGCCGACCGCGTGGGCGGCGACCGGGTGACACGACAGCGCGGAGGCGTAGCGGCGCACCCCGCGAACCTAGGGCGTCATCCGCGTCCGTCGTTCGGCAGCTGCTCGACGGCCCGGGCCAGACCCTCGAGGCCGGCCAGCAGCTGTTCCCGCCCGGGCGGGGGCAGTGTGCGCAGCGCCGCCGCGAGCCGGTCGGGGTCGAGGAGCCGGTCGGCGGCCACCCGGGCCCGCCCGGTGGCCGTGAGTGCGATCTCGAGTCGCCGTTCGTCGTCGGTCCGCCGCGTGCGTCGCACGAACCCGCGCCGTTCGAGGTCTTTCACGAGCACCGACGTGGTGCTCTTGGGCCGGCCGAGGTGCGCGGCGAGCCAGGTGAGGGCGACACCGTCCGGTTCGCTGGCGAGCCGGTGAAGGAGGGTCAGCTCGTCGGGGGCCAGGTCGGGGTCGGCGGGACGGCGCAGCGCCGAGTCGCAGCGACGGAACGCGGTCTCGAACCGGTCCGCGGCGGACTGGCGAGGGTGCGCACCCCCGATCGGTTCGGTGAGGGAACTGTTCACAACGTGAACGAACGGTAGGGGGTGGGCGCTGGCCGGGCGCGGATGCCGGCGCGTCGGCCCGATAGTCGGGTCGGTGGACCCTGGTGCCACCCGGGCCGGGGCGCCCGGGGGGGCCGGACCCGGGCGGTGCGGACTAGGAGATGGCGTCGCCGGCGAGCCAGCTGGCCTGTCGCATCCCGGTTTGGGGGTCGAGGGCGACGAAGTCGGCGCGGGCACCGACGGCGAGGCGGCCCCGGTCGGGCAGGCCGAGGAGGTCGGCGGGCCGGGTGCTCGCGGCGCGCACGGCGTGCTCGATCGGGATGCCGAGGCCCACGACGTTGGCGACCGCGTCGTCGAGCAGCGCGACGGCTCCGGCGAGCCGCCCGTCGGCGAGACGCGCCGCGCCGTCGAGCGCGCGCATCGCATCGTTTGTGGACACGGAGTCACTCACCAAGATGAGGGAGGGGCGGGCGGCGAACGCGACCCGCACCGCGGTCGGGTGGACGTGGACGAGGTCGCCGATCATGGTGGGCGTCAGGCGCGGGTCGTCGAGGGCGGCGCCCACGATCCCGGGCTCCCGGTGGCGGAGGGGGCTCATGGCGTTGAAGAGGTGGGTGACGACGCTCGCGCCCGCGTCCGCGGCGGCCCGCGCCTCGGCTTCGGTGGCCGTCGAGTGTCCGATCGCGACCACGACCCCCCGCTCGGCCAGCGCGCGGGTCGCCGCGAGGCCGGGGTCGGCCTCGGGCGCGAGGGTGACCATCCGGATCAGTCCGGGGTGAGCGTCGAGGAGGTGGACCAGCCACTCGGCGTCGGCGGGTCGGAGCAGCGCCGGGGGGTGCGCGCCGGGCGCTGCGCCGAGGAACGGCCCTTCGAGGTGGGCGCCGAGGGGGGCCGCGCCCGCGGTGGTCGCGGTGGTCGCCGTTTCGAGGCGGTCCAGCATCGCGTCGTAGGCGTCGAGCGGGGCGGACACGAACGTGGCGAGGTACGCCGCGACGCCTCGGCGGGCGAGGCGGTCCCCGACGGCGTGCCAGCCCCGCGGGTCGGCGGTGGCCAGGTCGACGTCGCCGACGCCGTTGAGCTGCAGGTCGACGAACGCGGGGGCGAGGACGACGTCGCCGAGGTCGACCGCGTCGGGAGGTGGGAGGCCCGACCCGAGGTCGACGACGCGACCGTGCTCGGCGGCGACCCAGCCGGGCGCCGGCGGGCCGGGCGGGCAGACCCCGCGCGCGGCGAGGATCGTCGTGGTCACGGCTCTGGCCGGCCCAAGGTGACGCGAAGGCGCGCGAGCCCGACCAGGGTTCGCATCGCCCGCCGTGTGATCGACGTCCGCGACGGCCGCCGCTCCGACACGGTGACCGCCAACTCCTCCACCCGCAGCCCGGCCCGCTCGGCCCGCAGGATCAGCTCGGTGTCGAAGAGCTCACCGTCGGATCGGCACGCCCGCGCGATGGGGAGCACCCGTGCTCGGTCGAGTGCCTTCATCCCGTGGGTGTCCGAGACTCGGAGTCCGAACCCGACCCGCAGCACCAGGCTGAATGCCCAGGTCACGAAGCGGCGCGGCCCAGACCGCTGGTCGTCGGCACCGGGCGCGCGTTTCGAGCCCACGATGACGGCGGGCGGTTCCGGCTCGCCGAGGCGGACCAGGACCGCGTCGAGGAAGCCGAGGTCGGTGTAGTCGACGTCGAAGTTGACGACCACCTCACCGCGAGCAGCGAGGAGCCCGGTGCGGAGCGCGCGGCCGTAGTCGGCCCGGGCGAGCGTCTCGACCCGCACCTCCGGTGCGTCACCGGCGAGGCGTTGGGCCAACGCCGGCGTGGCGTCCTGCGAGCCGTTCTCGACCACGATCACCTCGAAGGTGTGGCCTCGCTTCCGCAGGCCGGCGACCACCTCCTGGACCGACGCCTCCAGCAACGCCGCCTCGTTGTGCGCGGGCATCACCACGGTGAGCATCACGACAGGCGCGTGTCGCGGAACGGGGGTGTGCTGGGCGCGGCGACCCGAGTCGAGCGGGACCCGCACAGCACGAGCGCCGCGGTGTCGGCGTCGGCCGTGAACGCGCCGGCCGGGTCGAGGGGGAGCGCCTCGAAGCCGGCCCGGACGTCGAGCCCGGCGTCGGCCTCGCCCACCCACGTTCGGTACTCACCGAGCGCGACTCGGCACAGTCGATCGATCGCCGAGCAGTCCTCGCGCAGGGCCAGGTCGATGTCGAGCGCGGGCTGTCCCCCAGGGAGCTGGACGACGGCGGCGTGCAGCGCGAAGCGGGGACCGGCGACGACCGGTGTTCCCTGCCGGGCGCCCATCCAGGCGAAGAACAGCGCGAACGTGTGCAGCATCGCCGCGTCCGGGTCGGGCGCGACGGCCCGCCCGGCCCCCGACGCGTCGCGGGTCGCGACCGGCCGTACCTGCTGGACCAGACGCAGCGCGGCGAGCCCGGCGTCGGCCTCGCGGACGGCTTGCTCGAGCCAGGGGCGAAGCTCGTCCCCCAACGCGTCGTCGGGCTCGAACGCGTCGCGCGCCGAGCGCAGCGCGCTCAGCTCACCGCGCACGTCCGCGACGGCGTCGGCCCAGTCCGGCGTCGCCGCGTCGCGCTCGAGGTCGGCGACGAGCTGGTGCAGGACCAGATGCTCGGAGCGCACGAGGGGACCGTCGGCGCAGGCTCTGGCCAGCACCGCGAGCGCCTCGGCCCGGGTGCCGCCCACCTCGCCGATGGCGCGGGCCCAGGCCCTCGCCGGCTCGTAGTCGGCGGGGTCGCGGAGGAACTCGGCGGCGGTGCCAAGCGCGACCTTCGACGCCTGGGCCTGGAGCATCGGGTTGCACAGGACCCCGTCGAGCTCGTCGGTCAGGGTGGCGCTGCGCCCGGTATATGGGCCCAGGTGCAGCTCGGCCTCCATCACCGTGTCATTGACCGGATAGTTGTCCCACAGCAGCAGCGGGTGGTTCCCGATCGCGGCGCGCCAGCCGTGCGCTGCGGCGGCGTCGATGACCGGGCTGCACACCGTCGGACCGGTCCACATCACGTCGACAGTGGCCGGCATGCCGGCGGCCAGCTCGGCCAGGTACGGGCTGGGATGGGTGCCGACGTACTCGGTCGGGACGAGGGTGAGCCGCACCGCCGGCAGCTGGTCGCTCAGCCAGGTGGCGAGCTCGGCCTGCTCGACGGCGAGGCCGGCCCGGTTCGGGATGTCGTCGAGCGCGAGGACGACCCAGTCGACGCCGCCGTCGAGGAGCGGGCCGAGCTTGTCGACGAGCGTCTGGCGGTCACCGGCGTCGCGGTAGTCGACGTCGAGCCCGGGGGAGATCGCGAACCCGAACCGGACGCCCGCGTCGGCGCACGCGTCGGCGAGCGCCGAGAGCTGCGCGGCCTCGGCGGGCTCGTAGGCCTCCCGCCACCGGTCCCGGTGGCGGGGATCGCTCTTCGGTGCGTAGACGTAGGCGTTCATCGCTCGCTCCGCGATGAACGTCACGAGGTCCAGGCGCGCCGCGTGCGACCAGGGCGGACCGTAGAAGCCTTCGATCACGCCGCGGACGGGAACCGGCCGGGGCACGGCGGTAGGCTACCGGCGCTTCGGACGCTGTCGCGCCGTGCGAGCGCACCGCGAGGCCAAGGGGGAAGCCTGATGCCTGACGTGCTGGCGACCCACGCGGCGGCGCGACCCGACAGCCCGGCCGTGATTGTCGACGCCGCGGGTGGCGCCCGCCCGTCCGCGACCTCGTTCGCCGAGTTCAACGCGCTCGTCAACCGTGCCGCGCACGGCTTCGTCGCCCTGGGCGCCGAGCCGCGGGACCGCATGGTGTGGTGCGGGCCGAACTCACTCGAGGTGCTGACCACGATCCACGCGGCCCGCAAGGCCTCGCTCACCGCGGTCCCGCTGTCGTACCGGTTCACCGCCGAGGAGATGGCGTACGTCATCACCAACTCGGACGCCACGCTGGTCGTGATCGACGCTGAGCAGGCCCCGCTGCTCACCGAGGTCAGCCATCGGCTCCACAGCGTGCGGGCGGTCGTGGTGTTCGGCGGCGAGGTCCCGCCGGGATTTCACGCCTGGGACGATGTCCTCGCCGGCCAGCCCGAGACCGAACCGGACATCGTCGCCGCCGAATCGGCGGGCGCGTCGATGATCTACACGTCGGGCACGACCGGGAAGCCCAAAGGCGCGCTCCGCACGACCACCCACCCCCCGACCGTGTTCGCGCTCCTCGGTGAGATCAACCTCCGCCCCGGTGAGGAGGTGCACCTCACCACCGGCCCGATGTACCACTCCGGCCCGTTGGCGTGGGCGTCGATGAACCACTCGCTGGGCTGTCCGGTCGTCGTCCTGCGCCGCTTCGACGCCGCGGCGTGGCTGCGCCTCGTGCACGAGCACCAGGTCACGAACACCTTCTCCGCCCCCACCCAGCTGAAGCGGATCGTGAGCCTCCCACCCGGTGAGTTGGCCCGCGCGGACGTGTCGTCGATGCGCAGCCTGGTCGCCGACGCCGCCCCCGTGCCGTTCGCGTTGAAGCAAGAGGTGATCGCCAAGCTCGGGGATGGGTTCCTCTACGAGGTGTACGGCTCGACCGAGCTCGGTGTCGTGACCGTGCTGCACCCCGAGGACCAGCTCCGCAAGCCCGGCTCGTGCGGGAAGCCGTACGGCGGCATCGAGGTGCGCATCGTGGCCGACGACGGCAGTGACGCGCCGGTGGGAGATCCCGGCGAGCTGTTCATCCGCACCGGCCTCGCCATGGACGGCTATCACCGCACCGACGAGCGCCTCACCGAGCTCGAGGCCGGCAACTGGAAGTCGGTCGGTGACGTCGCCTACGTCGACGACGAAGGGTTCGTGTACATCTGCGACCGCAAGAAGGACATGATCATCTCGGGGGGTGTGAACATCTACCCGGCCGAGATCGAGGCGGTGCTGTACGAGCATCCTCAGCTGCTCGACGCGGCGGTGTTCGGGGTCCCCGACGACGAGTGGGGCGAGCGGGTGTACGCGGTCGTGCAGGCCAAGACGGATGAGACGGTGGACCTTGACGAGGTCCGCGAGTTCGTCTCGACCCGGCTGGCCCGCTACATGCAGCCCCGCGAGTACGAGCTGCGGGACAGCCTGCCCCGCACCGACGCCGGCAAGCTCCTCAAGCGGGTCCTGCGCGACGAGCACTGGCGCGACCGCGACACCGCGGTCTGAACCGCCGCCGATGGGGCGCACGCTCGCCGAGCACGAATCGCTCGCCTTGCTTCGTGAGCGGGGCGTCCCCGTCGTCGAGGAGGCGGTCGTGGACACCCCCGATGCCGCGGCGGCCGCCGCCCGGTCGCTCGGCACCCCGGTCGTGGTCAAGCTCACCGGGCCGGGGGTCGCGCACAAGACCGAGCGGGGTCTGGTTCGCCTCGGGTTGCGGAGCCCGGCGGAAGCCGAGTCGGCGGCCGCCGAGCTCCTCGCCGCGGCCCGCCCCGACGACGGCCCGGTCCGCCTCGTCGTGGCGCCCATGGTGCGCGGCGCCCGGGAGCTCATCGCGGGGGCGCACACCGATCCGCAGTTCGGCCCCTGCGTGATGGTCGGGATCGGCGGCATCCTCGCCGAGGTCGTGGCCGACGTCGCGGTGCGCCTCGCGCCGCTCGACGAGCGCGACGCGCACGACATGCTCGACGATCTGCGCGCCGCGGCGATCCTCGGTCCGGTCCGCGGTGACCCGCCCGTCGACCGCGACCGCGTCGCCGCGGTCCTCCTCGCCCTGTCCGCGCTGATCGTCGAACATCCCGAGGTGGTGTCGATCGACATCAACCCGCTCGTCGTTGTCGACGGGGCGCCGCTCGCGGTCGACGCGCTGGTCGAGCTGCGCCCGTGACCCCGCGGATCCCGCCCGAGCGGTTCCGCGCCCTGTTCGACCCGCGGGGGGTCCTCGTGGCCGGCGTCTCGGCCCATCCCGGCAAGTTCGGGTTCGTCGCCCTCCACAACATCCTCACCCAGGGCTTTCCGGGCCCGGTCTACGGGACGAACCTCGAAGGCGGCGAGGTGCTGGGCGTCCCGATGCTGCGCTCACCCGACGACCTTCCGCCCGACGCGGTGGTCGACCTGGTCTTTGTCTGCACCCCCGCCGCGGCGAACCCCGACCTGCTCCGAGCCTGCGCCCGGCGGGGGATCACTGCCGCGTTCCTCACCTCGGCCGGATACGGCGAAGCGGGCGAGCGCGGCCGGGCCGCGGAGGCCGAGCTGGTGGCGCTCGCCGACGAGCTCGGGATCCTGCTCGCCGGCCCCAACGGGCAAGGCGTCGTGTCGACCCCGGCCCGGCTCTGCGCCCAGATCGTCGCGCCCTACCCGCCGCCGGGGGGGATCGGCATCGTCAGCCAGTCGGGCAACTTCGTCTCCTCGTTCCAGAACCTGGCCCGCGCCTGCGGGGTGGGGGTCAGCCGGGCCGTCTCGGCCGGGAACGCCGCCGCGGTGAGCGTGCCTGACTTCCTCGAGTACTACGGCGCCGATCCCGAAACCCGCGTCGCCCTCGCGTACGTCGAAGGGGTGGGGGAGGGCCGCGCCTTCTTCGAGCGGGTCAAGGCCGTCGCCGCCACGCAGCCGGTGGTGCTCCTGAAGGGGGGCACCACCGCGGGCGGTCAACGCGCCGCCGCGTCCCACACCGGCGCGCTCGCCAGCGACGACCGGGTCTTCGACGGGATGTGCCGCCAGGCCGGCGTGACACGCGCCGACACGGTCGACGACGCCTTCGAGGCCGCGGCGACGTTCGCGACCCAGCCGCTGCCCCGCGGGCCCCGCGTCGCGGTGGTGACGACGGCGGGCGGCTGGGGTGTCGTCACCGCGGACGCCATCACCCGATCCGAGCTCGAGCTGCTCGTGCTGCCCGACGACCTGCGCGCCGCGATCGACGAGCGCCTGCCCCCCCGCTGGAGCCGCAACAACCCGATCGACCTCGCCGGCGGGGAGACCCGCGACACCGTCCCGGAGGTCCTCGAGCTCGCGGCGCGCCACCCCGACGTCGACGCCGTCGTGTACCTGGGGATCGGCATCCAGTCGAACGAGGCTCGCCTCATGCGGGAGGGCCAGTTCTGGGGCGACCCCGGGCTGGAGCGCATCGTGGCGTACCACGAACGCCAAGACGCGCGCTTCGCGACCGCGGCCGCCGAGGTGTCCGCCGCGACCGGCAAGCCGGTGCTCACCGCCACCGAGCTGGCGGTCGCCGACCCGACCAACGCCGGCCCCCGCACCGTGCAATCGACCGGCCGGCTCTGCTACCCGTCCTCCTACCGGGCGGTGCGCGCGCTTGAGCACCTGTGGCAGCGGGCCCGGTTCTGCCAGTCGCGGGGACTCGCGTGACGCACCCTGCCCGTCGCACGCCGTGACCCGCAGCCGTTGGCGCATGATCAGCGGCGTACTGCTCGCCGCCGCGCTCGTGTGCGCGGCCCTCGCGGTGCTCGACAGCGGCGCCGCGTCGAGCGGCTCGCCGTCGCCGACGCTCGGGACTCCGCTGTGGTCGACCCGGCGGGTCCCGACCCTCCTCGTCGACGCGGTGGGCGCCCAGCGGCTCCAAACCGCGCTGGACGGCGAGCTCGCCGGCGAGCCGACCTCCTGCTACGTCGTGACCGAAGGTGCCGAGGCGATCGCGACCCACAACCCCGACACGCCCCTGGTGCCAGCCAGCACCCAGAAGCTGCTCACGACCACCGCCGCGGTCGCGATCCTCGGACCCAGCTTCCGCTTCGACACCAAAGCGGTCGCGACCGCCGCCCCAGTGGGCGGGACCATCGACCATCTCTGGCTGGTCGGGTCGGGCGACCCGGTCCTCTCCACCGACGCGTACGCCGCGTACCTCCAAACCCAGCCCACGACCAACGGCGACGTCACGACCAGCCTCTCAGCCCTGGCGAACTCGATCGTCGCGGCCGGGGTGAAGAGCATCCCCGGCGGGATCATCGGCGACGACTCCCGCTACGACCAGCAGCGATACGTGCCCAGCTGGCCGGCCAGCTACCGGACCGACCCCGAGATCGGGCCGCTCGGCGCGCTGACCGTCGACAACGGCTACACGCTGGTGAACAACGCGGTGACGCCCGTCCCCGACCCGGCTCTCTACGCCGCGCAGGCGCTCACCGTCCTGCTCGTCGCGCAGGGCGTGCAGGTCGGCCCGTCCAGCGCCCACCAGGCGGCCCCCGCCGGCGCCGCCACCATCGCGTCGGTCCAGTCGCCGACGCTGCACGACATCGCGGTGTCGGTGCTGCGCTCCAGCGACAACCTCGGCGCCGAGCTCTTCGCCAAGGAGATCGGCGTCCGCACCGCCGGGCAGGGCACCACCGTCGCCGGGGTCCACGGCGTGCTCACGACGCTCGCCAAGCTCGGGGTCCCCACCGCCGGGGTCAGCCTCGTCGACGGGTCCGGCCTCGACCACACCAACCACGTCACGTGCCGGGCGTTGGCCTCGGTGCTGAACCTCGCTACGACCCCCCGGTTCCAGACCATCCTCGACGGCCTCCCCGTCGCCGGCCAGCAGGGCACCCTGGCCCTGCAGCTCCGCAACACCACCCTCGCCGGCAAGCTCAAGGCCAAGACCGGCTCCCTCGCCGGCGTCAGCGGCCTGGCCGGCCTCCTCGACGCCGGACGTCCACTGCGCTTCGCGCTGATCGCCAACGGCCCCAACATCCCCACCGAGGCCGCCGCCGACAAC
>PMOQ01000075.1:128486-144741 GCA_003161255.1 Acidimicrobiaceae bacterium | reverse complement strand
AAGTTCTTCAACTGGATCGGCACGATGTGGCGGGGCCAGATCCACTTCAGCGCGGCCATGCTGTTCTCGATCGGGTTCCTGTTCGCCTTCTTGATGGGCGGGGTGACCGGGGTCATGCTGGCCGCGCCGCCGATCGACTTCTTCACCCACGACACGTACTTCGTGGTCGCCCACTTCCACCAGGTGCTGTTCGGCACCGCCGTGTTCGCGGGCTTCTCGGGCCTCTACTACTGGTACCCGAAGTTCTTCGGCCGGATGCTGCGCGAGCACCTCGGCAAGTGGCACTTCTGGCTGATGTTCATCGGGTTCTGGGTGACGTTCATGCCCCAGTACGTCGTCGGGTTGCTGGGCATGCCCAGACGGGTGGCCACATACCCCTCGTACCTCGGCTGGCAGAGCTACAACATCATCTCGACCGTCGGCGCGTTCATCATCGCCGCCTCGTTCGCGGTCTTGCTGTGGAACCTGTGGATCTCGTGGCGCAAGCCCGAGATCAGCGGAAACAACCCCTGGGACGCCCACACGCTGGAGTGGTTCACCACCTCACCGCCGCCGCATCACAACTACTCGCACCTCCCGCCCATCCGTTCGGAACGGCCGACCTGGGACTACAACCACCCCGATGCGCCCGCCATCGGGCACGGTGAGGGTCGTGCCCCCAGCAATTCCGAGAAAGCGGTCGTGTCCTCGTGAGAATGGAAGCACTGGTCCTGCTCGGCGTCGCCATCTTCTTTGGCATCGTCGGGGCCGTCTACTGGTTCACCAGCTACGAGGACGGCGGCACGATGATGCTGGTCGGCACCTGCCTCCTCGGGCTCCTGCCCGGCAGCTACTACCTGTGGTGGCACAGGCGGATGGGCGACCGGCCCGAGGACAAGCCGGACGGCACCCTCGAGGAGGGGGCGGGTGAGATCGCGACGTTCCCCGGCTCCAGCATCTGGCCCTTCGTCCTCGGCATGGGGGCGTTCATGCTGGTGCTCGCGTTCGCCTTCGGCATCTGGTTCGCGTTCCCCGCGGTCGGTCTCATCCTCACCGCGCTGATCGGGGTGACCGCCGAGAGCCGCCGGGGCGGGCACGTCTGAACCGACGCGGGCTCCGGCCCGGTCCGGCCTTCAGCCCGGTCCGGGCTTCCTGAACAGACCCTCCTGAGCCATCGACGCGACGAGGCGTCCGTCGGTCGAGTACATCGAGCCCAGGGCCAGTCCGCGGGCCCCGGAGTTCGAGACCGGGTCGACGCGGAAGAGGTGCCACTCGGCCATGTCGAAGGGCCGGTGGAACCAGACGGCGTGGTCCAGGCTGGCCAACGCGGCCGGGCGGCCCCGGTCTTCGGGTGCCCGGGCCGAGCCGACCACCCCCATGTCCGAGATGAACGTCAGGGCGCAGGCCTGGATCGCCGGATCCTTCGGCAGTTCCTCCACCAGGCGGACCCAACACGGGTGGGCGACGTGGCGCTCCGCGTCGGGGTGCAGCGGTCGCAGCTGGAAGGGGCTGGCTCGCCAGAACGCCCGCAACACGGGCTCGACCGGCGTGAACTCCTCTTCGGGCGGTGGGGAGAGCTCGGGGGGTGGCTCCTGCCAGTCGATCCCCTCCTCGGCGATCTGGAACGAGGCGGTGAGATTGAAGATCGCCTTGCCCTCCTGAACCGCCGTGACGTGACGGGTGGTGAACGAACGGCCGTCGCGGGTCCGCTCGACGACCATCTCGAGCGTCGCGTCGGGGCGCCCGGGCCGGATGAAGTAGCCGTGCAGCGAATGGGGCGGGCGGTCCGCCGGGACGGCCCTGCAGGCCGCTGAGAGCGCCTGTGCGGCCACCTGGCCCCCGAACAATCGGGGCGGCCCCTCGCCCGGGGTGGGCGCCATCCAGCGGTCCTCGCCGCTCGGGACGAGGTCGAGAATGCTGGCCAGCGTTCGGCGGCGAAGCTCGGTCATGGGGGCCAGTTTGGCCCAGCGGCGAGGCGGGTCCGCCAACCAGCGGTTTCGCCGCACCTCCGAGCGTCGATGGATCTGCGGTCGCCCGTTACCGTATTTCGATGAGTTCCGCCGGTTCCGAGCAATCCGGCTCGCCCAAGCCGCACCTCTCCAACCGGTTGGTGACGCTCATGGCCGTCGCCACGGGGGCGATCGTGGCCAACCTCTATTACTCCCAACCGCTCCTCCACCAGATCGCGACGAGCTTCCATGTCGGCTCGGCGGCCAGCGCCCTGGTCGTCACCTGCACCCAGCTCGGCTACGCGGCGGGGCTCCTGTTCGTGGTCCCACTCGGTGACCTCCGTCCACGGCGTTCGTTGACCGTGACGATGTTCGTGCTTACCGCGGGATTCCTCGTGGTGGCGGCCGTCTCCCCAACCCTGTGGCTCTTCGAGGTCGCCGCGGTCGCAATCGGCTGCACGTCGGTGGCCGGACAGATCATGATCCCGTTCGCCGCCGATCTGGCCGACCCGGAGCGGCAGGGACGGATAGTCGGCCGGATGATGTCGGGTCTCCTGATCGGCATCCTGCTCGCGAGGACCGCGTCGGGGCTGGTGGCCGAGGTCGCCGGCTGGCGCAGCATCTTTTGGATCTCGGCCGGCCTCATGGTCGTGTTCGCCGTGGTGATGCGACGCGTCCTGCCCGGAGAGGCGCCCCGGCCCCACATCGCCTACCGCCGCCTGGTCGGCTCGTCGCTCCGCTTCCTCGTGACCGAACCGGTGCTGCGACGACGGTCGTTCATGGGCGCCACCGAGTTCGCCGCGTTCAGCGTCCTGTGGACCTCGCTGGCCTTCTTGCTGTCCGGTCCGCCGTTCGACTACTCGAGGGCGGTCATCGGCCTGTTCGGCCTGGCCGGGGTGGCCGGCGTCACCATGGCGAACGTGGCCGGGCGGATGGCCGATGCCGATCGCACGCGGGTGGTCACGACCGTCTCGGCCCTCGTCCTCACCGGGTCCTTCGGCATCCTGGCCCTCGGCAAGCACGCGCTGGTGCCGCTCATCCTCGGCATCCTCGTCCTCGACATCGGGACCCAGGGCATCCAGATCACCAACCAGGCCATCAACTACCGCATCCGCCCCGAGGCCCGCTCGCGGGTCAACAGCGCCTACATGGTCTGCTACTTCGTCGGGGGCGCCGCCGGCTCGCTCTCGGCCGGCCTGGTCCTGTCCGCCGACGGCTGGTACGGGATCTGTTGGCTCGGGGCCGGTTTCGGTGCGCTGCTCACGGGAGGGGCGCTCCTCGACCACGTGCGGCCGATCGAGCTGGTCAGGGCCGACCTGCCCGACGCTCCCGCGGCGGCCGGCCGGTAAAGAAATCGGACCCAGTTACGCCGACGTTCGACCGGCGACCGTACGCCGACGTTCGACCGGCGACGCCCTGCGATCCCGGGCGCCGGGGGTCTTCCGACTGCTTCCGAGAAGCTCCAGCACGTCCCCGATGGCGCGCTCGCGGCTGTTGGGCTCGGGCAACGGCATGTGGTGCTGGACCTCATAGCGATTGCGCCGACCGGCCTTGGTCTTCAGCACGTAACCGGCCTCGGTCAGGTCCGAGACGATGTCGTGGGCACGGCGTTCGGTGATGTCGAGACTGGCGGCGATGTCCCGGAGGCGCACATCGGGCTCGCGGGCGATGCACAGGAGGACCCGCCCGTGGTTCGTGAGAAAGCTCCAGGTCGCCATGGGCACAGACCCTAGCAACTCGGTCAAATGTCCCTTCCGATTTTATTCTGGAATGAACTTGCATGTGATCCATTGCGGATGTATGGTCTGCGGGTCCTCTTAGACAGGTAGGCGGGCAGTGGCCCGAGGCTGCTCGATAGAGCCGGCCACGCTCTTCCGGCACGGCAGTGAGCCAGGCGGAGCGCCTCCTGTTGAGGGAAGTGCATCTGTGATTCGTTTCATTCGCGCGGTATCCCTGCACCTTTGGTTTGCGGCCGCGATGGCATTGGTCATCGGGGGCGCACTAGTGCTTTCGAGTGGCGTCGTTGAGGCCCCACTCGCGTCGGCGGCCCAGGCCACCGTAAACCTGGGGACGGCCACGCCCTTCGCGGTGTTGGCAGGATCCACGGTGACCAACACCGGCGCCACGGTCCTCGGTGGAGACCTGGGAGTCTCTCCGGGCAGCGCCATCACCGGGTTTCCACCGGGAACGTACACGGGCAGTGAACACATCACCGACACCACCGCAGCGGGCGCACAATCCGATCTGACGACCGCGTTCAACTTCGCCGCGGCGGCGAGCCCGACGAACCCGGGCACCAACTACGCCGACATTGGCGGGGACAACCTGGGCCCAGGGGTGTACAACGCGACCTCATCGATGAACCTGACCGGCACGATCACCCTTACCGGGGCCGGCGTGTACATCTTCCAAGCGGGTTCCACCCTCATCACGGCGACGGGCAGCTCGGTCGCCCTACTGGCCGGGGCCGAAGCGGGCTGCGTGTTCTGGCAGGTCGGGACCTCGGCCACCATCCAAGCAGCCACCACCTTCAACGGGACCATCATGGCCGCCGCCTCGATCACCTTGGTGACGGGCGCCAACGTGGACGGACGGGCGCTGGCCGAGAACGGCGCTGTCACCCTGGACGGCAACACCATCACCGTCCCGGCGGCTTGCTCTACGCCGGCCCTGGCCACCAGCACCACGACCACCGGGCTGATCAACGACGCCACCGGGGGCGCCCCCACGGGCGCCGCAGTGTTTGGATCGTCCTTCCATGACACCGCCGCGGTCTCTGGGGCCAGCGGGCTCGCCACTGGAACAGTGACCTATGGCTTCTTCACCAACGGCACCTGCGCCGGGACCCCCCTGGGCACCGACGCGGCGACCATCGCCGTCAGCGGTGCGGTGCCCGACTCGACGTCGACGGGACCGCTTGCAGCAGGGAGCTACTCGTTCGACGCCACCTACGGTGGGGACACGACCTACTCGGGTGGAACGAGCGCCTGCGAGCCGTTCAGCGTGCTCGCGGCGGTCATACCGCCCCCGGTGATCCCGCCGGTGATCCCNNCCGCCGGTCACGCCCCCAGTGACCCCGGCGGTCACGCCCCCGGTGACCCCGGCGGTCACGCCCCCGGTGACCCCGGCCGTCACGCCCCCGGTGACGCCGGCGACTGGCACCACCCCGGGTGGTACCGGCACGAGCTCGGTCGCCGGGAGCGGTTCTTCGGGGACCGGAAGCGGGACCTCGGGTGCGGCCAGTGCCACACCGAGCGTGGTCCTCCCCGTCGGCGCCCCCTCGACCGGCTTCGGTGGAGCGGCTCGCTCGGGTGACAACGAGCTGATGATCGTCCTCGGCGCAGCGGCGCTCTTCGCGGCAGTCGCAATGACCGGGTTGGGTATGCGTCGGCGTCGGAACCTCATCGCCTCGAGCGACACCACCATCGACGAGCGGTAGATGACCTCGACTACCCCTGCCGGCGCCCGGACGCGCCGGCAGGGGTGGTTGGTGGCGGCGGCCACCTTCCTGCTCATCGCAGTGGCGTGCCTCGAGGTGGGCCTCCACGGCCATCTGCACCCCCTGGCCGGGCCCGTCGGTCCGCAACTCCCCCCGCCAGCCGCGGTTGGGGGCGCCTCCGTTCCCGCCGTCCCCCAGGTGGCCCGTTCACAACCGACCGCGATCGGCATCCCCGCGATCGGCCTCCTGGTCTCGCTGTCCGAGCTCGGCCTCAACCCCGACGGAACCGTGCAGGTCCCGACCAGCGTGGCCCAACCCGGGTGGTTCCACCTGGGCCCGTCTCCCGGGCAGGTCGGCTCTGCGGTCATCCTCGGGCACGTCGACTCGTACCTCGGCCCGGGGGTGTTCTTCAAGCTGCCGCAGCTGATCGCCGGTGACAAGGTCGACGTCAGCCTGGCCGACGGGGTGACCGCCCATTTCGTGGTCGACACCGTGGTCATGTACGCGAAAGCACAGTTCCCTACCTCATTGGTGTATGCGCCACACGGCTACAGCGCACTGCAGCTGGTGACGTGCGGTGGGACGTTCGATCCCGAGACGGGTCACTACCTGTCCAACGTGGTGGTGTACACGTCGCTCGTCTCGACCACGCCGGCGCCCAGCACCGCCACGCTTGCGGGCGATTAGTTCGGCCTGGACTAGCGGGTCACCGTGCGAACGCCCGAGTCGTCCGAACCGTTCCCGGAGGGCTCGAGGTCGATGTGCACCGGCACCGGGATCGGCTCGAGCTCGTCGTGCTCGTCGTCGGGTTGGGGTGCCGTCGGAACAGTCGTGTACTCGCCGGTCGCGCTGCGCGACATCAAGACGGCCCGCTTGCGCTTGCCGATGTCGGCACCGCCACCCTGCATCTCGATGCAGATCCGCCAGACGAAGATGCCGACCAGGGGCGGCACGACCAGGACGAGGATCCGGAACGTCCACAGCACCTCGTTCAAGGAGACCTGGAAGAAGTTGGCCAGCACGTCGGTCGCGCTCGCGCCGAGCAGGACGAACATCAGGGCGATCATGGCCGCACCGGCGGCGGTGCGCTTCGGCCGGTCACGGGGCCGGTCCAAGAGGTGGTGGATCTCGTTATCACCGGTGAACCGGCGTTCGATGGCCGGCCACGCATAACAGAGGGTGAAGATGAGCCCCGGAAACACCACCGACGGCAGTAGCACCACGAACGGGATGGTGTGGCCGAAGGCGGTGAACTCCCAGCTCGGCATGATGCGCAGGGCCCCGTCGAGCCAGCCCATGTANNCCAGATCGGGTTGATCTGGGCGAGCCCGCCCAGGAGGGTGATCGCGGCCGTGACCATGAACAGGTAGCCCGTCGTCTTGGCCATGAACGTCGGGTACATCGGCGACCCGATGACGTTGTCCTCCGTCCTGCCGCCACCCGGGAACTGGGTGTGCTTCTGGCGCACCAGCAGGAACAGGTGCGCGCCGATCAGCCCGGCGATGATCGCCGGCAGGATCAGCACGTGGATGATGTACAGCCGGTCGATGATGATCGTGCCGGGGTAGTTGCCGCCGAACAGGAAGAAGGCGATGTAGGTGCCGACGAACGGGATCGAGAGCACGATCGAGAACAGGATGCGGAGCCCGGTGCCCGAGATGAGGTCGTCGGGCAACGAGTAACCGATGAACCCGTTGGACAGCGAGAGGACGAGCAGCGTCATCCCGATGGTCCAGTTGAGCTCGCGGGGCTTGCGGAACGCACCGGTGAAGAAGATCCGGGCCATGTGGATCACGATCGAGCCCAGGAAGACGTCGGCGGCCCAGTGGTGCATCTGGCGCATCAGCAGACCCGCGCGGACCGAGAAGCTGAGGTCGACCGTCGATGCGTAGGCCGCGGTGACGCGCTGGCCCCGGAGCGGCACGTAGGCGCCGTGGTAGATGAGCTGGGTCTGCGACGGCTCGTAGTAGAGGGTGAGGAAGATGCCCGTCGCGATCAGGACGACGAAGGAGTAGAGGGCGATCTCGCCCAGCATGAACGACCAGTGGTCCGGGAAGATCTTGTCGAGGAAGGTCCGGCCCCCCTTGGCCACGCCGAGCCGGTCGTCGAGCTCTCCGATGATCTGGCCGACCCGGCCGTAGGGGCCGCGGGCCTCGGTCGCCTCTCGCTTTGTGCGCGGGATGGGGACGGGGCTCATCGCTCGAAGTACCCCGGTCCGACCGGCTGGTCGAAGCCCGACTGGGACCGGAGGAACCCGGACTCGTCGATGTAGAGGGGCAGTTGGGGAAGCGGGCGGGGCGCCGGGCCGAACTGGGGCACCGCGCCGTTGTCGATGTTGAACATCGACTGGTGGCACGGGCAGACGAGGAGGCGCAGCTCCTTCTCGTAGAGACCGACCGGGCAGCCGGCGTGGGTGCAGAGCTTGGAGTAGGCCACGTACCCGTCGGGCGCCCAGGTGGCCCGCCCCGGCTCGGTGACGAGCGGGCCGGTCTGCGCCCGGATGAGGACCGTCTGGTCGATCGCCAGGGTGGCGTCGTTGTTCTCGTACCCGGCCGGGAAGACGGTCACGAGGCCCCCGGGGTCTATCTCGTCGCGGTGGATGGCCCGGCCGTTGCCGTCAACAAGGAGCGATCCCTTCCGCCAGTTGGTCTTGGTCAGCGCCTTGCCCGGCAACGGCCCGAGGGACCGGAGCAACGGAAACCCGAGCCCGGCGATGCCGAAGATGCCGAGGCCCGCGCCGAGGAGCCCGAGCAGCATCGACCGGCGCCGCACGACCACCCCGGTCCGCTCCGTCAGCGCCGCGGCGATCGCGTCGCGCTCGGCCAGCGAGGAGTGGAGGGCGTGGCGGGCCTCGGTGAACGGCCCCTGGGGCATGAGGTACTTGCCCCACGCCGACAGCCCGAAGCCGATGAAGAACAGTCCGACACCGAGGGAGAGGCCGAGCGTCCACGGCTTCCAGTTCTGCCAGTACGCCGCGCCGAACACCCCCATGCCGACCATGCCGACGAAGAAGTAGACGGCGATGGCCCGCTCGGCCCGCTCCGGGTCGACCGCGGCGACCTGGAGGTGCGGGTCGTCGAAATTGGCGACGTCGATCGGCGTGGGCTGGTGGTCGGTGCCGTCGGTCATGACCGCTCCCCGATCCAGTAGCCGACGAGCGCGAGGAGGCCGACGCCGAAGAGCAGGGCGACGAAGCCCTCGGCCACCGGCCCGACGCCCCCCAGAGCGAAACCGCCCGGGTTGGCCGGATGCTGGATCGTTTCGGCGACATAGGCGACAACGTCGCGGACCTGCGCGTTGGTGAGGTTGCCGCTGAAGCGAGGCATGTTGCCCGGCCCCGTCCGGATCGCCTCGGCGATCTGGGTGACGGTCGCCGCGCGCAGCGATGGTGCATAGGTGCCGAATGCGAGCTCGTCACCGGCACCGGTGATGGTGTGGCAGGCCGCGCAGTTGAGCGAATAGAGGTCGGCGCCGTCGGCGAGGTTGGCGTCCTTCACGTTGACGTTCGGGATGCCGGGCTTCGACGGGTCGAGCGAGTTGACGAACGCGGCTACCTCGAGGGCCTGTTGGTCGTTCAGGCGGGCCGGCTTGCGGGGAGCCTGGATCGCATTGGGGTTCTCGGCCGGCATGCGCCCGGTGGTCACCCAGAAGTCGATCGTGCCTGCGCCGACGCCCACCAGGTTCGGGGCCCGGTACGTCCCCTGCGCGCGGCTCCCGTGGCAGCTCGAGCAGAAGGTGGCGAAGAGCGCCTGACCGGCCGGCACGTAGCTCGTCGGCGGGTACTGGTAGAAGATCGCCGAGTCGCCATAGGAGGCCGGAGCGCCGCCGCCCGAGGCACCGGTCGCGGAACCGCCGAAGGCGATGATGCCGCCGAGAGCGACCCCGACGACGACCGCGCCCGGCAGGAGAAGGCGACTCGAGAAGGCCCGGCGAAGGCGCGACATCACTTGAGAAGGAACAGACAACTGAAGAGGCCGATCCAGACGATGTCGACGAAGTGCCAGTAGTAGCTCACGCCCTGGAAGACCGACAGCTCTCCGGGGTCACCGGACTTCCCCTTCATGCGGACCAGCAGGAACACCATGGCGACGAGTCCCAAGAAGACGTGCAGACCGTGCAGCCCCGACATGATGAAGAACAGCGACCCGTACGAGTTGGTGCTCGGTCGCGTCGTCATGAACAACCATTCGGTCGCCTGGTTCACCAAGAACGCGAAGCCCAAGATGATCGTGCAGACGACCCAGATCTTGGCGGCCCGCCGATTGCGGCGCTCCTCGTCGAAGACGGCCTTTTGCATGGTGAAGCTGGACGACACGAGCACGGCGGTGAAGATTCCGGCACGGATGGTGTCGAGATGGGTGCCCGTCGGGGGCCAGACCGTGTGCTCGGAACGGATGGTGAAGAAGGCGGCGAACAGGCCGCTGAAGAACATGAGCTCGGAGCCGAGCCAGATCATCACCCCGATGGCGAGCATCGGGGGACGGTCATGGGTGATGCGGGGACTCTTGGCGGGCTTGCCCACCGAGATCGCCTGGCTCACGGGCTATTTCCTACTCGACCGCAGGCACGAAACGCCAACATGCTGGTGAGGGCGTTCCGGTCCGCGCGGGGTCGACCACCAGGAATCCCTCGTCCCCGCCGCCACCGGTCCCGGGGGTCAGTCGGCGGACAGATCGACCGGGAGCGGAAGCGCGTGGAGAACCGCCAGCCGCTGGGTTGGACGGGTCAGCGCGACGTAGAGAGTTCGCAGGCCGCGGTGGTCGATCGGAGGCGGCCCCTCCCCCCCGGAGGCCGCATCTTCGGCCATCCCGGCCGGCTCCACGACGACGACGCCGTCGAACTCGAGCCCGTTGGCCTCGTTGGCCGGGAGGACCACCAGCGGCGCCGCCAGGCCCTCCCCGGACGCGTCTCGTGGGTCGGTCGGGTGCAGCCCGTGTTCGTCCAACGCCCGGTGCAACTCGGGGAGCAAGACGGCCGGCGCAAGGACTGCCACGCGCCCCGGGGCGACGGCCGCGACCTGGTCCGCCGCCACCTCGGCCACCCGCGAGGCCAGGGAACCCCGAGAGACCTGCTCGATCAGTGGGTCGAACCCGGACCGACGCACCGGCAGGGGCGGGCGCAACTCGGGGACGGCTGCCTTGAGGGCGCGGGCGGCCACCTCCACGACCTCGGCCGGGGTCCGATAGCTGACCGTCAGCTCCACAAGCCGGGGCGGGTGCTTGGGCGACAGGTGGGCCACCACCTCGTCCCAGCGCGTCGGCGTCCAGGCGCCGGTGGCCTGTGCGATGTCGCCGACGACGGTCATCGATCCCGAGATGGAGCGGCGGGCAAGCATGCGCAACTGCATCGGCGAGAGATCCTGAGCCTCGTCGACCACGATGTGGCCGAAGGAGCGAACCTCGTCCTCGGTCGTGCTTCGGACGACCACCGCCGGTTCGGGCGACGGGTCGAGTCCCGGGGGCCAGAACGAGCCGTCCTGGGGCCGCTCTGCCCGGGCGCGCTGCTCGGTCCGAGCCCCGGTCTGGCGCGGGCGCGACGGCCCGAGCGCCGCCCGGGCCTCGTCGATCAGCCCGGCGTCGCCGGCGGTCCACTGGACCTCGTCGAGGGACCGGCTGCGCGGCCGGACGAGCATCGCCTGTTCTGCCTGGCTCAAGATCCCCTCGGCGGCGGCCGCCAGCAGCGCCGGGGCTCCCAAGAGGTCGTGCACCAGTTCGTGGGGGGCGAGCCGGGGCCAGATGCGATCGAGGGCCTCGCGGACTGCGGGGACTCGACGCAACTGGTTGGCCAGGTCGTTCCGGTTCAACTCTTCGTCGTCTCCGGTCGGCTCCCCGGCCTCGCTCGCCCACGCTGCCAGGACGCTCCGGCTGGTCGGGCCGTATCGCTCCTCGGCCGCCTCTTGGAACTGCGTGTAGCGATCGACGAGGAGCGACGTGACCTGGCGCTCCACGAAACGCCGCTTGGCATTGTGGGTCCCCGGCCGGCGGCGGGCCCGAGCGACGATGCGAGCCGAGTCCTCGACCTCGAGCCGCAGCACGGTCGCCCCGAACGGGACATCGACCGGGCTGCGCAGGCGCCGCTCTCGGGTTCGGACCGCCTGCGCCACCAGCTTCGCCATCCGGGCATCGCCCTTCAGGCGGGCGACCTCTGGGACGTCGTTGGCCCGGACCCGGATCTCGGGCACGAGTCCCGACACCGTCGAGAGGGTGACGCCGGTCTCCCCTAGGGACGGCAGGACCTGCTCGATATACCGGAGAAAGAGCGGGTTGGGACCGACCACCAGCACGCCCTGGCGCTCCAACGGGAACCGGTGCGTGTACAGGAGGTAAGCGGCCCGATGCAGCGCGACGGCCGTCTTCCCGGTTCCCGGGCCGCCCTGGACGAGCAGGAGCCCGGCCAGGGGCGACCGGATGATCTCGTCCTGTTCGCGCTGGATCGTGCCCACGATGTCGGCCATCCGGCCGGTGCGCACGGAGCCGAGCGCAGCGAGGAGAGCGCCCGGACCGCCGAGGGTGAGGGAACCCTCGAGCAGCTCACCGCGGGGCCGATCGCCGTCGGCATCGGTCGAGTACGACGTCCGCCCCGGCATGGCGACGCCGAAGTACTCGTCCTCGTACCCGACGACGGTCCTCGCGCGAACGGCCAGGTGGCGCCGGCGGGCCAGGCCCTGGGCGTCGAGCCCGGTGGCCCGATAGAAGGGGGCGGCGACGGGGGCGCGCCAGTCCACCACCAGGGGCTCGCGGTCGAGCCCGGACACGGCTAGGCGCCCGATGTGGAAGGCCTCGCCGACCTCGTGCTCTGCGTCGGGGGCCTGGTCGATGCGGCCGAAGCAGAGCCCCTGGTCCCCGATGTCGAGCTGGGCCAGTCGGGCCAGGCTGGTGCGGACGACGATGTCACGCTCGGTCCGGGCCTGCGGGGTGCCCCCTTTGCCCAGGTCAAGCACCGATTCGAGCATGCGCTGGGACTCGTCGCGCATCGCGTCGAGGCCCGAATGGGCGCTATCGAGGAATCGCTGCTCTTCCTCGAGCTCGGGATCGATGGCCACGCTGTCCCTTCCTGCCCCCGGTGATGGAGCACCCACTCCGCAGAGAGAACCGATCGATTCTAGGGGCTGGCGGCGACACCGTTCGACGTTGGTCCACGGCTGCGTGGCCTGCGATGATCGCGAAACAAGCGTGCGCCCCGGGTCGGCGCGGCAGGGCCGACCCGGTCGGGAGGAAAGGATTCCCATGCTCATCTCCACCATGAACGACGTGCCCGGCTACCGGGTGAGCAGAGTGATCGGCGAATGCTTCGGGCTGACGGTCCGGTCACGTAACGCGTTCTCCCAGCTCGGCGCCGGCTTCAAGTCCATCGTGGGCGGGGAGCTGGTCGGCATGACCAAGAACCTCCAAAAGAGCCGACAGGAGGTCATTGATCGGATGGTCCAAGAGGCGACTGAGCGAGGCGCCAACGCCGTGATCGCGATGCGGTTCGACACCTCTGAGATGGGTGGCAACTGGACGGAGATCTGCGCATACGGCACCGCCGTCGTCATCGAGCCCGCTTGAGCGAGGGGCCGACCCCCGACCCGCCCCCGCCGGGAGCCCTGGTGAGCGACAGCGCGACCGCGCCGTTCCTCGCCGCATGCCGGCGCCAGCCGGTCGACCACACGCCGGTGTGGTTCATGCGCCAGGCCGGGCGCGCGCTGCCCGAGTATCGGGCCACCCGGGCCCCCGGCAGCATCCTGGACACGATCACCCAGCCCGACCTGGCCGCCGAGATCACCCTGCAGCCGATCCGCCGCTACGGGGTCGACGCCGCCATCTTGTTCTCCGACATCGTCGTCCCGATCTGGGCGACCGGCTTCGGCGTCGACATCGTCCCGGGGCGCGGACCGGTGGTGGACGAGCCGGTGCGATCGGCTGGCGACCTCGACCGACTGCGACCGCTCGACCCTGAGGGTGACACGGGATTCGTCCTCGAGACCGTTCGGATCCTGAAGAGGGAGCTGCCGGCCAGCGTGCCGCTGATCGGGTTTGCCGGTGCCCCGTTCACGGTGTCCAGCTATCTGGTCGAGGGCGGACCGTCGCGTGACTTTTTGAAGGTGAAGGCGCTGATGCACACCGATCCGGCCACGTGGGACCGCCTGGTCGACCATCTGGCTGAGCTGGCCATCGACTCGGTGACGTCGCAGATCGGAGCCGGGGTCGACGCCGTGCAGCTCTTCGACAGCTGGGCGGGCGCCCTGTCCCCGGCCGACTATGAGCGGTTCGCGCTCCCGGCCACCAAGCGGGTCCTCGACGCTGTCTCGGCGCTCGGCGTCCCGTCGATCTTGTTCGGGGTCGGGACCGGCGAGTTGCTCGGCCTCATGAGCTCGGCCGGACCCGACGTCGTCGGGGTGGACTGGCGGGTCCCGCTCGACGTCGCGAGAGCGAGGGTTGGCGCGCACCGGGCGGTCCAGGGGAATCTCGACCCCGCGGCGTGTTTTGCACCGTTCGATGTCGTGGCCGGGCAGACCCGGGCCGTCCTCGAGTGCGCCGGGACCGAGCCCGGGCACATTTTCAACCTGGGCCACGGCGTGCTGCCCGAGACCGACCCGGGCATCCTCGAGGCCGTCGTCGAACTGGTGCACGCGGAGGGCCGGGCCGGGGTCCGGGCGTGAGCGCCCGGGTCGGGGTGTTGGTGATGGCCCATGGCACGCCGGGGACGCTCGAGGAGGTCGAGCCCTTCTACACGCGGATCCGCCGCGGCAGCCCCCCGTCGGCGGAGCAGCTCGACGACCTGGTTCGCCGCTACCGCGAGATCGGCGGTGTCTCGCCCCTCACCGAACGCACCCGCGCCCAGGTCGCCGGGTTGGCGGCCGGCCTCGAGGCCGGGGAGCCCGGTCGTTTCACCGTTTGCTACGGCGCCAAACACACCGAACCGTCGGTCGAGCGCGCGGCAGCCGAGCTCTCGACAAGCGGCGTGTCCGCGATCGTCGGCATCGTCCTGACACCGCACCGCTCGTCACGCGGGTCCGGCGAATATCTCGATCGGGCAAGCGCCGCTGTCGAGGCGGCCCGCCCCGGTCTCCCGTTCGCCCGTGTCGACCAGTGGTTCGACGCGCCCGGCTTTCCCGAGCTGCTGGCCCGTCGGGTCGCCGCCGCGCTCGCGGCGGCCGGGCCGGATCCGGCCGTCGTGTTCACCGCGCACTCGTTGCCCGCATCGGTCCGCGCCGCCGGCGACCCGTATCCCGACCAGGTCGAACGGTCGGGTGAGCTGGTGGCGAATGCGGCCGACCTCGACGGGGCCTCGGTGCCGTGGCGGGTGGCCTGGCAGAGTGCCGGCCGGACCGACCAGGAGTGGTTGGGCCCCGACCTCCTCGCCACCATCGACAAGCTGGCCAAGGGGGGATGCCGGTCGCTGGTCGTCTGCCCGGTCGGGTTCGTCTCCGACCATCTGGAGATCCTCTACGACCTCGACGTCGAGGCCAGCGCTCGGGCATGGTCCGCCGGGATCCGCTTCGCCCGGACCGAGTCGCTCAACGACGACCCCGAGTTCCTCGGCATCCTGGCCGGCGTGGTCCGGGCGGCCGCCCGGGACCTCTGATGGCGCTCGCCTCACCCGCGCCGCGTCCGGCCGATCGCCGTTGCGTCGTCGTGGTCGGCGGCGGCATCGCCGGGCTCGCGGCGGCCTGGGAGCTAACCGGGGGTGAGAGCCCGGACACCGACGCACCGGCGGTCACCATCCTCGAGTCGTTCTCGCGGCTCGGCGGCCCGCTGCACTCGGAGCTCTTCGGGGGTCGCATGGTCGACGTCGGTCCGGACGCCTTCCTCGGTCGGCGGCCCGAGGCCGCCGGGCTGTGCCGTGAGCTGGGGCTGGGCGACCAGCTGGTGCCGATCGGCGCATCGGGCGCCTCCGTCTACGCACGGGGCCGGCTCCGGCCACTGCCGGCGGGACTGATGCTCGGGGTGCCAACGCGCTGGTGGCCCGTGGCCCGTTCCGGAGTCCTCGGAGGGGCCGGCTCGGCGCGCTTGCTCCGCGACGCCATCGCACCCCGGCCCGACCGCCGGGGCCCACTCGGCGACCGGGCCCTCGGCCCGCTCGTGGCGCGCCGGCTGGGTCGCCGCGTCGTCGACGCTCTCGTCGATCCGCTGATCGGTGGGATCCACGGCGGATCGGTCGCCGACATGAGCACGGCTGCCGTGCTCCCACTGCTCCTCGCGGCCGCGACCCAACGCGGCGGGCTGATGCGCGCGCTCCGCCGGGTCGGCCCGGCGACGGCGCCCACCAACGAGGACGGGCCACCGGTGTTCTGGGCACTCGCCCATGGCATGGGCTCCCTCGTCGAGTGCCTCGAGGCGCAGCTGCGCTCCCGCGGCGTCGAGATCCGGACTGAGAGCCCGGTGGAGCGCCTCACCCGCACCGGGTCGGCCGCCGGATGGACCGCGGAGACCCCGGATGGCCCCGTCATTGCAGACGGGCTCGTCCTGGCGGTCCAGGCGGGCCCGGCGGCCGACCTCCTCGCTCCCCACGACGCCGACGCGGCCACGCTCGAGCGGACCATTGACTCTGCGTCCGTGTCGGTGGTCACCCTCTCGGTACCGGCCGACGGCGTCTCACTGCCGCCCGGCACCGGCTTCCTCGTACCCCGGCATACCCCCTCCCCGCTTGCCGCGGCCGATGGCGACGACCTGTTGCTCACCGCGTGCACCTTCCTCGACGCCAAGTGGCCACACCTCGCCAGACCGGGTCAGACCCTTCTCCGGGTGTCGGCGGGCCGCGCCGGCGACACGCGGGCGGACGATCTGGACGACGCGCAGCTCACCAACCGGGTCGTGGCCGAGCTGGCCGCCATCCTGCAGATGACCGGGACCCCCAGCGAATCGATGGTCACCCGCTGGCCCGCCGGGTTCCCCCAGTACCGGGT
>PMOQ01000075.1:0-128443 GCA_003161255.1 Acidimicrobiaceae bacterium | reverse complement strand
CCAGCACCGACGCACCGAGCGGGCCCGGACCGACCTCATGAACGTGCGCCGGGGTGGGGTCGTGCTCCCCTCCTTGGCCGCCGGAGTCCTGTTGGCCCTGTCGCTGCCGCCGTTCGGCGCGTGGCCGGTCGCGTTCGTCGGCGCCGCGCTTCTCTATTGGCGCCTCCGCGGGCTGCGGCTGCGGGCCCGGCTGCTGGCGGGGTGGGTGGCCGGGGGCGGGTGCTTTTCGATCGGCCTGTACTGGGCGCAGGGCTTCAACTGGTACGGGGCGGTGGTTTTGGTCCTGTTGGAGTCCCTCAGCGTGGCGGCCGCCGCAGCCGCGACCCCGCCAGTCCGGGGTCGCGCGCCGGCCTTCGTCGGCGCGGCCACCCTGGCCGAGGCGCTCCGCTTTGCTTGGCCCTTCGGCGGGCTGCCGGTCGGTGGCGTGTTCCTCGGCCAGTCAACCGGCCCGATGTTGGGGGCGGCACGGCTGGGCGGGCCACTGCTCCTGACCGCGATCGTGTGGGCGGGAGGTGCGGCTCTCGGCGAGCTCGGAGTCTGCGCGCTGGCATGGCGACGAGCGTCCCGGGTGGTCAGCATCCCGTGGTTGGGACTCGGAGCCCTCGTGCTCGTCTTCCTCGTGGGAATCGTCGGCGACCTCGCCCCCGACGGCGGCCCGGCCGTCCGCACGCTGCGGGTCGCGGCGGTCCAAGGCGGGGGTGTGCGCGGCTTCGGGCAACTCGAGACGAGCCAGGCCGGGGTCTTCGGTGCCGAGCTGGACGCGAGCATCCCGCTCCGGGGGACCCATCCGCGGCCCGAGCTCGTCGTCTGGCCCGAGGACGTGGTCGCGCTCACCGTCCCGTTGCACGAGAGCGGGGACGCCGCACACCTCGCAGCACTCGCCCGGTACCTCGACGCGACGGTCTTGGCCGGCGTCACGGTGACCGAGCCTCACGCGACGTTCCGCAACGAGATCGTCGCGTGGAGCCCCGCCGGGCGCGTCGTCTCGGTGTTCGAGAAGGTCCATCGGGTGCCGTTCGGGGAGTACGTCCCATTCCGCGGCTTGTTCTCACACCTGGCCAACCTCGATGCGGTGCCACGCGACGCCATCCCCGGCCGCGGCAGCGGCCTGATGCGAACCCCGGCCGGGCCGCTCGGGATCCTCGTCTCCTACGAGGTCTTCTTCGCCGACCGCGGCCGCTCGTCGGTGCGGGCCGGAGCCCAGCTGCTGGTGGTCCCGACCAACACGTCGTCGTACTCGAGTGACCAGATGCCGAGCCAGGAGGTGGCGGCCGACCGGGTCCAGGCGGTCGAAGAGGGCCGGGACCTCGTGCAGGCCGCGCCGACCGGGTACTCGTCATTCGTCACCAACCGCGGCGCCGTATTGCAGCGGTCCCGGCTCTCGGCGCGCCAGGTGCTCGCCGGCACGGTCTCGCTTCGGGCCGGCGCAACCCTGTATGAGCGCTTTGGCGATCTCCCGATATTCGTGCTGGCGGCGCTCGCACTGGCAGTGGGTCTCGCGGTTGGGCTCGCAGCCTCACGCGCGATCGCTCAAATCTGATCGGGACGACCGCCTCGGTTACGGAGCAGGTTCGAAGTCGATCGCCACGATCGTCGCCAGATCGCCGACGACGTCGCCAGGGATCCCGACCGTCAGCGTGCCGCGGGGATCGGGCATCAGTCCCTCGATCACCCCGGTGTGCGTATGGAACTCGAGCGGCCTTCCCGAAGCCACTTCGCGCACCGATCGCACTCGACGCACCGGCACGTTGCGCACGTCGGCCCCGTCATAGGGGCGCATGAGGAGATGGAGGTAGATCGAGTCCCCGCGCCGCGTGCTCGGCCCGTAGAACTGGGGCGCTTCGAGCCCCGCCCCGGTGGCCCGTATCGCTTCGCCGTTTCGATCCATCCAGCTCGCGACCGCCTCGAGACGCTCCACCTGCGCCTCGGGCAGGGAGCCGTCGCCGCGAGGACTGATGTTCAAGAGCAGGTTGCCGCCCTTGCCGGCCACCTGGCACAGCGTGTGGACCAGCTGTCGAGCCGACTTGTAATCGGTGTCACCGGGGCACCAACCCCAGCTGTGGTTCATGGTGAGGCACGTTTCCCAGCGGCCCCCGGGCGCCGAGTCCGGGACGAATTGTTCGGGGGTGGCGAAGTCCCCCACCCCCGGGAGACGATCGTTGATCAAGATGTCGGGCTGCAGCCGGCGAATGGTCGCCTCGAGGACGTCGGCACCCCAGTCCGGGCGCTCCCACCCGCCGTCGAACCACAGCATGTCGATCCGGCCGTACCCGGTGAGCAGTTCGGTGATCTGCGCACGCATGTATTCCAGGTAGCGCTCCCAACGCTCCGCTTCGGGGCGGGGCGGTGATACGCCGATCACATAGGGCTTGTCCGACTCGGTGAAGGGCGGATAGTCCGCGTGGTGCCAATCGGAGAGCGAAAAATAGAGCCCGACCCTCAGGCCCTCCCTGCGCATTGCGTCGACGAAGCCACCCACGATGTCCTGTCCGCCCGGCGAGTGTTGGACCGAGAAGTCCGAACAACCGGTCGGCCACATCGCGTACCCAGAGTGGTGTTTGGTGGTGAGCACCGCGTACCCCATCCCGGCCCGACGCGCCAGGCGCGCCAGCGCCTCGGGGTCCCACGACACCGGGTCGAAAGTGGCCGCCGAGGAGTGGTACTGCTCGACGCTGACCGATTGGCAGAACGGTAACGCGAACACCCCACCAACCAGCGGCCACGACACCTCGAGGCCCTGTTGGCTTGCGTGGTCCCAGTGGACGAACATCCCGAAACGGGCCTCGTCGAACCATGCACCGGTGTCGGGTCGCGCGTCTTCCACGGGGGGAGCGTACGAGACGACGCCCGGACGGCGCCCGAGCAATCCCTTGTACCTCGGATCGGACAGCCCGCGGCCCGCTCACGCAGCGGTCGGTTGCGCTCCCACTACTCGTAGTAGCCGGAGTGGATGTAGACGCACGGCACGCCCTCGTCCTCGAACATGGCCCGGTTGGACGGGTCGTCCTCGAAGGCCAGCCGGAGATCGAAGCCGTACTCTCGCAGCGCCTCGACCGTGCGGCGCTTGAAGACGGTCACCCGGGCGTAGTCACCCCGGTCCCGCATGACGAGCAGGTCGAAGCGGACCGAGAAGCGGCGAAGCCAGGCGTCGGTCTGGCGGCGGACCCGGAGCGGCCGGCCGGTGAGCAGCACCACCTGGAGGTCGCGGTCGAGCAGCTCGAGCAGCCGGGCCAGTTCGGTGACGAGGGGGTCCTCGCCGCAGGCCTCGAAGAAGGCGTCCCAGTCCCGGTCCTCGCCGACCAGGAACCGCTGGCGGCCGGCGGCGTCGGACAGGACGCCGTCGATGTCGAAGACGACCGTGGCACCGGGTTCACGCGGCTCGTCGCGCCACGACCAATTGGAGGGGATCACACCCGCGCCGGTCATGGGTTCAGGGTAGGAACAGCAGCGTGGCCCTGTGCGCGAAATCGACCAGCGGGGCCGGGATGATCCCGAAGACGACCGTCACGGCCACGCATATCCCGATGGCCACGGCCGCCCCGAGCGGCACCGGGATGCGGGTCGGCTCCTCGGTCTGGCCGACTTCGGGTGTGAGCTCGGCCGAAGCGTCGTCCTCCATCAACAGGGCCGCGTTGAGGCGGGTCCTGGTCTCGCCGGCGGCATCGGTTCCCGACCACGTGGTCCCGCCACCGTGCGAAGCCCCGACCAACGCCGGTGTCACCGTCGGCGCGGCGTCCGGCGCCCCGACGGCGGGCTCGTCGCTCGTCGCGTACATGAGGACGGTGACCCGCAGGTAGAAGAAGGCGGCCACGGCGGCCGACACCATGGCCACCACGGCCAGGGGCACCGAATGCCCGTCGACCGACGCGATCACCACCTGGAATTTGGTCAAGAAGCCCGTCGTGAAGGGCACCCCGGCCTGGGCCAGGAGCAGCACTGCGAACGCCAGCGCGAGCAGTGGCTGCCGTTTGGCCAGGCCGCGGTAGGAGGAGATGTCGTGGTCGCCATCCCCCATCCGGCCCATCACCGTGACGACGGCGAAGCTGCCGATCACCATGAACATGTAGGCGAACAGGTAGTAGAGCGCCGCGCTCACCCCGCGCGCGGTGGCCGCCTGGAGCCCCAGCAACACGAAGCCGGCGTGGTTGATCGACGAGTATGCGAGCATCCGCTTGATGTCGCGCTGGACCACCGCCAAACCGGCCCCGACGACCAGGGTCACGATGGCCAGCGCGTAGATGATCGGCCGCCAGTCCGACGCCAGTACCCCGAACGACGACACGAACACCCGCAGGAACGCCGCGAATCCCCCGGCCTTGGCCACCGCGGCCATGAACCCGGTCACCGGCGACGGCGCGCCCTGGTAGACGTCGGGGGTCCACATGTGGAACGGCACCGCGGCGATCTTGAACGCGAAGCCGACCAGGAGCAGCGACATGCCGGCCAGCAGCACCCCGTCGTGGACCAGCACGTTGTGGGAGAGGAAGGACGCGATCTGGGTGAGGTTGGTCGTCCCGGTGGCGCCGTAGGTGAGGGCGATGCCATAGACGAACACCGCCGAGGAGAACCCACCCAAGACGAAGTACTTGAGCGCGGCCTCGCCGGACTCGGTCCGCTTGTGGTTGAACGCGGTGAGCACGTACAGGGCGATGGAGAGGATCTCGAGGCCCAGGAAGACGATCACCAGGTCGTTGGCCTCGGCCATGAGGATCGCCCCGGCGGCGGACACCATGGCCAAGACGTGCAGCTCGGCGCCGTCGATGCCCTCGCGGGCCAGATAGCCCTCGGCCACCAGCGCGCTGAGCGCCATGGCCACCGTCACCAGCACGGTGATCAGCACGGCCAAACCGTCGACGACCACCGAGTGGTCGATCGTCGTGTACGGGCCCCGCGACTGGACGTCGGCCCACTGCCACCAGGCCAGCCCGAACGCGCTGAGCGAGATGATCAGGGTCGTCGCGGTGGCGACACGTAACCGCAGCTGCCGCTTGACCAGCGACGACATGCCGAGGAGCACCACCGCGCCGCCGAGCATGACGAGCACCGGGAGGATGCCCAGATACCGGATGCTCGGCACGTGGATGACGTTCGAGGTCGCGGCGTGATGGACGTGCGTGGTCGCCAGGGAGAGGTGGCGGCTCATGGCGCGTTCGTGTTCGTGGCGCGGGCGGGCGGCGTGGCGTGGGTCGCGACGGCGGGCTGGCGGACGTGGGTGACCTGCTCGACCCGGTCGACCAGACGGTTGACCGAGGGGGTGATGCGGTCGATGACCGGCTTCGGGTACACGCCCAACAAGACGATGAGGACGAGGAGCGGGGCGATCACGATCCGCTCGCTCCAACCGAGGTCACGGGTCTGGGCGACCGACGGGCTCGGCTTGCCGTGGAAGGCCTGCTGGTACGCCCACAGGAGATAAAGCGCCGCGCCGACCACCCCGATCGTGGCCGCGACCGCCCACCACCGGTGGACGAGGAACGTCCCGGCGAGCACCAGGAATTCGCTGACGAAGCCGTTCAGCCCGGGCAGCCCGATCGACGCCAGCATCACGACGGTGAAGGCCGCCGCCATGATCGGTGCCGGGGTCTGGAGGCCGCCCAGCTCGGCGACCTGCCAGCCCCCCCGGCGTTCGTAGATCCACCCGATGAGCAGGAAGAACCCGGCGGTGATGAGCCCGTGGTTGACCATCAGCAGGACGCCACCGACCAGGCCCTCGGTCGATAGGGCGAACGTCCCGAGCGCGATGAAGCCGATCTGGGCCAGCGACGAGTACGCGACCAGGCGCTTCAGGTCGTTCTGTGCGCACGCGACCAGGGCGCCGTAGAGGATCCCGATCACGGCCAGGGTCAGCAGCAGCGGGGCCAGGGTCCGCGACGCCTGCGGGAACAGGTTGAGGTCGAACCGGATGATCCCGTAGGTGCCGAGCTTGGCCAGCACCGCCGAGAGGATCACCGATCCGCCCGCCGGCGCTTCCGTGTACGCGTCGGGCGACCAGGTGTGGAAAGGGAACAGCGGCGCCTTCACTGCGAACGCCGCCGTGAAGGCGAGGAACAGCAGGATCCCGGTGCTCGACGCGAGTCGAGTGTGCTCCAGGGTGGGCAGGGAGAACGTGAGGACGCCGGTCTGGTGCTGGTGCACGAACGCCAGCACCACAATGCCGACCAGCAGGAACGCCGAGCCCAAGAACGTGTAGACGAAGAACTTCACGGCCGCATAGGCCCGCCGCGCGAAGCCCCAGTTGGCGATGATGAAGTACGCGGGCACGAGCGTCAGCTCGAAGAACAAGAAGAACAGGATCAGGTCGAGCGAGATGAAGCTGCCGATGCAGGCCGCCTCGAGCAGCAGCATCCAGGCGGTGAAGGGCCGTGCGTCGGTCCTCGAACGGGCGCCGGCCAGCGCGATCGGGAAGAGGACCGCCGCCAGCAGGACCAGGAAGATCGAGATCCCGTCGACCCCGACGAACCACGACACGCCGATCGACGCCGCCCACACGTGCTTCGAAACGAACTGGTACCCACCGTCGCCGGTGTGCATGAGCACCGTCGTCGCGATGGCGAAGCCCAGCGTTGCGAGCGCCACCGCGATGCCGACCGCCTCGGTGACCTGGCGCCGCACGTTGACCATGAGCGCGACGGCCAGCGCGCCGCCTGCCGGCAGCAGGACCAGGACGGTCAGGAACGGGAAGTGGGGCAGCTGATTCACGACCACCACACCCGGGAGATGACGAAGGCGATCACTGCGGCCAGCCCGAGCGCGATGCCGAGCGCGTAGTTCCGGACGTAGCCGGTCTGCAGGCGCCGGACCCCCGACGCGCCCTTGCGCACCGCCGCCGCGGCGCCGTTCACGGCGCCGTCGATGATCCGGCCGTCGACCACGGTCGCCGCGAACCGGGCCATGGCCTGGCCCGGTCGGCCGATGACGGCGTCGTAGAAGTCGTCCCAGTACCAGACCCGCTGGAGGAAGGCCGGCTCGAGCGTGGGCCGATCGACGCTGCGTCGCCACAGCGCGAAGGCGATCGAGAGCCCGATGACCGCCACCACCGCGTCGATCACCGCCAGCGAGACCTGGAGCCCCACCCCCTCATGGGCCAGGTACAGCGTGTGCGCGAACACGGGCGAGAGCCACGACGCGAAGCCGTCGCGGTGCACCCACGGGAGGTCGAGGATCCCACCGGCGAAGGCCAGGACGGCCAGGACGACCAGCGGCAGCCGCATGACCCACGGGCTCTCGTGGGGGTCCGACGGGCGGTGGCCGTCGACAGCGGCGGCCCACCGCTCGTCGCCGCGGAAGGCCAGCACGAACAGCCGGGTCATGTAATAGGCCGTGAGGATCGCCGTCACCAGCCCCAGGGCCCACAACGCCGGGCTCTTCTGGTACACGTTGGCCAGCACGTCGCTCTTGGCCCAGAAGCCCGAGAACGGCGGGATGCCGGCGATGGCCAGCCAGCCGACCAGGAACGTGCCGTATGTCCACGGCAGCAGGCGGGCCAGGCCGCCCATCCGTTTCAGGTCCTGCTCGTCGTGCAGGCCATGGATGACCGAGCCGGCGCCCAGGAACAAGAGGCCCTTGTAGAACGCGTGGGCGACCATCAAGAAGATCGCGGCGATGTAGGCACCGGTGCCGACGGCCAGGACCATGTAGCCGATCTGGGACACCGTCGAGAAGGCCAGGACCTTCTTGATGTCCTGTTGGGACGTGGCGATCGTCGCGGCCACGAACGCCGTCGCGCCGCCGATGATCGCGATCACCCACATCGCGTCGGGCGAGAGGGCCAGGATCGAGTTGACCCGGCACAGGAGGTAGACGCCGGCGGTCACCATCGTCGCGGCGTGGATGAGGGCCGACACCGGCGTCGGGCCCTCCATGGCGTCGGCCAGCCAGTTGAACAGCGGGATCTGGGCCGACTTGCCGGTCGCCGCGAGCAGCAGGAGGAGCGCCACCGCGGTGGCCCCCGCCGATCCGAGCGCCCCGCGGTGGGCGAAGATCGTGGTCAGGTCGAGGCTGCCGACCTTGGAGAAGATCAAGAAGAGCGCGATGAGGAATCCGACGTCGCCGACCCGGTTGTAGATGAAGGCCTTCTTCCCCGCCGAGGCCGCCGAGTCGCGCTCGTGCCAGAACGACACCAGCCAGTACGAGCACACGCCGACGCCCTCCCAGCCGACGAACATCACCAGCAGGTTGTTCGCGAGGACGAGCAGCACCATCGAGAACACGAACAGGTTGAGGTAGATGAAGAACTTCGAGAACTCCGGGTCGCCCTTCATGTACCCGATCGAGTACAGGTGGATGAGCGCGCTGACCCCGGTGACGAACATGCACATGGTCATGGACAGCGGGTCGAGCAGGATGCCGACCTTGACCTGGAGCCCCCCGACGGTGATCCAGCTGAAGTAGTTCTCGCTGAAGTGCCGGGCCGAGGCCGGCTCGGACAGCAGCCCGGCCAGCGCAATGCAGGCCACGACGAAGGACCCCGCGACGGCGACGGTCCCGACCCAGCCGGCCAACGGGTCGCCGAGCCGTCGCCCCGCCGCGACGAGGACGACGAAGCCCGCGAGGGGCAGCAGAGCCATGAGGTACGCGGCGTGGACCAACGATCAGCCCTTCAAGACGTGCAGGTCGTCGGCCGATGCGTTGGCCCGGCGTCGGAAGATGGCCACCACGATCCCGAGCCCGACCACGACCTCGGCCGCCGCGACGACGAGGACGAAGAACACGACGACCTGGCCGCCGATGTCACCGAGCATTCGGGAGAAGGTCACGAACGTGAGGTTGGCCGCGTTCAACATCAGCTCGATGCACATGAACATCACCAGCACGTTGCGGCGGATAAGGAGGCCCAGCGCGCCGATCGTGAAGAGCGCCGCCGCCAGGATCAGGTACCACTGGCCCGGAACGCTCACCGCGATACCTCCTCGTGGGTCGGCGACCCGTCAGCGGCGTCCGGCTCCGCCGGGTCACCGTCAGGCTCGTCGGCCACCGGCTCGTCGCCGGTCAGACCGGCCGACTCTTCCATCCTCGGCCGGCGGGCCAATACGACCGCGCCGACGACGGCGATCACGAGGAGCGCCGCGGTGGCCTCGAACGCGAACAGGTACGTGGTGAAGACGGACTTGCCGAGGACGTAGACGTTCGCGTGGTGGCCGGCGGTGGTGGACCCGGCCACCGCCCGGGCGCCCGTGGCCCAGTGGGCGCTGACCCCGAGGGCCACCACCCCACCGAGTGCGATCGCGACCAGGAGCAGCGCCGTCGGCCGCTGGCCCCGCAGGGGCTCGTCGGCCACGTTCTCCCGGCGGTCGACCCCGAGGAACATGATCACGAACAAGAAGAGGACGACGATCGCGCCGGCGTAGACGATGATCTGCACGACCGCGAGGAAGTCGGCCTGCTCCTCGATGAAGAGCACGGCCACGCCGAACAGCGTCGCGACCAGGGACAACGCCGCGTGGACGGCGTTGCGCGACACGATCACCCCGACGGCCCCCGACAGGATCACCGCCGCCGAGACGGCGAACGTCAAGGAGTCCGGGATCGTCGGGTGGACGGCACCGAGCATCAGCGGGCCGCCTTCTGCTCGGCCCGGCGCGCTCGGGTGGCAACGAGCTTCCTGCGCTTCTTGGTCGCGGACTCCCGGGCCCGCCAGACCCGGCCCCGCATGCCCCGGTGCGCGAACGGCACGTCGTCGGGGATGAGGTGGGCCTCCATGACCTCGCGGAGGGGCTTCATCCCGGTCGCCTCGTCGTCGCGGCGACCACTCTGGCCCCCCTCGGGGGTGCGGACGCCGTAACCGAGCTCGCCCGACCACTGGACCTCGCCCTCGTAGGCCGCCGCGCCCGAGGGGGCCGTCGCCCGCATCCATCCCGAGGTGAAGAGGTCGTCGCCCTCGCGCCAGTCCTCCCAGGGCAGCTTCCTCGGACGACCGTCGTCACCGACCAGCAGCTCGTCGCGGGTGTAGATGGCGTCGGAGCGGTTGGTGAAGGAGAACTCGAACAGCTTCGTCTCGGTGATGGCCTCGGTCGGGCACGCCTCCACGCACAGGTCGCAGTGGATGCAGCGCAGATAGTTGATCTCGTAGACGTACCCGTACCGCTCGCCCGGCGAAACCGGGTGGTCGGGCGGGTTGTCGAGCCCGCGCACGTAGATGCAGTCGGCCGGGCACACGCCGGCGCAGAGCTCGCAGCCGATGCACTTCTCCATGCCGTCCTCGTAGCGGTTGAGGACGTGGCGGCCGTGCTGGCGCGGCTGCTTGGGCATCTTCTCGTCGGGGTACTGGCGCGTCACCCGGGGTCGCGTCAGATGTTGGAGGGTCAGCTTGAACCCGCCCAGGAAGCCGAGATCCATCAGAACATCACCTCATGCGATGCGCGGGAGGCGCCCACACCGAAGGCCCGGGCGAGGCCGAGGCCGAGAACGACCTCGGCCGCCGCCACCAGGAGGCCCCACCAGCCCCAGATGATCACGGCCGCCACGATGAGGAGCCAACCGAGCGAGAGCGGGATCAGCACCTTCCAACCGAGGTCCATCAGCTGGTCGTACCGCAGCCGGGGCAGGGCGGCCCGGAACCACACGTAGGCGAACAGGAACACCAGGGTCTTGGCGGCGAACCACACGATCGGCATCCAGATGTCCGACGTCGGGATGAACCGGGGGATCGGCCCGTCGGGGCCACCGAAGAAGAGCGTCACGACCACGCCCGACATGGTGATGGTGTTCATGAACTCGGCCAGGTAGAAGATCCCGAACCGGATCGAGGAGTACTCGGTGTTGAACCCGCCGACGAGCTCGCTGTCCGCCTCCACCAGGTCGAACGGCGGGCGGTTGAGCTCGGCGGTGATCGAGATGAGGAACAGGACGAAGGGCACGAAGCCGAGGCGGATCACGTTCCAGTCCCAGAACCCGTGGGCCTGGCTGAACACGATGGTCCGGGTCGACAAGGAGCGCGACGTGAGGACCACCGCAACCACGGTCAGCCCGAGCGCGGCCTCATAGGAGATCATCTGGGCCGACGCCCGCACCGAGCCGAGCAGCGGGTACTTGGAGCCGGACGACCAGCCCGCCAGCATGACCCCGTAGACCGAGATCGACGACATGGCGAGCACCAGCAGGATCCCGAACGGCGGGTCGGCGACCTGGAGCTCGAAGTGATGGCCGGCGATGGTCAGGTCCCCCCCGATCGGCACCACCGTGAAGATGAGCAGCGCCGGGAGGAGGGCCAGGTACGGCGCCAGCTTGAAGACGAACCGGTCGGCGCGGTCGGGGATGAGGTCCTCCTTGAAGAAGAGCTTCACCCCGTCGGCCAGCGTCTGGAGCAGCCCGTACGGGCCGGCGCGGTTGGGCCCGATCCGGCTCTGCATGTCGCTGATGACCTTGCGCTCGAACCAGATCATCAACATGACCGAGACCATGAGCGCGCCGAACGCGGCCAGGACCTTGATGACGACGATCAACAGCTCGACCCAGTGGGCGCCGTGGGCGAACAGCGGGTCGGTGAGGAACAGCGCGGCGGGGTTCACAGCGACTCCAGCCGCACTTCGTTGACCACGGCCGACGCGTCGATGAGCGAGGCCACCGCGTTGTCGGCCGGCTGGTCCGGGTCCGACACGTTGAACTCGATCACGAGCACGCCCTTCGGGACACCCGAATCCCCTTCGGCCACGAGCGTCAGCTCGCCCCGGGGTGAACTCACCCGGACCCGGTCGCCGGGCCCGATGCCGAGGCGGGCCAGGTCGGACGGATTGGCCAGCGCGCTCAGCGGCGGGGTCAGCGCGGCCAGCGACGGCGATGCGACGACGCCCGCGCCGTGGTCGTAGAGCCGGCGGGTCGAGACGAGGCGGAGCGAGTAGTGATCGGGGGGCGGGATCGAGACGGCCGTGGGGGCGGTGCGGCGCAGCAGCGGAGGGGCGCCCTCGCCGCCGTCGTCGGGGTGCAGGGCCGCCAGCAGCTCGCGCGACAGCCCCTCGGTGAGCCCGACCCTCGGTGGTGCTCCCTGGCGTTCGACCGACTCCACGCCGGGTGTGGCCATCGGGTCGATGGGCTCGACCGTGTGCACCGGTGCCGCGCCGAGCGGGACCACGAGCCCGTCGTGACCGGAGACCTGGTCCAAGAACGCCGGCGCGAAGCCCCGGTAGGCCGGGGCGACGCGCTCGATCTCTTCGGCGATGTCGGTGACCGCCCCGATCGCGAGGTCGTAGCCGAGCTCGTCGGACAGGACCGACGCGATGGTCCAGTCCGGCCAGGCCAGGCCGGGCGGAACGAGCTTCTGGCCGAGCCTTGTGACCCGTCCCTCGATGTTGGTTGTCGTGCCGGGGCGTTCGTGGGAGACGGCAACCGGCAGGACCACGTCGGCGTGGTCGAGGGCCGGACCGGGGTGACCGGCCACCGCGATCACCACCTCGGCCGCCTCGAGGGCACGGGTGGCGAGCACCCGATCCGGGAAGTCCTCGAGGGGATCGGCTCCGAGGAGCACCAGCGCCCTAGTCGCACCCGGTCCCCCTTCGACGACGGACCGCAGCGCCTCGGTGGTGTCACGGCCCCGGGCATCGGGGGCCGAGCCCCAGTGGTCGCTGAACCAGGCGTGGCCGTGCTCGAGCGACGACCGCCCCGGGAGCACCCCGGGCGCCATTCCCATGTCGAGCGCGCCGTGCACGTTGCCGCGCCGGAGCAGCGGCAAGAAGCGCGCCCCGGGCCAGGCCGTCGCGAGGGTGGCCACGGCCGCCGCGGTGACCGCGCCGTCCTCGGCGAACGACGGGCGGCCGTAGAGCACGACCACGCCGGTGCCGTCCGGGCCGTGCCCGGCCCCGGCGATGAGCGCGCGGGCCCGCTCCAGGTCCTCCAGCGCGAACGATCCCCCGGCGGGGTGGGTCGGGACCGATGCGTTGGGGCCGACCAGCGCGCGTGCGACCGCAGGGGAGTCACCCGGCCGAAGGGTGAGCGAGACCTCCGCGTAGCGGGTCAGCGACGTCGAGCGCAGTGACAGCTCGATCAGGGAGATCTTCTTGTCCAGCGCCGCGCGGCGCAGCCGGAGGAACAGGACCGGCAGCTCCTCACGGACGTCCCCCGAGAGGAGCACGACCACGGGAGCCGAGCACGCCTCGTCGATGGTGGCCCGGGGCAACGACAAGACGAGCTCTGCCGGCAGGCCGTCCCCCAGCTGTGCGTCGACCGAGTCCGTCCCGATGACGGCCTTGGCCAGCTTGGTCCACGCGTACGCGCCCTCGTTGGTCAGGCGGCCACCGCCGATGAACGCGATCGACCCGGGGCCGTGCGCCTCACGCACCGCGCTTAGACGGCTCGCGGCCTCCGACAGCGCCTCGCTCCAGCTGACCCGGACGTGACGATCACCGTCGCGCACCATGGGCTCGGTGATCCTTCCGACCTGGCTGGCCGTCTCGGCCACCTCGCCGGCGAACTGGCCCCGGGGCCGTCCAGAGCCGAGGGTGACCGGTTGGCCGTTGCCCAATGCCGGGCCGGCGCTCACCTCGTCACCATTGACGGCCTCAAACGAGAAACGGCCCTTGTCGCACAGCCAGCCGTGGTTGACCGGCTCCGAGTCAAGCCCGAGCAGCCGGGTCAGCCGGTTGGCCGACGACTGCACCGCCACCCGGCATCCGAGCGCGCAGGTGGTACAGGTGGACTCGACCTGGTCGAGGTCCCACGGGCGGGCGGTGAACCGGTACGGCGTCGCGGTCAGCGCGCCGACGGGGCAGATCTGGACGGTGTTGCCACTGAAGTACGAGGAGAACGGCTCGGTCGGGAAGGTGGCCACCTCGACCAGCTCGCCGCGGCCGGCGAAGTCGATCTGGGCCTCGCCGGCGATCTCCTCGGCGAACCGGGTGCACCGGGCGCACTGGATGCAGCGCTCCCGGTCGAGCAGCACGAGGTCCGAGATCGGGATCGGCTTCTCGAAGTGCCGCTTCTCCTCGACGAACCGGCTCTCCCCGGGCCCGTAGGCGAGGGTCTGGTCCTGGAGGGGACACTCCCCTCCCTTGTCGCAGACCGGGCAGTCGAGGGGGTGGTTGACGAGCAGGAATTCCAGCACCCCGTCCTGGGCCTTCTTCACCTTGTCGGAGTTGGTGACGACCTCGGACCCGGCCTCGGCCGGTATGAAGCAGGCCGGCTGCAACGTCGCGCCGCGGGGCCCGCTTACCTCGACGAGGCACATGCGGCACATGCCGACCGGCTCCATGCGCGGGTGGTAACAAAAGCGCGGGATGTACACCCCGGCCCGCTCGGCCGCGCTGATCAGGAGCTCACCAGGGCGGGCCGTCGCGGGCCGTCCGTCCAGGGTGAACGTCACCGCGTCGTCCGTGTCCGGGTGCGCCGTCGGCTGCGAGGCCTGGTCAGTCAAAGGGGCACCCGCCGTCCTTGATGTGCACCAGGAACTCGTCGCGGAACATCGAGATGGCGGCGGCGATCGACGGCGGGATGGAGGGGCCCAGCACGCAGATGGTCGTCTGTTGGGGCGGCCAGTTGACGCCGGGGCTGATGTTGTCGCAGACGTCCATCAAGAGGTCGAGATCCTCCTCGCGCCCGCCGCCGTGCTCGATCCGGTACATGATCCGCTCCAACCAGCCCGAGCCCTCGCGGCACGGCGTGCACTGGCCGCACGACTCCCGGAAGAAGAACTTGGTGATGCGCCAGGACGCCCGGACCGCGCAGGTTGTCTCGTCCATGACCACCACCGAGCCCGAACCGAGCATCGAACCCGCAGCCCCGACCTCGTCCTGGCCGAGCGGCAGGTCCAGCTGCTTCGGGCCGAACCACGGCGCCGAGACACCCCCTGGAACGAACGCCTTGAGCTCGCGGTCCTCGCGGACGCCGCCACCGAGCGAGGGCGCGTAGATGAGGTCCCGGAACGTGGTCTTCACCATCTCGACCTCGTAGGGACCCGGGTTGCGAACGTGCCCGGCCAGTGCGAAAAGGCGGGTCCCGGTGGACCGGCCCTCGCCGAGCGCGGCGAACGCGGCGCCACCGTTGGTCACGATCCACGGGATGTTGGCCATCGTCTCGACGTTGTTGACCACCGTCGGCTGCCCGTAGAGGCCGATCACCGCCGGGAAGAACGGCGGCTTGATCCGTGGGAAGCCGCGCTTGCCCTCGAGCGACTCCAAGAGGGCGGTCTCCTCGCCGCAGATGTACGCGCCGGCTCCGGGGTGGACGACGATGTCGAGCGAGAACCCGGAGCCGAAGATGTCCTCCCCGACGGCCCCGTGTCGGTAGGCGTCGTTGAGGGCCTCTTCCATGCGCTCGAGCCCCAGCGCGAACTCGCCCCGGAGGTAGATGAAGGCCTGGGTGACCTGGAGCGCGTAGGCCGAGATGATCACGCCCTCCAGGATCTGGTGGGGGTCGCGCTCGATCAGCAGGTGGTCCTTGAAGGTGGCCGGCTCGCTCTCGTCGCCGTTCACGACGAGGTAGGTGACCGGGTCCTTCTTCAACATCGACCACTTGCGACCGGCCGGGAACCCGGCACCGCCCCGTCCGAGCAGGCTCGCCGCGTCGACCTCGGCGACCACCGCAGCCGGTGTCATGCCCAACGCCTTGCGCAGCCCGTCGTAGCCGCCGGTGGCGAGATAGCGCTCGAGGGTGTGCGAGTCCGCGTGGTCGAGCCGCGCGGTCACGATGCGAGGGGCGTCGGTGACCGCCATCAGCCGGCCCGCTCCCCCGCCGAGCTTGCCGCCCGGGCCCGCTCGCGCTCGATGCGCTGTGGCTCGACGCGGAGGCCGCCGTTCCTGCGGATCCGCACCAGGGTCCCGTGCGGCGGGATCTCCTCGGCCCGCCCGCCCGCCTTCAGCTCGTCGATCAGCTCGTCGAACTTCTGTGCGGTGGTCGTGCGCACGAAGCGGTGGTTCACCTGGACGCACGGCGGGTGGTCGCAGTCGGCCAGGCACTCGGACTCCTCGAGCGTGAAGAGACCATCGGCGGTCGTCGCACCGACCCGCACGCCGAGGCGCTCCTCGGCGTGGGCGAGGAGCTCGGTCGCACCGTCGAGGATGCAGGCGATGTTGGTGCACACCGACACCAGGTACCTGCCGATCGGCTCGGTGTGCAGCATGTCGTAGAAGGTGGCCGTCCCCCGGACCTCCGCCGCGGTGACCCCGACCAGCTCCGCGATCTCGGCCATCGCCTCGGGGCGCAGCCAGCCGTCCTGCTCCTGGGCCAGGTGGCACAGCGGGAGCAACGCCGAGCGCGGCTCGGGGTAGAGCGCGATCAGCTGGCGGGCCCGGGTGGCGTTGGTGGTGGTGAAGTGGCTCACCGGTCCACCTCGCCCATCACCGGGTCGACCGACGAGATGACGGCGACCGCGTCGGCGATCATCCCGCCCCGCAGCAGCACCGGCAGGGTCTGGAGGTTGACGAAGCTCGGGCCCCGGATGTGCATCCGGTACGGCTTGGCCGTGCCGTCCGAGACGAGGTAGCAGCCGAGCTCGCCGCGCGGCGATTCGATGGCGACGTAGACCTCCCCCTCGGGGACGCGGAAACCCTCGGTGAAGATCTTGAAGTGGTGGATGAGCGCTTCCATCGACTCGTCGATGCGCCGGCGCGGGGGCGGGGTGACCTTGCGATCCTGGACCCGGTAGTCGCCGAGCGGCATCTTTTGAAGGATCTGTCGGATGATCCGGATCGACTCGCGGATCTCGTTCAGCCGGATCGAGTACCGGTCGAAGTTGTCGCCGTAGGTGCCGACGATGACATCGAACTCGACCTGGTCGTACGCCAGGTACGGCATGGCTCGGCGCAGGTCCCACGGCACCCCGGTCGAGCGAAGGATCGGCCCCGTCGCCGACAGCGCGACCGCCGTCTCGGCGGTGATGTTGCCGACGGCTTCGGTGCGCTCCCGGAAGATGGGCTGGCCGGTCAGCAGCTCGTCGTACTCATAGGTCCGCTCGAGCACGGTGTCGCAGATGATCTCGACGTCGTCCTCCCACCCGTCGGGGAGGTCGGCCGCGACCCCGCCGGGCCGGATGTAGTTGTGGTTCATCCGCAGGCCGGTCGTCTTCTCGAAGAACTCGAGGACGAGCTCGCGCTCCCTGAACCCGTAGATCATCATCGACGTGGACCCGAGGTCCATGCCGTTGGTGGCCATCCACATGAGGTGTGATGAGACCCGGTTGAGCTCGCACATGAGCATCCGGATCCAGACCGCCCGGGCCGGGAGCTCGACCCCGAGCAACGCCTCGGTGGCCAGCGAGAACACCAGCTCGTTGTGCAACGGCGACAGGTAGTCCATCCGGGTGACGTTGGTCGACCCCTGGACGTAGGTCAGCTCCTCGGCCGTCTTCTCCATCCCGGTGTGCAGGTAACCGACCACCGGCTTGGTGCGCAGCACCGTCTCGCCCTCGAGCTCCAACATCAGCCGCAGCACCCCGTGGGTCGAGGGGTGCTGGGGCCCCATGTTGATGATCATCGTNNTGATCATCGTCTCGTCGTCGCGCTCGATGTCGATCTGGCCCGAGTCGAGCGCGCCCTCCGGAAGGCGCAGGACCGAGCCGATCGAGTGCTCGAGCGTCGCCGGTGCGGCCGAGCGCGGGGTCAACTCCTGGCGGCCCTCCGAGGTCTCGGCGGGCGACCACGGCCGGGCCGGGACCCGAGAGACGAAGCGGTCGTCGCTCATCGCGGTCCCGGGGCTTCCTTGAATTGCACCGGTACGCGGCCGACCCCGTAGTCCTTGCGGAGCGGGTGGCCCTCCCAGTCCTCGGGCATGAGGATCCGGGTCAGGTCGGGGTGGTCGGTGAAGACGATGCCGTGCATGTCGTAGGCCTCGCGCTCCATGGCCTCGGTGCCCGGGTACAGGTCGAAGAGCGTGTCGACCGACGGATCGGACTCGGGGACCTGGACCCGCACCCGGATCCGGCGCTTCATGGACAGCGACAGGAGGTTCACGACCACCTCGAAGCGCTCCGGCGCGAGGTCGTCGGGCACCCGCCGGCCCGGATGGCTGAGGTAGTCGACCGCGCACAGGTCCGCGCACATCTCGAAGCCGCTGGCCCGCAGATCGCTCACGGTGGCGTGGTAGTCGTCGCGGGACGCGAAGACGACCTCGTCACCTCCTGGTCTCGGGGCGGTCAGGGCCCCCGAGTCGTCACCGGCGGCCAGGGTCATCGCGGTGTGGCGACACGAACCGCGTCGGGGTTCTCGAGCAGCCAACCCTGGGCCGGCTCCCGCTCGAGACCGCCACGGTCGGCCGCAGGACGCCTGGTGATGTGGCCGGTGCGGATCTGCTCGTGCAGGGTCAAGATCGCGTGCAGGAGCGTCTCGGGTGAGGGGGGACAGCCCGGCGCGTAGACGTCGACGGGGACGATCTGGTCGACCCCCTGGACGATCGCGTAGTTGTTGAACATCCCCCCGGTCGACGCGCACACGCCCATCGAGATGACCCACTTGGGCTCCATCATCTGGTCGTAGACCTGGCGGAGCACCGGGGCCATCTTCTGGGATACCCGTCCGGCGACGATCATGAGGTCGGCCTGGCGCGGCGAGGCCCGGAAGACCTCCATGCCGAGGCGGCTGATGTCGTAGTCGGCCGCGCCAACCGACATCATCTCGATGGCGCAGCAGGCCAGACCGAATGTGGCCGGCCACACGCTGTTGCGGCGGGCCCACTTGACGAGGTCCTCGAGGCGACCGGTCAGGAAGTTGTGTTGGAGGTCTTCGAGACCCATGTCCGCTCTAGGCGGCTCTGCCCGGTGACGATGGTGCTGCCGTGACCCGGGCGATGGTCGATTCGGAGGTGCGCGTGGGCATGCCCACACGGAGTTGCTTGGCCGGCCCCCAGCTGAGTGCTCCGTTGCTCACGAGATAGAGAAAGGAGACCAGCACGACCACCGCGAACACCAGGACCTCGACGAGGCCGAAGGTGTGAAGCTGCTTGAAGATGACTGCGAACGGATACAGGAACACGATCTCGATGTCGAAGATAATGAAGATCATCGCGACCAGGTAGAAGCGCACCGGGAAGCGGGTCGGGGGCTCGCGGTCCGGGACGATCCCGCATTCGTAGGGCGCGAGCTTCGCCGCTGAGGGCTTTTTCCGGGGGGCCAACAGCGACGAGGCCACGAACGACGCCGCCCCGAAGACCACGCCGAGAACGAGGAGAGCGAAGATCGGGAGGTACTGTTCCACGCTGCATCCGGTTTACCACGACCCCCCTGGCCAGGGCACATCGAGCCAGCACGGGGCCGGAGCCGGGCCGCCTACGATCGCGTGATGGCCAAGCGGGGTGACCACGTCCACGACGTCCTGGTCATCGGCGCCGGCCCCTCGGGCTCCTCGTGCGCGTACTGGCTGGCCGAGGCCGGCTGGGACGTGGCGGTGGTGGAGAAGAAGGAACTGCCCCGCGAGAAGACGTGCGGCGACGGCCTGACCCCGCGTGCGGTCCGCCAACTGGCCGACATGGGCCTGGAGGACGCCATGACCGGCGCCCACCGGTATGGGGGGCTCCGATCGATCGCCTTCGGCCGCACCATCGAGCTGCGCTGGCCCGAGGTGCCGGGCTTCCCGACGTACGGCTACACGATCACCCGCCACGATCTCGACGCCCTGGTGGCCGAGCGGGCGTCCAAGGCCGGGGCGACCGTCCTCCAGGGCACCGAGGCACTCGAGCCGCTCGCGCCCGCCGCGTCCGAGAGCGGCGCGCTGGCCGGGTGCGCCGGCGCGCTGGTGTCCTCGAAGGCGGCCGCGTCGCCCACCGAGCTGCGGGCCCGCTACGTCGTCGTGGCCGACGGGGCCAACTCGCGCTTCGGACGGGCCCTCGGGACGTCGCGGGACCGGAGCTACCCCCAGGGGATGGCGTTGCGCGGCTACTACCGCTCGGAGCGCCACGACGAGGATTGGATCGAGTCGCACCTCGACATCCGCGACGGCGACGGCGACGTCGTCCCCGGCTACGGGTGGATCTTCCCCCTCGGCGACGGCCGGGTGAACGTCGGCGTCGGCCTCTTGTCGACCGACCAACGCTGGAAGGGCCTCAACACGTCCAGGCTGATGGACGCGTTCGTCGCGCAGGCCCCGAGGTCGTGGGGCATCTCGCCGGAGACGAGTTGCGGGCCGGCGACGGGGGGACGACTCCCGATGGGGCTGGGCGTCGGGCCCCGGACCGGCACCAACACGCTCGCGATCGGCGACGCCGGTGGGCTCATCAACCCGTTCAACGGCGAGGGGATCGCCTACGGGTACGAGACCGGCCGGATGGCGGCCGCGTTCCTCGGCCGGGCACTCGCGGGCGGCGGCAGCGAGTCGATCGCGGACTACGAGCGCCATCTCGACGACATCTACGGCGACTATTACCGGGTCGGGCGGGCGTTCGTCCGGCTGATCAGCGACCCGCGCCGGATGCGGCTGTGCGTCTCGAGCGGCATGCACTCGCGTGCGTTCATGGCCCAGCTGATGCGGATCATGGCCAACCTCATGCGGCCCCAAGGTTCCGGGCCGGCCGAGGTCGGTTACCGGGCCATGGTGGGGATGGCCGGGGTCCTGCAGCGCCTGGAGAAGGTCGGCATCTCGGTCTGAGCGGTTCGCTCAGGACCAGTGGGTGGCGACCTCGCTCGCCGCGTCGCCGGCGGCCGCGACCGCATCGTCGAGGTGACCATCGTCGTGAGCCAAGCCCGGGAACAGCACCTCGTAGGGCCCCGGCGGAAACGCGACGCCCCGGGCAACCAGCGCGTGGAACAGCCGCGCGTACACCGGCGATGACGCGGCCGCCCGTGCGGCGCCGAGGTCGGTCGGAACCAGGGGGCGCTCGCCCGGCGGGCTCACGAGCAGCCCGACCAGGGGGCCGACGGCGGTCGCCCGCGCGCCGAGCCCGCCCTCGGTGATCGCCACCTCGAGGTGTGCGGCAAAGTGCCCGGCCCGTTCGGCCAGGTCGGCCAGGTCGGCCGCGGTGACGTGCTCCATCACCGCGTGTCCGGCCGCGGTCGCGAGCGGGTTCCCCGACAGCGTGCCGGCCTGGTACACCGGGCCCGTCGGGGCCAGGGCGTCGGTGAGCTCGGCCCGACCCCCGAACGCGCCGACCGGGAGGCCGCCACCGATCACCTTCCCGAAGCACCACAGGTCCGGGGTGACGCCGGTCAGTGCGGTGGCACCGCCGGCACCGAGCCGGAAGCCCGTGATCACCTCGTCGAAGATGAGCAGCGCGCCGACGTCGTCACAGGCGGAGCGCAGGCCCTCCAAGAAGCCCTCGGCCGGCGGAACCAGGTTCATGTTCGCCGCCACCGGCTCGACGATCACGCAGGCCACCGAGTCGTCGAGGTCCGGGACCACGTTGTAGGGGACGACCAGGGTGTCGGCGACCGAAGCCGAGGTCACGCCGGCCGAACCGGGCAGCCCGAGCTGGGCCACGCCGCTGCCGCCCCCGGTCAAGAGCGCGTCGCCATGCCCGTGGTAGCAGCCGTCGAACTTCACGACCCGATCCCGGCCCGTGATCCCCCGGGCCAACCGGAGCACGCTCATGGCGGCCTCCGTGCCCGACGACACCAGTCGGACCCGCTCGCACCCCGGCATACGCGAGCAGATGTCCTCGGCGAGCAGCACCTCGCCGGGGGTGGGCATGCCGAACGTCGTGCCGTGCGCGGATGCCGCCACGATGGCGTCGCGCACCACCGGGTGGGCGTGACCGAGGAGGATGGCCCCGTAGGACTGGACGAAGTCGAGGTATCGGGTGCCCTCCACGTCCCAGACATAGGGACCCTGGCCCCGTACGACCGTGAACGGGGTCCCGCCCACCGAGGCGAACGAGCGCACCGGCGAGTCGACACCGCCCGGGATCACGGCCTGTGCCCTGGCGAACCAGTCCTCGTTGGTGGCCGGGCCGTCGCCGACCCGCCCGAGGGGCGGCGCCGGCGGGTCCTCAGCCACCGAGCGCTTCGGCCAGCTCGGCGGCGAAGTACGTGAGGATGAAGTCGGCCCCGGCCCGCTTGATCGACAGCAGCTGCTCGGAGGCCACCGCGGGGCCGTCGATCCAGCCGCGCTCGTCGGCGGCCTTGACCATCGAGTACTCACCGCTTACCTGGTATGCACAGACGGGGATGTCCACCCGCCGCCGGACCTCGGCCAAGACGTCGAGGTTGGACAGGGCCGGCTTCACCATCACCATGTCCGCGCCCTCGGCCACGTCGAGGTCGACCTCGACAAGTGCCTCGCGCCGGTTGGCCGGGTCCTGCTGGTACGAACGGCGATCACCGCCGCCCGCGATGGTGACCTCGACCGCGTCTCGGAACGGTGCGAAGAGCGCCGACGCGTACTTGGCCGCGTAGGCGAGCACCGCGACGTCGGGAAAACCGCCACCGTCGAGCGCGTCGCGGATGGCCGTCACCTGACCGTCCATCATCCCGCTCGGCGCCACCACGTGCGCGCCCGCGCGTGCCTGGGCCAGGGCCACCTCGCGGTACAGCTCCAAGGTCGCGTCGTTGTCGACCGTGCCATCCGCCCGCAGCACACCGCAGTGGCCGTGATCGGTGTACTCGTCCAGGCACAGGTCGGCGATCAGCACCAACTCGTCACCGAGCGAGCCGCGCAACTCGCGCAACGCCACCTGGGCGATGCCGTCGGGATCGCTCGCCCCCGAGCCGGTGGCGTCCTTGGTGTCGGGAACACCGAACAGGACGAGTGCCGGGACGCCGAGTGAAGCCAGTCGCTTGCCCTCAACGAGGAGCGACGCGACGGTGTGCTGGGACTGCCCCGGCATGGAGGCGATCGGGGCCGCGTCGTCGATCCCCTCGCGGACGAACAGGGGTGCGACCAGGTCGTCGACGCTCAGCCGGGTCTCGGCGACCAGCCGGCGCATGGCCGGGGTCCGGCGAAGCCGGCGCATGCGCCGTTCCGGGAATGCCATCACCCCAGCCTACGGCCGTGCGGGTCCCCGAGAGTCCCGGAGAGTGCCGGCATTCAACCCAGGTGTGCGGCGATCGCCGCGACGAGCGCCTCCATCGACGCCCGGGCAGGCTCGACCGCCACCGAGAGGCCGGCCGCGCGCGCGGCGACCGACGTGGTCTGGCCGATGCACGCGACCACGGGCGGCACCGGCAGAGGGCGGCCGTCGGTGTCGCGGAGCCGCAGGTAGGCCGAGACCGCTGACGCCGAGGCGAAGGTGACCACGTCCGCCTCTCCGACCGTCGCGGCAACCTCGGCGCGGGGCGGCGGGGCGTCGACGGTCCGGTAGGCGATCACCTCGTCGACCGTCCAACCCTTGGCGGCGAGGCCGACGCCGAGCGCATCGCCTGCGCCGGCCGCCTTCACGAACAGCACCTTGCCGGCACCGGCGGCGGGCGGCAGCTCCTCGACCAACCCCTCGGCGGTCGAACGGGCCGGGATCAAATCCGCGACGAGGTGGTGGCCCTCGAGCGCGCTGGCGGTGGCCAGACCGACCGCGGCCACCCGGGCCGAAGCCAGGCTCCGGACGTCGCGGATCAACGGAACGAACCGCTCGACAGCGTTGGCGGATGTGAAGGCCAACCATCCGTACCGTTCCACGCCGTCGGCGGCCCGCTGCAGCGCGTCGGACTCCTCGGGCACATCCGCGATGGCGATGACCGGCAGCTCGATCACCCGCGCGCCGGCCGCGCTCAGCGCGCGGCTCAGCGCCGCCGCCTGGGCGGGCGCTCGGGTGACGACGACGGTGCGGCCGTGCAGCGGCCGCGGATCCAACGAGCTCAGCCCGAGAGAGGCGACCTGTCCCACCACGATCACCGCGGGCGAGCCCAGCCGGACCGCCTCGAGCCCGGCCAGGGTGGTGCGCACCACCCGTTGACGGGCCGTCGTGCCCCACTCGATCACGGCAACCGGCTCGGCCGACGGGCGCCCACCCGCTTGGAGGCGCCGCGCAATCTCGGCCCGGGTGGCCATGCCCATCAGGATCACGAGCGTGCCGTTGGCCTTGGCCAGGGACTCCCAGTCGACGCCGCCAGGGCCGGCCTCGTCGCCGACCTGACCGGTGACCACGGTGACCGAGGTGGACAACCCCCGCTGGGTGACCGGGATGCCGGCGACCGCTGGCACCGCCATGGCGGAGGTGATGCCCGGGATCACCTCCCAGGGCACCCCGGCTTGCGACAGCGCATCGGCCTCCTCGCCGCCGCGCCCGAACAAAAACGGGTCGCCGCCCTTCAACCGGACGACGGTCGCTCCGGCGCGGCCATGGGTGATGAGCAGCGCGTTGATCTCGTCCTGGCGAGCCGCCCCGACCCCGGGACCTCCGCCGGTTCCCCCGGGTGTTCCGGCCGGTCGTTTTCCCGCGTCCACGAACAGTGCGCCGCTCGGGGCGAGCGCGAGCAACGAATGGTCGATGAGCCGGTCATAGACGACGACATCGGCCCTCGCGAGGACCTCTGCGCCCCGCCGGGTGATCAGCCCCGGGTCCCCCGGGCCGGCCCCGACCAAGAACACGGTCATCGGGTTCCGCTTTCCTCCTCGGCCGGCGCCCAGCCGAGGAGGCCGTCGCCGCCGGACTGGCGCAGCAGCTTGTGCGCGACCACCGAGCCGAGCTCCACCGCATCCGAGCCGCGGCCCTCCGCGCGAAGCACCACGCGACCGTCCGCGCTCGCGACCAGGGCCCGGAGGTGGAGCTCGTCCCCGTCGGGCTCTGCCCAGCCGCCGACCGGGAGCGAGCACGATGCACCCAACGCGGCGAGCAGCGCTCGCTCGGCCACGACGGCCCGATGGGTCTCGCCGTGGTCGATCAGGGCAAGTAGCGCCAGCACCGCGTGGTCGTCGGCGCGGCACTCGAGCGCGATGGCCCCCTGCCCCACCTGGGGCAGCATCACGGTCGGGCTGAGGATCTCGGCGGCCTGCGAGGTCACGCTCAATCGGTCCAATGCCGCGACGGCGATCACCACGGCGTCGGCCGTCTTGCCGTCCGCCCTGGCCATGCGAGTGTCGATGTTGCCCCTGGCCTGAACGAAGCAGAGGTCCGGCCGCAGGTTGGCCAACTGGGCCCGGCGCCGCGCCGCGCCCGTGGCCACGCGAGCTCCCGGCCTCAGCGAGGCCAGCGTCGAACCCACCAGCGCGTCACGGACGTCGCCGCGGGCGGGGATGGCGGCGAGCGTGAGTCCCGGTGGCGTCGAGGGGGGAAGATCCTTGGCCGAGTGCACCGCCACGTCGGCACGTCGGTCGAGGACGGCCTGTTGGATCTCCTTCACGAACACGCCCTGCCCGCCTATGCGTTCGAGTGGCTCGGTGGCCAATCGGTCACCCTCGGTTCGGACGACGACCGGCTCGATGTCGAGACCCGGTCGAACCTGCGCGAGCAGGTGCGCAACCATGTCGGTCTGGCGTCGTGCCAGCGGCGAACCCCGCGTGGCGAGGCGCAGTGGGCGTCCGTCCGGCCAGACGGACGCCGGCGCTCCCGGATTGGCCCGAACGTCCATCGGACTAGAGATCGAAGAGCGCGCGCAACGCCTCGACGAGGCGTTGGCCCCGCGGAGTCCCGGCGGTCTCCTTCAAGAGCATCGTCGGCTGGTGAAGCAGCTTGGCCAGGGCGGCCTGGCTGGCCCCGTCGATCTTCGCCCAGTCCTCCGGGCTCAGCCCGCGCTGGAGGGAACGCTGTCGCTCGAGCTCTGCGACACGCAGCGACTCGAGGCGGGCCCGCAGTGCGGCGATGACTGGAGCCGCACCGCGGCCGCGCTCAGCGGCCCGGTACCGGTCGAGCTCTTCGGCCACGATGGCCAGCACGTCGTCGACCTCGGCGTGGCGCTCTTCGGTGACCCGCGACACCGCTTCTCGCAGTTCGTCCATCCCGAAGACCGTCACCCCGGCGAGCGAAGCCACACCGGCCTCGACGTTTCGGGGCACGCCGAGGTCCACCACGAGCAGTGGTCGCTCGACGCGCGAGACGGAGCCGAAATCGGCCGCGCCGAGCAAGGGGCCCTTGACGTCGAGCGCACTGAACACGACGTCGGTCTCGGCCAGCGTCGCCGGGAGCTCGTCCAGTCCGACCGTCGACACCGCCTCGGGCGAGGACACCGATCCGGCGAGGGCCCGGGCGCGAGCCACGGTCCGGTTGGCCACGACGATCCGGCGCGGCCGCTGATCGTCCGAGAGCGACGTCAGCGCGCCGAGGATGCCGCTGCCGATGGCGCCCGCCCCGACCACCGTTGCGGCTCGTCCGGCCAAGCCGCCGTCCACGCGGTCCGCAGCCATTCGGACGGCCGCGTGCGCGAACGATGTCGCTCCCCGTGCGATCGCGGTCTCGGCCCGAGCCCGTCGACCCACCCGGACGGCCTCTCGAAAGAGCCCGGCCAGCACCGGGCCCGAGGCGTGCTCCCCGTCCGATCGCTCCCAGGCGCGGCGCACCTGGCCGAGCACCTCGGACTCGCCGAGCACGGCCGACTCGAGGCCGGCGGCCACCGAGAACAGGTGGGTGGCGACGTCGTCGTCGAAACGGACCGCGTACAGCGACTCGAGATCCTCGACGGCCATCTCGGACCGCTTCGCGAAGAACTCCTGCAGTTCGAACACGGCGTCGTGGAACCGGTCCACGACCGCGTACACCTCGGTGCGCAGGCACGTGGACAGGACGACCAGTTCGGAGAGGTTCTCCCGCTGGCGCAGGCCGGAGAGCACCTCGGCCAGTTCCGAGTCCACCACCGCCACCCGTTCGAGCACGTCGAGGGGCACCCGACGGTGCTCTAGACCTACGACGACGACGGACACGGCGTGGCGCGCCTCCTGTGATCGGGCCGACGGCCTGGCCCGGGCCGACGTGGGGCGGGTGGCAGGAGCGCGGCCCGCCCGGCCGGAGATGGTTCACCGGCCGAGTTCCAGCATGCCGGTCCCCCGGGCGCGACGCCAGTCTCGACCAGCTCAGCTTCCCCTGGTGGCGGGCCGGCCGGCGTCGGCGTCACCCCGGCGGCGGAGCTGGAAGAAGCTCAACACCTGCAGTTCTGTGGCCAGGTCGACGTGGCGGAGCAAGACATGGGGGGGCACGCTCAGCACCTGGGGGGCGAAGTTCAAGATTGCGCTGACCCCTATGTCGACCAGCGCGTCGGTGACCTCCTGGGCGGCCGCCGCAGGTGTCGAGACCACGCCGATCGCCGAGCCCCCGAGGCCCGGGAGCTCAGCGAGCGTGTCGACGTGGCGGACCGTGAGGCCGCGGAGCTCCCGGCCGACGACGCCCGGGTCGGCGTCAAAGAGGGCCAGGATCCGAAACCCCCTCGTGCTGAAACCCTCGGAATTGATGAGTGCCGTGCCCAGGTTGCCGATCCCCATCACGACCACCGGCCAGTCGTCCTCGGCACCGAGCGCCCGGTCGATCTGAGTCAAGAGGAAAGCGACGTCGTAGCCGGTGCCGCGGGTCCCGAAGGAACCGAGAAGGGAGAGGTCCTTGCGGACCTTCGCCGCGTTCACCCGGGCCAGCTCGGCCAGCAGCTCGGAATGGACGCTCTGGCGGTCCTCGGCCAAAAGGTCCGAAAGGATCCGGCGGTAGACGGGGAGCCGGACCACCGTGGCCTCGGGGATCCGCTTTCCCGGCCCCGCGGGACGCTCACCAGGCACCCGGCGATCGTACCGGCAGCCACCCGAGGGCCAGCCCCTGATGGTTCAGGCGGGCGGTTCGGCCAGGCCGACGAGCTGCCCCGTGCCGACACCGAGCTGCTCGGCCGCCGAGCCCTCACGAACGACCAGCGCCAGCCGTCCATTTGCGTCGACGATCAAGCCGAGCTCGCCGGGGCGCAGATCGGCGAACGCGTCCACCCGCCGGACCATGCGGTCGGTCATCCCCTTCGGTGCGTTCTGATCATCGTCGGCCCACGCGAGCGCGAACGCGTCCGGGTCCTCGCCAGCCGGCGCGGCGCTGAGTTGCAGGTTGCCGAACCGGTCGACCCATCCGACCTGGCACCACCGCACCGCTCGCCCGTCGGGGAGGGTGGCGTGCCTGGGCACGGGCAGCAGCAGGCGGACCAGGCTCGACGGCACCAAGGAGGAGCCGATGTCGCCGAGCGAGGCGCCGTTGCACAAAGCCGCGACCGCGGGAGCGAACACGTCGCGCCCATCGAAGGTGGCCGCGTCCTGCATCGGGTCGGCTCCGGCGAGCTCGACCGCTTCGATCTCGGTACCGATCAGCTCGGCAGCCGGCAGGAGCAGGCCGTTGTCGGGTCCGACGAAGAACCGCTGGCGCTCGCCGGCGACTCGCAGCGCGACGCCGCGACGAGCGGAGCCGACGCCGGGGTCGACCACCCCGAGGACGACACCGTCACCGAGGTGGGGGATGGAGCGAGCCAGGGCCCGCGCCCCCGCGGCGACATCGAAGGGCGGCACCTCGTGGGTCAGATCGATGACCGTCGCAGCGGGGGCCAGCCGGCGCAGTACAGCCCGCACGACGCCCGCGAACTCGTCACGCGTGCCGTAGTCGGAGAGAAAGAAGACAGTGTCGGGGCGAGGGGGCACCCGGCGACGCGTCGGTCAGCCCGCTTTTGTCAGCCGACCGCTCAGGTAATCGTCGACGTCGTGGGCGCGGAGGCGGACCGACCGACCGACCCTCACCGCGGGCAGGTCGCCGGCGGTGATCAACCGGCGGACGGTCATGTCCGACACTCTGAGCGACCCCGCGACCTCGCTCACCGTCAAGTATTGGGTTGCCGCGTCATGCGTGGATTCGTCCATCGCTCCCCCTCACCCGAGGGATGCGACACTACGCCCAACGGCCCGTCGGCGTCTCTAGTGACCCAACTGCCGCGATCGCTCCGTTGCCGCAGCGACGGCCTCGAGAAAGGCCGACCGCACGGCCTTGGCCTCGAGGGTCCGCAGGCCGGCCGCGGTCGTGCCGGCCGGGGACGTGATGTCGGCGCGGAGCACCTCGGGCGGCTCGCCGGTCTCGGCCAGGAGCCTCGAGGATCCGAGCAACGTGCCGACCACCAGCTCGCGGCTTACTTCCCGAGACAGCCCGCCCAGGATCCCCGCCTCGATCAGTGCCTCGGCCACCAAGAAGACGTAGGCCGGACCCGAGCCCGAGAGCCCGGTGACGACGTGCAGCAGGCGTTCGGGCAACCGCACCACCGTGCCCACCGCGGAGAGGATCTCTTCGGCCCAAACCAGATCGGCGGCGCGGGCCCGGATGCCGCCCGAGATCGCGGAGACCCCGGCGCCGACCAGGACGGGCGTGTTGGGCATGGCCCGGACCACCACCGTCTCGGGAGGAAGCGCCGCTTCCAGGCGCTCGGTCGACATGCCGGCGACGATCGAGAGGACGCGGGGGGCCTTGGCCTCGGCGATGGAGGCGCACGCCGACTCCGCGATGTCCGGCTTGACGGCCAGCACGGCGCCACCGTCCTCGGACACCGATCCGGACTCGGGCCGCGCCCAGACGAGCAACCCCGGGTGCGCCGACAGCAAGCCCTCCCGGCGCTCGGGCGCAGGTTCGAGGACAGCGATCTCGGGGGGGTTCGCCCATCCGGCCGACAGCAGCCCCGACACGAGCGCGCCGCCCATGCGGCCACCGCCTACGACCAGGAGTTTCACCACCATGGTCAAAGGCTAACGGCTGCTCGTCCGCTTCAGCGGCCCCTGGGGCGACGCCGATACAGCTTCGGATACCCGAGCGTCATTGCCGTCGGGAAGTGCTCGTCGACGTAGTGGATCGACGAGCCGGCGATCCGGTCGAGCTCCTCGTCGTCGACCTCGGCGGCAGGGACCCGGCCGATCAGGTAGATCGCGTCCTCCGGTCCGAGGCAGAACGACATCCCGTAGAGGTCGGCGTTCCGCCGGAGGAGGTACTGGTAGACAGCCTCACCGTTCTCCTCGGGTGCTGGCATGAACTGGGCCTCGTGATGGAGTGTGCGCTGACCGAGGGTGAGCCAGACGGTGATGAAGTCCTTCTCCTCCCCCTTGAACCGCAGGTACCAGCGGTGCGAGGCGGTGCGGTCGGTGACCTCCTGGCGCTCCGACGCGACGAGCGACTCCCCTCGTTCGAGCTGGCGGGCCGTCCATTCGTCGATCGCAGCAACGGCCGCCGCGCGCTCTTCTTCTTCGGGAATCTCTGCGACCGGCACCGCGGCGGTGGGTCAGGCCCGGGGGTCCGAGTCGCGCCGATTCAGCACTGCACGAGGAGGCCGGCCGCCAGCTCGTCGTGGAGCGCCCGGAGTCGTTCGGCGGCCTCACGCCAGCTGTACTCGAGCGCTCCCATGGCTGCGTTGGCCGAGAGGTCACGGGAGAGCGACGATTCGTCGAGGATCTCTCCGACGCGCGCCGCGAAGTCTGCCGGATCGCGTCCGTCGACCAAGAACCCGGTGCGGCCGTGTTCGACCAGTGTTGTCAACCCGCCGACCGCGGACGCGACGACGGGCGTCCCGCACGCGGCGGCCTCCAGCGCGACGAGGCCGAAGGACTCCGAACGACTGGGAACCAGGCAGACGTCGGCGGCCCGGTAGTAGGTGGAGATGACCTCGTGCGGTTGCGGCGGAACCAGTCGAACCCGGTCGGAGACGCCGAGGTGCTCGGCCAACTCCAGCAGCCCGTTGTAGGCCTCCTCCCCGCGGGGACCGCTGGGACCGCCCACGACCACCAAGGAGGCTCGAGAGCCCGGCCGGGCGTCGTCGAGCTCCGCGAGGACTCGCACCGCGACATCGGCCCCCTTGAGCGGTTGGATGCGGCCGACGAACAAGAGAAGCGGGCCGTCACCGGGCAGGGCGAGCGCCCGTCGTGCCTGGGCCCGGTCGCCGGGGGCAAAGAATGCGTGGTCAACCCCGAGCGGGACCAGGCGGACTCGTGCGGGGTCGGCACCATAGAGCCCGATGATCTGCTCCGCTTCGACGGTGCACGACGCGAGAACCGCATCGGAGCAGGCGATGATCGCCGCCTCCGCCTCGGCACGCCGGTGGGGCATGCCCGCCTCAACCTCTTCGGGACCGGCCTCGGCCTTCACCCGGTCGAGGGTGTGGAACGTGCTCATGAGCGGAAGATCGAGCTCGTGCTTGATGGTGTGGCCGGCCAGGCCGGACAGCCAGTAGTTCGCGTGGACGGCCTCGAACGGACCGCCCTCCTCGTCGCCCAATCGGAGCCCGCTCGGCGAGGTCATCTTGCCGAGAACCCGATCGGTGAACTCGGGAACCACATCGGGCAGCAACTCCTTCGCCATCGGGGCCAGGCGGCCGGCGCGGATGTGGTGCACCCTCAGGCCCGGCTCCACCTCGATGACCGCCGGGAGCTCGGGGGACCAGGCCCGCGTGAAGACGTCGCAATCGGCTCCCGAGCGGGCCACTGCGGACGCCAGCTCGCGCACGTAGACGTTCATTCCGCCGCTATCGCCCGTCCCGGGCTGGGCCATCGGCGAGGTGTGCAGCGAGAGGATGGCGAGCCGACGCATGGCGTCTTGAGCCTACCGGCGGGACGTCATCCCAGGTCCGAGGCCCGTGCTCAATCGGCCTTGCCCGGCTCCTCGCCGGCGTCAGGCTCGTGCTCCCTTCGGAATGACAGGTAGATCTGGATCAGCGCCTGCTTCTGGTCCTCCGAGATGTGGTGATCGGAGAGGATCTGCCGGGCCAGGTCGTCTTCGCCGTCCTCTCGAGGCTCGAGGATCCCGGCCTGCACGTACAGGGTCTCGGCTGAGATCTGCAACGCCCGGGCGATCTGCTGGAGGATCTCGGCGGACGGTCGCCGCAGCCCGCGCTCGATCTGGCTTAGGTAGGGGTTGGAGATGCCGGCGAGCTCAGAGAGCCGGCGAACCGACAGTCGGGCCGAGCCTCGCTGCTCTCGGATGAACTCTCCGAGGTCGTGCCAGCGCCTGGGGGTCTCGGCCGGCACGGCTATCAAGCGTACTGCCGAGGCCTTCGGGGACTGGCCGGCCGGGTGTGCCCGGGTTATCGAGCGTCGGCGGGCGGTCCGGTTTTTCCCAGCTAACGCACGCGACCGGCACGTTGTGCCGGCGCATACCGGTACAGGACCCTGCCGGTCACCGACGCCAACGGGACCCGGCCGAACGACCGACTGTCGGTGCTCGCGTCCGGGTTGTCCCCGATCACCTCGGCCTCCGACCGGTCGAGATCGGCGATCCTTTTGACGAGAACCCGCCCAGGGCCATCCTCCCTCGGGTCGCGCACCGTGACCAGGTCTCCCGGCTGGAGTCGATGGCGGTGGCCGGAACGGAGCACGACCAGGCGGTCCCCGGGCTCCAAGGTCGGCAGCATGCTGTCGCCCTCCACGACCACACGGAAGAACGCCGCGGCCACGCCAATTGCCCCGAGGAGAGCCAGCCGGATCGTGGGTCGGCCGAGACGGCGGGTCCGAGTCGTACCGGGTCCTGCCTGGCGATTCACGATCGGCTGATGGGTAGTGTGGAGCCAACGACCACGGACGCCCACTGTGGACCGTGGACCCCCGTTAAACAAGCCGACACCGGCGAAGGAGCCTCACATCATGTCCATCCTCGATCGCATCTTGAACTCGCTCGACCGGGTCGCCCGACCGACAACGGTGTTCGCACACTGTGACCTTCCGTGCGGCGTGTACGACCCCGCACAGGCCCGCATCGAAGCTCAATCGGTGAAGGCCTGCCAGGAAAAGCACAACGGGTCCGACGACCACGACTTCCAGACCCGGGCCATCACCATCAAGGAGGAGCGGGCCGACATGGTGAAGCACCACCTGTGGGTGCTTTGGACCGACTACTTCAAGCCCGAGCACCTTGAGAAGCACCCGGACCTTCACGAAATGTTCTGGAAGGCGACCAAGACGGCGGGCGAGGCCAAGAAGACCAATGACGAGTCGGTCGGTCAGCGGCTGATCGATGAGATCGACAAGATCGCCGAGGTCTTCTGGGCGACCAAGAAGTAGCCCCGGCGGGGGCGGCCCGCCTAGACGGCGTGCTGGCCGCAGGCCTCGGTCGTCGGTTCGGCGGCGAGGCGCTCGTCCGCGATCCGCTCGCCGCAGGTCGCGCAGACTCCATAGGACCCGTCGGCAAGGCGGCCGAGGGCCGCATCGACCTGGTCGAGCGCCGTCTCGGCATCACCGAGCACCTGCTCGTAGTCGGTCTCCATGTGGAGCAGGGTAGTGCGGACCCGGTGCCACCACGACGGACCGGGCCGGCCCTCGCCGCGCTCACTTCGGTGTGACGTAAATGGCCCGTGCCCGGTATCGGAGCGGCTTCTCGGTCAACTCCTCGAGGTAGTGGGCGACCCACCCGGCGACGCGGGCGATCTTGAACACCACCCCTCCGAACTCGGGATCGACCCCGGCCGCAAACGTCAACGCGGCCACGGCAAGGTCGACGTTCGGAAGCGGGAACCCGCGTTCTGCCGCCAGGGCCACGACCGACGCAACAACCTCCCACCGAGCCGGCTGAGCAAGCCGCTCAACGAATGGCGCCAGGGCGCAGAACCTCGGATCGCCGTCCTCGTAGAGGAAATGCCCGAAACCGGGCGCCAGCCCCTGCCAGCGAAGCGCGTCGTCCATGGCGGCCGACGCTCCCCGCCCTTCCGCTTCGACCAGGAGCGCGTGGGCCTGCCGGCTGGCCCCGCCGTGCAGGGGCCCGTTGAGGGTGCCGAGACCCGCGAGCACGGCGTCGTAGACATCCGCTCGAGTGGAGGCCGCGATCCTGACTGCGACGGTTGAGCTCGCGAGCTCGTGATCGGCGAGCAGCACCAACACCGCCTCGATTGCTGCCGTCATGGATGGACTCGGTGTTGGCACGATTCGGCGCGCCAACCGGTCGGCGATAGGAAGCCCCGACTCAACCGGGGAGCCACTCGATCCGTCAAGGGAAGCGACCATGGTGGCGACGATCGTCCGGGCCGCCCGAGCGACCGCCACCTGTCGCAGGTCGGAGCGAAGGGGGTCGACCGATCCGCTCATCACGACCGCCCACCGCAACCGGTCGTCGACCGTCATCACCGGTGGTGACCCGACCGGGGCCGGCTCCCAAGGTCCCGGCTCGGCCTGCCAGAGCAGTTCGGCCACGCGCTCGAACGGTTCCGACCCGACCAGGGCCGTCGCCGGCACGCCCCGATAGAGCGGTCCCTCGGGCCGAATCTCGGTGACCGAGGTGGCGACCGTGGCCAGGCGACCCTCGGTCCGCTGGCCGCTCCGGCTGCGTCGAGCCAGAGACTCAACCTCGCTCATGTCAAAAAGGCTTGCCCGCCCGTCCGCCGACCGATGGGAGACGAGAAGACCTCGGCTGACGTAGGCGTAGATCGTCGTGAGCTTCACGCCGAGGCGGCGCGCCGCCTCCTCACTGGTCAGCATTCCGGCCACGAGCCAATCCTATCTACATTGACTTGATCAACGTTTACAGCATCACGCTCGAAAGGGAGAATGAGAAGAACGACTCGGGACCGACCCGGCGCACTGGAGGTTGTGGGATCCATGTTGATACGAGACCTGATGTCGGCTCCCGCCATTACCTGCGGGACCGACGCGACGCTGTCCAAGGCCGCAGAGACGATGCGCGGCGCCGAGATCGGTTCCTTGGTCGTCACCGACCAAGGCAAGGTCGCCGGCATCCTCACCGAACGTGACCTGCTCCGGGCCGCGGCCGCCGGTGTCGACCCGGTCACCGATGCGGTCGGGCTGTGGATGACCGCCAACCCCGACGCCCTGGGGCCGGAAGAGGACGCCGCGGCTGCGTGGGCAAGTCTCACTCACCACCACTACCGGCACCTCCCCGTGGTCGACGGAGAGGACCTCATAGGCGTCGTGTCCATCCGGGACCTTCTCGGTGCGGCCAGCCTGCGGCCGGCCGGCGAACACGCAGCCGACGCGCCACGCGGTCTCGAGGGCGTTGTCGTCGCCACCACGACGGTCGGCGATGTCCGCGGCCGCGAGGGCTTTTACCACTACCGCCAATACTCGGCCGTCGACCTCGCGGCGACCCGCAGCTTCGAAGACGTCTGGTACCTGCTGTTCAATGCCGAGCTCCCCGACCGGACGCAGGCCGAGGCATTCGGGACCGAGGTGCGCTCGATGCGCGCACTGCCCTCTGGCTTGGCGGAGCTTCTCCCGGCGATCGCCCGGACGGGAAGTCCACTCGACGTCCTGAGAACGAGCGTCTCGTTGTTCGGGTCAGAGCTCGGTTGGAAACCCGTGTCGGACGGCGACCTCGAGACCGTTCGGTCGGAGGCCCTGGCCCTATGCGCTGCGGTCCCGACGATTCTCGCCACCGCCTACCGCATCCGCAGCGGGCTCGAGCCTGTCGCCCCGCGAGACGATCTCTCGTTCGCCTCCAACTATCTCTGGATGATGACTGGCACGGAACCCGACCCCGCGTACGCGAGGGCGATCGACCAGTACCTCATCATCGCGACCGACCATGGGTTCAACGCCTCGACGTTCACCGCCCGGGTAATCACCTCGACCCAGGCCGACCTGGCTGCCGCCATCTGCGGCGCCATAGGCGCCCTGTCAGGCCCGTTGCATGGGGGTGCCCCGAGCCGGGCCCTGGACATGCTGGATGCGATCGGGACCCCGGAGAACGCCGAACCCTGGCTTCGCCGCGCGGTCGAGAACAACGAGCGGTTGATGGGCTTCGGGCATCGCGTCTACAAGACCGAAGACCCGCGTTCGACCTTTCTGCGCCAAGTTGCTCAGGACCTCGGAGGATCTCTGGTCGGTTACGCGATGGAGGTTGAGACAACGGCTGTTCGGGTGCTCGCAGAGCTGAAGCCGGGCCGCGAGCTCTACACGAACGTCGAGTTCTATGCCGGCGTGGTCATGAACAGCTGTGGCGTGCCGCGAGAGATGTTCACACCCACCTTCGCGGCGGCTCGGACCATCGGGTGGAGCGTGAACGTGTTGGAGCAGATGGCCGACAACCGGCTGATCCGGCCGACCGCTCGTTACATCGGGCCACCGCCACCCCAGCCGGTCCCGCCGGCCTGATTCCTAGCCCGACGTCGGGCAGGAAAGACGGAAGCCGCTGAGGACGGCCTTCGGAATGACGGCGTTGCCCGACGCCCCCGGGGGACATCCGACCTCGGCGGAGCCGAAGCCGACGACCGCCCATGTGCCCGACGTCTCGTGTGCGAAACCATATCCGTCTTGGATGTCGTGTCCCGGGGCACGCCCAATGTTGAAGAGCACGTAGCTCGGGTCGACCGATGAGGTTTGCAGGGTGATCTTCCAGGACCCTGCTGCCGGTCCGTTCGCAGCCTCATAAGCGTTGATCGCCGATCGCGCCGCTGTCGATCCGTTGGCGCCGGACGGCCTGCTCGATCCGCACCCCGTCAACAAGAACGCGACCGCAACCAGGGATCCCGACAACCAACGCGTTGTCCTCGATCGGTGCAGATCGGCGATCGGCCCTGACGAGTAAGCCACCGTGTTGTCCCTCCCCTGACGTCTGCACACCATCTGCGCCCTCAGCACGACGAACGACACAAACACCAGGTCAACACCCGACAAGACCGTGTTGCGTTACCTTGCTGGTGGGCCGCTAGCTCATCGGGTAGAGCAGGGGACTTTTAATCTCGTCAGGCCCATGATGGCCGGCCCGGGCCAGTCCGGTTTTCGCAGGTCAGGGAGTGTCAGGACCGGCGTTCACAATGGCCATGTGATGGTCAGTCCCGGCCGGTTATGCGGAGTCTGTGACCACGGCTGTGACCACGCAACCATCCCCGACACCAACTCGCGCGGTCGCTACCTTCGGCCTCTGCTTGGACCCCGGCGACGGCAGTTGCTGCGGCTCTTGATGACGCCCGGTGACCTCCCGGACCTCACCCCCATCGAGCGGCCAACGTGGATGGCAAGAGGCGCGTGTCGCACTGCCCCGAAGGATTGGCTCTTCCCTTTGCGTGGTCAGGACGGTGCCGCCGGACTCGAGCCGCCAAGACCCTCTGCGCCAGCTGCGTGGTCCGATCTAAGTGCCTCGACTACGCGCTGGCGATCCCTGGCCCTGGTGGGCATCTGGGGCGGCACGAGCGCCTTCGACCCTGCGTCGCACTACCCGGTCGGCCGGACTGGCGTCGTCCTCCGAGCGGAAGGCACCAAGCACCCGGCGCAAAAGCTCGGCCCGCTCGCGGTGGCTCTTGCGGTCTCCCACCAGGCCAAGCCTTCCATTTCACGTTCCCATCGCAGCGGAGCATCGCCACGGTCTCGCCGCCACCGTCGTTACAACGAACCGAGATTCGGGTCAGGTCGACTCGGGGGCAACGGTGGCCAGGTACTCGGCGATGTGGGTGCGGGCGTAGGCGGAAGCTTGGTCGCGGTCCATGGCCACGCCCTGGGTCCGTACTCGCGCATCTTTGCCTCACCGAGGTCGTCGACAAGAGCTGTGTGGCCTCCCGGCGGATTCGTCTTACCGCCCCTGAGACGGTGGTCACCACCCCACACGACAGACTCAGGACAGTGGTCCGGGTGGCCGACACCATCCGCGAGCACCGACCGGGCTCGTAATAGACGGCCTCGGCCTAGTGGTCCACCGGAGGGAACCTACCGCCCCGTAATCTCATCACTTGTTGCACTGAAAATAGGGGGACCAAAATGCGGCGTCTATTCGCCCTTGCAGCACTCGTCATGTTCATCTTCGCCCTCATTGCCGCGGCCCGATCTGCTGGGACTTTCCTCAGTACCACCTGGCCGGTATGGATAGCCGCGGGGTTCGTCGCGTTCGCTGCCGATCAGGTGCTCGGTAGCCAACTAACGAAGACGTGATCTCCCACCACTGAGCCCGAACGCCCGCAGGATGCCGCCTCAGCCCGCCTTTGGTCCTTCGGTCCACTGACCTGCGTAGCCTCGACTACGCGCTCTCGATTCCCGACCTGACGGGCGGGTGGTCGCAGCGGCCTCGTAGGGCTGTCTGGCGAATGGGGTGGGAGACTCGTCCTGTGGACGAATGGACTCCGATCGAAATCCTGGAGCGCGCCGTTCCGCCTGGCGGTAACCACGGAAACGTCACGCTCGTCTTTCGGCTGAGTGCCCAGCCAGACCATCTCTGGACGGCTGCGTTTCTGCGCTACAGCTGGAACATCGCCGGGGGTGTGAGTCTGATTGCTCGACCGACGCTTCATCCCAGCGTCTATCAGAACCGAGTGGTGTGGGAAGTGCCGGAACCGATGATCGAGGACGCGGTTCGCCAAGTCGGAGAGGCCGTCACCGCGGCGAACGGTGATTACGAGCAGTCGGTGGTTGGGCCTCGTTTCGAACAAGAGAAGCAAGCTCGGGAGGAGGACCTTCCGACTTAACGACCCAGGGTGACTCCCTCGACCCCCCTCGGTGGTGACGCGGGGGGCTTCAGAGGGGTTCGGGCTGCGGCGGGAGGAGCCGACGGAGCGCTGCCTCGTGCGTGAAATAGACCCCTCACGCGCGCTTGCGAACTTCAGGATTCCGCATCGCGACGGGACCCTGGGCGGCCGTAATGGAGTTCGAGATGATGGTCAGGTGTTTCTGTGCCTCTGTTTGCTGTGCTGGAGTCAGGGGCTCTCGGTCCATGCCCGCCGAACCTACCGGTGTGGCAGCGTTGTCGCCCCCTGCACACCCTCTCGGTGCCCCTCGCAGCTCCACACCGGGATGCGCTTACCGCCCTTGAGCCTCGTCGACCCGGCCCACACGACGGGCTCCTCGCAGAACGTCGGACGGCCTGAGCCCTCGCCGTCGTGGACAATCCACCAGCACCGGCCCGGCTCGCTGTACACGCGTCGGCGTAGTGGTCGGTCAAACGGTCGTGCCCGCTGGGATCGCCTCTAGCACGCTGAGCGATCCTTTTCCTTTCACGTACATATCGAGCACCAGGTAGCTGGTCGCCAGCGTCGCATGCGCCGTTGCCATGGCGGCGAGCCTCGTTTCGGCGTCGACGTGATCAGCCTTGGCCGCTCTCGCCAAAAGCTCCTCGGCCATCGCGCGGTGTCGGTCCGATAGCTCGGCGGAGGTCGGCGGGGGCCCCGCTGGTGCAGCTGGCATCTTGCTTCCAGATGGCATGTGTGCTCCCCTTTCGGTCAGCGATGCCGACCGTAGTCCTGGGACGATGCTTGATGCTCAGGGTCACGCGGGTCCACACTGGCCCCGAAAAATAAAGCCCCTCGCGACCGTTGTAGCGGCCCGGCGCCGTTCGAGACAGCCTGAGCCATGAAGGGCAGAGTGCCTCCGCTGCCCGGACTTCTCAGCGACCGGTACTAGAGGCTGACGCCTCCGGTGGCGAACAGGGCGACGGCTGCGATACCCATGAGCGCCGCGGTAGTCCACCCGAGGATCTTGGCCGCCTTGCCGTTCACGTAATCGCCCATGAGTTGCTTGCTGCTCGATACCCGCATGACCACAAAAAGAAACGGTGCGGCGATGACCCCGTTGAGGACGGCCACAAAGACAAGCAACTTGATCGGGTTGACGTGCAGGAGGCTCAGCGCGGTGCCCCCCAATGTCCCTACAAAAACGAGGCCGTAGAAGACGGGGGCTTTGCGGACGGAGCGGGAGAACCCCCAATGTTTGCCAAGGAGCCCGGCCATGCCGACTGAGCCCGATCCGGCCAGCACGGGGATGGCCAATAGCCCGCTGCCAATGAAGCCGAGCGCAAAGATTGTGCTGGCGAAATGGCCGGCGAAGGGCTTGAGCGCCTCGGCAGCCTGGGCTGCGCTTTGGACGCTGGTGTCGCCGTGGGCATGAAGGGTCTCGGCGGTCGCCAAGATGATGGCGAACATGACCAGATTGGAGAATGTCATGCCGACGAACACGTCCAGCCGGCTGGTGGACTGCTTGCGTTTCGCGCGTTTCGTGGGCTGGTCTTTGAGAGGTTGGGCTTGTGACCCGCCTTCGGGTTCCTCGCGCATCTCTTCGAGACGGTGGGCGCTCTGCCAAAAGAATAGGTACGGCGAGATGGTCGTGCCCAGTACCGCGACCAGCAAGGCGAGATAGGCCTTGTTGAACTGGATATGGGGGATGAGGGTGTGGGTGAGCACGCTGCCCCACTGATGGGTGACGAGGACCGCCACGACGAGATAGGCCAGCAGCGCGGCGCAGAGCACCTTGAAGACCAGCGCGATCCGGGCGAAGTCGCCCAGAACCAGCAGCGTGGTGATCAGGGCGCCCGCCAAGAGCGCCCAGAGCCACGTCGGTCCGGCGTGGAGCAGTTGCATCCCTGAGCCGACAGCAACCAGGTCGGCGGCAACGTTGAGACCATTGGCAATGATGAGGGCAACGAGGAGCACCGCCAGGATTGTTCGACCAGCGCGTTGGAAACGCTTGACGGCCAGCTCGCCGAGACCGGTGCCCGTCGCCAGAGCAGTGCGGTCACATATCTCCTGAACCGCGGCCATCAACGGCAAGGTCAATAGGGCTGCCCACAAGAACGAGAAGCCAAATTGGGCCCCGGCCTGGGAGTAGGTGGCAATCCCCGAAGGGTCGTCGTCGGACGCTCCGGTGACCAGGCCCGGTCCCATGGCTCGGAGGTACTGACGCCAGACCGGCCCGGTGCGGCCCTTGGTGATATCGACTTCCGATGTGCGCGCTGATGCGCGAGCACCAGTGCCGCGAGTCGACGCCGAACCGGCTTTTCCCTCAGGCTTTCTCGCCATTAGCCCGTTCGTGACCATGGCCCGTGCTCAAGAGGATCGAGGTCGGCCTGTCTCTGGTCTGTCGCCGGTATCGACGAAGTCTTGGGCGACGTCTCGGAGCTTGCGGTTTAGATGCTGTGACGCTCGACGCAAGACGTCAAAGGCTTGAGCGGCGGAGATTCGCTCGCGCTCCATCAAGATCCCCTGGGCCTGTCCGATCACTTCGCGACTGGCCAGGGCAACGTTGAGGTTGGCAGCCCGGAGTTCCTCATCCTCGTGGGAGTGGGCGGCGGCGACGGCGAGACCAGCCAAAGACGCCAGGATGACCCCCTTGGCCCGGTCGACGACGCCGAACGCGGCCGGGTAGCGGGCATACAGGTTGAGGGCTCCCAAGCTGCCGTTGGTGGTCAATGGAAGAGCCAGCACGCTCCGTATCCCGGCTGCGCTCGCCTGGGGCCCGAAACGGGGCCAGCGAGAGTCGTCGGCCACGTCGTCGGCATAGAAGATAAGCCGGTCGGCGATGGCGTCGAGGCAGGGTCCCTCGCCCGTCTCGTGCTGGAGAGCGTCGATCTGGTCCACGATCGGGTCGGTGTGCACCGGGGAAGTGACCACCTCCTTCTCGAGAAGAAAGAGGCCGGCAAAGTCACAGCCGTCGATGGTGGTCACGGCCAGCTCCACGACCTGAGCCAAGGTGTCGATGACACTGCCGGCGGCAAACAAGATCCGCGCCGTCTCGGAGAAGTCGGCGGCCAGCTCGGAGGTGGGGTCCGAGTCGACGAACCCGCCCTCAATCTCCCTCGCCTTATTGGCGGCTCGATGTTCCCCGGGCATATCCACTCGTTTTTCTCATCGATGAGGGTATTACCACTCCTTTGATAGCCCGCGGCGGTACCGGCATCCGGGCCACATTGGTCGTTTATTCAACTTTATTGAAAAAGCTAGACAGGTCAATCACCCGATTAGGTGATCCGAGCCTTCGTGGCCCGTCTTAGACTCTGGAGGTGGCAAAACCGATCCAGGTCGCTCTCGTCAACGACTACGAGATCGTCCTGGAAGGTCTCCGCGCCTTACTCAAGCCGAGCGAACGAGAGATCCACGTCGTCGAAATCGACATCAAGAAGGGACCGAGGCGACGGGTCGATGTCACTCTGCTGGACACATACGGAGAGGTCGAAAGCCTCGGAAATCGCGTGCGTAATCTTTTGGCCAACCCGCGTACCGGCGCGATCGTGGTATTCAGCTTCTCCGACCAAACCCGAGCGGTGCGTCACGCCATGCGTGCCGGCGCACAAGGATTCATCTCCAAGGCTGTACCTACCCAAGAGATCATTGACGGCGTCGTCGCTGCCGCACGCGGCGAACGCGTCGTCCTGACCCGAAGCTCCCAACTGATCGACGAAGCGCTGCGCTGGCCGGGGCGCGAGATCGGGCTTACCGAACGCGAAAGCGAACTCTTGTCCCTGCTCTCGACCGGAATGACGAACCGCGAACTCGGCGGCCACCTCTACGTCAGTGAGAACACCATCAAGACCCAGCTACGCCACCTATACGCCAAGCTCAACGTTCGCAACCGCGCTCAAGCCGCGTCCCTCGCCAGTCAGGACATCCTGGGAGACCATCGCCGTCGATCTGAGCCCGTGGACTGATCTGCTCCAACAAGTCGAGCTCGGTGCTGGCAGGCTTATCCCAATGATGAAGTGATGATCCCCGACCGTCCGCTGAGAGCTCCGTGAGCAGGGCGCGTTTCGACGTGCTTCGCCTCTCGATCGCATCAGCGCGCCGTTGGTTTATCGAAATGCCAGGTGTGTTCCACGTAGGCAGTTCGACCGGTCGGTCGCGAACCTACAATTTAGAAAACGTGTCGTCGGCCACCGATGGCGTGTCCCAGTGCTCCAAAGATCATGAAGACCAGGCCAATCAAAAGGACGATGACTCCGATCGACCAAATGATAGGTACGGCGGCGATGAACCCAATGATGAGAAGGACTATGCCGAGGATGATCATGGCGTAATCGCTACCTCCGAGGTGCGTGGCCAGCACAAGCCGACCTGTCGAACCCACACTGTCGAAGGTGGACTCGACCCTATACCCTTTCCCGAGTGAACGGCCTCGTTGACTTCCAGACCATATCGTGACTGTTCGAGCCGCGGATGCCGAGGCTTTTCCAGCATCGCGAGGGGACGTGTGCGCTGACAAAATGATCAGCTGGCTTGACCTCAAGATCCCCTGATCCGAGCAATCAAAGGGGTGCCTCTCTAGGCCAGCAGCTCTTCAGCCCACTCGTACCCACAGCTCTTACAGGTGCGGTGCATGTGTGGCAACTCGAACTCTGCGCATGACCACATGGGCATGCCGTTGGGGTCAGATCCGTTGTTCTTGTGGTATTCATTTTTTGATTTGCCCGCGTCCTGAGGGCACTTTCCTTGTTTGTCAAACTTCTCCATTGGGGCCTCCTGGCGGTTTGCGCCGAGGGTAGCGCCCTGCTCTTCGTATTGCTGGATGGCATCCGGGAATGTTTTGTCATCGCACACAGCTTCAACTAGCCCGCAACAAAACGTCCGAGATCCGAAAACCGCCCGAGGTTCGGGAATACGAGGGTCCAGTGCGACCGAAGAGGACAATTCCTCGCTCCCCTCCTCGGGCAGCGAATGATGGGAGCGCTTCGGCGCTCCCTCTTCGCGTCTCGGGCTTTGCTCCCGCCCAAATTCGGCAGTTACCAACTCGGCTGTGTCGGGGACGTATGCGGAGCCAGGGAGTCAGACGTATCGCGTCACGGCACGGGAGCGTCGGCAGCTCCTCGCCGAGTGTCGGCACTGCGCTGAGGAGATCACCCTTTGGTCGGGCGCAAAGGCGGACGAGTGGCGCCACCTCGTTACCGGAGACCCCAGGTGCTCACTGCTGGCTGAACCGGTCGAGGACGTGGCGTAAGAAGGGTCGTCAAAGCAAAAGGCAAGGTCAAGGAAGGGGCCGGCAAGGTCAGCGGCAACAACAAGCTTCAAGCCAAGGGTAAGGCGGACCAAAAGGACGGGCACCTCAAGCAGGCCGGCGAGAAGGTGAACGACGCTTTCAAGAAGTAATGCGAATCCGGTCGACTCAATGACTGTCCAAGAGAGCGATCCCCTCGTGCCAGAAAAGTCCGAAAAACAAGAGGACGAAGAAACGGAAGAGCGTTTTGCCGACGAAAGTCCGGCCGAATACCCAAGCCCCGAGTTAATTGAAGATATGGGGTGAGGAGCAAGATCCGTTGCGCCGACCATCACCTGAAGCTCATCGAAGAACAGGTCACGTGGTACAGCGAGGACACGCGGCTCAGGTCCTAACCACGGAGACCACCTCCCCCCAAGGCCTGGTTCAGAAAGTATGGCTCGTGCGGAGCCTGAACGGACGCCCGTCGGGATCGAAGATCAAGCGATAGACGACTTCGGCCCACCGTTGATTGCCAGGGGGAACCGGCTCGATCTCGTGCGATCGGACGCGGCTCGATGGCCGCGCCCGGCCGCCGGGGTGAAGTTTCCAGCTTGCCAGCTCTCTCGCGGTTTGTTCCCAAAGAGCAGAAGCGTTTGCAAAATCAAGCAGTTCGGCATCATCCATCGACCGGTCGAGGTGCTCAGCCCAGAGCGACAACCTCAGGGCCCGTGCGAACCGGCGGCTTCCGTCGCCGAGCCCCCCTGGATCATGTGGGGCTCGGCCGTCGAGATCGCTGTCGATCACGGCGCAGGACAATTCCGAGTCATGTGTCCATGAACGACGATTCAGATTGTCAGATCCAACCGACGCCCAGACGTCATCGATGACGCAGACCTTGGCATGGACGTAGATGGGCGTCCCGACTTCGTTCTCGAGGTCGTAGATCCCGACACGGTTACCGCCGGCCGCCTGGACCGTAGCGATCGCCCGTGTCTGCGCGAGTCGAGCGGGCAGCCCCGACAATCGGCCGTCTTTGTCCGGGTAGCGGGGCACGACGCCGATCAGTTGCAATCCTCGATGCCGGCGCAATGCGTTTGCGAGAAGCTCGGCAATCTCGGCAGACCAGAAGTACTGGTCCTCGACGTAGATCAGCGTTCGCGCTCGATCGATCGCCTTTGCAAACGCTCGGGCAATGCTTCGCTCGCCGTTAGGCGCGAACGGATACCTAGGACGCCTCGATGGATACGTCCGAAGCACCTGGACGGCATGGCCGCCAAATCCCGGGGGTGCGGCTGGACCGGCGGGGATCGGACGGGCGAGGCGATCTCGCGACGTCATGTGCGAGATCCGTGCTCTCAGGCGACCAGCATGGTTGAGCGGAGTCGGATCCTCCCATCTTTCTCGGAACGTGAAATCGAGATCAGCGACGGCGGGTCCGTGGACTTCGAGTTGGACATCGTGCCAAGGGGGACGAGGACCGTACTGCCGGGAGAGCTTGATGGGCTGATGGTCCCCCCGGTGGCTGATGTCATCTCGTCGCCCGTGGCTGAGATCAATCCCCCCGATGAATGCGACGTCACCCGCTGGAAAGGCCCGGTGGCGAATGACCACGAGCTTCTGGTGGTGTGACCCGCCTCGCCGCACTCGCTCATCGAGCAGGGCCTCGCCACCTGCCTCTGTCACCTCGACGGCGAGATGTCGGTTCTCCTTCGCACTGAATGCAAGCCGGTCGCTGTGCGAACGCCAGAGCAGCCCACGCACGTCCGCACCACGTCGACACAGGTCTGCAATGAGTGTCGCGATCGCCGGCCCGCCGTCGGCTAGATACTCGTCTCCATCTCCTCTCCAGTCTGTAAAGCGCACCGCGTCGCCGGGCCCAAGACTCGAGAGGACTTCAGACAGGCGAGCGAAATACGTAGCTCCATCCACTAGGAACTCGACATGGTTGCCCTCGGTCCACGCGACACCACCGGGCCGACCCGAGTCGATCTTGGTCATCGGATTGCCGCGTTCTTCGGGTAGCAGAAACCAGTCCTGGAGGCGCACCACGGTCACCGTATTACAGACTCTCCAACGGCTTTCGGGGGTTGCCGGCATTCTTCCCGGCAGTACCTCGGTCATGGCTTATCGCCATATTTGCACCCGCAAAACCCGCCTTCAGCGAACGCACGAAGACGGACCGAGGCCGACGCAGCATCGACCTGGACCCTGCCACCGTGGCCGTGCTCCGAGCGCAGCGAGGTGTTCGGGCGATGAGTGGCGGAAGACTTCGGCGGAGGTGCGGGTGTGAGCCATCCGCTGACACGCTCCGAGGTTTCTTCGCTGGCGGCTGACCTGCGGGCGATGGTGGAGAAGATCGAGGGGGTGAACTCCATACCACTGCCGCGATGGGACATCGGATCCCTGTGAAGCTCACCAACCGACCAATAGGCACGGTGGCAACGCCAGGATCGATGAGGAGGTGGCCACCATGGCTACGACCAACCGACCCTCCGCACGTCACTGCCCGCAGTGCGGGGCAATGGGCATCCTGCCACTCGACCAGCCGCAGGGCCCGACCGGAGCAATCAAGGACCCCGTCATGACGGACCGGTTGGCGATGGGCGCGGGCTATACCGACCACGGACTCGTCTTCGCCCAGCCCGACGGGGGGCAGTGAACCCTGAGTCGGTGGCCAAGAGATTCGACCGGCTGGTCGCCAAGTGCACCCTGCCACGCATCAGGTTCCACGACCTTCGGCACACCCACGTCGCTCACCTGATCGCGGCAGGAGAACAACCACTCCTGATTGCCCGCCGGGTCGGTCATGCCTCCAGCTCGTTCACCATGGACCGCTGCGGCCACCTGTTCGAGGCGGCCGACTCCCAGGCCGCCAGTGCGGTCGCCGCTATGGTCGACAGTGCCGTTGTGACCAAACTGTGACCAGCGATGGCATTCGCGGCGAAAACGGGGGTGTCTGTCCCCCACCCTGAACCGCGAAGTAGTCGTGGTAATCAGGGACAACGCTATAAGACGGGCCGCTAGCTCATCGGGTAGAGCAGGGGACTTTTAATCCCAAGGTGCCGGGTTCGAGCCCCGGGCGGCCCACCCATCTTTTCCCAGTTGAGAGCCACTATTTGCTTAGAAAGTTCCCCGCTCCCAACGGCTACAATTCCCCTACATAACTACAATGTGACTACTTTTCCGGCTACAGTCCGCCATGAACGGCACCAAGACCGAGATACGGCCAGGTGTATGGCGCTTGGGGGTCTATGCCGGCCGCCGGTCGGGCACCAACACGCCAATCCAAGTCACCAAGACGATCAAGGTGCCGGACAAGAATCCGAAACCTGGTGCTGGGTCACGGCTTGCTGACACTGAGCTCGCCAAGATGGTGGCCAAGGTCGCTCAAGGCAACACTGCTACCGGAGCCGAGACGGTTGGTGACCTACTCACTCAGTGGTTGGAACACTGTGAAAACCTTGGCCGTTCACCGACCACGCTCAACAAGTACCGCTGGATCGCCGACACGGTGGTCCGACCGGCATTAGGAAAGATCAAGCTGTCAAAGCTGGCAGCTCGGGACCTAGACAAGCTGTACGCCAAGCTGACTGAAAAGGGCAACAAACCGCCGACGGTTCGTCGAGTCCATGCCCTGATCGGTGCAGCACTCCACCAGGCCGAGCGGTGGGGATATGTGGATCGAAATGTCGCCCGTCAGGCAAGCCCTCCGCCAGTACGTGCCGCGCGAGTAGAGGCGCCGACACCGGAGGAGGTGCAAGCCATCCTGGTAGCCGCGGAAGCAGTCGAGCCGGCTCTGGCTGTCCTTTTGCTCCTAGCGGCGCTGACTGGGGCCCGGCGTGGTGAGCTGTGTGCCCTGAGATGGCCGGACATTGACTTTGATTCCGACACCCTCACCATTTCCAGATCCGTCTACGAAGTAGCTGGCGGGGGATGGGCTGAAAAGGGAACGAAAACTCATCAAGCCCGAACAATCGGGCTTGATGACCTCGGCTTAGAGGTCTTGCGTCGACATCGATCGGCAGTCGATGCACTGGCCGCCAGCCTTGGCCTTGAAGTGCTTCCCGACGGATTCGTGTTCAGCCGTTCACCGACCGGCACCGAACCGATCCGGCCTGACGTGGTCACAAAGTTCACGACACGGATTGCCGAGACTGCCGGAGTGAATACGCACCTGCACGCTCTTCGCCATTTCTCGGCAACCCAAGGCATTGCCGCCGGTTATGACCCGGTGACGGTTAGTAGCCGGCTTGGTCATGCCGATCCGTCCATCACGCTCCGGGTCTACAGCCATGTTCTAAAACAGCGGGACAAGGAACTGGCGGCGGCGGTTGGAAGGACCTTGGCGCTGCCATCCGGGAATAAGATCCGAACCGTCTGATTGGGGTCGGTTAGGCGATCCCGTTCGCAGATCGACCAACCGGTTCGGGCATCACGATTGGTGAGGATCGGCGATTGACGTGGCTGTTACATCATCAGCCGGCCGAGCCCGGCTGGCCACCTTTTAGCTCGGCCAGGACAACACAGGGTTACCGAGTGCTTTGTCGCTCGTCCCCATAATGGTCCCGGACGCCCCTCTTGCCGTCCCCTCTAAATCCTCGGCTCCCTCCGGTCGCCTCGTGGCTGGCTGGCTCCCTGCGTCCCCGCCTTCTGTTCTCTTCTCTTGTCCCGGCGTTTGGCGTCGCCCGCGTGTCGTTCCCCCTCTCTCCCCTTGCTCGTCTGACCTCGTCAAGGGACTCGAACGTCGAAGCTGGTGGCTGTTTCATAGTCAGCCGCGCGCACGAAACAGCGAAGCATGGCCAGTCCGGGTCGTGGCTGATGCGCTCTCAGCCACGCGGCCAACACGGAGCCCGGCGCTCGTGCCTGCGGGGGTCTAGGGATACAAACCGAGTCCCTCTGAGCCGCTCGATGATGAGGCAGGAAGACGAAGAGACTCTGCGACGACGGTCGGAAGGCAACGGGCACACGCATCGTCGAGGGCTAACCACTCACATCGGTCGTGTTCGCCGTCGAGCGAGATATCCACACCCCAAGGAACCACAAGATCGAACACTGCCCACTCGATGTCCTCAACAACAAGTGCGATCGGATCCCGCTTCAGTCCCGTTTCTTCTTCAAGTTCCCGTACGGCACAGGCCTGCACCTCCTCGCCAGGGAAGCGGGCTCCGGCTGGCGGTGTCCATGCCCAGTCCCCTTCAAACTCAGGACCGTTGTGGGCACGATGGAGAACCAAGTATCGCCATCCGTCCGGAGACTGGCTCCGAACGATCGCGTCACAGTGTGACCGTTCTGGCTTTCCCCCTCTGACGGACGCCCTGGTGGGCCGACACAGACACCGTGCCGCGGCATTGGAAAGGACGGCCGACGGGCGGAGCGGTGAACCACAACGCCTTCGATCGGACCAGGTTTATTCCTGCCGTTCGAGCGCCAGCAGCTCGGCTTCGGGCGCGGTCCGCCGGGCATGCCAGAAGCCCAACCCGACGAGCATCGCCATGACGAAAGCGAGGGTGAACGCGGCGATCCCCGCCCAGAAGGCAATCGTGCCGAACTCGGAGAAGGCGTAGGCCTCGAGAAGCAAACCCCGCAGGGTCGTGCCCTGGAATGAGGTCTGCTCGAGGGCCTTCAGCTTGGCGTTGCTCGGATCGGCGAGAGCGGCGGCGCTGATTTTGGCGTACACGCCGCCGTAGGGCATCTCGGAGAGGTGGACGGCGATGAAGTCGTCGGCCCAGACCTCCGCCTGCTGGCCCGTAAGGAGCTGCTGGCCGGCATACTGGGAGACCGAAGGGATCATGCTCGGCGTGATCTCGGTGCCCGGCTTGGCGTGGGCGAACGCAGCCGCGGGAGGAAAGGAGATCTCCTGCTGGGCAAGCTGGTTGTGGACGTTGGAGTTGGTGAAGCCGTAGCCCCACATCAGCAGCGCGCCCGCGACCACGAGCACGGCCACCACCACCAGCCCGCCGGCGCTCGCGAGCACGTCGAATACTTTGCGTCGCACACACACTCCTTTCACGGGGACTCGTCCAGCGATTACTCTACCGTCAGTAGAGTCTAACTCCTTTCTACGTAGAGGTGCCGTCAGAAGCCTAAAATCGTTGGTCGTCGGCCGCACGCGGCTGCTGATCTTGCCGTTTGAGAAGCGAGAGCACCTCACGGTCGACGAGGACCGAGAGGCAGATGGCTGATCGCGGACATCTTGAGCGAGCTGTGCTCCATGTGCTGTGGGACCATCCCCACGGGGTGACGGCCCGTGAGCTGATCGAAGCGCTGGAAGGGCGTGACCCGGCGATGACCACGGTGCTGACGGTCCTCAATCGGCTAGCCCACAAGGGGCTCGTCACGCGGATCGGGGAGATGCGCCCCCGGCGATATGTCGCCACGGCACGACGCGAGGACTACATCGCCCAGCTTATGCTCGACGCTCTCGGACAGGCACCTGACCGGGCGGCCGTGCTCACCCGTTTCCTCGGTGCGATGAGTGACGCCGACACCCACCACCTCCGCCGAGCAATGCGGAGACGGTCGAGCGAAAACAACTGACATCCTGGTGCTTCGCGCGGAGGCCGCCGGCCTGCTCGTCATGGCGATCGTGCTCGCAGTCCCGGTCCCAGCTGCACTTGGCCGAGCCCGTTGGCCAGCTCGAGACCCGCGGGTCGCACTCGTATGCTGGCAAGCCGTGGGCCTCGCTGGGGGCCTTAGCCTCCTGGGGGCCGCCCTTACCCTGGCAGCGAGCAGCCTAGGCGGGCGCTGGCTCCCCGACATCGAGTCCCTCCGTCATAACTGGTCACGCCTCGGCATTCCCGGATGGACCGGTGTGGCCCTTGCTGCCATGGTTGGAATCTGGCTTGCTGTCACCGCAGTGCGTTCGACAGTCCGGGTTGTCCTCGCTCGGCGACAGCATCGCGTCCGCCTCGATGCCGTCGCAGACGACTCATTGGGCCGACAGCTCGAGCGCAGTCGCCCGCTCTCAAGAAGCATCAGTGCTCTTGCCTCGGCACACCTCCTGTCATCCGGCGAACTGCGCCTCCTCGACAACCCCACCGCTGTCGCCTACTGCCTTCCAGGGCTGCGACCGCGCATCGTGGTGAGCCAAGGCGCCGTCGCTGCCCTCGACCCGGCTGAGTTCGGTGCGGTCCTCGCCCACGAGCAGGTCCATGCACGAGGCAGGCACGACCTGCTCGTGCAACCCTTCATCGCCTGGCGTCAGACCTTTCCATTCCTTCCGACCGCTGCCATAGCACTGGGTGCGGTGGAGCTCCTCATTGAGATGCTCGCCGACGATGTTGCCTGCCGGCAGTGCGATCCGGTGAGCTTGGGCAGTGCGCTCAGGCGCCTGGGCGACGAGCACTTCTTGCTCGGCTCCGCGAACACGAGCGAGGTAAAAACTGAACTCGATCAGCGCATCACGCGACTGAGCACGCCGGTTAGGTCGCTTGCCTTGGTGACGCGTATCACGCTCTACTTAGCGGCTGTCACCCTCGTCATACTTCCACCTGTGATCCTGGTTCTCACGTGATCGGAGACGCCATGAAGTCCGCTCCTGTCAACCCAGGGTGACACGGCTAGGTAAAGGCCGTTCTTCGGCCGCCGCTACATATGGAGGGAGCAGTGGGCGGTAGAGGACTCGAACCTCGAACCGTTCCACGGCGTTTGACGACCAGTCGGGACTTGCCTGGCCCCCTCGTATAAGTACTCACCACATCGGAGTACGCGCGCCTCACCGCTGTGACAGATTGCCATGCGCGACTGATGTCGTGCCGAGTCAACCACACTCTCGCCGGAACCGCGTTGCGGCGGATGATTGTCAGCCGCGTAGACGGTCACTGTCCGGTACAACCGCTTAGCCAGAGATCCAAATGAGGCGCTCGGACCAGGCCATCAGTGGCTTGCGGGATCGCCGTTCAAGTGGTTCATTCAGTCTGCGTCACAGAGGCCAAGTCGCGCGTACACGCATAGAGCCGATCACGCACCTAAAACGATCGCGCACCTTCAAAAGAAGTCTTCAAAAGCGGTGCCCGCCAGTCGCCGACCCGTAACCGTGTTTGGTGTGATCACCACCCAGATTCTGTGCGTGCCCTTCTTCCAAGGCAAAGGCACATCGCCATCGATCCGACGTAGGAGCTCAGGAACGCGCTCCATTTCAACCTCTTCGCTGGTCCCGCGAACGAGGACGCTCCAACCCGAGCGGTTGGCAGTATCGATGTTATCGACCTCGAACGCGACACCATGGTCACGCAATCCGCGCACTTTGGATCCCGCCGCCGAGCGGAACACAATGTCCTGTCCTGCGATCGCATAGTTGACTGGAACAGCAGCTGGTCCCAAGTCGTCCGCATAGACCAACCGGCCGACAGTTTCTTGTCCGATCAAAGTGAAGCATTCATCCCAGGACAGTTCTTCGAGTACTCGCCTTGGCACGAAGAAATCATACGCGCGTTGACTCCAATGTTTCCTGGTGCGGTGAGGTCCCCCAATTCCAGGGCGGCATTTTCGATTGAGTTGTGTTGGCCGGGGTGGCATGTAGGCGAACGAACTATCGACGGCTGGCCCGCTCGGACTGTAACTTGCCGAACTCTTGTCGAAGCGCTCTAACTGCTAAAGGCGCCGTTCGATGTCGAACGGACCCAGGGTACTCGCACTTGACTACGGATCGTTGGGTGACAGCCGGCTTTGGGCCCAACCTTGAGCTCCGAGCATGGAGCTGCTCGTGCAAGGCCCAACTCCTTCGAAAGAGGGAATGACTGTCGGTCACCTGGCGGGCATTATTTCGTCGCTGCAGGCGGATCTGGGGCTGCGACGCGGCTGTTACATCAACAGCCGCCACCCTTCCAGTAACTGGCGCTCGGAGCTGATTCGACAACAGCCGCGCACGGTGATCTGTCACAGCGGCGTGGTGTGTGTATTCCAAGGTGGCGAGTGTTCTACGAGGTCCAGGCAAGTCCCGACTCGACGAAAACGCCGTGAAGCGATCGAGGTCGAGTCTCTCAGCGCCGACATCGGTGACGAGACACCAAGGAAACCGGAGGGCTGGACGGCTGGACGGCCGGAAGGCGGACAGGGAGATCGGCGGCTGGGAGGGCGGACCGGAAGGACACGCCGGAGGAGCAAACATCGGGCACCGAGCAAGAGAGCGAGCGGCCTGATGCGGCCAGGACCATCATTGATTACCTGAAGCGCTCCGCGAGGAATGCATCGAGCGCCTCCATGTCGTGCTGGAGCTTAAGATGACCCGCCTCGTTCGTGGAGATGTCGAGCGACGAACAGAGGGCATCGATTTTCCCGTAGAAGAAATTGGAGAGATCTTTTGACTCCCCGCGACCCACCTTCGTCGACGACCAGAGGACTGGCGACGGCATCCTTGGGCAGCGTTTCCATGATCTGGTGCATCACTTCGGAAAGTGTCGTTCCATTGGGAAAGTTCTCTAGATAGAGATCGGCAATGCCCGACGTGAAGTCAATCCCAGAGAACTGAGAGCCTCAGTGTGATGAGTTCCCTCACCACAGCTGCCGGGGGGACCGAGGCGTTATCCGAGCAACCCGTCCTGTTCCACGGCCGCGCTCGACAGAACCTTCTGCTCCGCCGGGGTGATCGGTGGCGCGGCAACCGAGGTGCTGGTGGACGAGCTACTGGCTGGCACATCGGTGGTGAAGGCCACCGCCTCTACGGTTTGGCCCCGCTGCCAATAGATCGCATAGGTCGAGCCACCACTACTTCGCTCGATGGCTGAAGAACCAAGTTGTCCGGGAGGCCTGGCCGAGGTCGCCGAAGTCCCTGACCGCGCGCCGCTCAGAAGCGTGGCGGCGCCGTGGCTGGTGGTGCAGGCCACGGCTTCTGAGACCAAACCCAGCTGACCTGAGGCGTTCTCAAACGCCTCTTCGGCAACGTGGGGACAGGACTTGTCACCCGTCTTGGAGTTTGTGGTGATCTTTTCGGCTACCTCGGTGAAGCCGGCCTTCTTCGCGTACGAGGACGGCAGCAGGTCCTTTGCGAGCGACTTGGACGACGCGGCTGTGCTCGCACTGGCCGGCATCTGCGTCGTCGCGGTCAGTGGTAGCGCAACGGCCACGGCCACGGCCAGAGCGCCAAAGCGTTTTCGATGGATCGTCACAGTGGTCCGGTGTTCGGCGGGCAGGTGGTGGTCGGCTCGACTCGCACCCTTGGACGCCTCAGGGTCCTTCGGCGGCCGTTGGGCCCTGCGGGCGACGTCATGAGGACGTGCATTCGACACGGCCCAGCGGGCGACGGTTCCAGCCGACCCGACGCAGGGTGATTGCCGTGCCTATGAGCCCAACCAGGAGGGCCAGCCCAACGATCGTCATGACGATGCCCCCCTTGACGCCCGGTGCATCGTAGGACCAGGTGACGATCCCCTCGCCCGCCGGCACCTTGACCGCCTGGACCAGTCCGCGGCGCTTCACCAAGAGCGAACGGGTTGTTCCCCGGTTGGGGTGCCAGGTGGCACTCCAACCGGGGATGACCGTCACCGATCTGACAACCTCGATGCCGTGCGGGGAGCTGACGACGGCCGACGTCGGTTCGACCTTCGGACCGCTGAGGGCCCTGACCGACGCTCCGGTCGTCGAGACGCCGGGCAACGGGACCAGAGTGAGCGGGGCGTCGGCGTGTCGGTTGGTGAAGTAGGCGTACTGGCCCAGGTCACCGGCGAACGACCACCCGCTCGCCAGCGCGTCGGCCAGGTCACCGTCGGCCGTGGAGATCAAGCCACCACGGGTGGTGATAGTGGGAGGGCCGACCGCCCCCTGGTAGAGGGTGGACTTCATGACGAGACCGGTCCCCGATGAGGGCTGGGCGAACTTCACCTCGATCGATCGGGAACCCTCGATCACATGGACCGATGATTGCCAGCTGATCGTCCCGTTCGCCTTGGTCAAGCCGACGCTCCAGCCCGCCAGTGGCGTCTGGGCGCCCCGGCTCTTCAATGGCAACGAGAACGAGGTGATGTCGAGCTTCTCGCCAAAGACCCAACTTGCGTCGACTCCGGTTCTAAGCGTCCGCATGCCGGTCGGTGAGCCGGTAGCGGGTTGGTTGGACCCACTGGCGCTTGGCTGAGAACCCCGAGTGTGATCGACCACCAGGTACAAAGGCAGCGTGACGAGGGTCGTGGTGTCCATCTGGTTCAACACCCCGTCGGCGATTGCCTTGGGGGAGAGCGTCTCCAAGCCCTTTCCGTTGGGGGCGTGGGAACCGGTGGTGTCGGCGTAGTCAGCTTCAACGATCGAGCTGTACCCCTGCGCAATGAAGCGTCCGTCCAAGACATTGAGGTCCGGTAACTGGGGGGCCTGTGGCGACTCAGGGACGTAGTGCTGCGGGTTGTATATGACGTAGCGAGTCGAGGAACCGAGCGTTGCCGCCAGATGAAGCAGCGCCGGAGACGCGTTCTGGGTGGGGGGAATCGCTGCGGATCCCAAGTTGGTGACGTCGGCCGGACCGACTGCGATGGGCCACAGGCTGGTCACGTTGAACGCGGCTAGGTCGATGACCGCGATGGTGCCCAGAATCCAACCCCGGCGAGAAACCCTCAGCCGAGGAAGCCCCAAGATGAATGCCGCGGCGACGGCGACCAACAACAAATTCACGACGAAGAGCGGACGCTCGGCGCTGGCCCGGGTGGCTTGGGCGGCCGTCGCCCCGAGAAGCCGGGCCACTCCGGCCGGGGTGGCCAGCGCGGCCACCGAGAGAAGGCCGGCCACGCCGACCGGGAGGACAGACATGAGCCGGAATCGATCGAAGTTCCCCCATCGTTTGGGCACAGCGTTCGGTTCGACCCTCCGACGGAGGACTTGGTCCACCCAATACGCGAGCAGGACCGACAGCGCGAGGTCGGTCACGGCAATGTTGCGACTTTGGAGTCTCTGGCTGCCGAACAACGGGAGGTGAGCGAAAAAATGGCCAAGCGGGGTATTGCCGCCCAAGGCCAGGAGTATCCCCACCGCCGCGATGACCTCCCAGGCCAGCCAATCAGGCAGCGGGCGTCGGCGGCGCAGGGTGCCCAACAGCCCGAAGGCGCTCACTATCGCGAGGAGTCCGGCGTAACCCATCACCTCGGGCAGGCCGTAGGAGGCGAACCATGTCGACGTGCCGAACGAGCCACTGCCACCGAGCAGGTTGGGAGTGAACAACGTGAATAGCCAGCGGGGATCGAGCGATCCTGCTGAGAACAGGGCATATGTCGCGGTGGCCCGCTGCGATGTGGACACGGTCATGGCGCCCGGCAGCCATTGGACCGCCGAGATGAGTGTGGCCAGGCCCACGCCGGCGAAGGTCGAGACGACAAAGCCGACCAGGCGGGGACCAACACGGGTGACCAGCCAAGCGAAGTACAAGACGGCCACGGCCAGTGTGGTGTCGATGGCCCTCGGTTCGCCGGCCAGCACGCTCATGCTGCCGGCGACGCCGAGGACTCCGACCCATGTGGTCCGGCGCGCCCAGGTCAGCTCTCTTGTCAGCTTCACCAGTGCAACGAGGATCAACGGGATCCAACTCATACCGGCCACCAAGCCGAAGTGGACCAGCTGGACGTCGAGGGCACCGGCGAACGCGAACGAGACCGCTCCGAGCAGGCTCGGAAAAGGGCGGAGCCGCACCACCCGCAAAAAGGCGTACATGCCCAACGCCCCGACCCAATACACGGCCATCTCGTTGAGCGCCCACGCACCCGCCGCCGGAACGAAGGCGAACAGCATCGTGAACGGGTAGAGGGCCCCGGCGTTCCACCCACCCAGGAGGGGCGCACCGCCCCAGACATAGGGGTTGAACGTGGGGAACGTCCCGTGGCCCAACTGCCTCCCCACCAGAACCCGTAGTGGAAAGTTCTGAATCAGGTCATCGCCGGGGAGGTTGGGGTGACCCAGGGCGGACGGGATCGCGTAGATCAGAATCGGGAGCCCGGCCAGCACGCCGCAGGCGAGAATGTCGCCCACGCACCAACCGGACTTGCCGTCGGCTGGCGCCTTTCTAAGGAGAGCCATGAGGGCCGGAAACCTATCGAGGCAACCTGTGCGGCACCTTAGGAAGTCGGATGAGATAGCGCTTACTCGCAGTTCAGGAGCGCATCAACCCCCTGCTTGGATGGACCATGCTTCGCTGCTGCGCGCGGCTGTCTATGAAACAGTCACCTTCGAATGGACAAACGTGAGACGATCCGCCTGATGACCAGTCCCGACCGGGTCACCCGCCAGCTCGAGGTCATCAACGAGATCACCGACGTCGCGGAGGTGTTAGGGATCGAACTGTGGCTCGAGGGTGGCTGGGCGATGGACTTCTACCTGGGCAAGGTCACTCGCGAACACGACGACATCGACTGGTTCATGTGGGCTGCGGACGCATCGTCTCTCACCACGTGTCTCACCCAGCGAGGGTACAAGCAGCTGAAGGGTCCACCGGTCGAACAACAGATTGACTTCGCCCGAGACGGTATCGAAGTGAGCTTCAAGCTCGTCACCCAAGACGACAGCGGATCTGTGGTTGTTGCTGGTGGCCCTTGGAAGGGCAGAAGCGTGGCCTGAGGGCATCCTCGACGGTCCGGAAGGCTTCATCGGCGCTGTTCGAAGCCGGGTCATCGACCCACACGTCCAGATCGAGATGAAGAGAATGATGCCGATCTGGGTACCTGGACGGCCCCGGAGACCAAAGGATCTGTCGGATATCACCAAGATTGAGGAAGAGCTGGGTCGGCGCAAGGACGGGACGCCCTGAGCCGACGGGACGCCCTACTCCGTGTGATTGGGGTATCTAGATCAGATCTGACACCCTCGTCAGTGCGCGTCACTCGTCGATCCAGAAAAAGGGCATTGCCGTCGGGGCCAAGGTACGCCGAGATCCGAGTCGGCCCGTGGCTGATGCGCTCACAGCCTCGCCGATTCTCGCTGCGGCCTGTGATAGCGCCCAGGGAAGGACTTTCGGCCCTGGAAGATGCGTCCATCCCTGAACAAACTGGCTGATGGAGATGGCCAGGCAATCGCCGACCGGTCAAAGAGGAGTTCGCCCGATGATGAATGTAAGACCGATCCCGACGGTGTCTGAACGGGTCAACGAGATCCGAGGACTCACGGCCGAGATTGTCAACAAGGAAATCCTGCCCAACGAGAACCTTCTCTGGGCGGCGCGTACTAACCCCAGCGTCACGGAGAGCGATCTCGCCGCGAGCAAGGAGGCCCGACGGGACATCGAGTCGAAGGTTCGACAGGCCGGGCTGTGGGCACCCCATCTGCCCCAAGAGTACGGAGGTGCTGGCCTGGACTTTCTTGAGCTCGCCTACATGAACGAGGTGCTCGCCTACGCAATGGGCGGGGCAGCGCTCTTCGGGGTCGTGGCACCCAACTCGGGCAATCAAACGCTCCTCGTGAAGTACGGAACGGAGGAGCAGAAACGCACCTGGTTGATTCCGTTGATCGAGGGCAAGCTGCAGTCGGGCTTCTCGATGACCGAACCGGACTCCGCAGGGTCCGATCCTCGTTCGATCCGCACCACCGCGCGGCGCGACGGCGATGAGTGGATCATCAACGGGCACAAGTGGTTCACCTCAAATGGAAAGCGCGCCGACTTCTTCATCGTGATGTGCAGAACGGAGGACCCGGACGGCGACAGCCGAAGCAACGGGGCAATGACCCAGATCATCGTCCCTCGGGACACACCGGGCGTGCACATCCTCCGCGGCATCAACGTCTGGGGCGTCGAGAGCGACCATTGTGAGATCGTCTACGAGGACGTGCGCGTGCCGCTCGAGAACCAACTCGGTTCGCGAGGCAGCGGCCACCAAGCGGCTCAGGACCGCCTCGGAGCAGGACGCGTCTACCACTGCATGAACTCGGTCGGCCAGATGTGGCGGGCGTTCGACCTCATGGTGCAACGGGCCCGTGACCGCGAGGTGCATGGAGGTCTGCTGCGAACCAAGCAGTTCGTGCAGGGATTCATCGCCGACTCGTATACGGACATCCAGGCGGCTCGCCTGATGACGATTCATTGTGCCGAACGGATGGCCAGTGACCTGGACGCACGAACCGATATCTCGGCAATCAAGGTCTTCGTGCCGAGCGCCTACATGCGCGTCGTTGATCGAGCGATTCAGGTTTGGGGTGCGGCCGGAGTTTCGGGTGATCTTCCTCTCTACGCGATGTTTCAAGGCGCACGGACGCTTCGGCTCGCTGACGGACCGGACGAGGTCCACCGGATCCTCATCGCGAAAAACGTTCTCAACCAGTTCGACGGTGGGTCCGGATGGGACTTCGGGAACTGAACTGACCTGTCCGACAAGAAGCCGCTGGGTTCATGAGACGCCACGAGGTTGCACGAGGCGGGCAAGGTGACCAACGCCGTCAAGGGTGTCTTTGACGGCGTTTCAGTGACCACGTTCGCCCTCGGAACGGCGGATCTCTACCGCTGGCTCGATGACAACGCCGAGGTGGCGTTCTTGCCGGTCAACGTCGTCAACGACCCTTCGGTCATTGGACGCAACCACAAGCTGGTATTCGATCAACGGAGCGATGTGCCGGTGAGCTTATCTACTTTCGATTCCGCTTACTCCGCAGGTTGGGGGTTCGAATCCCCCGAGCGCAGCACCCCGAGCGCAGAGGGCATTTCCGAGTTGTTCATGTGGGTGCTCAAGCGCCCAGTCGCTCACGGGCACCGACTTCTTCAAATTCATCCCGATGAGCGCAACGCCCGAAAGAGCGGCCCAGGTCCGCAACTGCAAGGAGCCAGCCGCACCTTGCAGTCGACGACCAGCGCCCCGGTCGCAGTAACGACAATCGGGTTGAGATCGAGCTCCACGAGCTCTGGAACCCGTTCGGTGACATTGGCGATCGCCTCGAGGATCATGATGAGGGCCTTCCGGTCGAGCGCTGGTGCGCCTCGGTAGCCGTCAAGAAGTGGAGCGGCTCGAAGTGATCGAACCATCGCATCGGCCGCACCCGGAGCGAATGGCGGGACGCCGAAGGCGTGGTCATCGAGAAGATCGGTCATCACCCCACCGAGTCCGACCATCACAACCGGACCGAAGTCTGGATCAGCGGTAAGACCGACGATCACCTCGACACCGGCCGGCGCCATCGGCTGGATCACGGCCCCGCCCATTTGGGCTCCGAGCTGAGATGACATGGTCTCGTATGCCTCGCGCACCGCCTCGACATTCTCCAGATCCAATACGACGCCGCCAACGTCAGTCTTATGAACCAGCGCTCCAGATCGAGCTTTGAGCACGACCGGAAGGCCGAGCGCCTCGGCAACCGAGATCGCTTCTTCGGCACTTCGCGCGACATGGGTCGCTATCACCGGCACACCGCATGCCTCGAGTAACCGGGATGATTGGTCGAGATCAAGCCAACTTCCAGTCGGACTTTGATCGAGTTCGGAGCGAACGATCTCGCTGATCACGGAGTCGTCGGAGAACTCTTCGAAATCCTCGGTCGGGGCCTGGGGCGCTCGTCGCCACTCGGCATAGCGACAGACGTGCGCAAGGGCCGATGCCACGCGCTCAGGAGATGGAACCTCGGCAACTGGTCCCGTGTCGTACGAAGAGAGCCGGGGATCTCCATCTAGGATGCATGCGATGATCGACTTGTCTGAGCGCGCCGCCATACGAGCGACCGTGGTCCGGGCCTCATTTGCCGAGAGCTCTGGGAGATCGGTCGTCACAACGATGATCGCGTCGATGGCATCGTCTTGAACCACGATTTCGAGCGCGTTCTCAAGACTCGTAGCCCCACCACCTGCGGTGAGGTCGACGGGGTTCCCGACCGCAGCCTCAGCGACAAGGACCTCTCTGAGTGCGTCCTTTGTCGCCCCCCCAAACTCTGGGACGATGAGCCCTTCGGCCTCGCACGCGTCGGCTGCGAGAATGAGCGGACCACCGGAGTTTCCGACGAGTGCAACGCGACGTCCCCCGGGCAGCGGCGCAGCGAGCAGGATGGCTGAGACGTCAAGGAGCTCTTCGAGGCGATCGACCTTGATGACACCAGCGCTTCGAAGAAGCGCAGACAGGGTGACTTCCGGCGTAGCCGCAGCTGCGGTGTGCGAATGCGCCCCTCGGGCACCTGCAGAGGTTCTCCCTGCCTTCAGGGCCACAATCGGCTTGTGCGCACCGACCCGCCGAGCGATCCGAGCAAACTTGCGCGGGTTACCCAGGGATTCGAGGTAGAGCGCGATCACCGAGGTTCGTTCGTCGCGCTCGAAGAAGCAGAGGAGGTCGTTCGAGCTCACGTCGAGCTTGTTCCCAACCGATACGAAGCTCGAGAGCCCGACCCCGGCGGCGCTCGCTTGCTCGGCGAGGACGAGTCCAACGGCGCCCGACTGCGACACCACGGCGAGCCTTCCGGGGAGTGGATCGAGACCGGTAAAGGTGGCATTCATCCGAACCTCGGGATCGGTGTTCACCGCACCCAGGCAATTCGGGCCGACGATCCGAACACCGTGTCGGCGGGCCGACGCGAGCAGTTCGGTCTCGATGTCGGCACCCGAGCGACCCGTTTCCGCGAACCCCGCACTGATCACCATGACCGCACGCGCCCCGGTCGAAGCGGCCTCCTCGACGATGCTTGGGACCAGAGCCGCCGGAACCGCGACGATCACGAGATCGACCGGCTCGGGCAGCGACGCCAGCCTGGGGTGCGTGGGTACGCCACAGATCGCCCGCGCCGACGGATTGACCGGGTAGACAGTGCCCGAGAAATCCCCGGTCAGAAGGGATCGAACGACCTCATGGCCGGCGCTGCCGAGACGGCGCCCCGCCCCGACAACGGCGATCGAACGAGGACGAAGGACCGATGCAATGCTGGCAACCTCGGCGGTCGCCTCCCGCTCCTCGCAACAAGCGCGGTATTCCGGCGTCGGCGCCAAATTGATCCGGACCCGGATCGTGTCGTCTTCTTGAACGGTTGTGGAACCCAGGCCAGTCGCCCCGAAAACTTCGAGCATGGCGGTGTTCTCCACCATGACCTCGGCAACGAAGCACTCAATGGCCTTGGTCCGCGCGTAGGCCGCGAGGCTCTCGAACAGCAGCGTCGCTATCCCGTGGCGCTGGTATTCATCGGCGACCGTGAAGGAGACTCCAGCGGCCGGATTCGTGGGCCCGAGACGTTCATAGCTCCCGATCGCCACGATGTCATCGGCCACCAGGGCGACGAACGCCATCCGAGAGCCGTAGTCCACCTCGGCACGGTGCGCTGCCTCTCCGGGGGTGATCGTCGGATGGATGCCGAAGTGACGCCAATTGGCTGTGTCAGGCGTGAGGTTCGCGTGGAAGTTGACGAGCAAGTCCGCGTCGGCAGGCCGGATCGGACGGACGAGGACCGCTTGGCCGTGCGTCAGCAACCCGTGGAACTCCCAGGGGGCGGGGTATCCAGGAGGTAACAGCATCTCGTTTCCCCGTGCAGCTGCAGCGATCATCGCCACCTCCTCGCCACTTCGATCGTTGCTGCTTGAGGGCCGGACCACCAGGGTCAAAGGGCCCAAGATCCGATCTCGTCCTGCATGGCGCGATCGGGACGAACTCGATCAGGTCACGGTGACGAGTGAGCGGCCCGGCTTTTCGCCCGCTCAGGCCCCCCAGACGGCGGCCCGCCCCGGTTGGGCAAAAGACTCGTCATGTCAGTTGAAGCTACGGCGAATGTTCCAAGACCTCCTCGGTGCCATCCATGTCAACACTTGCAAGTGCGGCTCGGTACACGCGTTCGTAGCCGGTCGCCATCGCCGACGCCGAGAAGTACTCCTCGACGCGGGCCCGGCAATCCTCAGGTTTGAGCTCGGTGGCGGCTGCTGCGGCGTCGACCATCTCGTCGGGCGTGGAGCAGAGGAACCCGGTGACACCGTCAGTCACCACTTCTGGCACTGCGCCAAGCGGGCACGCGAGGACTGGGGTGCCACAGGCCATCGCCTCGACCATGACGAGACCGAAGGGCTCGGGCCAGTCGATGGGGAATAGCAGCGCCCGAGCCCGCCCCAGCAGGTCAGCCTTCACCGCCTGGGGTGGCTCGTCGAGGACCACCACGTCGTCGCCAAGAAGTGGGGCAACGATCTCATCCCAGTACGCGCGCTCGGCGGGTTCGTGCCGCTTGACGATCATCACCAGGGGAAGCTTTGCGTCCCGGGCCACCTCGACTGCGACCTCGGGACGCTTCTCGGGGCTGATCCGACCCACGAAGACCAAGAAGTCCTCTTTGACGGGGTGGAATGGGTGGATGGTGAGGTCGATGCCATTGTGGACCATCCCTGCGTAGTGCAAGTGTGGGTTGGCGGCCTGCTGCGCGTGGCTGATGGCGACCATGTGCACCCGATCGTGCACCAAGCCAAAGAACCGCCGGCTGAGCGCAGTCCACGGACCATGCAGGGTGTGAACGACCGGAATCCGCCCGGTGATCATGGCCCCGAGAGCCGGCCCCATTCCCGAATGGTCGTGGACGATGTCGAACTCGCCGGCATGTAAGAAGGCGGTGGTGGTGTGAAACAGGTCGTCGGAGACTGAGCTGGGGTCCCCGAGCGGAGGAGGTGCAGCGAGCGGGGTCACCAGGTGGGCGCTCGTCACCGAACCCGCGGCGGCGAACAGCGTGACGTCGTGGCCGCTTTCGATCAAGCCCTCGACGAGCACTGCCACCACCCGCTCGGTTCCGCCGTAGCCGGGGGGCGGCACCGGCAGCCAGACGGGGGCGACCATGCCGATCCGCAACCGATTGCCCTTCGACTGACGCGGCCCGGACAACCCCGGTGCGGCGTCGTCGCGCAACATGGTCATTGTCTCCCTCTCGATGCCTCGGTGCTCTCTCACCACCATGGACCAGGTGCGCCGAGGGCAGTAGGGCCGTTGGTCCCTGTGTGCCGACGGCGCTCCGGGGACGTTGTTCGAGTTCGAACCCAGCGCGGATGGCGTTCTTCAGCCGCTCCTCTCCGGCACCGGCATCGGTCTCTGCTTGGGCGAGGAAGCCTTGATCGGGACTGCTATTTCGGGGGCGTGACAGGAAGGAGGAGCACCGGCACCGACGAGGCCCCGAGGACCTCTCCGATGACGTGGGCCCGGCCGGCCGAGCTGTCCTGCGACCAGCTCAAGACGATCAGGTCGCTACCCTGCTCTCCGCACACCTCGGCCACCCGTGTGGCCACTGGGCCCGGTCGGAGTTCGATGCCGGTCGCTTTGGGGAAGTGGCGGGTGAGGAACTCCCTTCCCAGGAGCTCGAAGTCGCGCACGGGGCGATCCACCATGGCGGGCCGGGTCACGTCGGTGAAAACGTGGAGGACGACCAGCTCGACGTCGGCGGCCAGCACCGGCCACAGTCGTTCGAGTATCGGCCGGGAGGATGCTTCGGTGCCTTCAAGGGGTACCAGGATTCGCCGGAACGAGCTGGGAACGATCGCGTCAGGAGGCACGATCACAACCGGCTTATCGGTGTGCTCGAGAATGTGGTGTGCGGTCCGGCCGACCGGCCGGCGGCCGCCGGGGGTGGCTCGGGCACCGATGACAGCGGCGAGCACCTCTGGGGCCCCGAGCGCGGCGCGTAGGGCAGATTCCACCGGGCCTTCGAGCACCCGGAACGGCACTTCGCTCCGAGCGGCCAACGACTCGGGTGTTTCGATCGATTCGAACCGGCCTCCACCGACGTGGACCGCCTGCACGTCGGATCCGATCAGCTGGCCAAACCGCAAAGCCGTCTCGAGCACCGGCCGGGCGGCCGCGGTGGTGTCGAGCGCGGCGAGGACGATGGTCATCATGGTGTCCTTTCGTTGCGCCGTGACGTCAAGGAGAAGGTGGCGCCGGGTGGCTCGCATCGCTTCGGTGCTCCATTGGCCACGCGCACGAGGAGCGGCTTCTCGCAGGTGATCCCGACCCGCTCGTGATCGGCGTGGACGCCAATCGGGTGTCCTCGAAAAACGAAGGTGAGCCCGAGGGCGGACCACGCTCCGGGGAGGCAGGGGTCGACTTCCAGGTTGACCCGCGGGGCGTGGGAGCCTTCGGCGCGTAGACCGAGGAACCCGTATGCCAGGGCTTGCCACACCCCGCCCATGGTGGCCAGATGGAGGCCGCCGGCCGTGGTGTCGGTGAGATCGTCGAGGTCGAGGTGGGCGGCCATCCGGAACAGCTCAAGGGCCCGCTCGGGCTGACCGGAACGGGCGAGCAGGGAAGCCGAGACGGCCGGGGACAGCGAGCTGCCGTGCGCGGTCCGAGGCTCATAGAAGGCGAGGCACGGGCCGAGCGACCCGGCCACCACCTCTTCTGGCACCAGGTGATGGAGCATCATCACGTCGGCCTGTTTGATGAGCTGAGAGCCGGCCACCCGCCCCGGACCGAGCAGCACGTCGACTGCGACCGGCGGCGCGGCAACATCGGACATGAGCAGCGGCTCCAAGTCGAAGTACCCCGCGAACTGCTCGTAGAGACCCCGCTCGGAGTTCCACCCGTCGACCAACCCCTCGGCCTGGATGAGCCACCGGCGGGCCTCCGGGGAGGCGGGGTCGGTCTTCGCGAGGAACTTCGCGCCTTGGGACAAATTCCAACGGGCCATAACGTTGGTGTACGCGTTGTCGTCGACCACCTCGTGGTACTCGTCGGGGCCCTCGACCCCGAAGAGGTGGCCACGGCCCTCCGCATCGGTCCGAATTCGGCTGGACCAGTAGCGGGCGGTGTCGACGAGCAGGTCGCGTCCAGCTCCGGCCAGGAAGTGCTCGTCCCCCGTCCACGCCGCGTAGCGCGCCGCCGACCAGGCAATGTCAGCCACGATGTGTTCTTCGTGGGGGCCGGTGGTGATCGGGATGATCTCGCCGTGAAGTCCGATCACTTGACGGGGCGTGACGTCGCTCCCGTCACCGGCCGACTCCCAGGGGAAGCGGGCCCCTTGCAATCCCAGGCCGATGGCGGTGGCCCGGGCTGCAGGGAGGCGGCGGATGCGGTATTCGAGCATTGCCCGCGCCGCCGCTGGCCGGATGGCCGCCAGCGCCGGCAACACGAAGACGTCGGCGTCCCAAAAGACATGTCCCGCGTAGGCGTCGCCGGTCAATCCGCGGGCCCCAACCGCACTCTCCCCGGTGTCGGAGGCCGCCGACAGGAGGTGGAACAGACTGAACCGCGCCGCCAGTTCGGCCTCGGGGTCCCCATCGATCACTACCTGTGCGTCTGTCCACCGGCCCGTCCACGCTTCTCTGTGCCCGGCCAGCAGTTGGTCGAAGCCCATCGCTTCGACCTCCAGGAGCTGCCGTTCAGCGTCGTCGAAGCTCTTCTGGCCAGAGCCAGCGGCCCAAGCGGCCATCCGTTCGACCACCCGCCGGCCGGCCACAGTCCCAACGCGTTCGCGGGTGGCCACTGCGATCTCGTGACCGCTCTGACCCGTCCGGGCCATGCGCACCTCACCTCGGTCTTCTCGTTCGAAGTCCACGGTGTCTCCGGGCGGCCGCAGCGGGTCGCCGGGCTCAAGGCAGGGCTCGACCGCCTCGGCTCGCAAAGCCATGGCGTGAGGCGAGGCGGCGGAGACAAAGCGCATGGACCGCAGCCCCTTTCCGTCGTTCCCGGAACGGACCAGGACACCGGTACGCAGGTCGAGCAACCGGCGCTCGGTGGATCGGTCGTGACCGCTTTCCAGTTCGAGGCCGGTCCAGGTCGGCCCGGGGACCAAGCGGTTGTCCTCGGTGTAGACCCCACTCACCAGGAAGAGCGGCGAGGTCCCGGGTCCGTCCTCTTCCCGGGAGCCTCGCGTCGCGGCGAAGCCGTTGCCGAGAGTGCCGAGCGCCTCGGCGACTCGTTCCTTGGCCTGGACGTTGGGCAGCGCGACGACCCAGGCTGGGTCCGGGTCGATCTGGGGTACCCGGTGGCCGGCTCGGCGTCCGAGCTGGCCGTCGAGCAGCTCCGCGAAACGGGCTGGGCCGCCGCCCAGGTGCACCACCGGAGTGGGGACGCCACCAGGCTCGATCCCCACCGACACCACCGTGGCACGAGCGAAAGCGTCCACCAACATCATCGAATCGCTTCCGGCCACCCCACCGATGGGTCCGAGCTCGTCACCCCCGATCAGTACCAGCGCACCGGTGACGCCTCGCGCGGCCAGCCAGCTGGCCGCGAACCGGGCTGAGTCCGATTTGTCGGTCAGCCCGATCTCCACGTGCTTCACGTCGCTCGTGATCCGCGGGTCGACCAACCCGCCCGCGCGCGCGGCGTCGCCGGCGAGGGCGACCACCTCGGCCAGGTCCGCGATCCCGGCCGTGGCCAGCCGAGCGCTGACCGCATCGGCGAGCAAGTCGATGTCCGCCTTCTTGGGATCGGCCAATTCCGGAAGGGGGATGAGATCGATCTTGCGGCGATTGAGCCGCTGGGTCACCACTTTGGCTTCCAAACCTCGCGTCCGGAGCCGCTCAACGGTCCCCTCGGCCGCCCGGTCGAGCGCTCGGTCTTCGTCGGTACTGGCGACGCGCCGGGACACGAGAACTGGACCCTTTCCGGTGACCTCGAAGACCTCGGAGCCCCGGTTGCAGCACAGGTACAGTTGTCCCGGACCCCGTGGCCTGGCCTCGAGCTGGCCGTCGATGTTCTCGACATGCGTGCCGCTCACGACGAACACGTGTACCCCCGCCCTACAGAGCCCCTCGACCCGACCGCGTACCGCCGTTGCGTCGGCTTGCCGGTCTGGGACCGCGGTGCCGTCCCAGTCGAAGATGACCGCCTCGAAGGTCGAGTCGGGAACCTCCGGGGCACGGTATCGACGCGGGCTCACTCCCCCATCGTCCCAACCGTCGGGCCGGACCGCTAGGGGCAATGGTCATTCGGAGCTCAAGATCGGGGCATTCGACCCTGCCCGACGACGGGTGATCGGCGTACCGTCACCTGGAGGTGGTCGAGATGACGAGCCAACAGGGCTCAGCAACCCCGACCCACTGACGGTCGCGAACCGAGGACAGGGCGTGTGCCTAGAGGCCGATCTCGGCGTGCCGGCCGTTCGCGTCATAGTCGAGGACTGAGAATCGATCGGGGTTTCGCGGATGACACCAGGAATGATGCACGCATGGGCGGTGGACGCTCCCGGACCAATCGGCGGCAAGCCATTGAGGCGCATCGAGCGGCCCATTCCGCGTCCAGGTAGAGGACAGCTGCGCGTCCACGTCCGTGTGTGTGGTGTCTGTCGTACCGACCTGCACCTCGCCGAGGGCGATCTCTCCCCCAAAGAGCACCTCGTCATACCGGGCCATGAGGTGGTCGGCGTCGTCGATGAGATCGGTCCGGCATGCTCCCGCTTCGAAGAGGGAGATCGGATAGCCGTCCCGTGGCTCGCCCGCACCTGTGGGACGTGCCGATTCTGCACCGCCAGCCGAGAGAACCTGTGCATCGCGCCCCTGTTCACGGGCTGGGACCTCGACGGTGGTTACGCCGAGTACGTGGTCGTCGATGAGCGCTTTGCCTATGCCATCCCGGGCACTTTCACCGACCAAGAGGCAGCACCGCTGCTGTGCGCAGGCATCATCGGTTACCGGGCCCTCCGCCGCTCTCAGCTTCCACCGGGCGGGCGACTCGGGATCTACGGGTTCGGCGGTTCGGCTCACCTCACCGCCCAGGTCGCCTTGGCCGAAGGGGCGCGGGTCCATGTGCTCACCCGGTCGGTCGATGCCCAGCGGCTGGCCTTGGAACTGGGGGCGACAAGCGCCGGCCACGAGGCAGACCCACCACCCGAACCCCTCGACGCCGCCATCCTCTTCGCCCCGGTCGGGACGCTGGTCCCGCCGGCCTTGGCCGCCCTTGACCGCGGTGGCGTCCTGGCCATCGCCGGCATCCACCTGAGCGACATCCCAGCCTTGAACTACGAGCGGCACCTCTTCGAGGAGCGCACCCTCTGCAGCGTCACCGCCAACACCCGTCGTGACGGCAACGACTTTCTGGAGATCGCAGCCCGGATCCCGATTCGGGTCTCGGCCATCTCCTACCCGATGGACCAGGCCGACCAGGCCCTCGAGGACCTTGCGAGCGACAGAGTGAACGGGGCCGCCGTCCTGGAAAACCGAACCGGCTGGTGAACCGACGCCGAAGGGGAACCCACTCAAGCAATCAGACGGACACCGAGGCCTCCGCCGAGTGCACCTAGCTCCCTGTCTTCGCCACCGGTCGGGGTGCAAGATCCTCAAGGTCGGGCGTCACCTCTCAACTCCGCCTTGCTCTCTTGCAGGTCCGTCCTGGCAACCAGCGGAATGTGACGCCGAGTGACCTTCGGCCCTATCCCGAGCACGGTGAGAGAGGCACCATGAGGGGGGTGAGATCAGTCGATCTTGTCGGACGAAAGAGCGAGCCATGACAGTGCGACTGGCGATCAACGGATTCGGACGTACCGGACGGTCTCTGCTGCGCTCGGCGCTGGCCTTTCACCCTGGGCTCGAGGTCGTGGCGATCAACGACCTTGGTGCCGCCGAGGCACTCGCCCGACTGTTCGCCCGAGACTCCGTGCATGGTCGATACCCCGAGCCTGTACACGTTGACGGCGATGCGATGATCGTCGGAAAACACCGCATCAAGATGCTTTCGGAACCCGAGGCTAAGCATCTTCCGTGGCAAGAGCTTGGGATCGATGTCGTCGTCGAGTCGACCGGCAAATACACCAAAAGGGAGAGGGCAGCCGAACACCTTGAAGCTGGCGCGACCCGTGTTGTGATCTCCGCGCCCGCCACCAACCCTGACGCGACGTTCGTCATCGGAGTGAACGAGGATACGTTCGATCGGGCCCGGCACTTCGTCATCTCGAATGCCTCATGCACAACAAACTGCCTGGCCCCTCTCGTAAAGGTGCTCGATGACGCCTTTGGCTTGGAAAACGGCTTTATGACCACTGTGCACGCCTACACGGACGACCAGAGCCTCGTCGACGCGCTGAACAAGGACCCCCGACGGTCCCGAGGGGCGGCGATGAACATTGTGCCAACCACAACCGGCGCGGCCAAGGCAACCGGACTCGTCCTCCCGAATGTGGCTGGCAACCTCGACGGCCTGGCACTTCGTGTCCCGGTGCCCGACGTATCGATCACTGATCTTGTCGCGCAGCTGCGCTCCACACCGAGCGTCGGAGATATCAATGAGGCATACCGCGCCGCGGCGCGATCTGGTCGCCTCGCGGGGCTTCTCGAATATTCCGAAGAGCCCCTCGTGTCGAGCGACATCGTGAACTCACCTGCCTCGTGCGTCTTCGACTCCGCACTCACGATGGCCCACGGTCACTTGGTCAAGGTGCTCGGTTGGTACGACAACGAGTCGGGGTACTCAAGTCGGCTCGCCGATCTCGCGGTTCTGGTCGGCACGGCGGACTAGTCCCCCGTCCACGCGAGGTGCCGTATGTTCCAAGTTCGCTTCGACGGCCGAGGCGGTCAAGGCGTCGTGACCGCTGCCGAATGTGACCCCGGCAACGAATCTCGCTCAGACTCAGCCAACGCATGGAACAGGTCACGCAGGAAAGGAACAGCGTCTTATGTTGATAAGAGAATGCTTACGGAGCGCTCCGGTTACCGTGCCTCCCGAATGCACGCTCGAGGAGGCGGCTCGGCTCATGGGTCATCATGGAGTTGGGTCACTGCTCGTGGTGAGCGGTGACAAGTTCCTCGGGATAGTGACCGACCGTGACATCACGATTCGTGGAGTCGGCGATGGCCGGTCGTCGGATGCCGAGATCAGCGAAGTCATGACAGAAGCACCCGTCACCATTCAAGGGTCGGCGGATGTCTTCCAGGCCTTCCGGACGATCAGGGAGGCAGGCGTGCGACGGCTTCCGGTCGTCGAGGACACCGATTTGGCGGGGATCATCACCGTTGATGACCTTCTCGTCTCTTTGGTCCTCGAGCTGGGTGCTGTCGTGTCGCCGATTGCCAAAGAGCTGGCATCACCCCAGTCGTAAAGAGCACAGTCGAAGAGGCCGCGAAGCGAGCAGGTGGCTCTCGGGCTGATCAAGGCGACAGCGACTGTCATCTCGTATGCACCCCAACGGGGCTGCCGGTCACCTTTGCCTGGCCCACCCCAAGCTCCAGAGCGCGAGGTGGCCCGGAAGCTCTTCGAGTCCCAGCCGGGCCTGTTGCGCCCCGGCCAGACGATCCTGGCCGACAAGGGCTACGCGTCCAAGGAGTTCGAGACCCAACTCAACGAGCGCGGCGTCACCCTGGTTCGTCCCGCGACCGCCCCCGGGCACCATCGGACGACGACGCCATTGCTGAAGCCCCTGTGCCAGCTCTCGAATCGGTCAACGCCACCTTGAAGACCCGCGCCACGGAGGACGGACCCCTGGTGGGGTCATGACCAGGGTCCTGCAGCGTCTCCTCGCGTTGACCGCTGCCATCTGGCACAACCACAACGGCCGGCCAGAAAAAGCTGCGCTCCCTCGTCGCCTACGACCACGGGTGACCCCTTGGAATTAGACATCCAGGAAATCTTGGGCCAAATGGCCCTAACAGTGAGGTAGCGCTGGCACCAACCTGGTGGTATGGCTGAGTGGTTGACCGCTGGTTTCAGGGAGACCCTGGAGAACTTGCCACTCGATCCTCCAACCGTGGTCTCGGAGGCGGACACGTTGGCCGAGGTCGCACTGCTTTTGGCCGAGCGCCATGTGTCGTCTGCACTGCTGAGGGAAACGCCGCTGCGTATCGTCACCGAACGCGACCTTGCCTGCGCATGGGTATCGAGGTGCAGCGCAGATGACGAGGTCGCTACCGTCGCGACAAGTCATCCGTACTGGGTGCCGGCGTCGACGACCCCGGCCGTTGCGGGGGCGATGATGATTAGCCTCGGCATTCGGCATCTCGTCGTCCTTGATGTCGCTGACTTTCCCCTTGGGATCATCTCGATGGCACAGCTGTTCACAGTGCTCGTGCAAGACCAGGAGTCGATGGCGCTACATGCGAACGTTGCCGCAGTCCTGATACGGGTGGGACAACACGGCGCCTCCGAGGAATCCTTACGCAAATCGGAGTGAGGTCCTCCAACGATCTTGCGATCGCTTGGCCGATGTGATGCCAGCCACGAACTGGGGACGCCGACATCGGTTTCAGGTCCACAGTCCTTCGAGTAACCCCGAATCGTGATATCGAGTCCCCGCGGTCAAGCTCCCTGCAGGTCCCGGTGCATGAAAGCAATACCGCCGATAGTGGCCATGGCCAGACCGACCGCCACCAAGATCCCGTTCGTCGTCCAGTTCGGAGCCACGGCCGGAGCCACCGCGATCTGATGGAAGACCGAGCTATCGAGCACCCAGTGGTTCAATCCGATGATTCCGCCGATGAGATCGACTAGGAACGACCAGGCGAGCACCCCGTAAACGGTGATCGAAACCGCGCGTGGCCAGATACCCAGCGTGAGCAGGCCGACACCCAGAAGCAACACCGCCGGAGGGACGATGTTGAAGCCGGCGCCAAGCAAGGTCGTGAAGCGAACGCCAGAGTGCTGGCTAGTTTCGCCAACCCAGGAGCAAACGCCCGCGATCAGGCCGCTGATGACACAGGCCGCGATCGCCACGACCAGCCTCCCGACGAGCCAGGACCAACGGCGGACCGGCCGGACGAGGAGGTTGTCCAGTTCTCCCCCGGACTCCTCGGTCCGTGCCGCGACAACTTGTGCGACACCCATGAGCGCCACCACCAGCGCGACCATCAAGAAGGTCACCCCGAGGAAGGCCCCGGGCCCGCTCCCGGGGGCACCGAGGTGCGAGATCGCGTGCTCGGCACTTGAAGAACTGGAGATCGCTTCGCCGGCAGCCTTGGCGATGAAGCCAAGAAGGAGCGCAAACACCCCGATCGCAACCGCCCACCCGGCGACGGTGGGTCGGGCCAGGCGGATGGCCAAGCCGAGGGGCCCCGAGAGCAACCGCGTGCGTGCCTCGGCGGTGTTGCGATCCGGCAGCACACTCGCACCCAAGTCGCGTCGGCCGGCCAACGAGATGGCAGAGACGACCAAGACCGCCGTGAATCCGGCGATCGGCAGAAGTACGAGTGGCCTTGAGGCCGTAACCGGACGCAGCTGCTCGACCCAACCCAGAGGCGACACCCACCGCAGCCAGCCGAATCGGGTGCTGGAGTCGGACACCAATCGCAGGGCATAACTCAGCCCGAGTGCCGCACCGCCGTAGGCGGCCGCCTGGCGGCGGGTGGCCGCAAGCTGGCTGGCCAATGCCCCAACGGCAAGGAACATAACGGCGCTCGCCACCAGTACCAGCGCGAAGAACATGGCCGCGCCCACATCGATGTCGACCTTCGATGAGCGCCCCACGGCGATAGTGACAACTGCGGTGAGCATCCACAGCGTGGCAGCTCCGACTCCTAGTCCGATGAGCGCTTGAGCGGCGCCGCGTCTCGGGGTTGTCTGGCCTGCCAGCAGTGCCTCCCACCGACCGGCATCCTCTTCCCCGCGTAGAAGCCTGGTCGCCGCCAAAAGCCCCCAGACGGCCCCAACGATGCTTAGGACGCCCAAGCTCCGCCACGCAGTGAAGCCGGCCACCGTCTGAATCTGCCGGGCCGGGCCGATGAGCGCGTCTATCGCCGCGTTCGTCCCGAACGTGGTCGCCAAGTGGTCACGCTCGGTCTGGGTCTTGTATGTCGCCGCATACCCCAACGCCGTAGAGGCCACGTAGACCCCGAAGACATAGCCCCACAGCACCCCCGAACGGGCTGCCTTCCGCGCGGTCAATCGGGCGATCACCGAGCCGGGCCAGCGGCCCGCCGGCATCGGCGGGCCGGTCACCACGTCAGCTTGCACGTGGCGGCTCGTCCTCGGGCTCGGGACGGGCCCCGTAATGGGCCAGGAACAGCTCCTCTAGCGACGGCTCGCGACTCAACAGTTCGTGGACCCCCGAAGCCGCCAGCACCTTCAAGAGAGGCTCGACCGTCCCGCGCACTTGACAGCGGACCACCCGCCCCTCGGTCTGCACCGACTCCACACCGGGCACATGCGAGAGGTCGGGGACGGACCCGTCAAAGGTCGCTTCCACACTGAGGGCGGAGAGATGGCGCATCTCCGACAGCGTTCCCATGTCGACCAGCACCCCTTCGCGAAGGATGCCCACCCGGTCACACAGGGCCTCCACCTCGCTCAGGATGTGAGAGGACAGAAAGACGGTCTGACCTCGCTCCCTCGCCTCGTGCATGGAGTGACGGAACGCCTGTTCCATCAGGGGATCGAGCCCGCTGGTCGGCTCGTCGAGAACAAGAAGGTCGGGGCGGGTCATGAGCGCAGCAATCAGGATCAATTTCTGGCGGTTGCCCTTGGAGTACGCCCGAACCTTCTTCGAGGGATCGAAGTCGAACCGTGTGATCAGCTCGTCGCGATAGGCCTGGTCAACTCGGCCCTGCACCCGGCCCAGCAGATGCAGTGTCTCGGCGCCGGTCAGCGAAGGCCAGAGATTCGCCTCGCCGGCCACGTAGCTGACCCGCCGATGGGCCTCGACCGCTTGACGCTGACAGTCGAGCCCGAAGATCTCGGCTCGCCCCTTTGTCGGACGAATCAGGCCCAGCAGCAGACGGATGGTGGTTGTCTTGCCGGCGCCATTGGGTCCGAGGTAGCCGACCGCCTCGCCTTCGGCCACCTCAAGGTTCAGGTCTCGCAACGCCTCGGAGGTGCGGTAACGCTTGGACAGGCCCTCGGTTCGAATCGCAATCGCGCCCACAGGTACAGCTCCTTTGTCGGTTGACGCGATGTTTCTTGCGTATCTCACCGTGGTCGTCTCACTGTGGCGTGAGACTGAAGGAGGCAGGCTATCGCCCACCCCGTAGGACCAGCACGGGGCAGCGGGCGTTGGTGACGCAGTGCTCGCTCACCGAGCCGAGCAACATGCCCACGAACTCGCCATGACCGCGGCAGCCCACGACGAGCAGGTCAGCGCCCTGAGACGCCTTGACCAGGACCGGTGCCGGATGCCCCTCCTCGACGGTCGTGCGGATCTCGATGTCCGGATGCGCCTCGCGCACCTCCTTCACGGCAGATTGGATGACCAGATCGGCGTCCGCGGCCGGATTCCATTCGGGAGTGAAGGTGAACGGCGCTCCATAGGTGGTCGGCCACTCCCACGCCGTCACGAGCTCGAGTACGGATCCGGTCACCTCCGCCTGGCGCCCCGCCCACTCGAGAGCAGCCGAAGAAGCGTTAGAGCCGTCCACTCCTACGACGATTCGGTTGTTCGACTGGCGCTGCGTACTCGTCACGTCTGTCTCCTTCGAGGGTCTGGTCGTCCCGCAAGCGACTGCCGTCCCGAGCCGGTGCGGCGGGCAGCGGCCGCAGATGCCTCGCGCTCACTCAACTATGAATGACGAACTGAACGCCGGGTAGGGACCAAAGTCCCGAGAGCCGGACGTTCCCACCACCAGCCCTGGGGTGCCGAGACCCAACTCCCGACGATACGAGCCGCCCGCCTCCGTTGATTATGAAGTCGACCTCCGCGTAGAAGAAGCACGGGATAGTCGCCCTGCGCGGTCCGCCTGAAGATTGGGACCTTCGGCCCTGCCGGACCACAGATGTAATGATCATGATCGACCCATCTATGGAAGATCCTGCCGCGTCAGAAGTTCTGACCTATGCGGAGTGCCTGGCGCTCCTCGGGCAGGCTTCACTTGGTCGAGTGGGTATAAGTATCGGTGCGCTGCCCGTCATTCTCCCGGTGTTCTACGCGCTGGATGACCAGTCCATCCTCTTGCGAACCGTTGCTGGCACCGAGCTCGACGCGGCGACCAGAAAGGCCGTCGTCGCCTTCCAGGCAGATGCCTACGTACCGGCGACCTCCAGTGGCTGGAGCGTGATGGCCCAGGGAGTCGCCTCCCGGGTGAGCAACCCCGATGAGCTCAGAAGGATGAGCCTCGTGTCAATGCCGTCGTGGCCAACCGACGACGGAGGGGCGAACCTGGTGAGAATCGAGATCGCCCGGCTAAGCGGCCGGCGGTTCTCTTACCTCGACGGTTGGACAGACTCCTGACCCTCGGTGTTGGGACCTTTGGCCCTAACCCGGCGTATTCGATCGGATTGAGTATGGGAGCCGGGAAAGGAGGACCCCATGCACGCGAGCATCGGAGATCGGATCGTGATCCACGGACACCGAATCGGTGAGCCGGATCGCGACTGCGAAGTCCTCGAGGTACGGGGCCCGGACGGTGGGCCGCCCTACTTGGTCCGTTGGGGAGACAGTGGTCACGAAAGCTTGTTCTTTCCTGGCCCCGACGCCAGCGTTCAGCACTTCGAGCCAACGCTCGGCTGAGAGTTTGCACTCCCTCAACTCAGGTGCCAATAGACGAGAGGAGCGATCATGCAGGTCATCGAAGGGATCCGTCGGTCTGGAGTAGGAGTTCGCCCCGAACAGACAATCCGAGAAGCGGCCACGATCATGGAGCAGTCGGGCGTGGGGGCGTTGGCAGTCGTCGATGGTGAGCATCTGGTCGGACTGATCACCGATCGTGACCTGGTACGCCGAGGAATGGCGCGCAACGTCCCCTACGATGCCCGGATCGACAGCCTGATGAGCACTCCGGTTGTCACCATCGATGCTCAAGCCGATCTTCACGATGCGTTCGCGCTGTTCCGCACCCATGGCAATCGGCGACTAGCGGTGGTGCAGGAGGGGCGGTTCGTAGGGATGATCACGGTCGACGATCTTTTGATCAACCTGGCCGCCGACCTCGCGGACCTGAGCCGGCCCGTTATGGCCGAGGCCATCTTCGGCCACCACGACAGCGCGCTCCCGGCAACGGAATAACCCAGACCGATCCGGCATCAGATGGACCAGTGTCCACAGCAAAGCGAAGGTCACCGGTCGGCTAGGCGGACCAGGAGGCGCCCCTGTTCAAATGTTGATGTCGCTGTGGGAGGTTGCGTCCGGATGACCTTGGTTTGTCAGGGATTGCCGGCGTTCCACCAGATCGCTCTTGACTCATTCCGTGTTCTCCAGGTCGATTTCGGTCACTCGGCCCGGGTGCAACACGACGGGTGTCCCCGACACCATCACGGTGACGGAGTTGGCGCGCCCGTCAGCCGCTTCGAGTCGGAGCCGACGACCCTCGACGTCGACGGCGATCTCGCAGCCCCGAAACAGCACATTGAACTGCAGACCCGCCAGTTCGTCGGGCAAGAGCGGATCAAACCACAAGGTCTCATCTCGAACCTCCATTCCGGTGTAACAGCGCTCGAGGATGTCCACGGTGCCGGCCATCGCGCCCAGATGCACACCCTCTCTGGTGGTGCCGCCTTGGGTGTCGGCCACGTCCGAGGTGAAGGCCTCTTGTAAGTACCGCCACGAGCCACGACGATCCGCTCGGGAAAGTACCCACGAGTGCACGACGCTGGACAGCGTCGAGCCATGGGTCACCCGTCGGGCGTAGTAGTCAACTGTCCTTCGGATCGTCTCAGGCTCGAGCGCGTAGCCCATGCGCCCGAACAGGGTGCGCAGCTCCTCCGCCGACAGCAGATAGAGCAGCATCAGCACGTCGGCTTGCTTGCCAACCTGGTAACGCCGCACGGTGTCGCCTTCGGCATCGAGGATGAGGTCGAGGCGACCGATGGTGCCGTACCGGTCTCGATACGTGTCCAGATCGAAAGGTTCGAGCCGTTCGTAGCCAGCGAATTGGGAGATGACCCCATCGTGGAACGGCACATTCAACCCGCGGGAGATTGAGTCCCATCGAGCCACCTCCGCACCGTCCACCCCCAGGCGCTCGGCTGTCTCCGACCGATGCTGGGCCGCCAAGCGCTCGAACAGTTCACCAGCACGCCACAGGAGCCATGACGCCATGACGTTGGTGTACGCATTGTCGACGACGCCCGGGTCGTCCGACCATGGGTACCCGTCATGAAACTCATCGGGCCCGACCACACCGGCGATGCTGAAACGGCCCAGTCCGTCGCCCCAAGAGGCCACGCTGGCGAAGAAACGAGCCACCTCGAAGATCAGTTCAGCGCCCGGTCCGGCCACGAACTCCAGGTCCCCGGTGACCTGCCAGTGTTGCCAGGCGTCGTAGGCGACCGCCAAGCCCACGTGCCGCTCAAACCGAGACCGGTCGGGCATCCAACGACCCGAGCGAGGATTGAAGAGCAAGGCCGGTGTTTCGTCTCGTCCATCGCTGCCGCTCTGCCACGGGAACATCGCCCCCTGATGGCCAGCTTCAGCAGCAGCTCGCCGGGCCTCGGGCAGACGACGGGTGCGGTAGGCCACTAAGGCTCTCGACACTGCCGGAAAGCGGAGGTTCAGCACCGGGTAGGCGAAGGACGCGTCCCAGAACACGTGCCCCCGGTAGCCCTCGCCGTGCAGTCCCCGGGCCCCGAGCCCCGCGTCGAGCTCGACGATGTGAGGAGAGGCGACCTGCAACAGATGGAACAGATGCAGGTCCAGCACCGTGCTCGAGCCACCCTCGTCGCGAACGGTCACCGCCCCCCGATGCCAGAGCGGCTCCCAGGCTGCCCGCTGGGCGACAAGCAGGTCATCGAACCCGGGAGCGTCGGCCGCGGCCCGACGTGCTGCCAGCGCTGGCTCGGAGATGGCTCGGTCTCTCGAGGTGAACACCGACACCACTTTCTCGATGGTGGTCCGGGACCCTTGCTCCACGGTAACGGTCACCTGAGCCTCCGGCGATCCGGGCACTCCTCCGTGCATCCAGTCCGGATCCTGAGCCGTGCCAGAGATCTGACAGCGGGCCGCCATGGCCACGGTGACCTGTGACTGAACGGTCCGAACGCGCAGCCAGAGTCCCCCACCGTCGTCCCCACCCTGGTCGACCAGCTCGAGATGGCGGTTGGCCAAAAGGCGGTCCTCGACGGTCTCGTCGTCCACCACGCGGCCGTCCAGCCCGATACGCAATGCGAGTCGACCCGACCAGTTGAGCGGGACACAACTCAATTCCAGAGCGAGCAAATGCGGATCGGCCATCGAGACCAATCGTCGTTCCACCACCGCGGTCCGACGTCCGACGCGGTCGGTGACCTCGCAGTGACGTATCAGCAAACCGCAGCGCAGATCGAGGCGGATCCGATGAGAAGACACCATGGAGCCCTCCTCACCGAGCCAGCTCCCGTCATCGGCCCGGAGGGATACCGGGAGCCAGTTGGGCACGTTGACGAGGCTCTCCACCTCCACGAGCTGCCCGTCGACTTGGCTCTGTAGGCGGTTGTAGAGGCCGGCGAGGTAGGTGCCCGGGTAGGAGGTTCCGTCGTCGCGGGCCCACGCTCTCGCCCCCCGAGAACCCAAGTAACCATTGGCCAGCGTGCACAGTGACTCGACCAACCCCTCTTCGCCGGGGCCAGGGTCGTCATAGGTGAGTCGCCATGGGCTGTCTCGAGGACCTTTCCCGGTGAGCGAGAGCTCCCCCAGATCTCCCACGACGAGATCCGGCCCGGCCTGGCGAAGATCTTCAGCCTCGGTGGCACGGGCGACGCCGACCACCACCCGGAAGCCTCCCCGCTTGGCCGCCTGGACCCCGGCGATGGCGTCCTCCACGACTGCCGCCCGGGCAGGCTCGACCCCGAGGCGCCGGGACGCCTCCAAGAACATGGCCGGATCGGGCTTTCCGGCCAGTCCCATCAACTCGACCGTCTCTCCGTCGACCCGAACACTCACCAGGTCACTCAGACCGGCGGCGTCGAGCACCTGAGCGCAATGTCGGCTGGCCGACACGACGGCCACATCGACTCCCGAGGTGCGGAGGCGCCGGATCAGCTCGACCGAGGAAGCGAAGGGGCGTGGACCGACTTTTGTGAGCAAAGCCAGGTATCGAGCGTCCTTCTCTTGGGCCAGCGCCCAAACGCTCTGATATCCCGCTGGCTCGTCGGGAGCACCTTCGGGCAGGGCAATCTTGCGGTCGGCCAGCACATTGCGAACCCCATCCATCCGGTCCTCGCCGTCGACCAATAGCCGGTAGTCGTGGCCGCTGAACGTCGCAGGGACCGGCACATCCCCTCGAGCAACAATGGTCGCGAACAGCTCTTGGAACACCTCGGTCCAGGAGAGCTCGTGCAGGCTGGCCGTGTCGGTGAGCACACCATCTAGGTCAAAGACCCACGCGTCGGTCTCGTCAAGCGAGATCGTCGTCGGGCTCAACCCCGCTTCCCGCCCAACAGGACCTCCTAGATGTCTCGCCAAAACGGTTCACTTCCTCTTTCGACCGGCCCTGACCTCGATGTCACGCGCACGCAGAACGTCGGATCTGGTCATCGCGACCTCTTCGACAAAGTAGGGGCTCAAGGACTGCCTGGGCGAGCGGTGGACCTTTGCGCTGCCGGTCGGTAGGTGCTCGCGATGTGCATGTTGCACTTCTCTCATGGCTTCTTGCGACCTTCACCGCCATTGAAGCTGCTCGTCGGGCGGACGCCTAGGGTCGAAGGTCACGCCCACGGATCGCAACGCCCTGGTGCCAATCGAACGCCCCGAGTTGCCTGAGGGGCACACAAGAGCGGAACCTCCTCCTCCGCACGCGGGTCAGGCCCGACGTGACGTCGGCGGTCAGCAGATCCTCGAACCCGGTGCTCGGAGCCCGTTTCAGTCAATAGCTGCGCCCTCCATGCTGAGCCACCCTCTGGCCCGACCGCCCCGAAGACAGGTGGTACCCGAATGCCTGATGACCTTCGGCCCTAGTAACACGAGCGCCACTGCTCCAAGGTGGAAGGAGACATTTACTGATACGAGGAGGACGATGATGAAGGCGCTCGTATACGAGGGGCCGGGATCGAAGAGTTGGAAGGATGTGCCCGATCCGGTCATCCAAGACGACAGCGATGCCATTGTCCGGGTCGATGCCACAACCATCTGCGGAACGGATCTGCACATCTTGAAGGGCGACGTGCCAGAGGTGACCGATGGACGGATCCTCGGACATGAGGCCGTCGGCACGGTCGAAGAGGTCGGCAGTGCGGTCAAGAATGTCTCGGTCGGCGACCACGTCCTCGTGTCATGCATCACGGCGTGCGGCGCCTGCCGGTTCTGCCGGGAGGGACGATTCGGCCAGTGCCTCGGCGGCGGCGGCTGGATCCTCGGACACACCATCGACGGCACCCAGGCCGAGTACGTGCGCGTCCCGTTCGCTGACACGTCGACCTATCCCGTGCCCTCGCACTCCTCGGACGAGGAGATCTTGATGCTGGCCGACATCCTCCCGACCTCTTACGAGGTCGGCGTGCTGAACGGGGTCGTCCGGCCAGGCGACGTGGTCGCGATCGTGGGTGCCGGTCCGATCGGCCTCGCCGCGACGTTGACCGCGAAGCTCTTCAGCCCGAGCCACATCGTGTCGATCGACCTCGCGGACGCCAGGCTCGAAGCCGCCAAGGGGTTCGGCGCCGACGTCATCGTCAACAACGCGCGCGAGGACGCAATCGATGTCGTTCGCAAGCTCACGGGCGGCCTGGGCGCCGACGTCGCCATCGAGGCGGTCGGCACACCCGCCACGTTCGAGCTCGCCGCAGACCTCGTGCGCCCAGGCGGGCACGTCGCGAACATCGGCGTGCACGGCACGGCCGCAACGCTGCACCTCGAGCGGTTCTGGACCCTCGACCTCACCTTCACGACAGGGCTCGTCGACACCTACTCGACGCCAACCCTGCTCCGGTTGGTCTCGAGCGGCCAGCTCGACGCCGCGCAGTTCATCACGCATCACTTCACGCTCGACCAGTTCGAGGAGGCCTACGACGTCTTCTCGCAAGCTGCCGAGACCAAGGCGCTCAAGGTGGTCCTGTCGCGCGCATAACGCCGCGACGCTCTCATCGTCTCAGGAGGACCATCCTCGCCTTCGCCCCCGCAGTCAACGTCGATGGCGGCACACCGGCGACGTCGGACGCCCGATCCCCTGGTCCGACACCTGTGCTTCCATCGGCTGACGATCGTGCGCCACCACGAGCAGGCGCGGTGGACAGGCAACGACCGTCACACTTCCTCGCCTGCGCGCAGTGGCCAGCGCTGCGTCCTCACCCAAGCCTCATTCTCACAAGAACCACGTCACCCCGACGGTCGGATCGGCAATAGACAGTCGATCTCGCCGTGCGACCGGTAGTACTCGATGCCCGGCCGGGTGGCATCGACCGCCGCGAGGGTGCGCAGCATCGTGAAGGTCGGGGCGATGTGCTCGTAGATCGCCGGCGCGTCGCCCCTCAAGCGACACCTGAGGAAGCGGCCGCCCGGCAGCACGCCCGACTCCAGTCCAAGTGCCTCTGCCTCGTCGCCCGCCCTCATCTCCGTGCACACCCTGTACTCGTGTGCATCCAGGTAGAAGGCGCCATAGAACTTCCGGCCCCGGAGGCCGACAAGCTCTTCGAGCACCTTCCAGAGCGGGCCGAACTTCTCCACCTCGTCAGGCGCCCGCAAGAACAGCACTTCGAGCACGTCCCGCTCGACGATCGATGCAGGCCCTGGCGCCGTCATGACCCAAGAGCATCGAGCTCGCCTGTGACACGCACGTCGTGCTCGCACGGCGGCATCTGTAAGTGTGTAATCTGGTAACTATGACCCAGGCCCCACAGATCGACCAGTTCCTCACCGAGGCCATCCCACAGGAGTGGTTTGGCGGCGCACCGTCCGTCAAGTGGGACGACGCCGAGATCCACTGTGTCGGCCACCTGGCGTCCGGCACCTCGATCGAGGCGTTTCGGGAGGCGACCCGAGCGAAGCGAATGGCGATCGCCGAGGTCGCGGAGTCCACGTTCGGCCGCAGCGTGTCGTGGGGGGTCACGGTCGACGGCGTCACCACGATGTTCACCACGCTCAGCATCCCGACCATGACGCGGCTGCGCCTTCGAGAGCGTGCCGTGCTCGACACGCTCATCGATGCAGGCGTCGCGCGAAACACGAGCGATGCCCTGGCGTGGTGCGTGAAGCTCGTGGCTCGCCATCAAGCTGAGTGGTTGACAGAGTTGCGCGAGGCACTCGTCGGCGTCGAGCGGGTCCGAGCCGAGGGACCGACGCCGATATGACCGAGGTCATAGAGGCCACGAGATCGATGGACGCGCTCGCGCTCGACGCCTACTCAGCGATCGTCGTCGGCGTGGCCCAGCGCGTGGTGCCATCGGTCGTCGCACTGCAGGTCGCCGCGAGAGGGCGACCGGGCGCGGGGAGCGCCATTGTCCTGACGTCAGACGGCATCTTGCTGACGTCGTCGCACGTCGTGGCCGCCGCCGACGAGGGAAGCGCCATCTTCGCGGACGGCCACGAGACGAAGTTCACTCTCATCGGTCGGGACCCGCTGTCAGACCTCGCGGTGCTGCGTGTCGGCGCATCCGGCCTGCCACAGATCGAACTCGGTGACGCGGACTCCTTGCAAGTCGGTCAGCTCGTGGTGGCCGTCGGCAACCCGAACGGCTTCGCGGGCACTGTCACGGCCGGTGTCGTGAGCGCCCTCGGCCGATCGCTGCCGTCGGGCGGACGGCTGGTGGAGAACGTGATCCAGACCGACGCGGCGCTCAACCCAGGCAACTCAGGCGGCGCGCTCGTCGACGCACGAGGGGCACTGGTCGGTGTGAACACCGCACTCGCCGGGATCGGCCTGGGCCTGGCCGTGCCCGTCAACGCGACGACGTTGGATCTGGTCGCCACGCTGATTCGCGACGGCAAGGTGCGACGCGCGTACCTAGGCGTCATCGGCGGGGGACGGCCACTGGCGCCTCGCCGTGCGACGGCGCTGAGCCAGGCCGGCGGGGTCGGCGTGATCGAGGTCGCAGTTGGCAGCCCAGCGGAGCTCGCCGGGTTGCAACCGACTGACACGATCCTGTCCGTCGACGGATCGCCGACCGAGGATGCTGGCGACCTGCAGCGCATGATGCACTTGGGCGCCATTGGACGGGCGCTGCACCTCCGCGTCCTGCGTGGCGACGACGTGGTTGAGCTCGACGTCGTGCCGACCGAGCTGCCTCACTGAGCGACGGGGAACACGCCGTCGGCGTGGAGCCAGTCACGTCCAGGCAATGGGGCCGGACGACCGGGCGAGTCCCGAACGTCCTCACGAGCCACCCAAATCTTTACCTTCGTCTCACCAACCCCTAACAGAGGGCTCCCTAGCGTCACCTGCGGTGACCAAGCGCGTCCAACGCTTCAGCTGCGTGGCAGCCACATGAACGCACGACCCAATGAGCAGCTCACAGGTCCGGCGCCGGTGCGCCACGAGCCGGTTGCGAACCCGGAGGCGAACGCCAGGCTCACCGCGGCCGTTGGTGCGCTGCTGCTCGCGCTATTGGCCGCAGAGGGCGTGACGGTGCTGCAGGTTCGGCGTCTCCTCGTGCTCCACGTGTTCCTCGGGCTTGTGCTCGTCCCGTCCGTCATCCTCAAAATCGCCAGCGCTACCTGGCGGGCTGTGCAGTACTACCTCGGGAGCCCTCAGTACCGGCGCAAGGGTCCGCCGCCGATGGTGCTTCGGCTCCTTGGACCATTCGTCGTCGTGGTGACGCTGACGGTGCTCGCCTCGGGGGTCGCCCTCCTGTTCGTGTCGCAGTCGGCTCGTGATCTGGTGCTCACCGTGCACAAGGCGAGCTTCGTGCTGTGGTTCGGCGCGATGGCGCTCCACGTGCTCGGCCACGTGGCGGACACGGCCTCGATCGTGCCTCGGGACTTCCTGCGGCGAACGCGTCGGCACGTCCGAGGAGCCCCGTCCCGGCAGTGGGCGCTCGTCGGTGCCGTCGCCGCGGGACTCGTGCTGGGTGCGGTGCTCACCCCGTACACAGGGTCGTGGCTCCACGCCTCGCTGTCCCGGTGACACCAGCGCCCGAGTGGCTTGCTCGCCTGGTGCCCTCCGGGGCGACGAGGTCCGTCGACGCACGTCGGCCGCAGGCAACGAGCGACCCGATGCGGCAGGCGGCGACGCACGTCCGATCGTCTCCGGATCCATCGCGGCGACCCACGCGCGCGGGTCAGGCGCTGGTGGTCCTCGCCGCAGTCGGCGCCCTGGCGTGGTACGCGGCCGGCTCGCATCGTGCGGCGGGTACAGCTCCCACCTCGGCCACGACCAGTCTGCCCGCCGCGAGATCGACCACGAGACCGCTCGAGGCCGAGCAACCTGGGTGGACGGCAGTCACGCGCGACCACAAGGCGATCGTCGTCGACCGGCGCTCGTTCGCGCTCGGCGACGGCCACCTGGTCACGATCTACCGATTCCGCGCCGGACACGTCCGCTTCGCGCTCCACGCGGGAGCCTCGGACCCACCTGGCGTCGCCAGTGTCGTCGCCCCAGCGCAGGGCGAGCGAATCGCTCCCGCGGAGGCCTCGCACGTCGTCGCGGCGTTCAACGGCGGCTTCAAGGTGGCCTCGAAGAGCGGCGGCTTCGAGCTCGACCGCCGCGTGTTTGTCCCGATCCGCCCCGGCGACGCGAGCCTCGTGATCGACGAGAACGGCAGCGCCCGTGTCGGCGCGTGGGGGGTGGGACTCCCGCGCAAAGGCGAGCACGTCGAGAGCGTCCGACAGAATCTCCAGCTCCTCGTCTCGGCGGGCGCCGTGAGCCCGAAGATCACCGACCTCGCCGCGTGGGGCTCGACGCTCGGCAACGTGCCGGCTGTCGCGCGCAGCGCACTCGGTGAGGACGCCCGAGGGAATCTCCTGTTCGCAGCGAGCATGCGGGCGCTCCCCGCGGACCTGGCCACGTCCCTCGTGCACGCGGGAGCCGTCCGCGCAATGCAGCTCGACATCAATCCGGAGTGGGTGCAGCTCGACTCGACCCCCCACCCCGGCGGCGTCCTCGTGGCCGGCATCCCCAATCAGAACAGGCCAGGCAACCAGTACCTGGTGGGCTGGACTCGGGATTTCGTGACGGTGATGGCGACGCGCCCGTAGGTGTCGCGAATCCTCCGGGCTAGTCCCTCGCGAACGTCGCGAGGTCGCGCGCGGTCTCGTGGCTGATCTCGGGGCACACGGCCGTGGCGAGATCGGCGCCGTGGAACGTGCCGAGGAGCATGCGCCCCCGTGCCGCGACGCCGGACTGCAAGAGCAGCCGGTAAAAGGCGATGCCCTCGTCACGAAGGGGATCGCACTCGTTCACGCTGATCACCGTCGGCGGGAAGCCGATGACGTCCCCGGTGGTCGCGAAGTCCGGCCACGCGATCGGGTTCTTCTCCTCGTGCGCCTCGATGCCGTAGCCGACGATGCCGCGGTTGTTGTGCGTCTGCAAAAGGATCCCGTTGTTCTGCGTCGTCGACTCGTACCGCTCGTCGGGATAGGCGCCGACGAGGTACGGGCACATCGCGTACAGCCCCTTCACGATGCCGAGCTCGTCGCTGCGCTTGAGCGACATCGCCGTCGCGAGGGTCAGGTTGCCGCCGCCGCTCTCCCCGGCGACGACGATGCGCCGCGGATCGACGTGGAACGTCGCGGCGTTCGCCGACAGCCACCGCAGCCCCGAGACGCAGTCGTTGAGACCCGCAGGGAACGGGGCGACCTCGGGGAGGCTGTTCGCGTACACAGCGTTTCGGAACTCGACCATCACCACGGCGACGCCCTTGGCGGCGATGACCCGTCCCCAGGCACGGTAGAGGTGGTCGTCGATCGAGCCGCTGACCATCCCGCCGCCGTGGATGTAGTAGACGCACGCCACGTCCTCGTCGCCCTCAGGTCGGATCACGCGCAGCTTGATGGTGTTGCCGTCGGGCTCCGAGGTGACCTCGACGTCGCGGAACGAGAGCCCCGCTGACGGCGCGGCGTCCTCGCTGTCGAGGAGCGCCATCGCCGCTTCCATGGCCGCGAGGCGCTCGATCGTCGCCGGTGCGCTCGCCTCGGTGAGCATCGCCTCGCGGCTCGCGACGTCGCCGGGCGCCGGCGAGGCGATGAGGGCGAGCACTGCCTTCAGGCGTGGGTCGAGCCGGTCGTCGTTCTGCACGTCGTAGGGCATGGATCTCCTTCGCGGTCGCGCAACCCTACCGAGGCCGCGACGAACGCGTCGCCAACGCTACTCGGGAGGGCGGAGCCCGTCTTCGATGACGAGGAGCAGTCGTGCGCTCTGCTCGGAGGTGAGCGTCGCGCTCATGCACATCGAGCCCAGGAGCTGCATGAGGTCGATGCCGTCGAGGTCCGACCGGACCTCGCCTGCGGCACGGGCCCGATCGAACACGACGCTGAGCGCTCCTTCGATCCGTTCGCGCGCCGTGATGCGGAGCTCAGGGTTCTTCTCGAACGCCTCGTGCAGCTCGCTCAGGAACGTGCGCTTGCTCCTCGCGTAGCGCACGAACGCCTCGAGCCACGCCACGAGCGCAGGCCACGGCTCGAGCTCGGCGACGAACCGCTCCGCGGCGGCGACGAGCTCGTCGACGTCCTCGTGGTAGACCGCCTCGACGACGTCGATGCGCTTCGGGAAGTGCCGGTACAGCGTCCCGACGCCGACGCCAGCCTGTTTCGCGATGGCCTCCATCGAGGCACCGCCGCCGTGCTCGGCGAAGACCACGCGCGCGGCCGCGAGCAGGCGCTCGTAGTTGCGCTTCGCGTCGGCGCGCAGGGGACGACCCGACGATGACCCGGCCACATCCGACGGGACCTTCTCGGCCGATGTCGTCACGCTCAGTTGGTCTGTCATCTACCGGTGCTCCGGACGGTCGCAGCCCTGTTGCTAAGTGGAGGCAGCCTCCGTATACTATCCGGAGACAGCGTCCGCTTCGATCACGATACCACCAGAAGGGTCCGAGCACCATGGCCACAGCCTCGATCGCCAGCTTCCCCCACCAAGCCAACGACTCCCGCAGGGGACCTCTTGGTGGGCTTCGCCGGCGGCTCTCCACGCCGTCGGTCTTCCTCTTCGTGATCCTCACCGCCCAGCTCATGGTCGTGCTCGACGCGACCATCGTCAACGTCGCGCTCCCCCACATCCAGCACGGTCTCGGCTTCTCGGGCAGCGAGCTGTCCTGGGTGCTCAACGCCTACCTCCTCACCTTCGGCGGCCTCCTGTTGCTCGGCGCGCGAGCCGGCGACCTGCTCGGGCGCCGACGCACGTTCCTCGCGGGCATCGCGATCTTCTCGCTCAGCTCGCTCATCGGCGGCTTCGCCGCCACGAGCTCGATGCTCCTGGCCGCGCGCGCGCTCCAGGGCGTCGGTGCTGCGCTCGCTGCGCCCTCCTCGCTCGCGCTGCTGACGACCGTCTTCGCCGAGGGCCGCGAGCGGGTGCGTGCGATCGGTCTGTTCACGACGGTGTCCGCGGCCGGCGGGGCGATCGGTCTCGTCATGGGCGGGGTGCTCACCGAGCTCGTGTCGTGGCGCTGGGTGATGTTCGTGAACGTGCCCATCGGCGTTGTGGTCTGGCTCGTCGGTCGGGTCGTGTTGCGCGAGACCCCGGGCCGACATGGCCACTTCGACGTGGCAGGCGCCCTCACCTCCACGTTCGGCATGGCCGGCATCGTCCTCGGGCTGGTCGAGGCCGCGAGCCAGGGCTGGTCGAGCCCGCCCACGATCGGCTCGCTCGCGACGGGTGTGCTCCTCCTCGGTGCGTTCCTGGGGATCGAGTCCCGTGCTGGCGAGCCGATCCTGCCCTTGCGACTGCTCGCGAACCTCACCCGATCGACCGCGAACGTCTCGAGGGGTCTCGTCTATGCGGGCATGTACGGCACGTTCTTCTTCCTCGGCCAATTCCTCCAGGACGTCGAGCACTACTCGCCGCTGCGCACGGGTCTGTCGTTCCTGCCCATCCCCGTGTCGGTCTTCGTGTCGTCCCAGCTCGTGAGCAAGGTCCTCGTGAACCGTGTCCGACCGAAGGCGCTCATGCTGTCCGGCATCGCGCTCGCGATCGTGGGGCTGCTGACGATGACTCAGGTGCATGCCGGCACGTCCTACCTCCAGCTGCTCGTGAGCCTCGTGCTACTCGGGCTCGGCTCGGGCACGTCGCTCGTGTCACTCACGTCGGCGTCGCTCGCGGGCGTCGATCCCGCCGATGCGGGGGCGGCATCCGGACTCGTCAACGTGCTGCAGCAAGTCGGTGCCGCGTTCGGCCTCGCGCTGCTCGTCACCGTCCTCAGCTCGGTGTCGGGGCACGTCCAGCTCAGCTCGTCGACGGCCGCGCCCGCGTCACTCGTGCACAGCCTGGACGTCACCTTTGGCGCCGGCGCGCTGTTCGGGATCCTCGCTCTCGTGCTCGTCGCCGCGTTCGTCCGGCTGCCCCGTCCGAGCACGGCCGACGACGGTGAGCACACGGTCGACGCGCGTGGCGAGCTCGTCGACGCCGAGGGCTTCGAGTGGCTTGAGCCCGAGCTCGTCGCCTGACGAGCGGACCCGCTGCGCGCGCGGGGTCGCCACCGGCTGCTCGGCCGGCGGTGACCCTCGGGCAGGTGGCGATGCCTCGTTGGGGCCGTTGGGCCTATAGGTTTTTCGGATGCGGATTCACCTCGCGCGACCAGCCACGTCCCTGGTGCTCGGCGCGCTCCTCGTCGCTGGATTGCAGTTCGGAGCGAGTGCGGACGCCTCGCAGGTGCGCACGACCACGCCGCGCATGCTCGCGCCAGGCGATCACAGCCTCTCGCTCAAGGTCAACGGCATGACAAGGACCTTGATCCTGCACATCCCGTCGAACGACACCGCGGTGCATCGCCCGCTGCTGCTCGTCTACCACGGGGCCACCGACACCGCGCAGGGAACCGAGCACACGACCGACTTCACCCAGGTCGCGGACCGCACCGGTGAGGTCGTCGCGTACCTCCAGGGCGTCAACGACCACTGGAACGAGCAGGCCGGTCAGAGCGACAACGCCGCGGTGAACGACGTCGCCTACACGAACGCGGTGATCAGGATGATCGAGGGCCTCCTCCCCTTCGACCACAAGCGCATCGTGGCAGTGGGCTTCTCCAACGGCGCGCTCATGGTCCAGGACCTCGGCTGCAAGATCGCCGGACAGCTCGCGCTGATCGTCCCCGTCGAAGGCGAGATGGCCGCGGCCAGCTCGCCGGGGTGCCACCCGTCACGGCCGATCCGCGTCTACGAGATCCACGGGACCGCGGACACGGAGATCTACTACAACGGGGGTCCCATCGGCGGGCACGGGACCGTCGTGCTCTCCGCGCCCAAGTCCGTCGCCCGCTGGGCGCAGCTCGACCACTGCTCGATGACGCCCAGGACCGTCAACCCGTCCTCGTCGGTGAGGCTCACGACGTACTCGAAGTGCCGCGGCAAGGTCACCGCGGTCCTGCGCACCCTCTACGGGGGCGTGCACCAGTGGACGAGCGGCATCGGCGAGATCGTGGACGGGGTCCTGCCGCCCGCGTAGCGGTTCGACACCGGCACCCGGTCCGAACGACGCGCACCGATGACGACCAGCGGGTTGGTCACCATCAATTCCCCTCGGATTCGGCCGCATTTTGGCCATCATCCAAGGCCGATCCGGTACCTTCTAACGGTGCGTTTGTCCAGCAAGTCTGCGACGGCACCAAGGAAATGACCTTGGCACCCGAGCCCGCACTGCCGCCTCGCTCGTCGGGGCGCACGCATCGAGCCGTCCCGGGTGCCAGCTAGCTGATGGACGACCGAGCGCCGCTCGAACGCGGGCCCCGGCGAGCGGGCGACCGATTGCAGCTTCCGCACAAGGCGGGCTACCGCTGGGACATCCAGGGCATGCGGGCGATCGCCGTCGTCCTCGTCATGCTGTCCCACGCCAACGTGCCCGGTTTCACGGGCGGCTTCATCGGCGTCGACGTCTTCTTCGTCATCTCGGGCTTCCTCATCACCGGGCTGCTGCTGGAGGACGGCACGCAGCACCACCGAATCAGCTTCACCCGCTTCTACTCGAGACGAGCGAGGAGGATCCTGCCGGCTGCGACCGTCGTGATCGTCGCGACGTCCATCGCGTCGGTGTTCATCCTCAACGCCTACCAGGCGAAGTCCGAGCTGGTCGACGGCATGTGGGCAGGCTTCTTCGCCGTCAACGTCCGATTCGCGAGGTCGGGCACCAACTACTTCACGAAGACCGCGACGATCATCTCGCCGCTCCTGCACTTCTGGTCGCTCTCGGTCGAAGAGCAGTTCTACGTGGTGTGGCCAGCGCTGCTCGCGATCTCGGGCTTCGGGCTCCTGGCGGTGCGGCGTCGACGGGCTCGGGCCTCGCACGTGGACCACGGGTCGCCCTCGACCGCCTGGGTCACCGCGACCCTCCTCGCGCTGGGCGGGTTATCGCTCTACTTCTCGATCCACCAGACCGCGACCGGCCCTCACGCGGCGTACTTCTCGACGATCGACCGCGCCTGGGAGCTGATCGTGGGCGCGCTCCTCGCCGTGCAGCTGCCGCAGGTGGCAAAGCTCCCGCCCCCGCTCCGAGCGGCCCTGACCTGGATCGGGCTCGCGTGCATCGCCGTCGCGGCGACCACGTTCACGGGCCACACGCCCGTGCCGGGCTCGGCCACGCTGCTTCCGGTGCTGGGATCCGCCGCCGTGCTCGCCGGAGGGGTCGGTGCCCCGCGCGCGAGCGCCTCGTGGCTCTTGTCGCTTCGACCCATGCGGTTCGTCGGTGCGATCTCGTACTCGCTGTATCTCTGGCACTGGCCGATCCTCATCCTTGGGGAGGCCTACTTCCCCTTCCCGCTCAACCTGGGCGAACGGCTCGCGCTCCTCGCCGCGGCGACGCTGATCGCCGTCCTGTCCTACGCGTTCATCGAGATCCCCTTCCAGCGGGCCAAGCGACTGACTCGGCGGAGCTACTCGGGGATGGTGCTGTGGCCCATCGCGGTGAGCATGATCGTGGTCGTCGCCATCGTGGGCCAGTCGGAGTTCTCCTTCGTCGCCGCGACGGGACCTTCGGTCCCCGGGCTGAGCGCGTCAGCGGCCGTGATCGACGCGGTCGCAGCGGCGAGGGCACAGCGCCCCATCCCGAGGTCGACGTCGCCGAGCGTGCTCGAGGCAACCTCGGACTTCACGTTCATCGGCAAGTGCAGCGCCTGGCAGCGGGCCACAAGCAAGATCTGCGAGATGGGCGACCCCACGGGCACGAAGACGGTCGTCGTCTTCGGCAACTCGCACTCGAGCATGTGGATCCCGACGATCTCCATCCTTGCCAAGCAGGCCAAGTGGAAGTTCTTCCCGCTCGTGAAGGAGGCGTGCGGCTACGACGACTACGACGCACTCCGCCACATCGGCGTGCACAACTTGTGCGTGGTCTGGTACCGATGGGCGCTCACCGTCATCAAGCACATGCACCCCGACGTCGTCATCGTGGGCGCCTACGGCTACCGCGAGTGGGCCAAGGGGATGGCGGCGATCCTCCCGCAGCTCAAGCCCCTGACCGGGCGACTCGTCCTCATCGCCGACGTCCCGGGACTCCCGGTGGTCCCGGGGTACTGCCTGTCACGACTCAACATCACGCTCGACTCGTGCTTGTTTCGCGAGTCCACGCAGCGCATCGACGACCTCGGGATCGCCCGCCATCTCGCGATCGCCACGCGCATCGGCTTCATCGATCCGGAATCCTGGTTCTGCTACCGGCACCTCTGCCCGAGCGTGATCAACGGCGTCATCCCGTACTACGACACGAGCCACTTGACCATCGACTACGCGCGCTACCTCGCGCCGACCTTCGGCGCCGAGCTCGGCCTCTCGGGACCGAGGCGGCACTGACCACAGCCGACGGCACGTGCGCCGACGAGGAGCACGCGGCACTCGACGTCGAGCGTGCACGTGCGACGAGGCTCAGTACCAGCCCCACTTGCCGTACTGGCGGACCGACCCGAGACAGGGGTCGCCGTTCCACGGGAGGAACTGCTCGGCCTTCCACGCGCGGTACGCGACGATGTCCTGCTGCAGCGCCGTCGCGTCGCTCGGGACTGGTGCGAACCGCCCCTTGAACTCGTCCCACGTTGCCCGGTTCGTGAACTGGTACATGCCCGCGCCGTTGGGCTGGTTCGCCGTGTCGCCCCCCTCGCGCCAGCGGACGCACGCGAACATGCGCCACGCCTGCTTCGGCAGCAAGTGCATCGGATCGCACGTGCCCGGCACGTACGGCACCTCGAACGTGACGAGCGGCGCCGGCAGGGACGAGACGCTTCGCGCGCTCCGCTGGCACACGTGCGGTCGACCGCTCGAGGCGACGTGACTCGGCCGCTCGGTGGCCGCACGAGTCGCGCCGGCACCGACGGCCTCAGCGACCCGGGGCCACCCGAACAGGCAGCTGCTCAGGAGGCACACGATCGCGAACACGGACGTGGCGAACGACACAGGGCGCTGATCGCGGTGGGTGGTCACTAGGAACTCCTTGCGTTGCGCCGACGCGGCGCTTCGTGGGGTGGTTGAGCTAGGACAAGGTGACGAGGGCCCAACGGTCGCGCCGTTGAGCGGACCAGGTGCCGGGCGTCGCGACGATGTGCCTGCGAACGCTGCAGCGTGGGCGACCTGCTAAGTCGAAGCGACCCTAGAGGTGACCGGCGGGTCACCAGACGTCACGAGCACCCGTCGGAGCCTTCCGATCCCATCGTTTTCACCCTCTGAACTGGAGCTCAACCGGACTGACGGTCCAGCAAAAAACCTACTATTGCGCCCGGATTCCTACACATTGGACCCGTGGGCCGACGGCGTTGGACGCCAGGCATCGCCGTCAGGGCCTCAAGGGCCCGCTGGTCCCCACGTGGGCTGCAGCGCCCGGCCCTCGCCTGCCCGGGAGACCCGATGGCCGCCGCTCGGGGAACTCACCGCACCCTGGGCTATCCCGACCGCGACGGAGCTCCAGTGCTCCTCAGGACTTCGACACGTCGTGATGAGCTGGCCACGACGATCCTCTGCCACGTCCGAGTGCCGGACGCTCGGGCTGGCGACGGTGAAAAACACCGCCTCGCTGGCGCTGCCTTTGGTATCTCTCTCATCTAGCTGCATCACCATTTGGAGGGAAACAGGCAAGAAGTGAGCGTCTCACGCACCGCACGCTTCTTGCGAGCGTGACATCGCGCGGGTGCCGCCAGGACGATCTTCTCTGCAGGGTGTACTGTCAGTTTGAGCCTGACGGAGTGGGATTGCTGCTCTTGAGTGCTGCGAGTCGTCGCTCTGGACCCTGGTGACGCAAGAGGGACCAGGGGAGGCGCGGTGAGCGAGTTCGAACAGACGTCGCTGCTCATGTTGGCGGCGAGCATCGGCACTTCAGATCCCTGGGTCATGACCGCGTCGGCTGGGGCAGTGACGTTGACGCCGTATCGAATGATGTCTGCGTTCGAGCGACTTCAGTCGGCGGAGCAACGGGCGCTGCTGTGCCTCACTGATCTCGGACACCTCGGTGACAGCGACGACGGCCGTCCATCGCTTGTCGCCTCGCCGGTGCGAGTTCGATCTGAGGTGGTGCTGCTGCTCCCGTGGTCGCTGCTCCCCATCGTGGCAGAGCTTGACGTCGTGGCACGGACCACCTCTCGCAAGATCCCAAGCTGCTACGCACCGGAGGACTGGCTCACCGCGTGGCACCACTTTGTCGACGTCGACGACTGGGGTCCGCTCGCCCTCGACAAGGACGCCAGCATGCGCGCGGACATCCTCAGCAAGATCCCCTTCATGGGCATGCGGCACTTCATCCTCGCCGCCGGCCCCTACGTGAGCATCCCGCGCGTCGACTCCCGCCATGAGGCGCTGCACGACGAAATCGACGTCCACGATCACCTGGCGGCAGCGATGGAGCACGAACTACGAGACGCGGACCCCCTGGCTTTCACGAATCCGGGTAGCCCGCCCGAAGGTCTGAGCCCGCTCTTCAAAGTCCCGATGTCCGGCCGAACAGGCTGAGGGGCTCAAGCCCGCGAGGACCTCTCGGCGGCGCCGAGATCGAGGGCGCTCGGCTCGAACGCTCCTGTCACGACCGCCTCGGCAACGTCGGTGAGGCGAGCATTGTGGCTGCGCGCGTGCGCCCGAAGCCTGTCGAATGCCGCGTCCATGCCGCAGCCCGTCGCCTGGCTCACCTTCCCCTTCGCCTGCTCGATGGTCACCCGACTGTTGAGCGCGTGGCTGAGCTGGTCGTTGAGCGTCCGCGCGTCCATGGCTGACCGGTGCTGGATGATCGCAATGGTCGCGACGTCGGCAAGCCCTTGTGCGACGACCGCGTCCTCGTCACTCAGCGGACCTTGCTCGGTGCGGAAGAGGTTGAGCGTCCCGATGGTCCTTCCCCGGAGTCGCATGGGAAGGCAATGCACGGAACGAAAGCCGTGTGCAAGGGCCATCGGCGCGAAGCGGGGCCACAGCACCTCGGCATCGCCGAGGGCACGGTTGACGATCGCGGTCCCGCTCCGGTAGCAGTCGACGCAGGGTCCTTCGTCAGACTGAATCTGAAAGAGCTCGAGCGTGCGGATCGACTCGCTCGACGAGGCGATGAACTGGAGGTCTCCCTGCGGGGACGCCAGCAGGACGCCGGCAGCATCGACGTCGATTGCCTCTACGCATCGGTCGCTCAGCACCGTGAGCACGTCGATCACGTCGAAGTGGTCAACAAGATTGTCCGCGAGCTCGACGAGCGTCGATATCAGGAGCGATTCACGGGGCATGTGGCATCTTTATGAGCGACCAGCCACGATCGTTCCCCACGATGCAGTTTTGGCAGGTCGATCTCGGTCAAAGGGTAGTCGGACCGTCATCGAGTTGTCGTCCATGTCTCTCGCCACTCGCGAGACAAAGCGTCAAAGACGATCTCACGGAAGACGATCCGACCCGCGAGCGCCGACGCGGTGGCCTCAGTTGCGAACGCGTGCGCACGAATTCTAGAAAGTGCTTCTCCGACGGTGATGGCACCTTGCACGGCAACCATGCCCGCGGCCTGGTGGACGGCATAGTCAAACGGGCTCTCGCGCGCGAGCTCGTGCTCGATCGAGCCCAGAGGGGCACCCGCTTGGTGGGCAAGGACTGCTCGACCCACGACCGACGCCATGAGGTACGCGTCGCTCGACTGTGACTCGGTGAGCGACCCGGTGTGCTGCTCGTAGAGGCTCAGCGCGCCTAGGCGGACAGCACCGATTCGCACCGGGACGCCGAAGACCGCCTGTGCGCCTGCGGCGAGAGCGAGAGGTGCAAAAGAGACCCAGCCCGGCGCCTGCGGCGAGTCGAGGTCGGGCTCGGCGATGACCACGTCAGACGAGCACGCGTCGACGCACGGCCCCTCGCCAACCGTCAGCTCGAGATCCATGAGCGCCCGCGCCACGCCATCGCTGGTGCACAGGGAGGTCATGAGCCCGCCTGACGGCAGGATCGCGACACCCGCGCCACTGACACCGATGAACTCAGCCGCGACCACGCACAGCGTGGGGCCGCCAGCACCCAGGCGACCGCGTCGGGCCAACTCCTCGTAGATGTCGATCAGGCGCTCGATTGGCACGTTACGTGCACCGCGTTCGGTGAGCGCGATGGAGCCGACGAGTCACACGGTGCACGAGCGGAGCGTCGCATCGATCGCGAACTCGGCGCTGACCGACAGCCGGGCCCGCGCTCAGCGACCGATGCGATCGCCACCATCGCGTGGTCGACACGCGGCGCGAGCAACGGTTCGCCGTGGCGACTCGCATCTGGCGTCCTCCACTTCGTCTCGGCAGTGAAACAAGTCTGCAGAAGCGAGCAAGGTCAGGGCGCCTTCGGCTCTCGACAACCTAATGGCCTCGTCGAGCACGACCGATCAGGCGCGTCACACACGGATCGTTCCTCTCGGCGCCGTGTGCGTGATCCAATCGGGCCGTCGTGTGCCTCCTGGATTCTGTTGGGACGTGCTCGGCGGGTCCACTCGGGACGACGGGGACCGCGGAGGGGCGAGCATTCGATTGGATTGCGCGTGCTCGTGGGTATCGTGCGACTAGACCGAGACAAGCGAACACTCGCGCTGAGGACGGGACCGCCGTGAACGAGGTCGAGGGTATTGCGGCCGTCAGGGCGCAGTGCGACAAGATAATCCGGGACATTGGTCGCGGCGTGCTCTATCCGCACGACGTTCGACGTGCGCTCCAAGAGATCATCGACAACTCGTCCACGGACCAGCCGATGCACGAGGCGGCGGCTCGATTCACGGCTCCCCCCGAGCAGGTCGCCAACCTGCGACGTTGGAACGACAAGTTCGGACTCAACTGGTCAGACCGTCAGCTCAAGGTGCTGCTGGAGGACGTCCCGTCGTTCTCAAAGGACGAACCCCTCCTACCGCTCACCTTGTGTTGGACGCTCGGCACGCTGACGAGCACCATTGATGCCAAGCTGGAGATCATTCGCCTGGTGTACGGCGATGACAAGGTGTCCATCACCCGTGATTTCAAGACGGACTCCAAGCACACCACCTTGGTCAGCGGAGCCCCTCGCTTTGACGCGAACCGAATCTGGTGGCAGCTCATTGACCTCGGGGCGAACCGATTCAAGGCACCGAGTCAAGTACCTGCTTCCACGGCCGCGGGCATCGAGGTGTTTGACGTCGTCTGCCAACATCCGGTCTACGTAGGAGAACAAGACGGCTCTCTCACGCCCTTTCTCGATCTTCCGGGACTCAGCGTCAAGGTTCGCGGCATGCCGGGGCCCGACACCCCTGACGCGGTCGGGGATGCGAAGGGGCAGGTGGCAGTGCACGTTCGCTGGGAAGGCGGCGTGTACACGGACCATGCCGAGCCGGTGCTCGAACCATGATCATCTCGCGGGTACGAAGCTGAGAGCCCGGGTCCGCGCGGGCAGTGGATCGTCCCGCAGCCCCCTCGTCGAGCTGGTCAATCGGAGAATCTGGGCCAACTCGGTCGGACGACGGGGCCGACCTATCGATCTGTTCTCATCGAGCGGACCCCTTCGCGACCGGACTCGACTACGTACGCATCCACTCCACGGCCGCCCGCAACGACCGGGCGCGTCGTTTCCGCAGCGTGTGCCTCGCGAACGGTCGTCGTAGGAACACGAGAAGGACCAGGACCACCACGACCCCCGGCGCGGCGATGAGCACAGAGTGCCGCCACCACGGTGTCGATGTCGTGGTCACCGACCCGGGAAACACGAGCTCGGTCACGCGCACGTGACCCGTGGAGCCGTCTGACAGCGACAACGCAGCGCGCCACGGCCCTCGCGGGAGTCCTCGCTCGAAGTGCACGCTGATCCGGCCCGCGTCACCGGGGGGAAGTGCAAGGAGGGAGCTCACGGGGAGTGGACCGATGCCGATGCCGCCCGGACCGTCGCTGAGCTCGATGTGGCCAGTGATGCGTACCGTCCTCGCACCCTCATTCAGCACCGACGCCTCGACGAGGGGCGCGCCAGCGGTTGTTCTCGCCGCCGTGAGCTTGCTGATGCTGAACGGCTCTACGGCTGGATCGCCCGAGCCCACGGTGAGATAGATCCGGATGCCCACCCGGCTCACGAGTTGGACGCTGCTCGTCGGCGTGCTGGTGGCCGAGACCTGTACCCAGACGACGGCATAGCGTTCGCCGGAGAGCGCGCCTCTCGGGACCACGATCGTGACCGTGTCGGAGGTGGCAGTGTTCGGCGCGAGCACGAGCGATGAGTTGGACATCGTGGTCCAGCTCGAGAGTTCATTCGCGCTGCGTCCAACTGCGATCGCGAACGAACCTGCGTGCATGCGGGCGGCAGCCGGGTAGACGGACACTCGCTGCGTCGACGCTGTCGAGTTGAGGATCTCGACGTGGCGAGTCATCGTTGCCCCGGAGCGGAGATCACCGACGATGTAGACACTCTCCAGTCCAGGCGCCGAGATGGCCCCGGCAGGTTCCAGCAGCTTGACGCCGATACCGCGCGCGGTCGTTGCCGACGACGCGTTGGCAGGGACTGCGCTGGCAACGCAGACTGCCGCCGAGAACACGACGATGCCGAGCACCATCGCCAAGGGAGCGCCGGTTGGAAGCTTCATCGAACACCAGTCGGTCACGCAACGGAATGCGTGATCGTGGCGGTGTAGTGCCCAGGGGCAAAGCTCCCAGGTACGGCGATCGAGATCGTCGGATTCCAGCTCACGGAGCTGATGCCCGTGCTTGTGACCGACACGACCGGGGTGACGCCGGTGAGATCCGAGGCGTCGGTCCCGGTCGGCGTGGCCCCGCCCGAGATCGTGAAGGGACCTGCGGCGTAGCTGACGTTGCTCGCAGGATCGGCCGGCCCGGACGTTGGGGTGAAGGCCGTCGAGATGACCGACGCGATCCAACTGGTCACGCCGCCTCGCCCGTCAGTGATCGTGACCAGTCCAAGTGGTCCAGAGATGACGAGCGGGCTCGTGCTGGCCACCTGGGTCCCGAGCGACACGCCCACGGTCGGCGTCGAGATGGAGAGCGCGCCGCCGGTGATGTCGAAGCTTGCGGGTGTTGCCGCCGACGCTGGTCCAGTCGCGAGCGCGGTTGCGCCAACTGCGCCCGTGGCGAGTGCCGCGAGTGCCGCGACGCACTTCAATCCGCGATGGTTGCTGGGGTGCATCGTCATCTCTTGAGCTCGACGTGCTGATGCCTTGGTGGCAACGTGGTGCTCCTCGTGCCTCAGAGATGAGGTCTGGACACCGATGGGCGTGCGTGCGCAATCAATCCGCTTGATCGGGCTCATGGCTGCTCCCTTTGGAGCACGGAGATCGAGCGGCAGCTACAGCAGATGTCACCATCCGGGCTGCTCTCGACCGTATGGGGGACAAAGCGTCATCGTCGCTCAGTTCACACAACACCACCCCAACTGCAATCTCCCCCCGACCACGCACATGCGCGATGGCGACTAGAAAACGGTTGCTGCCCCTTTCCCGCAATGAGGCAAAAGTCATCGACGTTGAACCTCTTGGCCGGCTCAACGTGGTGACGACAACAGTCAACGGCAGGCACACCGTGTGTCAACGGCAGGCACACCGTGTGAGACAACTAGAACATTCTTGTATCAAGGCCAACGGATCTCTCGCAATCCATCCCCCATTTGCCGAGGAAACTGGTATATTGAACTTGACAAATCGATCTCCGCCGAGACCCCGCGGGCACATAGCGCACCGTTATCTGGGGGCACCATGTCGGAAGAGCCACTGCTGTCAGAGGTCCTCAGCGAGTTCGCACACACGTTGGTGACGGACTTCCCCATCCAAGGGATCCTCGATCACCTGGTGGTGCGAATCGTTGACGTTCTGCCGATCACGGCCGCCGGCGTGACGATCATCGCGCCAGGAGTCGCCCCGCACTATCTGGCGGCCTCGAACGAGTCGGCCCTCCAATTCGAGAGGCTGCAGACCGAGCTCGGCGAGGGACCGTGCCTGGAGGCATTCGAAACCGGCAGCGCCGTCGCCATCGCGGATCTTCGGGCTGAGACTCGCTTCCCACGGTTCACGCCGCGCGCGCTCGAGGCGGGTCTCGCGGCGGTCTTCACCTTCCCGTTGCGCGATGGCGACGAGCGGCTTGGAGCGCTTGATCTCTACCGCGACCGAACAGGGCGGCTCAACGCGACGGCAATGAAGACTGCCCAGACGCTCGCTGACGTCGCGGCTGCCTACCTCCACAATGCCCAGGCCAGAGAGGACCTTCACGATTCGGTCATTCGCTCTCGTGAGATCGCCCTGCATGACTCGTTGACTGGATTGCCGAACCGGATACTGCTGCTCGAACGGCTCGACCACGCCATGCTCCGTTCTCGCCGGACGAATCGGCTTGCCGCGGTGCTCTTCGTTGACCTCGACCAATTCAAGTTGGTGAACGACCGGTACGGCCACAGCGTCGGCGACGAGCTGCTCATCGCCGTCGCGGAGCGGCTCAGTTCGACGCTGCGTCCTGGCGACACGGTCGCGCGCATGTCGGGCGACGAGTTCGTGATCCTGTGCGAGGATCTCGACGGGCACCTGCTTGCAGGTGAGATCGCCGCCCGTGTCGGCGCCGCGATTGCCGAGCCGTTCACCCTGTCTGGGCACGAGATCGGCATCTCTGCGAGCGTCGGCATCGCGTTCTCAGGACCCGGCAAGCAGCTCTCCGAGCACCTGATCGCGGAGGCCGACACGGCGATGTACCAGGCCAAGCGACGCGGCGGGGCTCGACACCAGATCGTCAACCTCCAAGAACAAGCGCGCTCGGAGCATCTCGTCGAGCTCGAGCGCGAGCTCGACGGCGCCGCCTCGCGCGGCGAGTTGCGGACCGTCTATCAACCCGTGGTCGACATCGGCGACGGGCGGGTCACCGGCGTTGAGGCGCTGCTGCGGTGGGACAGCCCCGCACAAGGCGTCGTCCCGCCCTCCGTGCTGATACCGGTCGCGGAAAAAGGTGGCCTGATCACCGAGATCGGGCAGTGGGTGCTCGAACAGGCGTGCGACGATCGACACCGCTGGAAGCACGCTGAGTCCGACGTCGATCAGATCGCCGTGTCGATCAACGTCTCGGCGCACCAGCTCATGTCAGCGGGCTACGCGGACAACGTCGCTGCGGTGGTCGCTGGTGCGAACACCGACCCGACCTTGGTGACACTCGAGATGACAGAGAGCGTCTTCATCCATGACGCCGAGCGGGCGCTCGTGGTCCTCAACGAGCTGAAGTGTCTCGGCGTGCTCCTTGCACTCGATGACTTCGGAACGGGGTACTCGTCGCTCAGCTACCTCAAGCGCTTCCCGTTTGACATCGTGAAGATCGACCAGGGCTTCGTCTTCGACATGGGGCACGATCCCGCGAGCTTCGCGATCGTGTCGGCGATCATCGACCTGGCGCACACGCTTGGCCTGCAGGTTGTCGCCGAAGGCGTTGAGACGGTGATCCAGTGCGCGGACCTCGCGTCGCTCGGTTGCGACGTCTGCCAGGGCTTCTACTTCGCCCGTCCAATGTCGGCCGACGCCCTCGCAGCCTTGTTCAGCCAGCACGCGGTCAACGGATCGGTGTTCCTCCCCACACTGGCGATCGCGTCCTAGGGCGCGGCCAAGGCGCCGAGCCGCTGCGGATCCGTGGTGGTGCGCACTGCACCGATGCGGAGCGTCAGGCGTTCGCGCGCAGCCCGTCGCGCAGCACCGCGAGCATCTCGTCGACGGTCGACCCTGAGTGCAGCTGCTTCGCGGCCATGCACGTCGCGCCGATGAGTGAGAGCACGATCTGTCCCGTCACGTCCGTGCGCACCGTCCCGGCATCCTGGGCCGCGGTCAAGAGGTCGGCCACCGCGGCATTGAGCTCTTGCTTCGCGTCCGCGGCGACGACCTCGAACTCGACGCCGGCCACCGCGAACGCGCTGATCAAGTCGCGCTTGATCAGGACCTCGGACACGAGGTAGTCAAGGAACTCGAAGAACGCGCTGCGCGGATCGCCCGTCTCGAGGCGGGCGCGCGCGTCGACCGTGAGCGCCGAGACGCGCTCGATCATGATGGCCTCGAAGAGGCGCTCTTTGGTGGGGAAGTGCCGGTAGACGGTGCCGATGCCGACACCCGCCTTCTCGGCGACCACGTCGATCGGCACCTCGATGCCGTCGGCCGCGAAGACCGACTCGGCGGCCGCCAGGATCCGAGCCCGGTTGCGTTGCGCGTCGGCGCGGAGCGGTCGGGTGGGCTCGGGATCACCGCGGCCGCCTCGCTCGAGATCTGGCTCGGTTGGCACGACGCGTCCCCTCGGTTGACAAGCGGAACCATCGTTCCGTATAGTAAGTGGAACCAGCTCTCCGATTGTAGCGGGCGCTGGACCCGAGCACCACCCAGGAGGCACCCCATGACCGCAACCCTTGAGCGCGACGTGACGCAGGCCCCGTCCGAACCCCTCGATCCTCGGCGCTTCCGGGCGCTCGCGGTGATCGCGATCGCCCAGCTCATGGTCGTGCTTGACGCGTCGGTCGTGGTCATCGCGCTGCCGTCTGCCCAGCGGTCCCTGCACATCTCGATTGCCAACCGCCAGTGGATGCTGACCGCCTACACCCTCTCGTTCGCCGGGCTGCTCCTCCTCGGTGGGCGGATCGCGGACTACGTGGGCCGCAAGCGCATGTTCATGGTCAGCCTCATCGGCTTCGCGGGCGCCTCTGCACTCGGAGGCCTCGCACAGAACGCCGCGACGCTCTTCAGTGCGAGAGCCCTGCAGGGCGCGTTCGCCGCCGTGATGGCGCCGGCGGCCCTCTCGCTGCTCACGGTCGCCTTCCACGAGTCGAAGGAGCGCGCACGGGCGTTCGCCGTCTACGGCGGGATCTCCGGCGCGGGCGCGGCCGTCGGGCTCATCTTGGGCGGCGCGCTCACCGAGTACGCCTCGTGGCGCTGGACGCTCCTCATCAACGTCCCGATCGCGATCATCGCGGCGATCGGTGCGGCGCGCGTCGTCACCGAGTCGAAGAGCTCGACGCGACACGGCTACGACGTGCCCGGGGCGGTCACGGTCACGCTGGGGCTCCTCGCCTTGGTCTACGGCTTCACGACCGCCGACACGCACGGGTGGGCCGCCTCCCTCACGCTCGGCCTCTTTGGCGCCGCGGCCCTGCTGCTCGGCGCCTTCGTGGCGATCGAGCTTCGGACCGCCCACCCGCTCCTGCCCATGCGCGTGGTGCTCGAGCGCAACCGGGGCGGCTCGTTCCTCTCGTCGCTGCTCGTCGGCGTGGCGCTGCTCGGCACGTTCCTGTCCCTCACGTACTACTTCCAGGGCACGCTCGGGTTCTCCGCGATGAAGACGGGCCTTGCGTTCATCCCGTTCTCGATCGGCATCGTCATCGGCGCGACGATCGCGGGGCGCGTCCTGCCGCAGCTCGGCCCGCGCACGGTCCTCACGACGGGCATCGCGCTCGGGACCATCGGACTCGGGCTCTTCACCAGGATCGGCGTGCACTCGGCGTACCTGTCCGTCGCGCTGCCCGCAGAGATCATCACGAGCATCGGCATGGGCATGACGTTCGTCGCGATGAACAGCACCGCGCTCGTCGGGGTGAACGCCGAGGACGCGGGCGTGGCGAGCGCGCTGCTCAACAGCACCCAGCAGACCGGCGGCACCATGGGCGCCGCGCTCAGCAACACGATCGCCTCGACCGCGACGGTCGGCTACCTGGCAGCCCATGGGACCTCGGCGGCGTCGGTCGCCGCCGGCGACGTGCACGGGTACACGACGGCGTTCACGTTCAGCGCCGTCGCCCTCGCGCTTGCCGGCGTCGCCGCCTTCACGCTGATCCGCCGCGCGCCGGCGCCGGCTGGCGAGCCGCTGCTCGCGATCCTCCCCGAGACCGAGCTGGCGTGACGGATCTCGCAAGCCGGGGGCGAACTGCCAGCACAACTAGCTGGCGGCCGCGCTCATCATGATGCCGGTCAGCAGGAGCGCGAACGCGACCACCGCTGCCCACATCCGCACGGTGTTGAGGCGCTCCCAGCGCTCGACCTGGGCTCGCCAGCTCGCCGGCGGCGCGCTCGGGTCCCACGCCATCGCCGCCGAGTTGATCGGCACCGTGCCGCCCATGGTCACCGCGATCCAGACGACCAGGACGGCGATGCCGGCGCAGCGCTCGGGCAGTCCGGCGTCGGTCCCGTCAAGAGCGGTTGCAGCTGCGCCAGCCAGGAGTGCCGCCACGTAGAGCGCGGGGACGAGCACTCGCATCGGACGAATGAGGGCCTGTCGGAACTGGATGTGCGTCCGGTCGTCGAGGCTCGCGAGCGGACCGCGGACGCCGTAGCGGACCAAGAACTCCTCGCCGGCGAGCATGCCCGCGAAGAGCACGCTGACCATGCCAACCACGTCCCCCGCCGTCATGGCTGCGCGCGTCGATCCACTCGATCTCGGCTCGCAGCGATGCCGTCCCCTGGCGCGTCCGGTCACGCATGGATGGCGGTCCACCACTCGAGGCCGTCGAGGGTCCCAGAGGTGATCTCGGTCATGAGCCGACGCACGTAGGCGAGCTCGGCATCGCGCAACGCGACGCGGAACTCGTCGTCGATCCAGTGCAGGCGAGGCACCTGGGCCTTCTCGTTGAGCTCTCGGGCGGCGCTCGCCTGCGCGAGCTCCACTTCCAGGTTCCTCGCTCGCTCCTCGAGCAGCGCGACGACGTCGGCGGGCGGGAGCGCCGGGAGGAAGGAGAGAGCCGCCTCGAACGCCGGGTAGTCCTTCACCGGGGTTGAGACGAGCTCGGTCAGCCAGTCGTGGGTCTCGACCTTGCCGCTCTCGGTCACGCAGTACACGGTGCGCTCGGGAAGGCGCCCCTCTCGCGTCGTCGCCTGCGGGGCGATCAGCGCACGCTTCTCAAGGGCGGCGACCACCGCGTAGAGCGAGCCGTAGTTCAGGCGCACGCTCTCGTTGTGGTGCCGCTGGCGAAGCGTGGTCGCCACCTCGTAGGGGTGCATCGGCCGCTCGTAAAGACAGATGAGCACGGCCAGCGCAAGCGGGTTGCTCCGATGACGGCTCGACATCTGGCACCTCCTCCATTGATACTCGTCTTAGAGTACCTCAATCAGAATAGCCAAGGACGGTCTGCCACCACGAAGCCCCAAGCTTCGAGAGCGCAATTCTGCAGATCCCGCGCGCCTCGCTCCCTCGCCGCGGCGGGAAGACTCGGGCCCTACGGACTGCTGCAAGGCGGTGTGCTGTGGCGCGTTGATCAGGGGTGTCGCTGAATCTTCAGGTCAGGCTCGTACTGCCGGACCCGATTCTGGGTACGCACCGCGGTGGCGTTGCAGCCCCTCGTCACGGCCCCGACCTCACTGCGCGTCGTGGTCACGGGGTGCGCGGCGCGAGCCACAGCACCACGTCGTAGTACCCCGCTGGCACGACGAACGGCGTCGCGCACGTCGTCCCTGGTGCACCGATGGGGCCGGCGTCACTGATCGTGATTGCATCGCTCGCGATACCGAGCCGCTCCGCGTCGTCGCTCGCGGTCGTCTGGGCCGCCGCGGCATCGAGGCACCGTGCGCTCGGCCCTGTCACCAGTTGCGACTGCAGCAGCAGGTCGAGCCGTACCCCGAGATTGTCGCTCTGCGCGGAGGACGCGGGCATCGGTGCGAGCACGACCGTCTCCGATGAGGCGTCGATGGCCCCGACGTACGACCAGCACGGCGCCGAGCTTCCTGGCCCGTCCCAGTTCCCGACCGTCACGCGCCAGCTCGAGAGCGCGGCAATGCTGAGCTGGGACCTTGCATAGGCGGTGGCAGCCGACGTGGAGAGACACCCCAGCTCCAGCGGGCCGACGGCGTCGTTGAGCGAGTCGGTGATGTACCGGATGCCGGGGTCGACCTGGAACGACGCGGGCAGCGGCGTGGAGCCAGTCGGCGGTCGATCGCCCTTCGGGAGCACCGCCACCAGCCCGCTCGGGGTGACCCACCCGACGAGCGCGGGCACCACGGACTCCTGCCGCGCGAGGGCGTTGTAGCAGTCGAGGACCGGGTTGCCCGACTCGACGGGGATGTAGCTGTCAGCGCCACACTCGATCGTGGTGTTCGTGACCGGATTGCTCGTGCGGGACACCGCTGTCCACAGCGCGACGGACCCGCCACCAACGAGCGCGCACGCGGCAACGGCGGTGAGCGCGCGCTGCGGGACCCTGAAGCGTCGAGGCCGTGACGGACCCGGCGCCTCGGCCTCCTCGAGGAGTCGGCGACGCACCGCGTCCAGTCGGTCCTGGGCTGCGGGCGGTGCCATGCCAATCGTGCTCAGCTGATTCATGACGTCCACGTCACACCTCCATCACTGTCTCGAAGCCATTCACGTCGCCGAGGTCGTCACCGAGCTGGCGGCGAAGCGAGGCGCGCGCGCGGTGCAGTCGCCAGCGCACGGTCCCCGCAGGGATCCCGAGGCTGACAGCAGCCTCGGTGGGCGAGAGCTGTTCCCACGCCACGAGCAGGAGGACCTCGAGATCCTTGTCGGGGAGCGCCGCGAGCGCCGCTCGCAGGGTCGGTGCCCGGCGTGCCGCGTCGAGGCGGACGTCGACGTCCTCCCACGGATCCGCACTGCCTGCGTCGGCGTGGCGCTCGCTGCGATACCTCGATCGCCAGTGCGCTCGCAGCGCGTTCCGAGCGATCCCGTAGAGCCATGGTCGTGCGTCGCTCCAGTTCGTGTTGAAGCGGTCCCTCGAGCGGAAAGCCTGCAGCCAGACCTCCCCCATGACGTCGTCGGCTGCTTGTGAGCCAGCCCGTCGTGCGAGGTACGCGTGCACCGCACGGCCATGCCGATCGAACACGTGGACGAAGAGCTCGGGCTCGCAGACCGCTCTCGCCATGACCTCGCTGTCGCTCAGCTCCACGTCGCCACCTGCCGCTCGGCTCCTACTGCACTATTGCGAGGCAACGGCTCGTGCGTTGGCCGACCAGCAGACCTCGCCTCAGCTGGGGCCATTGGGGCCAAGGGCCAATTGCGTTCACCTGCGCTCCAGATAAGAGTGACCTGGTGCCCATCATGGAGCCCCACCACGACTTCGCCCACGAGGTCGAGGCTGACACTGCCTGGAGCGAGTCGTACTACTTCAACGCGTACGACCCTGCCACTGAGTCTGGTCTCTTCACGCGGATCGGGATCCGGCCCAACGAGGGGACCATGGACGTCGGGCTGTCGATCTGGCTCCCAGGTGGCGACCTCGCCGAGTACCGCCACCAAGTCGAGTGCCGCGAGATGCCCGATGCGCCCTTCGAGGTCGGTGGTGCCCGCTACGAGCTGCTCGAGGCGATGCAGCGTTGGCGCGTCGTGGCCGCGGTCACGGCCTCGGCCCGGACGTGCAATCGGTCGAGCAGCGAGCGATGGCCCGTCGAGATTCGCCTCGACGTCACCTTCGAGGGACTGAGCGACGCGGTCGGCAGCGACGGGCGGAGCGGCCAGGGGTCCAAGGAGTCCGGCGCGGCAGCGACGACCACGGGCAAAGGTCACTTCGAGCAGGCGGGCCGATGGACGGGGACGCTCACGGTCGACGGGATCGTCTACGAGTGGTCGAGTGCTCGTGGCAATCGAGACCGGTCCTGGGGGCCACGTCGCTGGGGTGAGCCGCCGATGTGGCGATGGTTCTCGATCAACATTGCCGACGACCTGCACTTCGGAGGGATCAAGCTCGGCACTGACGCCGGCGACCTCCACCGCGGCTGGGTGAGTGTGAACGGCCGCGTGGCCTCCGTCCGACACTGGGACCTCTCGACCGAGCTCGCCGACGACCAGCTAACACACGAGGTCATGCACCTCAAGGTCATGGACAAGGCAGAGCGCACCTACGACCTGACGGGCCGGGTCCTCAGGGTGGCCGACATCGGTCGTCCGGGCGGCACCGTGATCAACGAGGGGCTCGCCGAGTGGACCTATCGGCACGACGACGGTACGACCGACGTCGGCTACGGCATCGGGGAGTACCTTCATCAGCTGGACGCACTCGGGAGACCTCGGGTCCCCGTGACGTGAGCGAGGCGAACGACCTCGCCGACCGGCTCGGGCGGGCACTCGGGGGCACGGTGACGTCGCTCCGGGCGCTGTCAGGAGGAGCGTCTCGGCTGACGAGCGCACTGGAGGTGTCGTACCCCGGAGGCGTGAGCCGGTCCCTGGTCCTCCAGCAGCAGCGCGAGGCCGGACAGAGCCAGCGCTCAACGGTCGGCCTGGAGGCCGCACTGCTTCGGGCGGCCCTGCGCGCTGGCGTCCCCGTCCCGAAGGTGCTGGGTGCGGGCGAGGCCGACGGGCTCGACACCGGCTGGCTCGTCGTCGAGCGGCTCGAGGGCGAGACACTCGCTCGTCGCCTCCTGCGCGACGCCGCCTACGCCGGGGCGCGCCGCAAGCTCGGCCGTGACGTCGCCCGGGCGCTTGCCCAGATCCACGCCATCCCCCTCCACGACGTGCCCGGGCTACCGAGTGCCGACCCCTTCGAGCGACCGCTCGAGTTCCTCGACGGCATCGGCGAGGTCCGCCCGGTCCTCGAGCTCGGATCCCGATGGCTGGCAGCCAACCGGCCGCCAGCTGCGGGACGGACGCTCGTCCACGGCGACTTTCGGATGGGCAACTTCCTCGTTGACACGACGGGGCTGCGCGGCGTCCTCGATTGGGAGCTCGCCCACGCGGGCGACCCGGCCGAGGACATCGGGTGGCTCACGGCGAGGGCGTGGCGGTTCGGCGCACCCGACGAGGTCGGGGGCTTCAGTCGACTGGACGACTTCCTGGCCCACTACGCGGCGTCGAGCGGCCGGCTGATCGAGCCGCCGACTGTTCGTTGGTGGCAGGCCTACGCGTCGCTCAAGTGGGCCGTCATCTGCGCCCTGCAGGCGTCCACGCATCTGAATGGCATCGCGAGGTCGGTCGAGCTGGCCGCCATCGGCCGTCGGGTCTGCGAGAGCGAGTGGGATCTGCTCGGCCTCATCGGCGTCGAGCGCCCCGACGTGCCAGACGGCTCGGCGGCAACGTCGACCGCGCCGGCGCCCTTTGGACGTCCGAGCGCTCGGGAGCTGACCGAGGCGGTCGCCGAGTACCTCGAGGACAAGGTGATGGCGACCGCCGAGGGCACGGCCAGATTCGAAGCTCGAGTGGCGCGAAACGTCCTTGCGACGGTTGCGAGAGAGCTCGCCTTGGGCCCCGACATTGCAGCGGCCCACCGACGACGACTCGTTGCACTCGGCGTCGCGGACGACGCCGAGCTTGCAGCGGCCATCCGTGCCGGTGACCTCGACGGTCACCTCACCGAGGTCGGTGCCGCGCTCGGGCGGTCTGCCGTCGACCAGCTGCGCGTCGCCAACCCCGGCTACCTCGCCACGTCGTCGCCCGGCGCGTAAGCGGCCCGACCACGAGCCTCGCACGGCGAGTGGCGTCGCGGCTCCTCTTCGCCATGAGGTAGAACCTCTACGCGGCAGACGTGGGGTGATCGTGGAGCAGCCATTTCAGACCATCATCGAGCCGTTCAAGATCCACTCGGTCGAGCCCATTCGTGTGACCACGAGCGAACACCGCCGAGCGGCGCTGCGCGCGGTCGGCTACAACCTCTTCGGGCTCCGTGCCGAGGACGTCATCATCGATCTCTTGACCGACTCGGGCACCGGCGCGATGTCCGCCGAACAGTGGGCTGGCATCCAGCGGGGCAACGAGGCGTACGCGGGGTCGCCCTCGTACTTCCGGTTCCTCGACGCGGTCCAGGAGCTCTTCCCCTTCGAGCACGTGCTCCCGGTGCACCAGGGCCGTGCCGCAGAGCGGGTGCTCTTCATGGCGGTGGGCGGCAAGGGGCTCGTCGTCCCCAACAACACGCACTTCGACACCACGCGGGCCAACGTCGAGTACACCGGCGCCGAGGCGCTCGACCTGCCCATCGCCGAGGGACTCCAGCCATCCCTGCGGCACCCGTTCAAGGGGAACATGGACGTCGCCGCGCTCGCGTCCCTCCTCGAAGAGCGAGGCGCTGACGTGCCGCTCGTGATGGTCACCATCACGAACAACTCTGGCGGGGGACAGCCCGTCAGCATGGAGAACCTCCGAGCGGTCCGCGCCGTGTGCGACCGATTCAACAAGCCCCTCTTCCTCGACGCCTGCCGGTTCGCGGAGAATGCGTGGCTCATCAAGACGCGCGAGGCTGGCTACGAGGAGATGCCGGTCGCCGACATCGTCCGCGAGATGGCGTCCCTTGCCCACGGCATGACCATGTCGGCGAAGAAGGACCCGCTCGGCAACATCGGCGGCTGGCTCGCGCTCAACGACGGCACGCTCGCCGAGCGATGCCGGAACCTCGAGATCCTGACGGAGGGCTACCCGACCTACGGGGGCCTCGCGGGCCGCGACCTCGAGGCGATCGCCCAGGGACTGAGCGAGTGCGTGGACGAGGACTACCTGCGGTACCGGATCCGCTCGATCGCCTACCTCGGCGAGGCGCTCGAGGCCGCGGGCGTGCCCGTGGTCGTCCCGTTCGGGGGCCACGCCGTGTTCCTTGACGCGCGCGGCCTCCTCGCGCACATCGATCCCTTGGCGTACCCCGGGCAGGTCCTGTCCTGCGCGCTGTACGAGGAAGGCGGCGTGCGATCCTGCGAGATCGGGACCGTGATGTTCGGCCGTGACGCCAACGGCCGCGAGCGACCCGCTCCGATGGACCTCGTTCGCCTCGCGATCCCGCGCCGGACGTACACCCAGAGCCACATCGACTACGTCATCGAGGTCGTCACCCGCGTGGCCGCACGTGCCACCTCGCTGCGAGGTTTCGAGATCACCTCACAGCCCGCGCAGTTGCGCCACTTCACCGCGCGCTTCGCCCCGCTGGCGAGCAACGTCGCTGGCGGCGATTGAGCTCGTGGGCGCTGCTGGCTCGTAGCGTCTCATGGTGCCTCGGGTCCGACGGCGATCGCTTCGCTATGAGCTGCTGGTGTGCGGCGTGGAGGGCCACGCCCTCGTGGGGACGGACGCCGCGGAGGTGACGATCGCAGACCAGCCCTTGGTCCGCGAGATCGACGGCGCACGGTGGCACCGGTGCCTGCGATGCGACGACTGGGTCGTGAGGGTGATCCCTGAGAACCCGCAGCGCACGCACGTCGAGACGCGAGACGAGATCGAGCTTCCAGCGAGGGGGCCGATCCTGCGCGACCGAGTCGTCCTCCGCCTCATCGCGCTCGATCGAGGCGTCCACGTCGTTGCCTTCGGGCTCCTCGCCGTCGCGTTGTTCACGTTCGCGTCGCACAGCAGCGCGCTGCATCGCGACTACGTCAACATCATGAACGACCTGTCCGGGGGCGACCAGGGCGCCAGCCAGGCTCGCGGCATCCTCGGGTACTTCAGCAGGGTGTTCTCCTACACGCCGGCGCACCTCATCCGACTGGGCCTGATCGTCGCTGCCTACGCCGCACTCGAGGCGGTCGAGATGGTGGGCCTGTGGAGGAATCGACGGTGGGCTGAGTACCTCACCAGCGTCGCGATCGCCGCGTTCATCCCCCTCGAGGTCTACGAGCTCTCAAGAGGCGTGAGCGCGTTCAAGATCGCCGCGTTCGTGATCAACGTCCTCGTGCTCGCGTACCTGCTGTACGCCAAGCGCCTGTTTGGGCTCCGTGGTGGCCACCAGGCCGAGGCCCAGCGTCGCCAGGAGCTGTCAGGCTGGGCGGCGTTCGACCGCGCCGCGCGACCGTCACCTTGAGGTGTGACAAGTCAGCGCGGCGGACCAACTCGACATCGCGGGGTTCGCTGCGCAGGCCGGGTCGCCGAGGGCGTCGGCGCGCTGGACCCATGGGCGCCACAATCGATCTCGCGTACTGTGGACGCGATGACCGGGTGCTGGCGCTGTCGGCGCGAGGTGGCACGTGCGTTCGATGCACGTCTCGACCCATGATGCGTGAGCGCCTTGCAGCCGGCGTGCTCGCCTGCGCGGCGGGCGTTGCGCTCATCGCCGGCTTCGGAGCATCCCCCGGCGGTGCAGCCGGGTCTCGGACGCTGGCCGGTCCCCTCGTGCACTCCGGGAGGTGGATCACGGACCAGAGCGGACGCGTCGTGATCCTCCACGGTCTGAACATGGTGAACAAGCGGTCGCCCTTCACGCCCGGGGCCGCCGGCTTCGGGTCAGCTGCGGCCGCCACCCTCGCCGACAACGGCTTCGACGTCGTTCGTCTGGGCGTCCTCTATCAGGGCGTTGAGCCGCGTCCCGGCGTGATCGACCACGCCTACCTCACGTCCCTCGCCGCAACCGTGGCCCAGCTCGCGCGACGCGGCGTGTACACGCTCCTCGACTTCCATCAGGACGAGCTCAACCAGGAGTTCGGCGGCGAAGGATTCCCCAAGTGGTCGGTGCAGACCAACGGGCTCGCGGTGAAGAAGTACGTCTTCCCCGCGGCGTACCTCGAGAGCAGGGCCCTGGGCCGCGCCTTCGACAACTTCTGGTCCGATCACAAAGGCCCGAGTGCCAAGGGGCTCCAGCAGTGGTACGTAGCCGCCCTCGTTGCGGTCGCTCGACAGTTCCGCGACACGACCGGCGTGCTCGGCTACGACCTCTTCAACGAGCCCTGGCCCGCCGACGCCACGACCAGCCAGCTCACGTCCTTCTACACGAAGGCGATCGCCGGCATCCGGTCGGTCGATCGACGCCACCTCATCTGGTACGAGCCCTGGGTGACGTTCAACTTCGGCGTCCAGACCCAGATCGCGTCCTTCCCGGACGGCCGCCTCGGCATGTCGTTCCACGACTACTGCCTGAACGTTGGCGCCGCGTCGTGTGCCACCAGCGAGCAGAGCACCGTCGCCAACGCGCTGGCGCACGCCTCGTCGACGGGTGTGGCGCTACTCCTGACCGAGTTCGGGGCAAGCGACAACTACCAGGACCTGGCTCGGGTCGTGGGGATCGCGGACGCCAGCCAGCTGTCGTGGATCGAGTGGAGCTACTGCGGGTGCAATGACCCAACCGGCACGATCCCGCCCCGTGTCGAGGCACTCGTCTATCGCCCGAGTTCACCGGGTGCGGGCGCCAACGTCAACCTCGTGAAGCTCCGGGTGCTCGCCGAGCCGTATCCAAGGGTTGTCGCGGGAACACCGCTCTCGTACACCTTCGACCAGGCCACGTCGACATTCCATGTTGCCTACAGCACCGTCGCCCCCGATGGGCACCACTTCAGCGCCGGTGCGTGCACGGGCGTGGAGATTCCCTCGGTTCAGTACCCGACGGGCTATCAGGTGAACATCGAAGGTGGGAAGGTCCTTTCGAAGCCAGGGGCGGGCGTCTTGGAGGTGGGGTCGACGGGGAGTTCCGGCATGGTCTCGGTGGCCGTGACCCCGACACTGCACGGGACGACCGCTCCCGCCGGGCCGCTCCCCGCGAACTGTGCCGTGTGACGGAAGCCACCGCAACGACACTGACAATGCCGACGACTTTCGTCGACCGTTGCATCGCGTGGTCATTGCGACAGGGATCCGAGATCCCTGTCGCGGTCGCCATCACCAGCCGGGTTTCCACATCACCCTCTGGCAGCCGCTGTCGCTCGTCGTCACCCTCTCTCATCGGCGAGCGCCGCGGCCACCTGGGCGCCGAGGCCGGGATCGACGTGTCGCCAGTACTCAGAGACTCGCGCAGCGACGTCGGGCTGCAGTCCAGGGCCGTTGCTGGCATGACCGATGATGTTGGACACCAAGTGCTCCCGGTCCGTGTCGGACATGACCTCGCGGTACATCGCGCCCGGCTGGACGAAATCGGTGTCGTCCCTGTGCGCGTGATACGCGGCTCGGACGATCTCACCGGTGAGCCCGTAGGACGGATCGGTGTTGAGTCTCGGGTCCGCCACTGGGCCGCCGTCGGAGTTGGGTGCGTACACCGGGTCGCCACCCGGGCGGAAGTTCATCGATCCGTCCTGGTTGTAGCTGTGCACGGGGACGAGAGGCTGATTGACCGGTAGCTGTTGGTAGTTGGGGCCGATGCGATAGCGGTGGGTGTCGGGGTAACTGAAGAGGCGACCTTGCAACATCTTGTCCGGGCTCGGCGCGATGCCCGGCACCATGTTGGACGGCTCGAACGCGGCCTGCTCGACCTGCGCAAAGTAATTGTCGGGGTTGCGGTCGAGGACCATGCGTCCGATCGGAATCATGGGGTAGTCCGAGTGCGGCCAGACCTTTGTCACGTCGAATGGGTTGAACCGGTAGTCAGCCGCGTCGTCGAACTCCATGACCTGCATCTCGAGACGCCAGACCGGGTGCTCGCCACGCGCGATCGCCTCCCACAGGTCGGCGCGGTGGAAGTCGGGATCCTCGGCAGTCATGCCCTTGGCCTCGTCGTTGGTGAAGTTCTCTACACCCTGCTCGGTCTTGAAGTGGTACTTGACCCAGAAGCGCTCGCCGCCTGCGTTCACCCACATGTAGGTGTGGGAGCCATAGCCATTCATATGGCGAAGCGTGCGTGGCGTGCCCCGGTCGGACATGAGGATGATGACCTGGTGCGCGGACTCGGGCGAGAGCGTCCAGAAGTCCCACTGGCCGTTGTGGTCTGTTCTGCCCGTGTCGGCCCGACGCTTCTGGGAGTGGATGAAGTCGGAGAACTTCGAGGGATCCCGGATGAAAAAGACGGGCGTGTTGTTGCCGACGAGGTCGTAGTTGCCCTCCTGGGTGTAGAACTTGAGCGCGAAGCCCCGTGGATCGCGAACGGTGTCAGGGAAGCCCTGCTCGCCAGCCACCGTGGAGAACCGCACGACCATCGGCGTGCGGGCACCCTTCTTCAGGAAATCGGCCCTGCACCACTGGCTGACGTCCGCGGTGACCTCGAAGAAGCCGAACGCGCCGTGGCCCTTGGCGTGCACGACATGCTCGGGAACCCGCTCTCGGTTGAAGTGGGCCATCTTTTGGACCAGATAGTGATCCTGGAGGAGCAGCGGACCCTCGAGACCTGCGGAGAGGGAGAACTCGTCGCTTGGTGCCGGGATGCCGGTATCTGTCGTGGTGATCGGAGTTGTCGTGCCATCGCTCATGCCGCAGGTCTAGTTGGACGTGAGAAGGGATGCCCCGCCACCCTCCGGGCGTGCCTGCGACGCGAGGCGGTGCGGATCCAACCGGTGGGCCAGGTCCCCGAATCGATCCACCAAGGGCGCTCTCGCGTTGCGTCGTCACGCGAGCGTCCAAGCGCCGAAACGAACGTGGATGCCCGACAGCGCCACAGGCGCGATGTGCGACACCGACTCGCGACCCCACCGTCAGCTTGTCGGGAACTCCGTCACCGACTGACTCTTGATGTTCGTCACCCAGACCCGCGTGGCGTCATGGGTGATTGCGCACGGCGCGTCGAACTCGTAGGGCCCGGGCGACAGGATCGCGACGAGCGCTCCGGTGGACTGACGTATCTCAGTGACGCTGTAGCCGCTGTTCTCGTTTGCGACCCAGACGTCCGAGCCGTTCGCGGTGATCGCGGCGGGCCCGTTGAACTTGTACGTGGACTCCGGCAGGAACCTGAGCTCGGCCCCACTCGAAGCGCTCAGCTCGGTGACCGAGTTCGTGATGAAGCTCGCGACCCACACGTGCCGACCGTTGGAGGTGATCGCGTCAGGGCGGTCAAACGGGTCCGGGGACCCCTTCACGACACGGACGAGGGCGCCGGTCGACTCGCTGAGCTCGGTCACCGAGAAGCCGAGGTAGTTGGCGATCCAGATGTGCGTGCCATCCGTCGCGATGGCGTCGGGGAAGTTGAACTCGAACGTGGACGCCCGCAAGATCTTGTTGAGCGACCCGCTGGACTCGTTGATCTCCGTCACGGTCTGACCGTTCTCGTTCGCGACCCACACGTGTGCACCGTCGGCTGCGATGGCGGCTGGCTCGTCGAACGCGTAGCCCGCGCCCTTCAGCAACCGGACGAGCGATCCGTCGGAGGCGTCGATCTCGGTCACCGAGCGACCGAAGTAGTTGGTCACCCAGACGTGAGTCCCGTCCGCGGCAATCGCCCAGGGCCCGTTCAGACCGTACGCGGGGCCCGACACGACTCTGACGAGCGCGCCCGTCACCTCGTTGAGCTCGGTGACCGTGTCACTCGTGAAGTTGGCGATCCACACGTGGTTGCCGTCGACGGCGATCGCGTCCGGTGCGTCGAGGTCGTCGGCAGAGCCAACGTTCACCTTCTCGAGATCGCCATTCGCCGCGTCGAGCTGGGTCACCGACGACCCGTCGTTGTTCGCCACCCAGATCTCGCTCCCGACGACACCGATCGCGACGGGGGAACGCAAGCCGTAGACCGAGCCCCCGAGGAGCGCCACGCGGCCGCCCGTGGATCCGTCAAGTTCCGTGACCGAGTCCCCGTTGTAGTTCAGGACCCAGACGTCCGGACCGTCGGCCACGATCGCGTCAGGACTGTTGAACCCGTCGACTGCGCCAGCAATGACCCGGACCGCGGCTCCCGAGTTCATCGCGAACTCGGAGACCGAGTTGCCGTTGAAGTTCGCGACGAAGGCGTCGTCGCCTGCCGTCGTGATGGCGTAGGGCTGATTGAACCCGTACGACGATCCACGCAGCACGCGCACGAGGTAGCCCGTGGCACCGTCGAGCTCGGTCACGGTGTTGCCGTTCGCGTTCGTCACGAAGAGACGTCCGCTAGAGGCCGACAGCGCGTCGGGTCCACTGAACTTGTCGGCGGTTGCGGTCACGATCCGAACCAGCCCGCCCGTCGCGGCGTTTATCTCAGTGAGCGAGTCCCCTGCGTAGTTGGCCACCCAGATCATCGAGCCGCTCGCGGCGATGGACCAGGGCGCATTGAATCTGAAGCGTGCAGTGCGGAGCACTCTGACCGCAACGCCCGTGGACTCGGCGAACTCCGACACCGAGTTCCCGTTGTAGTTGGCAACCCAGATGTTGGCACCTTGCACAGTGAGCGCGTAGGGGCCGTTGAATCGGTAGCTCGTGCCCTGAAGGACTCGGACAAGTGCGCCCGCTGTCGTGACCTCAGTGACGGAGTTCGCCACGTAGTTCGCGACCCAGGTGTCCGCACCCTTCGAGACGATCGCGTCGGGGTGGTCGAAGCCCCACCCAAGGCGATTGACCCCGGCAAGCCTCGACGAGGTGGCACTCGGAGCGACTCGCGCACTCGATGCGTCGCGCGGCGCAGCGGTTGCAATCGATGAAACGGCGGTGTTGAGAGCGAGCGCCACCGCACCGAGCGCGAGGCGAGTTGGAAGCAGAGAGCGGCGCACCTCACTCTCCTTCTACTCACATGGTAAAGGTGGGGAATACATCGTAGGGCCCATGCGCGCTCGCATGACCTCACCCTGCGCTCAGTCGCGCAAGTTCGAGCATCAAGCGACCCACCCCACGTGATCGGCGTCGTTTCAGCCATCCGGTGGAAACGGGACGCGATTCCACGGCACCAGGCCTTCTCCTCGCGAACAGCGTGGTGCACCGAGGACTCGCTGGGCTGGCGCAGACGGCAGTTCGATGGCATGACCTCGCTTGCGAGTGCTCCTGACGATCCGAGCATCGACACAATGGCAGGGAAGAGGTCGACGATGGGCTCGACGCATTGACCGGAGTCACTGCAACGATGACCCGAGATCTCCTGGAAGCCCAGCTCGGTCAGAGCTCAGTGGCAAGAGCGCGCTGATCCGCGTCACGATGACGCACGCGAGTGCGAACCATGGCACGAACGGTGCAGTGACCACCGCGAGCACGACAAGTCCCATCACGACGTACCAGATGGACAGTGCGGCACGCCGATCGGCGGGGCTGGACGCTGTCACGAGCAGCCCCCGTCGATGCGCGTAGTCGGTGCCGACCGCAGAGAGGACCACGCCGAGCAGGATCACGAGGCTCACGGCTTCGACGCCGACCCAGAAGTCGCCATGGCCGTAGCCGGAGGCGAGGAGCAGGGTCGCGAAGGGGATCAGCGTGATCGTGAGGGCGCCGGCCACCACCAGCACTGTCATGTAGTGGTCGACGCCTCGGAGCTGACGCAACGAGCGGTGCGAGAGGATCCAGGTGCCGGTTATCCACAGGAACCCGAGCAGCACGCTCGCGAGCGTCGCGCGCTGCGCGTTGATCTGGTGGATCAGCCCGCTTCCTGGGTGGTCGGACGTCACGTGGAGATCGAGCACGAGGACGGTGGCCGCGATGGCGAGGATCGCGTCCGTAAACACCGCGAGTCGAACCGTGGCGTGCACGGCCTGATCACGCGCCCGAAACGAGTAGATCTTCCGTGCGAGGGCGCGCCAGTCGTCCGCTCCGGCCATGAGACTCCCCTCGTCGGACACGCCCTGCTGTACCTGCCACGGAACGCTATCCGAACGTCCTTCGAGCCTCTGAAGATCGCGGCCACCATCAATCCCGCGACCATCTGCGGTTTGGATCGTCCGGTCCGGGCGGTTGGTGCGTCGAACCACACGTGAGGGACGCCCTCACCTAGATGGCGCATCGAGAGGCCCGCCCACCCCGGAGGGCGGGCTTCCGACGTCGTTGCGCCCTCAGTTCACACGTTCCTCGGAAGCTCGGAGAACGGCACCTGCGTCAGGTCGCCGGGCTCCTTCGGTAGTCCCAGAGTTCGCTCGCCGATGATGTTCCGCTGAATCTGATCGGTGCCGCCGAAGATGGGCAGGGCCTGCGCGCTCAACGCCTGTCCGGTGACGAGTGCGGCGGCCGAGCCACCTTGCTGCGCGGCGACGACCGCGCGACCGTCGTCGTCGTAGGCGTGCAGCATTCCTCGGGCACCGAGGATCTCGAGGCCGAGATCGCGCTGGAGCCGCACGATGGTGCCCATCGCGAGCTTCGAGAAGTTCGCGATGCCGGGGATGTCGCCGCCCGCTGCGCGCGCCGCCTTGTGCCGTTCGGTGTTCAGCCGGATGATCTCGCGGAGGGTATGGAGGCGAACCAGTCCCTGGCGAATGAGCGGGTCCTCGTTCCTCCCGAAGCTGCGTGCGAGCTCGATGTACTGCTGCGCGGGGGAACGTGCCCCCGTCGGCGAGGCTGCTCGTCGCGAAGGCCGGTTCGCGCGGACGACGAGGTCGCCGGCACGCTTGCCGAGATCCCCCGCGATCGTCCCTGCTCGGGCCATCAAGGTGCCACGAGCCGGTGTGTCGCCGCCGGCGCCCATGCCCGACCGCTCGATGAGCAGCGTCGTGTTGGCGACCCGCCAGCCGCTGTCGACGTCACCGATCCGTGCACCGTCAAGGACCTCGGCGTCGGTGAAGAAGACCTCGCTGAACATCGTGCTGCCGGTCATCTCGCGCAAGGGTCGGACCACGACGCCTGGCTGGTGCATGTCGAGCACGAACCACGTGATCCCCTGGTGCTTCGGTGCACTTGGATTGGTGCGCGCGAGCAGCATGCCGAGATCCGCGAGGTGGCCGCCGGAAGTCCAGACCTTTTGACCATTGACGATCCAGACGTCGCCATCGCGCGTCGCCCGGGTCGACAGGCTCGCGAGATCGGACCCCGCACCGGGCTCGCTGAAGAGCTGGCACCATCCTCGCTGGCCGGTGACGATGTCGCGGACGTAGGCGTCGACCTGCGTGCGCGAGCCGTGCGTCACGATGGTGGGCGCGGCGAGTGCGAGGCCGAGGCCCTGCGGCGGGCCTAGCGCGCCACGCGACGCGATGAGCGCCTGGGCTCGCAGCGCGTCGCTGCGGCTCAGGCCGCGTCCGTAGCTGTCAACGGGCAGGAGCGGTGCGGACCAGCCAGCGAGGCCCAGCAGCTCCCACCACTGCGCCACCGTGAGCTCGGGGTCCCAGTTGACCTCGAGCCACGCTCCCAGCTCCTCGATGGGGTCGTCGACCGCCGTGGGCGTGGCCTCACCAACGCTCATGCGGGCACCCCATCTCGCGGCGCGTCCTCGTGGGACACGGGCACCTCGCTCGTGACATCGATCATTCGACGACGCACCTTTCCTTTGGCCCGCACGGTCAGCCTTCGTCCGGCGCGCTCGGGACGCCAGCCATGTTGGCGTTGGCCTGCGCCGCAGCAACGAGCGCGGGGACGACTTCGCCGAGCTCGGCGGGGTCCCACCTCGACTCCCTCGACGCTACGGGCCCAGCCCGCCAGCCTTCGGCGACGCTGATGCGGCCGCCGCGCACGTTGAACACGCGTCCTGACACGGCCCTCGACTCGACGCTGCCGAGCCAGACGACGAGGGGTGAGATGTTGTCAGGAGCACTCGGGTCGAACTCATCTGCGACAGGCTCGGGTCCCCCGCGGCGCGCGCGAAGCGGGATCGTCATCCGAGTCGCGGCGGCCGGAGAGATCGCGTTCACGGTCACCCCGTAGCGAGCCAGCTCCATCGCGGCGATGATGGTGAAGGAGGCGATGCCAGCCTTAGCGGCGCCGTAGTTCGCCTGGCCGATGTTGCCGTAGATGCCCGATGGCGATGAGGTGTTGATGATGCGCGCGTCCACGTCGTCGCCACGCTTGGACAGCTCGCGCCAGTACTCGGCCGCAAAGTGCGACGGTCCGAACGTGCCCCTGAGGTGGACCCGGATGACGGCATCCCACTCCTCGAAGGTCATATTGACGAGCATCCTGTCCCGGAGGATCCCGGCATTGTTGACCAGCACGTCAAGGTGCCCGAACTCCTCGATCGCAGCGGTGACAAGACCTTTCGCTCCCTGCTCGTCCGAGACGTCGTCGCCGTTGACCAAGGCCCGGCGACCCATCGCGCGGATCTCGGCAGCGACGTCCTGGGCGGGGCCCATCGAGGCCCCGGTGCCGTCGACCTCGGCGCCGAGATCATTGACAACGACGTCGGCGCCCTGTCGGGCGAACTCGAGCGCGTGCTCCCGGCCGATGCCCCTGCCTGCGCCGGTCACGATCACCACGCGGCCCTCGCAGATTCCGTCCACGGCTCCCCCCTTGGTCGCTGCCGTCGGCCACGCGATCAGGCGCCAGGCTGAGGCGAATCTACCTCTGGCGTGCGTGCGGCCTCACCGTGCACCGATCCTCCTCGACGCGGTCGTCACCGCCGTTGCTCTCGCAGGAGTCGCTTGTAGATCTTCCCGTTGTCCTGGCGGGGCAGCGCGTCGATGAACTCAATCTGCCTCGGGCACTTGAAGTGGGCAAGGCGAGCCCGGCAGAAGGTGATGAGCTCCTCAGCCAGGGCGTCGGACGGCACGACGTCTCGTTGCAGCTCGACAATGGACAGCACGACCTCACCCCACTCGTCGCTCGGGACGCCGATCGTGGCCGCGTCAGCGACGGCCGGATGCTCCAAGAGGAGTCCGTCGACCTCGGCGGGATAGATGTTCACGCCTCCTGAGATGATCAGATTGGCACTCCGATCGGTCAAGTAGAGATAACCGTCCTCATCGAAGTAGCCGATGTCGCCGAGCGTGAAGTAGCTGCCCCGATAGGCGGATTGCGTCTTGGCGTCGTCCTTGAAGTAGGAAAAGGCCAGCCCCTCGGGCGCAAGGATGTAGATGAGGCCGACCTCGCCATGCGCCAGGGGGGTGGCGTTCTCGTCGCCGACAATGACCTGGCCGGGCGTAAGGGGCAGTCCCACCGTCCCGGGTCGTTGGAGCCAGGTGGCCGAGTCGACGAAGCTGCCGACGCCCTCGGTGGCGGCGTAGTACTCCATGACGACGGGTCCAAACCACTCGATGATCCGGTGCTTCACGGGGACAGGACAGGGCGCAGCGCCATGGAGCACGTGGCGCACCGACGAGACGTCGTAGCCGCCTCGGACCACTTCAGGCAGCGAGAGGAGCCGGTGGAACATCGTCGGCACCATGTGCGTGTGGGTCACGCGGTGCTCCGCGATGAGCTCCAGCGCGTGCTCGGCGTCCCACGTCTCCATCAGCACGACCGTCGCGCCGAAGACGAGGGGTATCGACAATGAGAAGGAAAGCGGTGCGGCGTGGTAGAGCGGTCCGGTGCACAGGTGCACGTCACCACCGCCGTCGGCATACCCACCGAGGTTGGCGACCACCGGGGCCGCCACGGTCGGCCGGAAGACCCCCTTTGGCCGCCCGGTCGTGCCCGAGGTGTAGAGCATCGTGCCGCCTCGTGCGCGATCCTGCAGCTCGCCGGGGTCCTCGTCGGCGAGCGCGTCCTCGTAGCTCTCGAACGACTCGACGTCGCCGCCATAGGCGAGGGCGACGTCGCATGCCGGCGACGCCGCGCGAGCGGCGCGCGCAAGCTCACCCACCTCGTGGTCGGCAACCATGGCCTTTGCCTCGCAGTCAGCCACGATGTAACCGGCCTCGTCGCCGGTCAGGTGCCAGTTGACAGGGGTGAGACGCAGCCCGGAGCGCTGGCAGGCGAAGAACACCTCGGCGAACTCAGGTCGATTGCCGCTCAGCAGCGCGACCGCGTCGCCCGGTCCGAGGCCCCGGCGGCGCAGGGCCCGCGCGAGGCGGTTCGCGTTGGCATCGAGCTCGCGGTACGTCCGACGCCCTTGGGGGCTGATAATCGCCGCTGTGTCGGGCTGGGTCGCGGCCCACTCGCTGAGGTCGGCCACCGCTATCTCACCGCCGGCTCGAGCACGAGAAGGTTCCTCCCAGCAGGCAGCGGCAGACGAGCCGGTCGGGCCAAGGCGCGTCGACATCGCCTGGACGACAGGGCGAGTTCGAGATCCTTGGCGCGGCCACGCCACAGATCGTACGAGTCAGGAGAGGTAGGTAGCCTGCGAGCTTCTCGCGTGATCGGAGTCCCACCGTGGCCACAGGAAAAGTGCTCTCCGGTCGCGTGGCGCTCGTGACGGGGGCAAGTCGCGGGATCGGAGAGGCGATCGCCCGGCGGTTCGCCGCCGAGGGGGCGCACGTCGGGGTCACGGCGCGAACCCAGGAAGAGGGAGATCATCGCTTCAGCGGGAGCATCGCGACCACGCTGACTGCGATCCAGGATGCGGGAGGCGCGGCGATCGCCGTGCCGGCGGATCTCAGCCGAGCAGAGGACCGAGTGCGGGTCGTCGACGCGGTGAGCGGCGAGTTCGGGCCGATCGATGTCCTCGTGAACAACGCAGCCATCACGTACTTCACGGCGTCCCGCGAGTTCGATCTCCGACGGTGGCAGCTGATGTTCGACGTGCAGGTGCTCGCACCGTTCCATCTCGCCCAGCTCGTCATACCCGGAATGCAGTCGTCGCGCTCCGGATGGATCCTGAACATCTCGTCGCCTGCAGCCACCCATCCGACGGGACCGCACTACGCAGCTGGGAGCCACACCGTCTACGGAATGTGCAAGGCCGCCCTCGAGCGCTTCTCCACTGGCTTGGCCTCCGAGCTGTACGCCGACGGGATCGCCGTCAACGCGTTGTCACCGACTGGTCTCGTCGTGACGCCGGGCGTCGTCCATCACGAGCTGGACAAGCGCATTCCAAAGGATCGCCATGAGCCGGTTGCGGTGATGGCTGAGGCTGCTCTCCTGCTCTGCTCGCAAGACCCGCAGGCGCTCACCGGTCGGATTGCGTCGTCACAGGAATTGCTCGGCGAGTTCAACGTCGCAATCAGCAGCGACGAGTGATAACCATGAGATCCACGACCACGAGTCGGTCACCTGCGAGCAGCGTTGGGCGCGAGCCCGAGAAGAGAGGATCCCGCTCATGACGACCATGCCGCTTCCCGACTCAGTCGAGGTCGACGCCAGCATCAAGCTGATCACGGACAATGCCCAGCGCATCTTCCTGTGGGACTACGAGCGCAGTCGAGACCAACTCGTCACGCTGTACAACAAGGCGATGCACTCCCAGTGGAGCTCGGTGACGGACTTGGACTGGTCGATCGACGTCGATCCCGAAGCGCTCGTGGCCACGTCGCCCCAGCAGAACCTCCTCGTCGAGCTCGCACGCGGGGCTGCGGAACTTCCGGGATCGCCCCTTGCGACCTGGGGCGAGAAGGAGTTCCTGCAGCTCGGCATCGAGTCACTCAAGGCCTCGCTCAGTCAATTCATGCACGGCGAACAGGGGGCCATGATGGTGGCCGCGAAGATAGTGGAGACCGTGCCGTGGATCGACGCGAAGTACTACGCCGCCACCCAGACGATGGACGAGGCACGTCACACCGAGGTCTTCGCGAAATACCTTCACACCAAGCTGGGCGAGGCGTATCCGATGAGCCCGTTCCTCGAGGAGCAGATCGATGCACTCATCGGCGACAGTCGATGGGACATCGCCTATCTCGGCATGCAGATCGTCATTGAGTCGCTCGCGCTCGCGGCATTCGGCAACATGCTCCGCTCGACAAGCGAGCCCCTTCTGAAAAAGCTGCTCCGCTACGTGATGTCGGATGAGGCCCGCCATGTCGCCTTCGGGGTGTTGAGCCTCAAGGAGTACTACGAGCAACTGAGTGAGCCCGAGCTGGTGGAGCGCGAAGAGTTCTTGCTCGAGGCAACACTCAACAGCAGAGCCCGCTCAACGACGCCGGAGATCTGGGTGCGGATGGGAACATCCGTCGAAGAGGTACTCCCCTTCTTGCTCGAATCGGCGCAGAAGTCGAAGATCGATCCGTTCACGTCGTTCCAGCGTGTGTTCTTCGCAAAGCTCGTGCCGAATGTCCGAAAGCTTGGTCTGCTCGACGAGAAGCGGGGCCGACTGCGCGAGAAGTGGGGCGAGGCGGGTCTGCTCGACTACGAGTTCGCCGATGACACGGGAACCGACTACGAGGAGTACGACGAGGTGGCCAAGGACCGCGCCGCGGCCCAGTAGGTCCAGCCGCGCCTCGGCCGCGCGGTCCCGATCGCAGCCCTCGGCAGTGCCCAACTGTCGCGGACACAATGGGCCGGGACGCACTCAGCCGCTGCCTGCCAGGGAGCCGCGCGAGACCGCGAGCTCAGGTGCGGTCCGGATCTGCGCCACGAAGGCGAAAGCAGCTCGTTGCCTGCCATCGTGAACAGTTCCGGCATCCCTCGAGTACTCCCAGATATGGTCTTTTGCATGCGGAAGCACGGAGCACCGGACCGAAACCGATGACTCGACCTCGCCGTCGACGTGTGTTCTCGAGCCGAGGCGGCCTTGCTGCGGGGGCGTCGCTCGCGGCGCTGGTGCTGGCAGCATGCGGTGGGGGATCTGGCGCGAGCACCACCACGACGCAGCCCCCCGTGGCGCCGTCGACCAGCTTCTCGACGGCCAACGTCACCGGGGTCGGCACCGTGCTCGTGGACGGCAACGGCCGAACTGTCTACGAGCTCTCGTCGGGGTCGGTCAAGAACCTTTCGTGCACCTCGTCGAACGGCTGCACGGTGGTCTGGACCCCGCTCCCGCTTCCGTCGGGGGTCGCCGGTGCAACGGCGGGCGGCGGTGCGAGTTCGTCGCTGCTCTCCACGACCTCACTGGGCGGCACGACCTACCCGACCTACAACGGTTTCATCCTGTACGAGTTCACCGGCGACACGAGCACTGGCCAGGCGAACGGCCAGGACCTCTCGAGCTTCGGCGGTACGTGGCACGTTCTCGATGGGTCGGGGACGCCGGTCACTGCGACGTCCGCGGGAACCACGACCACGACCTACAACTACTGACGCGACGGCCCGCCGGACCGAGCTGCAGCGACGGCGCCGGTCTGCGGACGACTGAGGTCTCGGCCCGACCTGGCAGGGATCTCGGCCGACGGGGGAATGTGGACCATGGTCCACGCGTCTGCGAAGACGACCACGGGCACCCCGTAGGCACGGATCAAGCCCACGTTGCAGTCCATCGACACCCATTAGGGGTCCTTGCAAATGGCAAAGGCCGATCACTGCATCTGCTGGCCACCGAAAGTGGCGGAACGATCAACTGCTCTGGCGCATGCACGAGCACATAGATACGCTCGAGGTGACATCGAACACGACGCCGATCTCCACCGGTCCGAACGTGGACGGCACCATTGGGTTTGTGTCGCGCGGGACCTCGACCTACCAGGTCACGTTCAACTCGTATCCGGTCTGCCGGTACATCGGTGACTCCGCGGCTGCGTCCACCAACGGCGAGGGCGTTGTTGCCTACGGAGCCACGTGGTACCTCCTCAACGCGTCAGCGACCACCGCTGGGTCGACACCGGTTTCTCCGATCTGAGCCGGGAGCAGTGCCACTGATCGGGAGTCGGCAGCGATGCCGGACTCGTTCCGATCAGGTCACGCCGCGAGGCGTCGCCTGATCGGAGCACGCTTGGATGTCCGGACTCGGCGTGGAGCACCGAGGCAATCGACACGTTGCCCGACCGCTGAAATGGATGCTCTGCGCGAGGTGGGTACGATGCGTGCATAGCCGACTGGGTCACCATCTCGGCGCTGGCGACTGCGGGTCGGGTTGCCACCTGAGCAATGGGGTCCAGCGTGCGCAGAACGGTGAGGCTGCGGTGGCCACCGCATCTCCTCACACGGCTTCAAACCGGCGGTCGGACCGACGGGAACAGAGCCAGTCCGACGCCGTCATTCGAAGACATCGAGGATGCCATCGTCGACGGCGACCGCCCAATCACCAGTGGGACGGCGCGTGCGGCCCTCGGGCACCGCCCCTTTCGCATCGTGTTCCTTGGTGCGTTCGCGTCCAACATCGGAACCTGGATGCAGAACGTGGTGCTCGGGGCCTACGCCTACACCCTCACCCACTCGAGCATCTTCGTCGGCATCATCATCTTTGCCCAGCTCGGTCCTTCGCTCCTGCTGTCGATGGTTGGTGGCCTCGTGGCCGACCGGGTGAATCGCAAGCGGCTCCTCATCGTCGTGTCGATCGAGCAGCTCGTCTTCTCCGCACTGCTGGCGTGGGTCGCAACGAGCTCGTCGCCCTCACACGCACTGCTCATACTGATGGTGGTCATGGTGGGCGTTGGCAATGCGCTCTTCGCCCCGGCGTACTCCGCGATGCTCCCGAGCATGGTCGGTCGCCAGGATCTTCCCGGCGCGATCTCACTGAACTCGGCCCAGATGAATGGCTCACGAGTCATCGGCCCGATCATCGGTGGTCTCGCGTACCACTTCGCCGGGCCCGCCTGGGTGTTCGGTGTGAATGCGCTCACCTACCTCTTCGTCGTGGCTTCCCTCTTGATCGTCACGTTGCCGGAGGTCTCTGAGAGGACCCAGTATCCGAGTCGCTGGCGGGAGCTCACGGCGGGCATCACTGTGGCCCGAGAGGACCGCGTCGTGGGCCGATGCCTCGTGACCATCTCACTCTTCTCACTCATGGCGTTGGCGTTCATCGGCCAAATGCCGGTGGTCGCCGCGCGCAACTTGGCGATCTCACCCAGCTCAGCGACCTACGGACTCCTCTATGCCTGCTTTGGAGCGGGTGCCCTCTTCGGTGCCCTCTCGATCGGGACGTGGCTGGCCCGACGCTCGAAGCCGCTGATCATCCGTGTCTGCTTGGTGTGTTACGCCGTCTCGCTGGCGACGTTCAGCCTCCTTCGTGATGCGTTGCCCGCGTTCTTCATCGTCATGCTCGTGGGCTTCTTCTACTTCGCATTCGTCACGTCCTTGAACACCGTGCTGCAGACCAATCTGGACGACGCCGTGCGGGGACGCGTGATGGCGCTCTGGATCATGGGATTTGGCGGCACGGTGGCGTTAGGAAACCTGCTGCTCGGTCCGGTTGTCGCGGCCATCGGCATCACCGACGTGCTCCTCTTCGGAGCCGGGGTCGCCCTCGCGCTTGCGTGGTACGCCGACGTCAGGCCGGATGCCACCCCACGTCGAGGACAGGTTGCCCGCTGACTGGACGCGCCGAGGCTGTGCGTACTAGTGCTGCGCTCGTGCGACCGACCTAGTGGAGATCACCAGCGCGCGGTTCCAGCGGGACATCACGAGCAACGCCGCACATGATCGTGTCGACCACACCTTGGGCGAACCTGTCGCTCAGCGTGAGATGACTGGAGCAGGCGATGGTATGCGGACCCGTAGAGCAGATCGAGCACGACGTCACCGTCGGTGCCGGGTACGATCTCGTGCTCACAACGACGCCACGCAACTACCCGACGTCGAGGCGACCCAAGCTGAATAACATCCGCTCGAGAACATGAAGCTGAGGAGCAACGATGGACACCGCAAAGGCTCACGAGCTACTTCGAATGGATCGCGCGCGCACCCAGCAGCTCCTTTTGGAGTTGACGGCGAGGGGCAAGGAAGACCGCACCGCTGCCGACCAGCCTGGGGACATGTTCGACTCGGCCGGGCCCCTCATTGATGAGGGTCTTGACAACTCGGTCGCGACAGAGCTGCAAGGTCACCTGGCAGCCATCGAGCGTGCCGAGAGGCGCCTTGAGGCCGGCACGTTTGGCTACTCGATCCGAAGTGGCGTCCCCATCCCCGACGATCGCCTTGAGGCGGATCCCACCGCGGAGCTAACGATCGAGGAGGCTCGACAAGCTGAGTAGACGGCGGCTTCTCCCCGGGCACCTGTCGAGCGCCCGCATCGCACACCGCGTTGCGCACACAACCTGGGATCCGTCCGCGCCCTCAACTCATTACCTGTTGAAGAGTCAGCTCCAGCCTGCTGACCGTCGAGGTCTCGGGGCTGGACGGGGCCATCGGGACCGGAAGCCGATCGGCTCCGTGCACCATCCGGGCAACGAGCTCCGACATTGTGCAACTGCCCGCCGTGCCCCCCAGAGAAAGTCGGGGGGTCACGGCCGGGAAGGAGTCCTGTGACGACTGCGCCTTCGAGCCGCTCTACCCCTTCCGGATGGTGAGGGTGAATCGGAACGTCCCATGGTCGCCGTTGGGGTCCCTCGTCGTCCCCGCAATTGTGTAGGTCCCCCCCGCCACCAGGGTGCCGGTCGTCGTGATCATCCCGCTTGCTGAGATCTTCAGGTGGTCGCCGGCGCTGGTCCTGGAATAGGTCACCACTCCGTTGTTGCTGCTGACGGTCAGCTGGTGCCTAAAGGCAACGGACCTCGTCACCGTCGACGAGCCCGCGGTGGATCCCGTTTGGGCGATCGTGACGGCGGTGACGGTGAGCTTGTAGGTGAACGTCCCAGCGTCGGCGCTGGTGTCGGCCGTCGTCCCGGTAATCGTGTAGCTCCCCGCCGCCAAGGTGCCGATCGTCGAGACCATCCCACTCGCTGAGATCTTCAGGTGGTCGCTCGCGCTGGTCCTGGAATAGGTCACCGCTCCGTTGTTGCCGGTCGCCGTCAACTGGTGACTAAAGGCAGTGGAGTGGGTCACCGTCGACGAGCCAGTCGTGGGCGCAGACTGGGTGATCGTGCCGGTGACGGTGAGCGTGTAGGTGAA
>PMOQ01000087.1 GCA_003161255.1 Acidimicrobiaceae bacterium | reverse complement strand
CGACGATCGTCGGCAGCGCGGTCGACACGATCGTCTGATCGAGCGCGGCCAGGAACATCCCCATCATCAGCGCGCCGATGATGATGAGGATGCGGCGGTGACTGAGGGTGGGGATCGGTGCCAGGTCGGCGGGAGAGCCGGGCACGGTCGTTCCGTTGCTGGCCGGGGTTGCGCGGCCGTCGGCCGCGGCACGTGGTTGGTCAGGCATCAAATTCCTTGACGTATTGGTTGATGTTGTTGGTCAGTCGGCCCAGGAGTCGGGCGCACTCGACCCGGCTCGCCTCGGGCCAATCGGCCAAGAGCGCGGTCAGCCAGTCCCGGCGAACGGCCAGGATTCGGTTGATCGTGCGCCGACCCCGCACCGTGAGTCGCAGCAGGGTCGCCCGACCGTCGTTGGGGTCGGGGGCTCGGCTGACCAGGCCCGACTGTTCCAGTTGCTGCGCCTTGCGGGTCACGGCCGGGGCCTCGATCTGCAGCTGCTCGGCGAGATCGGTGACCCGAAGGCATGTGCCCTCGGTGTAGAGCACATAGAGGAGGGCCGTGCCGGCCCGGTCGACGTCGACACCCGCCTTTGTGAGCAGGTACTCGTGCAGCTTGGTCTGTTTGAGCGATCGGAGAAGCGAGTGCAGCGCCGATTCGATGTCGCCGATTGTCGCCTCGTTCGTCGGACCGGGCGCGGCGACGTGCGGAGGTGTTTGCACCTGCGTCACCTTTCGACCGTACCATTGATTACCGACGGTAAGTAATCATCCCTCCGGCCTGCCCGGACGTGGACCGTCGGCCCCGAGCCGATGCGGCTACTGCTCGCCCTTCGGGTCTGCCGGCAGGAAGTCGAGGGGAAGGTCGGCCAGGCGCACCAGGATCGACGCGACCCATCGGGTCAGCGCGTCGATGATCGGGCGCACCGTCGTGCTGTCCTCGAGGTGGTGCTCCTCGAACCGGATCGAACCCTCGTAGGTGGCCTCGACGGCCCAGCGCACCGGGACCGAGGGCGGGGTCTCGCCGGTCAGCTCCTCGAACACCTGCTCGATCGTCGCCGAGGTCCGCACCAGGGCGTCGGCGCCGAGATGCGGGCTCTCTGGCGGCAGCGAGGCGAGGACGGTCTCGAGGGCCGGCGACGCGGCCAGGCGCTGGATGCGGAGGGCCACCTCGACCACGACCTCGGGGAGCTCGCTCGGGGTCTCGCCGATCGACCAGCTCCGATAGGCGGTCTGACTCCAGGTCGGCCAGTCGATCGACAGATCGGCCCGGACCCGGGGCGGCTGCTCCTCCCCGGGCAGGCTGTAGGAGGTCTCGAACGAGATGTCCCCCAAGAACACGTCGACCTGGAACCGCTCCTCGACGGCCTGGCGTTGCAGGAGCGCCTCGTCGAATGAATGGTGGACGGCCTCGATGACGTCCACGAGCAAGTGATCGATCACGGGGGGTCGAGGCTAGCCCGGGAACGATGCGCACGACCCGGTGTCGGTACGCTGCTGGCATGGCCAACACGCACCCGTGGATCGAACGGCGCGTCCTCGCGTACGCCCACCAGGGCGGTGCGTGGGAGTGGCCGTCCTCCACCCTTTTCGCCATGCGCAACGCCATCGCGGCCGGTGCTCATGCCCTGGAGCTCGACGCCCACGGCACCGCCGACGGCCACGTCGTGGTCTGCCACGACCCGACGGTCGAGCGGACCACCGACGGCACCGGCGCCATCGCGGACCTGACGCTCGCCCAGGTGAAGGCGCTCGACTCGGCGTACTGGTTCATCCCGGGTGCCGACGTGACCCCGGACCAGCCCGAGTCGGCCTACCCCTACCGGGGTCGGGCGGCCGACGACCCCGAGTTCCGCATCGCGTCGCTGCGCGAGGTGCTCGAGGCCTTCCCCGACACGATCTTGAACTTCGACATCAAGCAGTCGGCCCCGGTCGTCGCCCCTTACGAGGAGGCCGTCGCCAGCCTGCTGGCCGAGTTCGGGCGGGTCGACGACGTCATCGTGACCTCGTTCAACGACACCGTGACCGAGACGTTCAGCCGGCTCGCGCCGGACGTGCCGACCTCGGCCGGGACCATGACGACCGCCGCGTTCTGGCAGGCCATCCAGCGCGACGAGGATCCCCCCAAGATGTCCGCGGTGGCCTTCCAGGTGCCGGAGCGCTACGGCGAAGACATTGTGATCGTCGACGACCGGTTCGTCGAGGCTGCGCACCGCATCGGTGCGGCGGTCCACGTGTGGACGGTCAACGACACCGAATCGATGGAGCGGCTGGTCAACCTCGGGGTCGACGGCATCATCTCGGACGTGCCGAGCGAGCTCATAGCGGTCCTGAACGATCGCGGGGTGACCTGGGAGGGTCGGGACGGTCGGGCTAGGAGCCGACCGGCGGGAAAGGGCTAGCCGCGCCCCGCGTTGGGGCGTTTGCCGTGGTTGGCCTTGTTCTTCTTGCGCAGCTTGCGCTTGGTGGTGCGCTTCGACATAAGAAGGGCAGCCTAACGGACCCATGGCGGGGGCCTGTAGCGTGCGTCCGATGCAGCGCCTCGGCCTGGTCGGTCTGGCCAACGCGGGGAAGTCCTCCCTCTTCAACGCCCTGACCGGGGCCCATGTGCCGGTGGCGGCCCACCCCTTCTCGACCGTCGAGACGGCCGTCGGGGTCGCGCCGCTGCCCGACCAGCGCCTGGACGCCCTGGCCGAGCTCAGCCACAGCGTCAAGGTGGTCCGGGCCGGCGTGGAATGCGTTGACATCGCGGGGCTGGTCGCCGGGGCGTCGACCGGGGAGGGGATGGGCAACCGGTTCCTGGCCGGCATCCGGGAGGTGGACGCGCTGGTGGTGGTGGTCCGGGCCTTCCACGACGACTCGGTCTCGGGGCCCGACGATCCGCTGGACTCGCTCGAGACGCTCGAGCTGGAGCTGGTCCTCGCCGACGTGGCCTCCCTCGAGAACCAATCGGAGAAGCGGCGGAAGCAGGCCCGGATCAAGGGCGACCGCGACCTGGCCGCGGAGGCCGACGCGATCGATGCCGCCATGGTCGAGCTCCAGGCCGGCGTGCCGCTGTTCCGCTCGAAGCTCGGTCAAGAGGCGCGGGACCGGCTGCACAATTCGTTCCTCTTGACCGACAAGCCGGTGTTGGCCGTCGTCAACATCGGTGAGGATCAGCTGGAGGAGGTCGATGACGTGGTCCGACCGGTGGCCGAGCACCTGGGTGGCACCGGCGAGGCCATCGGGGTGTGCGTGCAGCTGGAGGCCGAGGCGGCGCAGCTCGATGCCGGGGAGCGGGTCGAGCTCATGGAGGGTCTGGGTCTCGGTCAGGGCGTTGTCCCCAGGGTGGCCCGGGCCGCGTTCGACCTGCTCGGCCTCCGGACGTTCCTCACCACGGGGGACAAGGAGTCACGCGCGTGGATCTTCCGGTCCGGCGCCCTCGCCCCCGAGTGCGCCGGGGTCATCCACTCGGACCTCCAGCGCGGTTTCATCCGCGCCGAGGTGATCCACTGGGACGAGCTGATCGAGCTCGGCGGATGGAACGAGGCGAAGTCGGCCGGCCGGTTGCGCGTGGAGGGCAAGGACTACCCGGTGAAGGATGGCGACGTGCTCGAGATCCGCTTCAACGTGTAGGAGTCGATTCGATGCAGGCCGGCTGGGTGCTCCGCGACGGCCAGGTGTTGGCGGCAGCCGACCTGGCGGACTCCTTCGCAGATCGAACGCGCGGCCTGATCGGGAGGAGCAACTTCGACGGGGCGATGATCCTGCCCCGGACCCGGTCCGTGCACTCGTTCGGCGTCCGCTTCCCCCTCGACGTTGCGTTTCTCGACAAGGAGATGAAGGTCCTGTTCATGGTCCGGCTATCGAAATGGCGGATCACCATGCCGCGGATGCGGGCCAGCCAGGTCATCGAGGCCAAGGCCGGCTCGTTCGACCGCTGGGGGTTGCACCTCGGGGATCACCTCGAGTTCCGGCCCACCCCGTGACGGAGCGGTCGGGTGCCGGCGGCTCGCTCGTGTTGGTGGCGACGCCGATCGGCAACCTCGGGGACCTATCGGCGCGGGCCAAAGACGTGCTCGGCGCGGCCGACCTCGTCTGCTGTGAGGACACCCGTCGCACCCGGACCCTCCTCAGCGCGTCCGGCCTGCCGTCGAATCCGAAGCGGCTGGTCTCCCTGCACGGGCACAACGAGGCCGCTCGGATCCCAAAGGTGCTCGAACACCTGCGGGCGGGCGAGACCGTGGCGGTCGTGAGCGACGCCGGCACCCCCGCTATCTCGGACCCCGGGCGGCGGCTGGTGGCCGCGGCGGCGGCCGAAGGCTTCGTCGTGACGGCGGTGCCCGGGCCCTCCTCGGTGCTCATGGCGATGAGCGTGAGCGGGCTCGACTGCGACCGCTTCTCGTTCGAGGGCTTCTTGCCGAGAAAGGGCGGCGATCGCCAACGGCGACTGGTCGCGCTGGCCGGGGAGGAGCGGACTTCGGTCGTGCTGGAGGCGCCGGGCCGGGTGGCCCGACTGCTCGCCGATCTGGCCGCGGTCTGCGGCGATCGGTCGGTGGCCGTGTGTCGGGAGCTGACCAAGCTGCACGAGGAGGTCTGGCGGGGGTCGCTCGGTGACGCCGTCGACGCGTTCGTAGACCGCGAGGTGCTGGGCGAGGTGGTGGTCGTGCTTGGGGGCGCCGCGCCACCCGAGAGTCCCGACGACGACACGATCGGAGCGGCCGTCGAGGATCGGCTGGCCGCCGGTGACACCCCCCGACAGGCTGCCGACGCGGTGGCAGGCGCTCTCGGTGTGGCGCGCCGGCGCGCCTATTCGATCGCCATCGAGCGGCGCGACGACGCGGGCTGATGCCGGCCACGATGGCCTTGGTGGCGGGGAGCCGGATGGCGTCGCGCCCGCAGATCAAGGCTCAGACGTCTGGCCCCGGATCAGGCCCGCTTCAGCCGGGTCCTACTTCGCCCGTCACCGATGCGGGAGTCGAGTCCCCTGAATGCGAGCGCCGCCTAGAGATAGTCGTCGACCCATAGAGCGTTGGTCTGCGTGACGGTGGCGAACTTGATGTGCCTCATCTGCGCGCCGTGCCCTCCAGGACGCTCTCGGGGTCGGGCAGCCCCGCACCGCTTTGAAATCCGAGGTTCGCGTGCTTGGAGAACCCGGCGATGTAACAGAACGCGCGACCGACCTTGTCGTCCGGCCCGTACTGCAGCGACACCGTGTATCCGACGTCAGAGATGGTCTCGGAGGCGTTGGGTGCGACGGCAAGGACCCGCTCGCGCAAGCAGCACATGATTTCTTGCACGTCGTCGGCAAATCGGTCGAGAGGGCTGACGGCGTGCTCGGGTAGGGGGCGGGTCAGTCCTCGTGCTGCACTCGAGGACCGGGGACGCCTGGTCCGGGTGGTGTTTGCGTCACCGCGGGGCTCTTTCACTCGGCCTGTGTGTCGTAGCGCATGACCCCCACAGCGTTGCCGGCCGGATCCTGCAGCCACACGAGATCCCCGACGCCAGCGATGCGGGTCTTCTCCATCAAGATGACGCCACCGTTGGCGACGACGGCTCGGGCCACCTCATCGACGTCTTCGACGGAGAACGTCCCTTCGAGGCCAACCATCCGTTGCCCCTCCACCAACTCCCGACGCCGCTGGAGCGCACCTTGCACACCCCCTTGGCCCGTCGTCACTCGGTAGAACTCGGGCGGTCCCCAGGCCTCGAACTGCCATCCGAGCACTGCCTCGTAGAACCGGCGGGTGGCCTCGACATCGTCCGCGTTGATGGAGAAATGCTGAAGGTTCGATCCCATGACCGCAATCGTGGCGGATGAAGACGGTGGCGTGCCTTCCGTATTCTGACAGAAGATATTGAGAATGCGACAACCGGTCGACACCCTCGAGGTGCGAGGCAACGCTGTGACCCATCCGGTCGGCAGCACCATCGCCCCGTTCTCTCCGCCTCACTGGGACCAGCTGATACACGCCATCTCGGGAGTGATGAGCGTGGAGACCCAGATCGGTATCTGGGTTGTCCCCCCGAATCGAGCGCTCTGGGTTCCCGACGGCCAAAGCATCCGGATCCAGATGCACGGCCGGGTCGCCATCCGATCCCTCTACTTCCAGACCCAACTGCACGCCATGCCCGCCGAGCTGAAGGTGGTAAACGTCTCGCCACTGCTGCGCGAGCTCGTCGTCGAAGCTATCCATAGCGGCCCGCTCGATCGACGCGACGCGCGCGACAGCCACCTTGTCGACTGCATCCTCGACCAGCTCGACGAGATTCGCCAAGCGCCATTCCAACTCCCGCAGCCTCGGGATCCCCGAGCCCGAGCTCTCGCCAGCCGGCTTGCCGAGTCCCCTGCAGCCAGCGTCGCCGAGCTCGCCACAACCGTCGGTGCGAGCCGCCGCACTCTCGAACGGTTGTTCCTTGCCGACACTGGAATGCCCATCGCACGGTGGCGTCGCCAACTCCGCCTGCTCCAGGCGCTCCGATTCCTCGGCGCCGGCTACGCGGTCACCGATGTGGCCCACCGGGTCGGCTACTCAACGCCCAGCGCCTTCAGCGCAATGTTCCGAGCTGAACTGGGCCAGACCCCGGCGCGCTATTTCTACGAACCAACCACCGACAACGCTGACCCAATCCAGCCACTGTCGACAATCGCCGACCACTGAGAGCATCCTCGTCCGCGGACCTGGGGTGGTGTTCGCGCCCGCCGGGGATCGCCCGGCCGCCTGGTGCAGCTTGACCAGGTTGCCCGCCGGGTCGTGCGTGCAGGCCTGGCGCCGGTGCCGCCGAGCCCCTCGTCGCTCACGACCACGCCGGCCTTTCGCGGCTCGCCGATCGTCGCGGCCAGGTCGCCGACCCGCACGGCGAAACGCTGACCCCGGGCACCCGGACATGGGCGCCCGTCGGCCAACGGCTGGCCGAGCCCAAGTCCCGCCACCGGGCCGGGTGGATGGCGGCCGCCGAGCGGCAACCCGTCGGCCGACCAGCGGAGCCCGATCGGGGCGCCGGTAACCTACGTCGGTGGGCCGCTTCTTCCTGACCACGCCTATCTATTACGTCAATGACGCGCCTCACCTCGGGCACGCCTACACGACGGTCAATGCCGACGCGATCGCCCGTTGGCACCGCCTGGTCGGCGACGACGTGTTCTTCCTGACCGGCACCGACGAACACGGCGCCAAGGTCGCCGAGTCGGCCGAGGAACACGGCATGGACCCGAAGTCCTGGGCCGACGAGACCTCGGCCCGCTTCGTCGAGGCCTGGCGGGGCCTCGACATCTCCTACGACGACTACATCCGCACCACCGAGCCCCGCCACCACGCGGCGGTCCAGGCCTTCTTGGGGCGGGTCTACGAGAACGGGTTCATCGAGAAGGGCATCTACGAGGGCCTCTACTGCGTGCGGTGCGAGGACTACTACACCGAGGAGCAGCTGGTCGGCGGCAACTGCCCCATACACGGCACGCCGGTCACCCACATGGAGGAGGAGAACTACTTCTTCCAGCTCGACGAGTTCGAGGACCGGCTCTTGGAGTGGTACGAGGCCAACCCCGATGCCGTGCAACCACCGACCAAGCGCAACGAGGCGCTCGGGATCATCAAGGGCGGCCTGCGGCCCATCTCGATCACCCGCACCTCGCTCCGCTGGGGGGTCCCGGTCCCCTGGGACGAAGGCCACGTCTTCTACGTCTGGTACGACGCGCTCATCAACTACATAACGGCGGTCGGATACGGCGTCGACGAGGAGCGGTGTGCCGAGTGGTGGCCGGTGGTGCACCACCTGATCGCGAAGGACATCCTCCGGTTCCACACGGTCTGGTGGCCGGCCATGTGCATGGCGGCGGGCGTCGATCCGCCAGCCCACGTCTTCGTGCACGGGTACCTCCTGTTCGGCGGGGAGAAGTTGTCGAAGACGATGCTCCAGCGGCTGGCTCGCTCGGCCGACGAGGTCGACATCACCGACGTCGCCCCGGCCGTCTTGACCGACGACTTCGGCGTCGACCCGATCCGGTACCACCTCTTGCGCTCGCCGCTCGGAACGGACAACGACTTCTCCCACGACGGGATCGTGGCCCGATACAACGCCGATCTGGCCAACAACCTGGGCAACCTCGTCGCGAGGTTGGCGACCGTCGTCGGGTCGAAGTGCGGCGGGGTCGGCCCGGCCCCGGCCGTCGACAGCCCATTGGCGGCGGCGGCGGCGGCGGCGGTCGGCGGGGCCACGGAAGCGTGGGCGCGGTTCGCCCCCCACGACGCGATGGCGGCCACCTGGGCTCTCATCGGAGCGGCCAACGCCCTGCTCGAGGCGACCGAGCCGTGGAAGAGCGAGCCCGGACCCGAGGTCGACGCAGTGCTCGGCAGCGCGCTCGAGGCGCTCCGGATCGTGACCCTGCTGGTCAGCCCGGCGATGCCCGAGACGGCCCGCGAGATCTGGGGTCGCATCGGGCTTGCCGGTTCACCAGACGAGTGTCGCCTGCCGGGGGATGCCGCCTGGGGCGGGTACCCCGGCGGTCTCCCGGTGACCAAGGGTGCCCCGATGTTCCCGCGACGGAAGGACTGAGCGGTGTCGGTCGACGCATCGGTGACCTGGTTCGACTCGCACTGCCACGCGCAGGAGCGCTACGAGCCCGACACCGAGGTGCTGGCCCGGGCCGCGCAGAGCGGGGTCACCGACGTGGTCTGCATCGGGACCGACGCGGAAACGTCGACCCAGGCGTTGGAGTTGGCGGCGTCGGCACCCGCCGACGGGCCGCGTGTCTGGGCTGCCGTCGGGTTGCATCCCCACGAGGCCTCGCGGGGTCTCGACGAGGTCACGGCGGTCCTCGACCGGGCCATGGAGACCGAGCACCCCCCGGTGGCGGTCGGGGAGTGCGGGCTCGACTACTTCTATGAGCACTCGCCGCGCGACGCGCAGCGCGACGCGTTCGCGGCTCAGATCGCCCTCGCCCAACGCCACCACCTCGCCCTGGTCATCCATGCGCGCGACGCGTGGGACGACCTGTTCGAGGTGCTGGGCGCGGCCGGCGTCCCGGATCGCACGATCCTGCACTGCTTCACCGGGGGCCCCGTCGAGGCCCGGCGCTGCCTCGACGCGGGCATGTTCCTCTCGTTCAGCGGCATCGTGTCGTTCAAGAACGCCGGCGATGTCCGCGAGGCGGCGGCGCTCTGCCCGCTGGACCGGTTGCTCGTCGAGACCGACAGCCCGTTCCTCGCGCCCGTGCCCCATCGGGGCAAGCGCAACGAGCCCGGCTTTGTGCCGCTGGTCGGCGCGGTGGTGGCTCAGCTGAGGGGGGTCGACCCCTCGATCGTTGCCGCCTCGTCGTCCGAGGCCGCCTCGCGGGCGTTCGCCGTCTCGGCCATCTGAGCCGTTTCGACACCGCTCTGAACTGGAGAAATTCGCATTTGCGGACGGGGTCGCCCGTTCCTAGTATCCCACCAGTCCTGCGCCGGTCCCCTGGTCGGCACGGGTGTCATGTCCCCGGAGAAGGGCGGAGGTCTGAGGACACAAAGCACCGGGGGGAGGCGCCTGCTCGTCGGATCACTTCTGAGCGGCGGTTTGTTGTTGGTTCCTCTCTTGTTGCTGGGCACTGGGGCGACGCTGACTAGCGCCGCTCCCGGAGGCGCAGGCGGTGGTCGGACTGCTGCGGATGCTTCGGCGCGCCCGGGAACCGGGAGCCTCCCGAGCCCGAGCCTGAAGTTGGCCTTCCAGGTGCCGGCGGCCACGACCACCACGGCCCCGCCGGCCACCTCCACGGCCCCGCCGGCCACCTCCACGACCACCCGGCCGCCGGCCACCACGACCACCCAGGCGCCGGTCACCAGTTCGGCCACCGGCCTCGCGACGTGGTACGCCGAGGCCCCCCCGGGTAAGTGCGCCAGCCCCTGGCTCCCCTTCGGGACCGTCCTCACGGTCACCGACATCGCGTCCGGGGCGAGCATCACCTGCACGGTCGACGACCGCGAGACCGCCGGGCCGCCCCATGCCGTGGACCTGTCCCCGTCGGGGTTCGAGGGAATGGCCCCGTTGAGCCAGGGCGTCGTCCAGGTCAACATCTCCTGGTGACCCTGTCGCGCTCGGACGTCCAGCGCCTGCTGGCCGAGCACGACATCCGACCCTCCAAGGCCCTCGGCCAGAACTTCGTCGCCGACGGAAATACCGTCGAGCGGATCGCGCGCCTGGCCGAACTTCCGCCGGGCTCGACGGTGATCGAGGTGGGCGCAGGGCTGGGGTCGCTCACCCTCGCATTGGCCGCAGTGGGTGCCCGCGTGATCGCGATCGAGATCGACCGGCGTTTGGCCGCCGCCCTGAGACAGGTCGTGGCCGGGCTCGACGTCGAGGTGGTCGAGGCCGACGCGCTCCGTTGGGACTGGTCCGCGGCGCTGAGGGGGTTGCCGGGCCCCGTCGCGCTGGTGGCCAACCTGCCCTACAGCGTCGCCACCCCGCTCGTGGTCCGGGTTCTCGAAGAGGCGCCGGCGATCGGGCGCCTGCTCGTCATGGTCCAGCGCGAGGTGGGGGAACGGTGGGTCGCCCGGCCCGGTGACGCGGCGTACGGGGCCGTGTCGGTGAAGATCGCCTACTGGGCCACCGCCTCGGTCGTCGGTCGGGTGCCGGCGACCGTGTTCGTCCCGACGCCCAAGGTCGAGTCCGTGCTCGTGAGCATCCAACGTCGGCCCGAGCCCGCGATCGACCCGGCCGTGGTGCCCTACCCGCGGTTCGAGGCGGTCGTGCGGGCCGGGTTCGCCCATCGCCGCAAGATGCTCCGGCGGAGCCTCGCCGGCACGGTCGAGCCCGACGCTTTCGCGTCGGCCGGTGTGGCGCCATCGGCCCGAGCCGAGGAGCTCGGCGTGGCGGCGTGGGGAGAGCTGGCCAGGGTCGGCCGGTGAGCGGGGCGGGGATCGCCCGGGTGCTGGCCCCCGCCAAGCTCACCCTGTCGCTGCGGGTGCTCGGTGTCCGGGCGGACGGGTTCCACGAGCTCGACTCGGAGATGGTCTCGCTCGATCTGGTCGACGAGCTCGTGATCGACCCCGAGGGGGACAGCCTCGAGATCGTCTTCGAGGACGAGCACGAGCCGGTCAGCGACGGACCGGCCAACCTCGTCCGCCGGGCGCTCGACGCGGTCGGTCGGAGGGCGGGGGTCCGGCTGGTGAAGCGGATCCCGGTCGGTGGGGGATTGGGCGGCGGGTCGTCGGACGCTGCGGCGGTCCTCCGGTGGGCCGGGTGCGACGATCTCGAAGTGGCGGCCCGGTTGGGCGCCGACGTGCCGTTCTGTGTGCGGGGCGGTCGGGCTCGGGTCGGCGGGCTCGGGGACCGGGTGGTCCCGCTCGCCGACGAACCGCGGTCGTTCGTCCTGCTGGTCCCGCCCCTGGCCGTGGATACCGCGGCCGTCTATCGGGCCTGGGACGCGTTAGCGGAGGGTGATCGGCGAGCCGACGGGCCCGATTCGAACGACCTCACCGCCGCCGCGCTGGTGGTCGAGCCCGCGCTCGGCCGGTGGCGGGATCGGTTCGCCGAGGTGACCGCTCGGGTGCCGAGGCTGGCCGGCAGCGGCGCGACGTGGTTCGTCGAGGGCCTTCTCGAGGACTTCGGCCTGGCCGGGACGCGGCGCGTCGAACTAGAAGGACGAGAAGCCAGGCTGATCCAGGTGCGGACCGTCGGTCCGGACGACTCTGCCGGTCGATGACCGGCTGAGGGGGGAATCTCTTACTTACCCGCCCGGCGCTGCCAGCGGGTCGCCTTCAGCATCTTCTTGTGCTTCTTCTTGCGCATGCGCTTGCGGCGCTTCTTGATGAGGGAACCCATGCCTGGCGGCAGGCTAGCAGCCAGGTGGGATCGGCCTTCCCGGGACCGGGCGAAGCGACACCAGGGGTAGGGGCGAGAACCCCTACCCCTGGTGTCAGAGGGTCGCTGAGGGTGGTGCGACCCAGACCGCGGAGCAGCCGCTGGGCGTGTCGCTGCGCACAAACGACGCAGGGACTACCTGAACCGGCACCGGGATGACCATCAGTGGCCGGGTGGCGCGCCCGGCCATGTGGGCGGAGACTGACCCGACGGTCTCCTCGATGCGGACCCTTCCGACCTCGAACGCCTTACGAGTGGTGCGGCGGACACGGTTGCTGCGTACTTCGCGTCCTTGGGCGTCACGTTGGCGGATGGGCTGGTTCATTGACAGCGGCTGCTCCTCGGTCGTTTCTCATCATTGAGGATCCGGTTAAGAGGATGGCCAACCAACCCTAAGAAAACCCGAAGAACCGGGGCTGTATCACCTGACAAACCGTCCCTGGTCAGGGTTAGGGTGCCATTTGTGGCTGAAGTCCCGGCTCATATCCCGATCCCGTGGGGTATCGATGTGGGGTTGGGCGTGGCCTTTGTCGTCGTCGTCGTCCTCTTGGCTGAACCCATTCGCGGTGGTGTCATTACCCGAGTGCGAACAACTGCCCGGAGTCCGGCATGGCATTCGCCCCTTCTAGCCCTGGTTGTCGAAGTGGTTATCGCTGTTGGGGCCATCACGTTGTCAATCGGGGGCTATCACAACCGCACGGTCGCCAACGTCCTCTGGGTCTTCGTGGGACTGGGAGTTGTGTGGGCGATCTGGCTCGCTGTCCGCGAACATCGCCGTCCCGCCCTACAACTCAAGCGGGATTGTCTGAGGCTCTCCGAAGAGATTTATGAATTCGTGGCCGACTTGCACGAAGAGGAAACGCGCTTGCCGGATTTTTGGGGCGATCCGAACGCGACGGGGGCTCAAAAGATCGCAGGCCATAGACGGATGGCCGATGAGGGCACGCGCCGTCACCACCGGGCGATGGTCCGATACACCCAAAAGTACGAGACGCGAGCTCTCGCCCTGTTTGATCGTCTCGTTGCCCGCGGTGTTGTCGACGCACGGCTCCGATTTCGCATCCAACACCCGACGAATGAGCACGGCATCAAAGAGGTCGCTCAAATCCTGGGAACCGCCGCCCAGTCGCTTCCTGACTAGTCGGATGCCTCTGTCTCGTCCTGTGGCTCTTCGATTGGCCCAGCATTGAGCACCGCCGCGACCGCGTCTTCAAACTCCATGTCGGAGTTGATGGTCTCGTCCATGTCCCGTTCGGGCATTGTGGTCATCCTATGGCCTCTACGCGACGAACGACCTAGCATCCGACCGTGTATCGCCCGTACATTGTTCCGCACCGTTTTCACGGCTTCCCGGGTTTCGGTGTACACGGTTTACCCGTAACACACGTCAATCTTTCGACCGGTTCGGGTGCCGTCGAATGGGTCACAGCGATTGCCACTTGTGTCATTGCCGTGGGCCTCCTCGCATCATGGGGAGCCATCAGGGACAACTCAAAGACGCGCCATGCGCAGATCGCGATGGATATGGGACGGCGTTATGACGAACCTGCGCTAAAGACCATCAAGGAGAAAATACAGAAGTGGAGCCCGGAACGAATGCTTCAGGAGTTCCGGGATGTAGAGAACAGCGGAGGTATTGCGGTCTGGGACCTGGACCAACTCGCCAACTTCTTCGAGGATCTTGGGGTCCTTTACAAAATGAGGGCTCTCAAGATCAGATGGCTTGATGAGACGCTAGGGACGGCATGCACCGACTATTGGCATATGTGGAGCGTTTTGACGTTTACGCAACGCGCTAACGAGACTGCGGTGACCGGCAAGAAGTCGAAGCTCTACGAAAATTGGCAAAAGGCTGCCAATAAGATTTCGGAGCGCAGAGGTTTGCCTATGGATTAGGCGGACTCGTCGGACTACGCCGCTCACCGTGCGAACCGGGTCGGTCAAATCTCATGGCTACTCACCTTGTTTCTACTCGTTTGTTTCTTACTACCATCTAGTTTATCGTCCCGACACACCTACTGTCTCGATCTGTCTCGATGCATAATCCCTAGTCAGAGGCCGATTCGCTCGGTCATGGCTGCTCAGCGATTCGCTTGTAACTGATCCTCCGACCAGCGGTCTGGCCCATGAGGCGCTGCATCCGCTGGGTATCGGTGAGTTGGTGTGTGGAGTACCGAAAATCGAACTCGGCCAAGTAGCGGGGCAAGTGCTCGACACTGACGTGGTGAAACGTCCCGTCAATGGACCGCTTGAGCTGGGAAAAGTAGTTCTCGGCGGCGTTTGTGCCAGCGCCACGCTTCACGTACTGACCAGCCTTGTGATTGACCATGACGTGGCGGGCCACCTTTGGGGTTAGTTCTCGGTAGGCCATCGCAGAGTCCGTGAACAGGGTTGTGTTGGGCAGGTCGGTCTGCTCGGTGATGGCGGCACGCAGGGTGGAACCCTTGACGTTCGGGACCACCTGGGAGCGGACCTCGTTCTTACCCAGGTCCATGCTGACCAGGGACAGCACGGGCGTTTGGTCCGAGAATCCCTTGCCACGGGTGGGACGCTTGTTAGCGTGCATGTTCTTCGGTTCGCCACCGATCCATGTCTCGTCCGCCACGACGACAGTGCCGGAGAACTTGGGAGCGACCCCGACCTTCATCGCCTCGCGAACCCTGTGGGTCATAAACCAGGCTGTCTTGGCGGTGACCCCGTACTTGCGCTGAATCTCCCGAGCGGCGATGCCGTTCTTGTTGGCGCACATCTCGAAGAGGACGAAAACCCAGGTCCGCAAGGGGACCTTGGAACCGTGGAATGGGGTGCCCGTAATCACGCTGAACTGAGACTGGCAGTCGCGGCACTTCCAGACCCGGCGCTGACTATGGCTACCGGTCCTGGTGCGTCGGCTGGTGCCATTCTCGGGGTTCAGGAACCGGTGGTCGTTGATCGACCCGCAGTGCGGGCAAACCGGTTTGTCAGGCCACCGCAGTTTCTCCATAAACCGGTATGCCGACGCCTCGTCGGGAATCTGTTCGACCAGTTCAAGGATACTTATTCTCTCCATAAGGACATTGTGCCTGGTGTCCGACGGTTTGTCAAGTCACACACTGCCGAAGAACCGGCGACGTGTCCGGCGATGTGTCCGTTGGTAAACCCAGTCTGACCGCGGGCGCAAGCTAGGTGATCCGCGAAGCGCTACAGGCTTTCCACAAGCTCCATCACTCGTACCGCTCCGAATCTTCGTCCGTAACTGCGACCGGTGAGTTCCTTTAGAATGCCGACCTCAACGAGACGGTCGATCGCATGGTGTGCCGACGGGGCGCTTACCTCGTAGTGCTCGACGACCGACCTTGCCGTGATAACCGGCCAGTCAATGAGATCTTCAACGATCTTGGCAATGAGGCCGGTCCAACGATGGTCTGCGAGCGCCTGGCGCGACTCGGCCAACCAGTCAAGGAGGGTTTGCGCGACCTCTACGTGTGCGTCGCACTGATCTTGGATAGCGCGCGAAAAGAAGGTGACGAGCGGATTCCAGTCCCCCGTGGCGCTGGTCGCGAGCAGAGTGTCCTGGTATTCCGTTCGCCGCTTCAGAAGCCAAGGCGAGATCGTCAACGCCGGTTCCGGCAGTGCCCCTGAACGGAGAAGTTGAAGAATGAAGACCAATCGGCCGATACGGCCATTGCCGTCGCCAAATGGGTGAAGCGACTCAAACTGGTAGTGCGCAAGTGCGCAAGTCACCACAATCGGCAGGTCGTGGACCGCATTTACCCAGTCTTGCCACGCTTGGAGTCCGCCCCGAAGTTGCATCCCAGGAGGCGGGGGCACGAACCGAGAGTCATAGACAGTGGAACCCTCGGGACCAATGAAGACCTGATGTTCCCGGACGCGCCCNNGGCCGATCGTCCATCCAGTCGAAAGCCTTATTGGCCATGGCTTCGTACGCCCGGATCTCTCGGACCTCCGCTGAAGCTGTGACCCTTTGAGGGAGCCGTGCCTCTAAGACATCGGAAAGTTCGCCATAAGTACCTTCCAATGCTGAGGTAGTCAGCGCCTCTTGAACGAGCGCCGGGGCGATGAGTAGTCGTGGATTCGGTAGCTGCCCGCACGCCTGTCGCAACCGGCCCATCCCCTCCATGGCACGAGACACCGCAGTCCACGTAGACGTTTCTAGGTCCACATGATCGCCAAGGTCGTCAGGAAGGAACGCGAAGTGGTCGTAGTCCCCGGTTCGAGCGTCGTTTCCTTGAATTCGTACTAGCCGCCCGATCGGGCTACGGCTCAGAGTGTCTATGTCCACGATGTAAAGACTATCAGCACAACCCCTAACAAGTGACCCCTAGATATTAAGGGTCATCTTACTGCGGTTTTAATGGGGAAGTCCCTTCTCCCATAACTTACACCGGTGAGATTTTAACCCCGGAGTGACTCTGGGAGTTGTCACACCCACCGCCAGATTGGGGCCTGACGGAAGTTCTCCATTACCTCTCTGGTACCTCTCTGGCCCTTCAGATCCAGACGGATGGCGACGCCTACCCCTACCTTGAGCAGCTTCGGCGGAACGGTGAGCCGGTCTGTCCCCATTGTGGCGTCATCGGTGGCCATCACTTCCTGAAGCCCAAAAATGGGCGATGTGTCCGTTGGTAAACCCAGCCCGCCTGATGTTCCACCGGGCTTGTTCTGGATCACCCTTCCAGATTCTTAACGAACCAATGCTCTGCGTACTGCGCGGAGTTGAACGCGGGGACCTCCTCGAATCCATGGTGCTCATAGAGTCGGCGCGCCTCGACCAGATCGTCTCTGGTGTCAAGCTCAAGACGGGTGATCCCGTTGTTGCGTGCGACCGTTTCAAGTTCATCCATGAGCCTGAACCCAAATCCCTGACGCCGCTCTGACGCGATGACGAACATCCTGGTCACCTGACCGACGCGGTTAGGGCGGAAGCGGAGGCCAACGCAGCCCACCGGGTTGCTTCCCAACCGCGCGAGCAGAAGCACTCCGGTCGGATGGACCAGATCGTCACTCGGGCCCTCCAGCATCGACCCCCGTATCTCCTGCTCGGTGCTAGGTCGCCCCTGGTAGCGGGTGATGAGTTCGTCGAAGTAGACCCAAAGCATTCGTTGAGCATCGTGATCGGAGGGTGGCGCCGGCTCCACGGTGAATGGCAGCGACTCGCTCACGGCTTCTCTCGCGATATGTCCGTAGGTAACCCAGGTTCGAGTGAGGCGCTGGGCGTTTCGACCAGGGATCGTTCGCTCGATCGGAGGGGAGGCGGCCCGTGCTCGTTCACCCATCTTCGCGATCACGGCCCCGACTGTCCGAGGGCATGCTTAGAGGGAAACGGGGTCACGGTCTCCGAGGTGAACGGCACAGGCCGACCCCCGTTCCGAGGTCGACGATACATGTTCCCCCAAAGCGTCACAATGGAATCTCAGTCCTGTGGATAACCGGTGGGCTGACCCATTGCACGCGAACGATTGCCCTGAAGATGAACCCAAAGACCGTCTCGGCCAAATACGTGGAGACCGAAGAGGCCAAGCTGGCCGACGATGGGTGTCGCGACTCGAACTGGCTGCGGACCACCGGGCGCATCAGGACGGCTCAGAAGCTGGCCGGCAGCTCGTTCCAGTGTTCGACGGCGCTCTCGCTGATCATCACCTGTATCGCGGTCGCGCCGTCTACCTCACGTCAGAGTTGAACAAGGTTTGGCACCATTACGGCAACCCGACGCCGAGCCACTAACAAAGCTCGAGACGCGGCGGGCGCCCCGATCCGCTGGAGAGAGCCAAACACCCCCGGGTTATCGTGCTTCGCCATGGAACCGACCATGTTCGGCATCGAGGTCGTCGCCGACGGGGCGGGGTCGAACGTCGTGCGATGGGACCCAGTTGGCGAGGGGAGCCTCGCGATCGCGACCGGCCCGACCCCCGATCCGAGCGAGCACATACACGCGATGACGGTGCCGGTGTCGGACGGTTCGGCACGACTGGGCGCCGTTCCCCCGGGTCGGCTCTACGTCTCGCTCACAAATGGTGGGACCACGATCGTTGCCGCCGAACGGCGGATCCGCTTCTCGGGTCCGGGGAACTTCCGCGATCTCGGGGGCTACCCGACCCAATTGGGAGGAGCGACGCGGTGGGGCCGGGTGTTCCGCTCCGACAACCTCCACCACCTCACGGCGGGCGACCTGGTCGAGTTCGACGCCCTCGACATCGGCGTCATCTATGACCTCCGCCGTGATGACGAGCGGGCCGAGGAACCCGGACCGAGACCCTTCGTGGCGCTGCCCCTCCCGAGCCGGAGAGTCTCGGACGCCACCACGCGCGTCCTCACGGACCGCTGGGCGGGGGAGCGGTGGTTGTTCGAGGACTACTGCGGGATGCTGGCCGACGCCGGGCCTGTCTTCGGGCGGGTCTTCTCCGACCTCGCCGAAGGGTGCGCACCACCGAGCGTGTTCCATTGTGCCGGCGGGAAGGACCGCACCGGGATGACGGCGGCCCTGTTGTTGAGCTGGCTCGGGGTCGAGCGCGAGACCGTGCTCGACGACTACGAGCTGACCGCGATGTTCAACTCCGGTGAGCGGCTCCGGACCGTCGAAGACCTCTTCGTCGGGGCCGGCATCGCGCGGCCGACGGCGCAGGGTCTGCTCAGCGCCCCTCGATGGGCCATGGCCGGTGCCCTCACCATCCTGGACGATCAGTACGGCGGCATCGAGGCGTACCTCCGGGGGCAAGCGAACATGACCACCACGGCGCTCGAGAACCTGCGGAAGCGACTGGTCGCCTGAGCCGGCCGGGTTCGATGGTTCGTCAGGCGATCGCTTCGGCTATCGCCCGGCCGAACAGCGCGATCCCATAGAGCGTGAAGTGGGTCCCGTCGGGGGTCCGGACCTCGACCGGCACGCCGCCCTTCCCGGGCAGGTACTCGGTGTAGACGCCCTGGGGCCCGGTCAGGGCCGGCGTCACGTCGATGAGGGGCGGCCGTCCCGACGCGGTGTTGGGCGCGTGGAGATGCTCGTAGATGCGGTCGAGGTTGGTGATGACCGTTTGGATCGTCGGGTTGGCGACGGGCGGGCCGATGACCCAGTACACCTTGGCCCCGCGGGACGTGAGAATGTCCTCGAGCTGCTGGGCCCGTGCCGCCCAGTCGGTGTAGAAGATCGGGGAGTAGGCCGGGACACCGGGCGGCGTGCCGGCGAAGCCGTAGTCCCCGATGAACTCGACGGTGACAACGCTCGGGTCATACTTTGCGATCATCTGGTGGCCGATGCCCAGCCAGTCGATGTTGGTGTCGAGGAGCCCGCTCCCGGCGATCGCCGCGTTCTGCACGGTGTACCCCTGGAAGTCGAGAAACCCGGCGATCGCCCCGTCGGACTCTGCGGTGAGCGAGTCACCGAAGCAGACGACGGTCTTGTTCCGGTCGCCGATCACCGCCAGGGGGATGGCGATCGCCACCACGACGACGACCAAGATCGACATCCAGAGCCAGCCACGTTGGTGCCGTTGGGCTTGTTGGGGTGCGGTCATCGACTCGACTCTTACCCAATTCGGGCTTGGCAACCCGTCCATCGGGCCGTTGCACCCGGTGACGGGCTCGAAACGTGCCCGGTGTGGGCACCGGTTGTGGCTCGAGACGGCCCATTCGGTTCGGGCGAGCGAGACAACGGCTCGGTCAGCTCCGCAGTTGCGCCGGCGCGGGCACCACCGGGATGCGAAGCGTGACGACCGCACCGCCATCGGGCGCGTTGTGGGCGCCGATCGATCCACCGTCCTCGTGGGCCACCTGGGCCACGATGGCGAGGCCGAGGCCCGAACCCGGCAGCGCTCGGGCGGCCCGGGCCCGGTAGAAGCGTTCGAAGATGTGCGGCAGGTCCTCTGGGTCGATCCCCGGTCCGTGGTCCCGGACGGCGACGTCGCCCCCCACGCACCGCACCTCGACCGAGGCGCCGTCGGGGCTCCACTTGAGCGCGTTGTCGAGCAGGTTGCCGACGGCCCGCATGAGGCGGTCGGTCCGTCCCGTGACCCAGGTCGGCTCGAGGTACGCGGAGAACGTCACGCCCCGGCTTCGACCGTGCGAGATGGCGAGCTCGACGGCGTCCTCGACAAGCTGGTCGAGCCGGAGCGGCCCCGCTTCCTGCTCGGTGTGATCTCCCCGAGCCAACTCGGCGAGGTCGCCGACGAGATTGGTCAGCTCCTGCATCTGGGTGAGGACGTCGGAGACCAGGACCTCGCGGTCGGCCTCGGAGAGCTCGTCGATCCGGCGCACGATCTCCAGATTGGTTCGCAGGCTTGTCAGCGGGGTTCGCAGTTCGTGTGACGCGTCGACGACCAGGCGTTGCTGGGACCCGCGTGATGTCTCGAGCGCTTCGAGAAGCCGGTTGAACGCACGTCGGAGGCGGCCGAGCTCGTCGGTCCCACCCGGCTCGAGCCGCTTGGCCAGGTCGGTCGTCCGCGCCAGGTCCTCGACGGTCGCGGTGAGCTCGTTCAAGGGGCCGACGGCGGTGCGCGAGACGAGCCACCCGAGGAGGATCGCCGCGGTCAGGACGGCGATCGCCACGAGCAAGAGCGCGAGGCCCAGGTGGCTCAGCTGCTCGTTCACCCCGGAAAGGAGTTGCACCACCTGGAGCGCCCCGGAGTCCTCCTGGGAGAACAGCCCGACGCTGACCCGGACCGAGGGGAGGAAGGCGACGTACTCCCGGTACTCCTGGCCGTTCACGGTGATGTCGGTGAAGAACGTGTGGGCAGTGCCGGCCGCGACCGCCCTCACGGCTGCGGTCACCGGGAGGGACGGGTGCGTGATGCCGAGGTTGGAGAGGTAGAGCTGGGCGGTCACGCCGGGGATGCCGCTGATCCCCCCCGTCTCCTGGTTGATGTCGACGATGTGGACGGCGGCCGCGTCGGCCACCAGCGTCGCGTTCGACTGCAGCGTGTCGTCGGCGGAGTTGATCAGCGCGTGGCTGGCCGCGAGGTAGGCGCCGAGCGACGACGCCAGGATGGCGAAGACGCCCACGACGAGCGACGCCAGCACCATGCGGGTCCGAAAGCTCACGGCTCCCGCAATACGTATCCCACGCCCCGGACCGTGTGGATGTAGCGCTTCTCGTCGTCGACCTCGGTCTTGCGGCGGAGGTAGCCGACGTAGACGGCCAGCGAGTTGGTGCCCGAGTCGAAGTCGTAGCCCCACACGCGTTCGAGGATCAGGTCGCGCGTCAGCACCTGGCGGGGGTGCCGGAGGAACAGTTCGAGGAGGTCGAACTCGATGCGGGTGAGCGAGAACGCCCGCTTGGCACGCCGCGCCTCGCGGGTGCCGAGGTCGAGCTCGATGTCGCCGAAGCGGAGCACCTCGCCCTCCTCGCCGGTTCGCCGCCGCAGCAGCGCCCGCAGGCGGGCCAAGAGCTCGGCCAACGCGAACGGCTTGACCAGGTAGTCGTCGGCACCAGCGTCGAGGCCGTGCACCCGGTCGTTCACCGCGTCGCGCGCCGTCAGCATCAGCACCGGAGTGTCGTCCCTGGCCGCCCGCATCCGCTTGCAGACCTCGAGGCCGTCGATGTCGGGCAGGCCCAGGTCGAGCACGACCGCGTCGGGGGGCGCGAGAGCCAGGGATTCGAGGCCCGAGCCGCCGTCGGGCGCCGTCGCGACCTCGTAGCCCTCGAGCCGGAGCGCGCGCTCGAGGGAGGCTCGCACGGCGGGATCGTCGTCGATCACCAGGATCTTCATTGTGCGCCGCCTCCTCAAGGTGGGCTACGCGGAGGACGTGGATCGAGGTTGGCGAATTTCGATCGAATGCGGAGGGCGCTGCTAGCTGGCGGAAGCCTACCGGTCACGCATAAGGGATCGATAAAGGGTTGGACCAGGGCACACGAGTGCCGAAGTGGTGTTCCACAATCGGGACCCCTCGGCCGATGTGGTACGCGTGTGAGCAATCTTGGCGGGTAGTTCAATCGGCAGAACGCCGGACTTTGGATCCGGAGGTTGGAGGTTCGAGCCCTCCCCCGCCAGCCGGAAACGCTAGAGCTGGCCTACTTCTCGCCGACGCACTGGTGGTCGCCCGTGACGAGGTGGCGCCAGTCCGCACCGTCGGAGCCGTCGAAAAAGACGATGTCGTAGCCACAGTTGCGGCACTGGGCGGTGACCTGGTCACGGCGGCCGTTCGAATGGAACGTCTGGGTACCTGGCTCGGCGTAGGTTCCCGACACGGCTCGCGACTCTACGTTTTCGACGGTTGGGTGACAAGCCGAAACGCGATCGTCGCGGTCACCGATGCGTGCTAATAGGCCCCTCACCAGCGCTTGGCCCGTCCGCTGGCGTTGAGTTGGGCCAGGTAACGGTTGTAGGCGGCCAGCTCCTCGTCGGGCTCCTCGATCCGCTCGGGGGCCCCTGCGCCTTCTGCCCCGACGGGGACAACCGGAGCCGCGGGCTCCATCTGGTCATGGACCAGCTTCCACCAGACATAGGTGCCGTACCCGGCGAAGAACGGCCATTCGAACACATAGGCCCAGCTGAGCGTGTTCCCCGACAGGGCGCGGTGGACCTGCCAGTCACACAGGGCCGCGCACGCCGGGACCAGCACCAGGAGGGCGGCGTGCATCCCGATGGCCCGTGCGGAGAACCACTTTCCGCGCACGATGGCAACGCTACCGCTCCCCCTCGTTCCCGAGCCGAGGACGACGGTGAGCGTCGCGCGTCGGGTGGGGGGAGAATGAGGCATGACCGTGAGAGGACCGCTTCATGCCATCGTGCTGGCCGCGGGGGAGGGCACCCGGATGCGCTCGGAGCGCCCGAAGCCGCTCCACCGCCTGGCCGGGCGCGCCATGGTGCTCCACGTCCTCGACGCGTTGGCCGAGCTCGAGCTCGACCGGGTCGTGGTCGTGGTCGGTCACGGCGCCGAGTGGGTCACGAAGACCCTGGCCGATCAGGCGCCGACCAGTCTGAAGATCGAGTTCGTCGAGCAGGTCGTCCAGCGCGGCACCGGGGACGCCGCTGCCGTCGCGCTGACGGGACTGCCCGAGGACGACGAAGACGCCGACGTCGTCGTGCTGCCGGGGGACACCCCGTTGCTCCGGCCGGCGACGCTGGCGGCGCTGGTTCGACTGCACCGCGCGTCTGACGCAGCCGCGACGCTCCTCACCGCTGAGGTCGACACCCCGGGAGGGTACGGCCGGGTCGTCCGTCCGAACGGCGAACAGGTCGTGCGCATCGTCGAGGACGCCGACGCCACGGAGGAAGAGCGGGCGATCCTCGAGGTGAACACGTCGATCTATTCCTTCCGCCTCGCGCTCCTCGCGCCGGCCCTGCGCCGGCTCAGCCCGTCGAACGCCCAGGGGGAGTACTACCTGACCGACGTCGTCGAGGTGCTCTCCTCGGCCGGCTACTCGGTGCGCTCCATGGTCATCGACGATCCGGTGGAGACGGCCGGGGTGAACGACCGGGCCCAGCTCGCCGCGGCCGAGGCGGAGATCCGGGACCGGATCAACGAGCGGTGGATGCGTCGTGGCGTGACGATGTGGGACCCGGAGCGGACCTACGTCGACACCACCGTCGAGCTCTCACCCGATGTTGCGCTGTGGCCGGGGGTGGTGCTCCGGGGTGCCTGCGTCGTCGGGCCCGGGGCCGAGATCGGTCCCGACACCACCCTCATCGACACCGAGGTCGGGGAGTGGAGTGAGATCCGGTACTCCATGTGCGAACAGGCCCGGATCGGGTCGGGCGCGCATGTCGGCCCGTTCGCGGCGCTCGGTCCGGGTGCGGTCGTCGGGGACGGCGAGACCGTGGCGCCCTTCGAGTCCCGGCCCGAACGTCAGGGCGCCGCGACGCGCGGCCGAGGCCCGAACGGCTCCACCTAGCGCGAGGTAGCGTTCGACCGTGGAGCTGATCGGGAGACGGAAGCTCGAGCTCGTGTCGGGGCGCTCCAACCGGCCGCTGGCCGAACAGATCGCCGCACACCTCGGCGTGGAGCTGGGCGATCCCAATCTCCGGGAGTTCGCGAACGGCGAGATCCACTGCCGCTACGACCTCTCCATCCGTGGAAGCGACCTGTTCATCATCCAAACCCACTGCGGTCCGGTGAACGACTCCTTGATGGAGCAGCTGATCATGATCGACGCGGCGAAGCGGGCGTCGGCGAAGAACATCACGGCGGTCTGCCCTTATTACGGCTACGCCCGTCAGGACCGCAAGTCGACCGGGCGTGAGCCGATCACCGCCAAGCTGGTCGCCGATCTGATGCAGGCCGCCGGGGCCGACAGGGTGATCAGCGTCGACCTGCACTCCGGTCAGATCCAGGGCTTCTTCGACGTGCCGTTCGATCACCTGACGGCGACCCCGGTGCTCGAGGAGTACCTGCGCACCCGCGTCGGGGCCGAGGTCGTGATCGTCGCACCGGACTCGGGCCGGGTGAAGGTGGCCGAGCGCTACGCCCAGCAGCTGAACGCCGACCTCGCCCTCGTGCACAAGGGCCGCCCGCCGGGGACGATCAACCAGGTCGAGGTGCGCCACGTTGTCGGCGAGGTCGAGGGCCGGCACTGCGTGATCATCGACGACATGATCGACACGGCGAGCACGATCTGCGCGGCGGCGGAGCGGTTGGCCGACTCCGGCGCGTCGGAGATCTGGGCCATGGCCACCCACGGCGTGTTCTCTGACCCGGCGATCGACCGTCTGGAGAAGGCGCCGGTATCCAGGGTGGTCGTGACCGACACGCTCCCGGTCCCGAAGGACCGCCAGTTCGACAAGCTCGAGGTGCTCTCGGTCGCGAAGATCATCGCCGACGCCATCGACGCGGTGTTCGAAGAGACGTCGGTGTCGGAGATCTTCGGCGGGGCCAACCTGGTCTGAAGCCGACGGGTCCGGTCGCCCATCTGGTGATCGTCCCGGTTGAGGAGGACGGTGTGGGAGCTGAAGCGTCGAGCGACCCGCAGGCGGTCTTCGTCGGCATGCACCTCACCGTCGAGGACATGGACGCCTCGCTGGCCTTCTACCGGCGCCTCGGCCTGAGCGTGCCCGATCTCGAGCCCGGCGGCACCCATGTCGAGATCAACGTCGGCGGGGTGATCTTCGTCAGCCTCAGCACCGTCGAGCTCACCGTGTCCTACGACCCCGGCTATCGACCGAGGAACCTGCCGCCGGGCAGCGTGATGCAGTTCCACTTCGCCGGGGTCGGCGGCGTGGACCGGCTCTACGCGGACATGACGGCGGCCGGGTACCACGGGCATCTGGCCCCGTTCGACGCGTTCTGGGGCAACCGCTACGCCGAGATCGACGACCCGGACGGGAACGTCGTCGGCATCCACGGCCCGCTCGGCCCGGCCTGAGCGCCGCGTCGGCGCCGGATCCCGGTCGAAGGTCCCGCCAACGCGAAGTAGCCTGTAGCTCGATCCTCGGACGATTCGCAACCCTGCTCACGCGGGCCTTCGCGGACCTCGCACCGGGGAAATCGGTCGATCAACATCGCTCGGCTCGGATCGCCGGCCGGAAAGCACGAACCAGGAGAACGCCATGCCCGAGATCGTCTTGGAGGCCCAGCTGGGCCGGGAGAGCGGCTCGCGCTCGTCGCGTCGGCTCCGTCGCGACGGCCTCGTGCCCGGGACCGTCTACGGCCACGGGACCGACCCCGTGTCGGTCGCGGTCGGCGCCCGCGAACTCCGCAACGCGCTCTCGGGCGAGGCCGGCACCAACGCCCTGCTCTCCCTCCAGGCCGGGAGCCAGACCTACCTCACCTTGGCCCGGGAGCTCCAGCGGCACCCGGTCAGGGGAAGCGTCACCCATGTCGACTTCCAGATCGTCCGGCGCGACGAGATCATCTCGGCCGAGATCCCGGTCAACCTGATCGGCGAGGCGATCGAGGTCCAGCACGGCGACGGCATGGTCGAGCAGCAGCTGTTCACCCTGCCCGTGCGCGCCTTCCCGGCCGACATCCCGAACTTTGTCGAGCTCGACATCTCGGAGCTCACCATCGGTGCGTTCCTCCGGGTCTCCGACCTCCGCCTTCCAGACGCGGTCACGATCGACATCGACCTCGAGGTCACCGTCGCGGCCGGCCTGCCCCCGCGGATCGAGATCGTCGAGGTGCCCGAGGGCGAGGCTGAGGTGGTCGCCGACGGCGAGGCGCCGGCCGCGGAGGGAGAAGCGGCACCGACGGGCGAATCGTCTTCGGACAGTTCGAGCGACGAAGGGTAACCCGCTGCGCCGACTGCTCTCGGGCCGACGGTCCGGCGAGGGGACGCGCCACCGTGGGACCCCGGCCGATCTCCTGGTCATCGGCCTCGGGAACCCCGGCTCGGAGTTCGCGGGCACCCGGCACAACGTGGGCGCCGACGCGGTCCACGAGCTGGCCCGCCGGCACGGGTCGGGCCGCCTCCGCCCAGCCAAGGGCCAGCGGTCGACCGTCGAAGAGGTGCGCATGGACGGCAAGCGGGTCGTCCTCGCCGTCCCCACCACGTACATGAACGACTCGGGCGCCGCCGTGGCACCGCTCGTCCGCCGCTACGGCATCGAGGATCCCGCTCGGCTGGTCATCGTGCACGACGAGCTCGACCTGCCCCCCGGCGGATTCCAGGTGAAGTCGGGCGGTGGCCTCGCCGGTCACAACGGCCTGCGTTCGGTGAAGGCCCACCTGCACAGCGAGGACTTCGTGAGGATCCGCATCGGCATCGGGAAGCCCCGCAACGGGCCGGGTGCCGATCACGTGCTCGACCGGCCGTCGCGTCGGGACCGGGAGCTGCTCGACACGACGACCGCCATGGCCGCCGACGCCGTCGAGGTCATCGCCGCGACGAGCGTGGCCGCCGCCATGAACCGGTTCAACACCAAGACCATCGACTCGTGACGGTGCGATGACGACCGTCGAGACACAGCGCACGACCAGCCCGCTGCACGCGCTCCCGCCGCTCCTGCGCGCCCATCCGGCACTCGCGGATGTCCTCGGTCGCTCGAACGCGACGCTGGCCGCGTCGGCCTCCGTGCAGCCCTTCGTGTTGGCGGCGCTGGCCCACTTCTCCGAGCTCGCCCCGATCGTCGTGGTGACGCCGACCGTCGCCGATGCCGAGCGGCTGGTCGACGACCTCCGGTGCTTCCTCCTCGACCCGTCGGACCCCGGGGGTGCTCTCGGCTCGATCGAGCTGTTCGCGCCGTGGGAGACACTCCCGCTCGAGCGGGTCAGCCCGGACGTCCACACCATGGGTCGGCGGCTGTCGGTGCTCTGGCGTCTGTTCGGTGACGAGCCGGTTCCGTCCGACCCCGGGCTCTCGATCGTCGTCGCGCCGGCCCGGGCGGTGCTCCAGCGGCTCGGGCCGTGGCGGCACGCCGCCCGCCCCGTCGTGGTGGCGCGGGGAGATCGCATCGAGCAGGGTGACCTCCTGCGCCGGTTGATCGAGCTCGGCTACCGGCGGGAGCACCAGGTCGAGCACCGCGGCGAGGTGGCCGTGCGCGGCGGCATCGTCGACGTCTTCCCGTCGACCGCCGAAGGGCCGGTCAGGATCGACCTGTTCGGCGACGAGGTGGATCGCCTGACGACGTTCGACATCGGCGACCAGCGTTCGACCGGGGACATAGACGCGACCGTCATCTTCGGGTGCCGCGAGATGGTGCTCACCGACGCCATGCGGGCCCGCGCCGAGGAGCTGTCGGGGACCGGAACCTTCAGCAGGGGCCAGTGGGAGCGGCTGGCCGAGGGCGAGCTCTTCGACGGCATGGAGGCGTGGCTTCCGTGGTTGGCCGAGGGCGAGTCGCTCCTGACCGACCTGCTCGGCCCGGACGCACTGGTGGTGCTCACCGAGCCGAGGCGCCTCCGCGACCGGGCGGTCGAGCTCTACGACGAGGAGGGCGCGCTCACGGCGACGCTCGCCGCGACGTGGGGCGCCCGGGACCCCGACGGCGAGGGGCTGCCCCGCCTGCACGTCGCCTTCGACCGGCTGCTCGCGCAGACGGAGGGCTCGGTGCTGTCGTTGCCCCCGGTCGCCGACGGTCCCGACGTCCCGAACGTCGCCGGGCGCGGCCTGGGCTCGATGGCCGGCGACGCCGGCCACCTGGCCGCGCAGCTGGTCTCGCTCTCGGCCGATGGCTACTCGGTCGTGCTTTGCACCTCGAGCTCGTTGGCCGCCGCCCGCCTGTCCGACGTGCTGGCCGGGGAGGGGGTGAGCGCGCAGGTCGCCGCAGCGGCCGACGGGCGGCCCGGCATCACGATCGTCGTCGCCCCGCTCTCGGTGGGCTTCGTGCTCGACCAGCCCAAGGTGGCCGTCCTCGCAGAGTCGGACATCACCGGTCGTCGGAGTCCGCATCGGCGGCCCCGCCCGCGGGCCCGTCCGACCGACGGGTTCTTCGACGACCTCGCGCCGGGCAGCTACGTGGTCCACCGCCAGCACGGCGTGGCCCGCTATGCCGGCGTGACCACCCGCACCTTCGGCGGCGCGACGCGCGACTACCTCGTGCTCGAGTACCGGGGCAGCGACCGCCTCTACCTGCCGGTGGACCAGATCGCCGCGGTGACCCCGTACACGGGGGGCGAGGTCCCGAGCCTGTCCAAGATGGGCGGGGCCGACTGGCAGCGCACCCGCGCCAGGGCACGGGCGGCGGCGGGCGAGATCGCGGAGGAGCTGGTTGACCTCTACCGGGCCCGGGCGAGCGTGGTCGGGCACGCCTTCCCCCCCGACACGCCCTGGCAGCGCGAGATGGAGGCCGCGTTCCCGTTCGTCGAGACACCCGACCAGCTGACGGCCATCGCGGACGTGAAGTCCGACATGGAGTCGGACCGGCCCATGGACCGGCTGGTCTGCGGCGACGTCGGGTTCGGCAAGACCGAGGTCGCGCTGCGGGCGGTGTTCAAGGCGGTGCAGGACGGGCGCCAGGCGGCCGTGCTCGTGCCGACGACGCTGCTCGCGAGCCAGCACTTCGCGACGTTCAGCGACCGCTTCCGCGGCTTCCCGGTCCGGGTCGAGCTGCTCAGCCGGTTCCTCTCGCCGGCCCAGGCGACCAAGGTCGTCGACGGGCTCCTCGACGGGTCGGTCGACGTCGTGGTCGGCACGCACCGGCTGCTGGCCGACGGCGTGCGCTTCAAGAAGCTGGGGCTCCTGGTGGTCGACGAGGAGCAACGGTTCGGCGTCACCCACAAGGAAGCGGTGAAGGCGATGAGCCACGGCGTCGACGTCCTCACCATGACCGCCAGCCCGATCCCGCGGACGCTCGAGATGGCGCTCACCGGGATCCGCGACCTCTCGATGGTGAACACGCCACCGGCCGACCGCCGCCCGATCCTCACCTATGTGGGCGAGGAGGACGAGTCGGCGGTCTCAGAAGCCATCCGCCGGGAGCTGCTGCGCGAGGGTCAGGTCTTCTACCTGCACAACCGGGTCGTAGACATCGACGCAGTGGCGCGTCACCTCTCGTCGGTGGTGCCCGAGGCCCGGATCGCGATCGCGCACGGCCAGATGGACGAGGGGACCCTCGAGCAGGTGGTGCTCGACTTCTGGGACCAGCACTACGACGTCCTCGTCTGCACCACCATCATCGAGTCGGGGATCGACATGCCGACGGTCAACACGCTGGTCGTCGACCGGGCCGACCTGCTCGGGCTCGGGCAGCTCCACCAGATCCGGGGCCGGGTGGGCCGGGCCGGCCAGCGGGCCTACGCGTACCTCTTCCATCCGGCCGAGCGGGTGCTCACCGAGGCCGCCTACGAGCGGCTCCGCACGATCGGCGAGCACACCGAGCTCGGGTCGGGATTCAAGATCGCCATGCGGGACCTGCAGATCCGCGGGGCCGGCAACCTGCTCGGACGGGACCAGTCGGGCCACATCGCGGCGGTCGGCTATGACCTCTACGTCCAGATGGTCGCGGAAGCGGTGGCCGACGCCAAGGGCGAGCGGGAACCCGAGCCCGCGACCGTCTCGATCGATGTCCCCGGCGACGCCCACCTGCCGTCGTCGTATGTGGAGGCGGAGGACGCCCGCCTCGAGGGCTACCGGCGCCTGGCCGCGGCCCGCCGCATCGAGGAGGTCGACGACGTAGCGACCGAGTGGGTGGATCGCTACGGGCCGCTGCCCCCGGCGGCCGAGACCCTCTTGGATGTGGCCCGGCTGCGCGCGACCTGCCTGCGTATCGGCGTCACCGAGGTGACGGTGTCGACCAACCGCGGCGCGAGCCGCGACCCCCTCGCCCGCATCTCGGGGCTGAAGTTGGCCGGCAGCGCCCAGGCCCGGCTGCACCGCCTGGCCCGGGACGCCGCCTACCGGGAGGCGTTGGACCAGCTGATCGTGCCCCTCGACAAGCCCGGCGCCGGGGCGCGCCACCTGCGCGAGCTCCTCGACGGTCTCGTCCCGCCGCCCGAGACGGCCCCCGACGGGCACCCCGATAACATGCCCGGCGCGTGAAGCGCCACCTTCTTCTCCCCGGAGCCGTCGCCGTGCTGGTGGTGGTCGCCGCCATCGTCGTCGCCGGCGCGTTCTCGGTCCCGGCGACGGCCGTCACGGTCGACGGGGTGTCGGTCAGCCGGGCCACCCTCAACGCGGACCTGGCCACGATCAATCAGAACCCCGCGTTCGGCTGTTACCTCGATGCGAGCGTCGCCGTGCGCTCCGACAACCAGGCCGGGCTCCCGTCCATCACCGGGACGGGCAGCAGTGGCACCTACAGCACCGCGTACGTCGACTTCTGGCTGAGCGAGGTGGTCAACAACCTGCTGGTCCAGCACCTCGCGGCGAGCGAGCACCTCGCGCTCGATGCGACGGCGCTGTCGGCCGGGCGCACCGACCTCGCCAACTCGATCACGTCGACGCTGGAGTCCGCCGCTGCGGCGAGCGGCCAGAGCACGGTGTGCGCGGCGAACGGGCAGTCCCTCATCGCCACGCTCCCGGGCCCCTTCGTCGCCCAACTCGCCCTTGGCCAGGCCGCCGGGGACCTCGTGTTGGCCCACGCGGCCGGCTACGGCCTGGGCACGGTGCAGCTGTCCAGCTACTTCGCCCTGCACACGAACCAGTTCCGCACGATCTGCCTCAACGCCATCCAGACCGCCACCGAGGCGACCGCGACGCAGGTCCGCGCTTCGATCGAGGCCGGCCAGTCCTTCGCCGCCGCCGCCATGGCCGACTCGACCGACACCACGAGCGCCGCCGCCGGCGGGGCGGTCGGCTGCTACTCCGCCAACGAGGGTGCGTACGCGACGGTCGCGACCGACACGAAGGGCCTGGCGGTCGGCGAGGTGAGCCAACCGGTCGACGACAACGGGTCCTTCCTGCTCGTGCAGGTGACCAGCTACACGCCGGCCGTCTTCGACGCCGTCATCCCGGCGGTCCGCCAGGCCGTGTTCAACGCGGGAGCGACGAAGGCCAGCGGCGAACTTTCGAAGCTCACGAAGTCGGCCCAGGTGAGCATCGACCCGCGCTATGGCAACTGGGACGGTCGGTCCGGGGTCGGGGTCGCGCCGCCCCTCAGCCCGCCCGCCGCGGACCTCTTGAACGCAAAGGCATGACGCCCGCGGGGCCGCCTTTCCCCGGGGCCCCCGTCATCACGGTCGTCGGGCTGGGCCCGGGCGGGGCCGACTACCTCAGCGAGGCGGCCAGGGCGGCGCTTCTCGGGGCCGGCGTCGCCTATCTCCGCACGGCCCGCCACCCCTCGGCCGACGCGTTCGGCCACCTGGCCTCGTTCGACCACCACTACGACGAGGCGGAGACCTTCGAGCAGGTCTACGCGCGGATAGTGGACGACCTCGTCGAGGCGGCCGAGCGGGCGCCGGCCGAGGGTCGCGGCGTCGTCTACGGGGTCCCCGGTTCGCCGCTGGTCGCCGAGGCGACCGTCGAGCTGCTGCGCCGCGACGGCCGGGTGGCGGTCGAGATCGTGCCGGCGCTCTCCTTCCTCGACCTGGCCTGGGCCGCGCTCGGCATCGACCCGGTCGCCACGGGCGTGCAGCTGGTCGACGGCACCCGCTTCGGGATCGAGGCCGCCGGCCGCACCGGCCCGTTCCTGGTCGCGCAGTGCTGGTCGCGCGCCGTGCTGTCCAGGGTGAAGTTGGCCGTCGATGCCGGCGAGACCGAGTCCCCCCGAGCGGTGCTGCTCCACCATCTCGGGCTCGACGACGAGGCGGTGCTCGACGTGGCCTGGGCCGACCTCGACCGCTCGCTCGACCCGGACCACCTGACCTCGGTCTTTCTCGACCGCCTGGCCGCGCCGGTCTCGGCCGAGATGGCGCGCCTCGAGGAACTGGTGCGAACGCTCCGGGAACGCTGCCCGTGGGACCGCGAGCAGACCCACGCCTCGCTCACCCGCCACCTGGTCGAGGAGACCTACGAGGTCCTCGACGCCATCGCCGAGGTGACCTCGGCCGATGCCGCCGATGCCGCCGATGCGGCCGGCCTCGACCGGGCGGTGTCGCATCTCGAAGAGGAGTTGGGCGATCTCTTGTTCCAGGTGTACTTCCACTCGCGCCTCGCGTCCGAGCGGGGCTGGTTCACCCTCGCCGACGTGGCGGCCGGCGTCCACGACAAGCTCGTCGGCCGCCACCCGCACGTCTTCGGAGATGTCACCGCGAGCACGCCCGGCGCGGTGGCGGCCAACTGGGAGATGATCAAGGCGGCCGAGAAGGGACGCGACAGCGTGACCGACGGCATCCCGACCGCGCTGCCGGCGCTCCTTCTCGCATCGAAGCTGCAACGGAAGGCCCACGCGGCCGGTCTCCCCGAACCCACCGTGGACGAGCGACGCGACGTGCTCGACGGCGCGGCCGAACGCCTCCTCGCCGATCCGTCGATCTCGGGGGTCGGCAACCTGCTCTACGCGGTGGTCGCCCTGGCCTCGGAGCTCGGTGTCGACGCGGAGGAGGCGCTGCGCGGCGCAGCCCTCCATGAAAGGGACCGGATCGTGGCCGTCGAGCGCGCCGCTTCCGGCGGAGAGGCGCCCTAAGCGCGCGCGACGTGCGTCCGAGACGACGCGCGCGACGGCGTCACGCCGCCGCGTTCCCCGATCATGGACCCCCGAGCAGGTAGCGTTGTCGTTCGGCGCCTCGCCAGGGGAGGGCCAAGGAGCGTGTGGTGAGCACCATCGAGCACGTGGTCGGACGCGAGCTGCTCGATTCTCGCGGCACCCCAACCGTCGAGGTGGAGGTCGTCCTCGATTCGGGTGCCCGCGGCCGTGCCATCGCCCCGTCGGGCGCCTCCACGGGAACCCACGAGGCCGTCGAGCTCCGCGACGGCGGGACTCGATTCGGCGGCAAGGGCGTGCTCGAAGCGGTCGGTCACGTCAACGGCGAGATCACCGAGATGCTGCTCGGGTTCGACGCGCTCGACCAACGCGGCGTCGACCACGCGCTGATCGACCTCGACGGCACGCCGGACAAGGGCCGCCTCGGTGCAAACGCGATCCTCGCGACGTCGCTCGCGGTGGCCAAGGCCGCCGCGGACCACCTCGAGGTGCCCTTGTACCGCGCCATCGGAGGAACCAGCGCCCACGTGCTGCCGGTGCCGATGTTCAACGTCTTGAACGGTGGCGCCCACGCCAACAACTCCGTCGACTTCCAAGAGTTCATGATCATGCCGGTCGGTGCGGCCTCGTTCTCCGAGGCCCTCCGCTGGGGAACCGAGACCTACCACGCGTTGCAGTCCATCCTCTCGGACCGGGGCTTCTCGACCGCGGTCGGTGACGAGGGCGGCTTCGCACCCGACCTCGACTCGAGCGAGGACGCGATCCGGCTGTTGATGGAGGCCATCGAGAAGGCCGGGCGCACGGCGGGCGACGAGATCGCCATCGCGCTCGACCCGGCCACGACCGAGCTGTGGCGCGACGGCAGCTATGTCCTGGCCGGTGAGGGCCGCACCCTGACCGGCGAGCAGCTGACCGTCTACTGGGCCGAGCTCGTCGACCGCTACCCGATCGTCTCGATCGAGGACGGCGCGGCCGAGGACGACTGGGACGCCTGGCAGGGGCAGACGCGCACGCTTGGCGACCGGCTCCAGCTCGTCGGCGACGACCTGTTCGTCACCAACCCGGCCCGGCTGCGACGCGGGATCATGGAGGGCGCGGCC
>PMOQ01000058.1 GCA_003161255.1 Acidimicrobiaceae bacterium | reverse complement strand
GGTTTTTCAGGGCGAAGTAGCTAGGCTCGCCGGGTCGTCCCAGCGTCGTGGCCGGGGCGCTGACTGGAGTGGGTGGTCATGAGCCAAACCGTGTCCGTTTCTCGAGATGTCGCCGCCCCAACCGAACGGGTGTGGGATCTCGTCAGCGACCTCACCCGGATGGGCGAGTGGTCACCCGAGAACACCGGGGGCACCTGGGTCAAGGGTGCGGCAGCGCCCGCAACCGGAGCTCGGTTCCGGGGGACTAACGCGCACGGGAAGAAGTCATGGGTCACAAACGTCGTCGTGGACACCTGCGAACCCGGGCGTCAGTTCTCGTTCGAGGTGACCGCCGCCGGGTTCAAGGTGGCGCGCTGGAGCTATGAGATCGAACCAACTGACATAGGGTCAAGAGTCACCGAGACGTGGACCGACCGGCGGAACCCGCTTGCCCGAACGCTGGGCAAACCGGCCAGCGGCACGGCCCATGACGCCGACCAGACCCGGGCCGGCATGGAGACGACCCTCGAACGTCTGGCTCAGGTGGCCGAGTCAGGCGCCTGACACAACGGGGTTCGGGGGCATTCCGATCGTGTGTTACGACCGAGGGATACACCTACTGCGTAACCCAGTCGTGCGGGCGGTGGGGCCGCTTCTCGTGGCGCTTGTGGTGGTGGCGCGTGTGGCCGCGCCGGCCGCGGCGGGGGTCAACCTGGATCCCTGGCAAGCTGCGCCCGCGGCCATAGTCGAGGCGGTCACCCACGTTCCCCAGTCGGTGTTCGACGCCGTGGGTCTCCAGCCCAACGTCGCGGCGCCCGTGATCCTGCATGGACAGCCCCCACTGACGTTTGAAGGCAAACCCGGCATCTTCTATGAGGCAGCGGAGCCGTGCCCCTACTGCGCCGCCGAGCGATGGGCCTTCATCGTCGCCCTGGCACGGTTCGGGACTTGGTCCGAACTGGGCACTGCCCAATCGGCCTCGAACGACATCGATCCATCCACCCAGACATTCACCTTCTTGCGGGCGACCTATGCAAGCCCCTATGTGACGGTGCGGACCAAGGAGATTCTCGGAGACCAGATCCTCTCGAACAGCGACTACGCGCCGCTCCAGCGACCGACCCCCGAGGAGACGACGCTAAACGACCGTTACACCTCGGCCAAGTACTTCCCGGCCAATCCCGGATACCTGCCCTTTGTGGACTTCGGCAATCGCGTGGTGATCTCTCAGTCCAGCTACGACCCGTACGTTCTTCACGGACTGAGCCGGGAACAGATCGCCGCCGATCTCAGTGACCCCACCAATCCGGTCACCATGGACATTGTGGCCACGGCCAATTATCTGAGCGCCGCGACCTGCCTGATCGACGGCAACCGTCCGGCCCCCGTGTGTCAGAGCCCCGGCGTCCTCAAGTCGGCCCACTTTGTCAAGCGTTCCTATGGGTTCGGGGTCAGTTCGTGCGCCACTTCGAAGGGCCAGTCCATCTGTGGGGGAGCCAAGACGCCGGGTTGAACGTCGCCCCGGCACGAGTTTGCGACAGCCCACCTTGAGCGTGTGATCGGAATGCTCGATCCCGGTGATCTGTCCCTTCGGAAATGGGTCACCATGGCCGAGGACGGACACCTGGCAGAACCACAGGGGTGCGTCGTCCGAGAGTGATACCAGAGTGGTATCATCGTCCTAATGGCACTCACCGTCCGCACCGACAGCGTCTTGGAAGAGGCGCTCACCTCTCTCTCCGAATCGGAAGGGATCTCGCGGCAGGAGATCATCCGTCGTGCGGTGCTCGATCGATACGAACGGGCTGGCCACAGGAGTCGGGTGGCTGACTCAAGCCAGCGGATGGTCACCCGGTGGGGAGACGTCCTGGAGCGGCTTGGCGCTGAATGAACGGAGTCGAGTATCTCGACCTCGACGACGTTATGGAACTGGTCCGGGTTCTCTGTGTTGGCCCGGTTCGAGATGTCGGCCTGCTTGATTCTGCGATGAACCGACCGCGATCGAGTGCGTTCGGTGAAGATGCCTACACAACGATCGCTCTCAAGGCTGCGGCACTCTTGCAGTCCGTGGCGAAAAATCATGCCCTTGTCGATGGCAACAAACGGCTGGCATGGCTGTGCACCGTCGTGTTCTGCGATCTGAACGGCATGACACCGCACATCTCCGACGATGACGCCTTTCAGCTCGTCTGGGACATCGCGAGTTCCGAGATGGACCTTGAGGAGATCGCTGCACGTCTGCGCCTCGAGAGTTGAACCTGGATTCGGCACTATCCGAACGTCGCGCCGACGTCAGCGGCCCTCACTTCTCCCGTCTCACCAGTTCAGCGCTCGGGACGATTCGAACGCCCAACCTTCTGATCCGTAGTCAGATAGATGTGAGCGCTGTGCTTACCCAGGAAGTGGCTGGTCGGCCCGAAGCGAAAACGGCAGAGTTAGATGCTCTCGAAATCGCCGCCGTCCGACCAACCATTCACCCCAGCGGCCCCGACGTCGATCGGATCCAGCCGTCTCAGCGTTGAGGGGCCTGCCCTCGGACCCTTCGGTGACCGTGCGAAGGATCGAGGCCGGGCCCAAGGTGGGGATTCGTGGGCCGTCCCGTTCTTATGATGGGCGCGCATGGTTCCGAACGTGGCCCACTTCGTGTTCGGATTGGCCGAGCAGGAGGAGCCCTTTCATCTCCTCCACTTCTTGTCGATTGAGTCGTGCCGTCGGGTCCTGCGGCCAGAGACGATCTACTTCCACCACAAGCACCTGCCGTGGGGCCCGTACTGGGACGAGATCGCCCCCGCCCTCACCCTGGTCGAAACCGACCTCGTCGACGAGGTGGCGGCGGCCGACTACTCGAGGGGCCATGTCCCGGACCGTTACCGCTACGCCCATCACGCCGACTTCATCCGTCTTGACGCCCTGATCGAGCACGGCGGTGTCTACGTGGACATCGACACGATCTTCGTCCGCGACGTGCCGGCCGAGTTGCGGGCGGCGCCCTTCGTCATCGGTCGCGAGCCACCGGTACGGGACGAACAAACCGGTGCGTCTCGTCCGTCACTGTGCAATGCCCTGCTCATCTCGGAGCGCGGCGCACCCTTCGCCCGGGCCTGGCGGGACCAGATGGCGAGCGAACTCAACGGCACCTGGAGCAACCACAGCGGTTTTCTGGCCGAGAGGCTGAGCAGGGAGCTGCCCCACCAGGTGCGGGTCGAACCGGAGGCCACCTTCTTTCCCTTCCGGGCCGACAGAGGCGGCATCGCGGCGATCTTCGACGAGGACCACCCGGTCCCGCGCTCGACGGTGAGCGTCCATCTGTGGGCCCATCTGTGGTGGGACCGGGCCCGCCAGGACTTCACGCGGGTGCACGCCGGATGGCTGAACCCCTCGGTGATCAGACGCGCCGAGACCACCTTCGGTCGCCTCTCCCGCCCATACCTGCCGGCCCGTGGCGGCGCCGCGCCCGGCGCCCGGCCGGCCTCGACCCCTCCGGCCGGTCGCTGGCGCTACCTCTCGCTCGACGAGCCATCCGGCTACGGTGTCGCCGCCGATCGCTGCCGGGCCGCCCTCGAGGCGTCGGGCCTGGAGGTGGAGTGGACGCCCTTCGTCGTCGGCGGCGGCTGGGGCCTCGGTTATCAGCCGCCGACCTGGCTCGACCCGATCGATCGGCCCGCTGAGGCGATGCCGGCGGCTCCGGTGGTCGTGGCCCATCTGGTCCCCGAGTACTTCCCGCTCCTGCGCGGGCGCCTCCCGGACTCCTTCTTGGTCGGTCACACCGTCTGGGAGACCGATCGTCTCCCAGACCACTGGATCCCGTGCCTGGACTCGGCCGACCTCCTGGTGGTCCCGTGCCGGCTCAGCGCCGAGGTGATCGCGTCGTCGCCGGTGGCAACGCCGGTCGCGGTGGTGCCCCACGTCGCCCCGACGCCGCACCCCGCGAAGAACGCGGCCCTCGAGGCCATCTCCGCGGAGGTGTTCGTCTTCTACACCGTCGCCGATTGGAACGAACGGAAGGCCCCCTTCAAGACCATCGAGGCCTACCTGCGGGCCTTCAGCGGCCGAGACCCGGTGCTGTTGATCGTGAAGACCTCGGACCGAGACCTCCGGGTCGATCCACCTCCCCCCGGCCGCCGGGTCGCGCCGGGCATGACGGCGTGGTCGCTCGCCGAGCTGCTGGCCGGGCACGCCGACCCTCCGGCCATCAGGCTGGTGACCGGGACGATGACCGACCGCGACGTGGGCGCCCTCCATCGCCGTGGCGACTGCTTCGTCTCGCTGTGTCGCAGCGAGGGCTGGGGACTCGGTGCCTTCGACGCCGCCGCCTACGGCAATCCGGTCGTGACCACCGGGTTCGGCGGCCATCTGGACTATCTGGGCGGGACCCCCTACCTCGTCGACTTCGACCTCGTCTCGGTACATGACCCCTCGGGGTTCCCGAGCTATGCCCCCGACCAGCGATGGGCCGAGCCCGAAGTCGACCACGGTGCGGCCCTGCTCCGATACATCCTCGCCCACCGGAAGGAGGCCGCGGAGGTAGCGGCCGCGACGGCCCGGGAGATCGCATGGCGCTACCGGCCCGCGGCCATCGCCACCGCCATGCGGGCGGCCGTCGATGCGCACCTCGGCGCTGGGGCCCGAGACGGTGCGCTGGCGCCAAGTCGACTCCGTTGACCACCGGGATTCGCTGGCTGTCGGTCGGACCCGGCTCGGGCTATGGAGACGCCAGCGAGGCCTACCTGAGCGGGCTCCGGGCGGGCGGCAGCGTCCCGGTCAGCTGGACGCCCATGGGGTGGGAGTCCAACCGTTGGGGCAGGCCGTTCGGCCCCCGGCCCGATCCCGACCTCGCGGCGGTCGTGCACAGAGACATCGCGAACCTGTCCATCGAGCACGACACCGTGGTCGTGTCGAGCCCACCGATATGGAACGAGGAGCTGGCGCTCGAGACCGCGGGCAAGAGGCTGGTCGCCTACACCACCTGGGAGACCGACCGGCTGGCGACCGAGCTGGTCCAGACCCTCGAACGCTACGAACTGGTGCTCGTCCCCTCGTCGTTCAACCGGGACACCTTCATCTCCTCGGGGCTGACCGCCCCGGTGCGCGTCGTGCCACACATCGCGGCACCGGTGCCGACGCCGGACGCGCCGGTCGACCCGGCCCCCGCTCGACCGTTCGTCTTCTACGTCATCGCCACCTGGAGCACCCGCAAGGCCATCCTCGACGCAGTCGACGCCTTCGCGGCGGCGTTCGGTGCCGACGACGATGTGGTGCTTGTGATCCACACGACGCCCGAGGACCACATCGCCCGGGCTCGCCTCGCCCGGGGTGCGCAACCGTCGAGCGGGCACGCGGACAAGTCGTGGTTCACCCTGGCCCGTGCGTTGGCCGGGAGACCCGACCCGCCGCGCGTCGTGCTCAGCACCCGATGGCTCGATCGGTCGGGCGTCGAGGCATTGCACGCACGGGGAGATTGCTACATGTCGCTCAGCCGCGGCGAGGGGTGGGGGCTCGGGGCCTTCGACGCCGGTGCGCACGGCAACCCGGTGCTCGTCACCGGTTGGGGCGGCACGCTGGACTTTCTGCCGTCTGGTTACCCCTACCTGGTGGAGTACGACCTGGTGCCGACCGCGTCGGAGGAGCCGGACGACTGGTGGTGCCCGCGGCACGGCGAACGCTGGGCCAGGGCCCGGGTCGACCACGCGGCGGCGCAGCTCCGCCACATCTTCGAACACCCGGCGCAGGCCCGGGAGTGGGGTCGGATGTTGCGATCGGCGATCCACACCGGCTTTGACAGTGCCCAGGTGACCCGCCGCCTGCTCGACGCGTTGGCGTCGCGGTGAAGGTCACCTCTCGAGATCGGGCGCCGTACCATCACACACACCCATTGAGGAGGCCGGAGCGGTGAGCGTCGAGTACCCGGTGATGACCGAACGGCTCGACCTGAACGAGACAGAGGACGGGATCGTCATCTTCGACGCGGCGACCGACCGGGTCCACCACCTCAACAACACCGCGGCCATCGTGTTGCAGTGTTGCGACGGCACCCGCACGCCGGCGCAGATCGCCAGCCTGGTGGGGGCGGCGTTCGCCCTTGCGGAGCCGGCGATCACCGAGACCGAGGATTGCCTATCCCATCTGCATCGGGAAGGCTTGGTGCATTAAGGGCCCCGCCCGGGCACTGTGCTGCACCATCGGAGGGCGCCCCGTCTAGGTGCGCTCGGCCAAGAAGGCCCCGATGATCGGTGCGACCGCCGATCGGGAGTAGCGGCGCTCGACCAGGGTTCGGGCCTCCTCGGCCAGATCCCTGCCGTACTCGGGGTGGGCCACCAGCTCGACGACGCGCTCGGCGAGCTCCGACGGTTGCTCGGCCACCAAGAGGTGGATCCGGTCGACCACGGCCAGGCCGCGGGCGGCCACCGGCGTCGCCACCACCGGCACCCGGTGGGCGAAGGCCTCCAGCAGCTTGATGCTGGTCCCGCTCCCCCATCGCAACGGGACCACCGCCGCCGACGCACGAGCGTAGAGGGGGGCGAGGTCGGCCACGTACCCCAGCAGCCCCACGCCGTCGGCTCCGGCGAGACCGGCCAGGGGGCCGGCCGGGTCGAATGAGCCCACAATCGTGGCGGTGACGGCCCGGCCCGTGGCGCGGCGCACCGCCGGCAGAACTCCGGTGACCAACGTCAACGCCGCGTCGACGTTGGGGGCGTAGGAGAGGTTCCCCACGAAGAGCAAGTCGGGCGGATCGACCGGCGACCGCTCGACGGCGGGCGGCACCACCACCGCGTTGGGCACCACCGTGACCTCAAGGCCGTGGCGATCGCCGATCGCGACGGCCTCGAGGGGCGATGCCGCGCACACCCGCGAGTACGCCGGGGCGAATATGGCCACGAGTCGGTGGTAGGCGTCGGCCTGGTCGAGGTCCCCGACGTCTCGGGCCAGCTCCTCGTCATCGTCATCGAGGTCGAGGGTGCACGACGAGGACCCGAGTCGCTCGGCCACCGCGATCCCGAGTGGTCCGAGGTAGGAACGGACCACGTGAAGCGGTGTACCCGGCCCGACGCCCGCCCGTTCGAGGGCACGACTCACGATTGGCGCCATCGAGGGCGGCGCGGCCCCGGCCAGCGCCGGGAAGGGCAACGAGCGGCGAAACCGCTCCCGCCACCTGGCATCGGAGACGAGTTCGGTCAGCCCGGGCCGGTGCTCGTCGGGCGGACCAACCTGGACCAGCGTGACCCGGTCCAGCCGGGGCCGGGGATCGGGGCCCGGCGCCCGTCCGGCCGCCGGGACGACGGCCACCACCACCTCGAAGGCCTCCCGGGCGGCGTCGACGAACTGAGCGGTTCGCATGGCCAGTCCATTGCCCGCCGGCGCCGGTTCGATTGGGGCGAGCACGGCCTGGACGCCCACGGGCAGACTCTATTGGAAGGGGCCAGTCGCCTTCGGTCTCGCTTTACGGTGCTCCCGCCCCTCGCTAGAGTCCGCGCCAGCGTCCGGTGGCCCGCGGACCGAGGCGAGGAGACACCATGAGTGAGCAAGATGAGGTTCTCAACGGAGTCGAGCTTTCTCGGCGCTCGTTCATGAAGAAGCTGATCGCCGTCGGTTTTGCCGTCCCGGTGATCAGCTCGTTCGCCCTCGATGGCATCGCCGGAGCCAGCAACGAAATCGGCTCTTTCCCGCACAGCACGGGCAACATCACCACCCCCACCGGCGGCCAAGGCTTGGGCATATTCGGGGACTCGATTCGCGGAGAACCCTGGGATCCCCAGCTCGCCTTCCCACAGCGCACGGGCAATATCACCAGATTCGAATTCTGAGCTTCCGCGTGAAGTCGGGTCTGTGAACGCGGAGGGATCGTTCTACTTTCGGCCGTCCTGATCGTCCGGGACGAAGAGCGCGTCCTTTCGGACTGCTTGAGCTCGATTCGCGGTGTCGTGGACGAGATCGTCGTCCTGGACACCGGTTCGCTCGACGACTCGGTCGACATTGCTCGGAGGTTCGGGGCCCGCGTCTTTCATCACCAGTGGAGCGACGACTTCTCCGAGGCCCGCAACGCCGCGCTCGATCGGGCCCGGGGCGATTGGATCCTCTACATCGACGCGGACGAACGGCTCGTCGAACCCGATCGGGTCAAGATCGAGGCGCTGCTCAGCGAGTCCAGCGCGGTGGCGTTCCGTCTCGAGCTGCGGCCGGGGCTCCAGAGCTCGGCCTATCTCGAGTATCGGATCTGGCGAAATGATCCCCAGATTCGTTTCGAGGGGATCATTCATGAGACCCACCTCTCGGCGATCGACCGCGTGGCCCGACGGGACGGGAGCACGGTCGAGATCGCGCCTCTGCTCATCCAGCACGTCGGTTACGAGGGTGACCAGCGCCGGAAGCACGACCGCAACCTGCCGTTGCTCCGCCGTGAACTTGAGCGAAACCCCGAAAACCTCTTCGTTCGGCACCACTTGTTCCGGGTTCTCGACGCGCTCCGTCGCCCAGAGGAAGCCGAGTCCGTGCTCGTCGAGGCCCTGACGGTCACCCGACGGCACGACCAAAGCGGCCAGGTCGACTACCTCGGCTCGCTCATCTATGCGGATCTGATCCGTCTCCGGCTCGAACGGGGTGAGGACGCCGACGCGCTCTTGGCCGAGGCCCGCGATCGCCATCCGGACAACTGTGCGCTGATGTGGATGGAGAGCCGGCTGCTGCTCAACGCCGGACACTACGAGGAGGCGATCGACCGGCTCGACCAGCTGCTCGAGGTTGCCGGCCGCAACGAGCCCTCGGTGGTCGCCTACGAGCAGCGCATGCTGACGGAGGCTCCCCACGAGGTGCGGGGCCTGTGCCTGTTCCGCCTGGGTCGCTACACCGAAGCCGCAGCGGAATACGAGCAGGCGGCCCGGTTCGCGCCGGACAACGCCAGCTATCCGGTCAAGCGAGAACTGGCGTTGGCGCGCGCCCGCCGGGCCAACTCGTAGTGCCGCGTGCCAGCGGCTCTCCCCTCCCGTAACGGCGCCAGCAGGGCGAACGTACCCAGTGACGGGCATCTCGGCCGAGCGGGTCGCTCCGGAACGACCACGGCGTGGCGTCACACGCTCGGCGCGCTCACTTTCTAGGTCAACCCAAAGAGCCGGCCGGCCACCTTCGCCGGTCGGGTAGACACCGCTCGTCAGGTTCCCGCCGGCGCTGTCAGAGCGCTGTGCTTGTTTCAGCGACTCCTAGTTCCACCTATTTTCCCTGGTCAGCGCGCTCGGGGCGATTCGAACGCCCAACCTTCTGATCCGTAGTCAGATGCTCTATCCGTTGAGCTACGAGCGCTTACTCGAGCAGTTGAACAACCCGAGTGATCTACCAAGGTACCCGTGGTCACCCGGGAGCGGGCCAGTTTCGCGCTTGCACCCAGTCTTGAGCCCTCCTCGGCCGCTCTCGACCGTTGCCGGGGAAGCCGTCTGATCCGGGTGGTGAACCGTGGAGACTGGGTCCGTCTCGCGTTGACACCGCGAAGGCGAGCACTCTAGTTTTTTCTTCGGAGAACGCATACTTGTTCGGTTAGCGAACTCGGGAGAAGGTGTGGCGAAGATCCAGGGCCTGGCTCAGGCGATCGAGGACCTGGTCCACGATGGGGACTGTGTGGCCATGGAAGGCTTCACGCACCTGATCCCCGTCGCGGCCGGCCACGAGATCATCCGGCAGGGCCGCAAGGATCTGACCCTGGTCCGATTGACGCCGGACATCGTGTTTGACCAGCTCATCGGCATGGGCTGCGCCAAAAAGCTCGTCTTCGGATGGGGCGGAAATCCGGGGGTCGGGTCTCTCCATCGGTTCCGGGATGCCATCGAGACCGGTTGGCCGGTCCCCCTCGAGATCGAAGAGCACAGCCATGCCGGCCTGACCAACCGCTACGTCGCCGGGGCATCCGGCCTCCCCTTCGCGATCCTGCGGGGGTATTTCGGAACCGGCCTCATGGACCGGACCGAGACCGTGAAGACGGTCCAATGCCCGTTCACCGGGGAGAAGCTTGCCGCTGTCGCGGCGCTCAACCCCGACGTCACGATCATCCACGCGCAGCAGGCCGACCGGGCCGGCAACGTACTCATGTGGGGCATCACGGGGGTCAACAAGGAAGCGGCGCTCGCTGCAACTCGGGTGCTCGTCACGGTCGAGGAGATCGTGGACCACTTCGAGCCGCGCCCGGGCGGGGTGGTCCTGCCCACCTGGGTGATCGACGCGGTAGCCAAGGCTCCGGCCGGCGCCTACCCGTCATACACGTCGGGATACTCGGACCGGGACAACGCCGCCTACGTCGCCTGGGATGCCGTCAGCCGCGATCGCGACACCTTCAGACAATGGATTGAGGAGCACATCGTGCAGGGCGCGCCGGCGGTCTCGAGTTGACGGCGGTGTCGACCGGGGCCGCCCGGATCGAGCAGTCGCCGGGCTACGACCCCGACGACATGATGATCGTGGCCGCCGCCCGTGCGCTGCGCGGTCGCCGGGTGTGCTTCGTCGGCATCGGACTCCCGAGCACCGCCGCCAACCTGGCCCGAGCCACCCATACACCGGACCTCGTGCTCGTCTACGAGTCGGGGACGATCGGAGCGAAGCCAACCCGCCTTCCGCTCTCGATCGGTGACGGGGAACTGGCCGAGACCGCCGACTCGGTCGTCTCGGTGCCCGAGATCTTCAACTACTGGGTCCAGGCCGGCCGGATCGAGGTGGGCTTTCTCAGCGCCGCGCAGATGGACCGGTACGCCAACCTCAACTCCACCGCGATCGGGGACTACGACCACCCCTCCGTGCGTCTTCCCGGTGCCGGTGGCGCCCCCGAGATCGCGGCGTCGTGCCGCGAGGTCATCGTCCTCATCCGACAGAGCCACCGCACCTTCGTCGAGCGCCTCGACTTCCGGACGTCGGTCGGATTCGGCGAGGGGCCCGGTGATCGCGCCCGCTGGGGGTATAGGGGTGCGGGGCCCACCCTGGTCATCACCGACCTCGGACTGTTGCGCCCCGACCCCGAGACCTGCGAGCTCACGATGACCGACCTTCATCGGGGCGTCGACGTCGACCGGGTCCGGGCCGCCACCCCCTGGGATCTGGCCATGGCGAAGGATCTGAAGATCACCGAGCCACCCTCGGCCGAGGAGCTGACCCGACTCCGAGCCCTCCAGGCGACCCAGGACCGTTAGTCAACCGATGGTGAGCAACCAAGTGACCAAGGGACTCGAGCTGGACCCGCCGTATGACTCGCCCGGCTACCGCTCGACCCAACTGCGCTTCCCCAAGCGTCCGCTGCTCGTGCTCCCGGAGGGGCCCACAGAACTGCACGGGCCCGTGTTCGGGGACCTCGCGGTCGGGCCCGGCGACGCCGACCTGACCCGCCAGCACGCCGGCGAACCGCTCGGTGAGCGAATCGTCTTGTCGGGTCGACTGCTCGACGACCGCGGTCGCCCGATCGCCAACCAGCTGGTCGAGGTCTGGCAGGCCAACGCGGCGGGTCGCTACGCGCACGCCGGCGACCAGCATCCGGCGCCGCTCGACGCCAACTTCACCGGCGCCGGTCGATGCATCAGCGACCCGGACGGCGGATACCGCTTCGTGACGGTGAAGCCGGGCGCCTACCCGTGGCGCAACCACACCAATGCCTGGCGCCCCGCCCACATCCACTTCTCGGTCTTCGGGCGCGCGTTCACCGAGCGCCTGGTCACCCAGATGTACTTCCCCGGCGACCCCCTCCTCGAGCTCGACCCCATCTTCCGCTCGGTGAGCGAACGCGCGCGCGGCCGGATGGTGAGCGAGTTCGAGCTGGCCACGACCGTCGAGGAGTGGGCACTCGGGTATCGCTTCGACGTGGTCGTGGGCGGACACCTCGCCACGCCGATGATCGGCTGATATGGGCGAGGCCGACCCCACGCCATCACAGACCGTCGGACCCTTCTTCGACATCGGCTTGCGGTGGCTTCACACCCCCGAATTGGTGGGGCCGTGCGTGCCCGGGGCCATCCGAATCGCCGGACAGGTCTTCGACGGCGTCGGCGATCCGATCCCCGACGCCGTCATCGAGATCTTCCAGGCCGACCCGGATGGTCGGTTCCCGCCAGACACCGAAACCGGCTGGCGGGGTTTCGGACGCTGCCTCTCGGATCCGGACGGGGGGTTTCGCTTCGTCACTGTCAAACCGGGCTCCGTTGCCGCCGGCAGCGCCCCGCACGTCGACGTATCCGTGTTCGCCCGGGGGCTCCTCCAACGATTGGTGACCCGGTGCTACTTCGGCGACGAGGAGCGGGCCAACGCGGCCGACCGGGTGCTCCGCACCCTCGGCGATGGCGTCGCGGCGACCATGGTCGCGCCGGCCGAGGACGGGACCTACCGGTTCGACATCCACGTCCAGGGAGAGAAGGAGACGGCCTTCTTTGCCTGGTGAGGGTGGCGGCACCGCCGACGGGCTGTTCGGGCCGATCGTCACCACCGACGCGCTCTTGGCCGCCACGTCGGCGCGCGCATGGGTCCAGGCGATGCTCGATGCCGAGGCAGCACTGGCCCGAGCCGAGGAGGAGGCCGGCGTGATCCCCGCCGGTTCGGCCGCCCTGATCGAAGGCGCGTGCGACGCCGGCTTGTTCGACCTCCACGGGCTCGGAATCGCGGCGCGCCTCGGAGGCAACCCTGTGATCCCCCTCGTGGACGACCTGCGGGAGAAGGTCGGGGCACCGGCCGCCGACTGGGTGCACTGGGGCGCCACGAGCCAGGACATCCTCGATACCGCGTCGATGCTGATCGCGAGCCGGTCCATCGCGCTCATAGACGCTGACCTGCGAGCGCTCTGCGACGCCTGTGCCGAATTGAGCGAACGCCATCGAGCCACGCTGATGGTCGGAAGGACGCTGCTCCAGCACGCGCTCCCGGTCACCTTCGGCCTGAAGTCGGCGGGCTGGCTGACGTCGGCCAGCACCGGGCGATCGGCCCTCAAGGCGGTTCGTCCCCGGCTGCCAGTCGAACTTGGCGGCGGCGCCGGGACGCTGGCATCGCTCGGGGATCGGGGCGTCGACGTGTTGACCGCCATGGCGGCCGTCCTCGATCTGGCCGTTCCCCCACTGCCCTGGCACGCCGACCGCACGGTCGTCGCTGAGCTCGCCGCGGCGCTCGGCATGCTCACCGGTGTCGGGTCGAAGATCTCCCTGGACGTCGCCCTCATGATGCAGACCGAGGTCGGCGAGGCATCCGAGCCGGCCGCTGCGGGTCGCGGCGGATCGTCCACCCTCCCCCACAAACGCAACCCGGTGGCGGCCGCCGCAGTCTTTTCGGCCCATCGCCAGGCGAGCGCGCACGTCGCGGTCCTCTTCGGGGCCATGGCCGACGAGCACGAGCGCGGGCTCGGTGGTTGGCAGAGCGAATGGGAAACCCTGAGCGCGCTGCTGCGACTCGCCGGCGGCGCCATCGCCAACACCCGCGAAACGGTCGCGGGCCTCGAGGTGGACACCGGGGCCATGGCCAAGAACCTGGAGCTGACCGGCGGAATCCTGCTTTCCGAACGCGTGGTCCTTGCGCTCGCTCCGAAATCAGGGAGGGCGGAGGCTACGAGGGCGGTGCGGGAAGCTGCGGTCCGCTGCCAGGCATCGGGTGGCGCCTTCATCGACGAGCTTCTCGACGATCCGACGGTGAGCGCACACCTGTCGCGGTCCGACGTCGCCGACCTGCTCGACCCGGGCGGCTACCTGGGGTCGACAGACGCGTTCATCGACCGGGCGCTCGACGCCTATCGGAGCGGTTGACATGGCGACGCTGACCCATGAGGGAGCGGCCATCGCGTACCGGGTCGATGGCCCGCCCGGCGCCCCCGCACTGGTGCTCGCCAACTCGCTCGGCACGACGATGGCGGTGTGGGAGGACCAGATCGACGCCTTCGCCCAACGGTTCCGCGTCATCCGCTTCGACCACCGTGGCCACGGCGAGTCGACGGCCACGCCGGGCCCGTACACGTTGGAGCTCCTCGGCCGCGACGCGCTGGCCGTCCTGGACGCACTCGATGTCGAGCGCGCGTCGTGGTGCGGACTGTCGATCGGGGGAGCGGTGGCGATGTGGGTCGCCGCCAGCGCGCCGACACGGGTGGACCGGCTGGTGATCTGCTGCAGCGCCCGGCGCTTCGGCACCCCCGAGTCGTGGGCGCAGCGTGCAACCGTCGTCCGGGCCGAGGGTGCCGTCACGCTCCTCGACGCCTTGATGCAGCGGTGGTTCACACCGGGACTCGCCGACCCCGAGGGGCTGATCCGGACCCGGGTCCGGTCGATGCTCGAGACGGTCGACGCCGAGGGGTACGCGGGATGTTGCGAGGCCCTGGCCGATCTGGACCTGGCCGAGCGGCTGGGCGGGATCGATGCGCCGACACTGGTGCTTGCGGGCGCGCTCGACCCCGTGGTCCCGCCCGAGGCCGCCTACGAACTCGCCCAGCGGATCAAGGGATCATCGCTCGTCGTGCTGTCGGGAGCGGCCCATCTGGCCAACATCGAGCAGGCCGCTCGGGTCACCGAGGCGGTGCTGTCGCATCTGTGCGGTCCGGCGGCTGAACGCGGCGAGCGGGTGCGGCGGCGGGTGCTCGGCGACGAGCACGTCGACCGGGCCAATCGGGGCCGCACCCCGGCGACGGCCGGTTTCCAGGACCTGGTCTCCCAGATGGCGTGGGGCGAGGTCTGGACCCGGCCCGGGCTGGACGCCCGAACACGGAGCTGCATCACGGTGGCCATGCTGGTCGCGCTCGGGCGCTCCGACGAGCTCGAGATGCACATCCGGGGGGCGGAGCGCAACGGGGTGAGCCGCGACGAGATCTCCGAGATCCTGTTGCAGACGGCGATCTATTGCGGGTTCCCTGCGGCCAACGCAGCCTTTGCCGTCGTGCGGCGGGTGTTCGAGGACGACGCCGATGCCTGAACGAACGGCCGACGCGGCGGCGGGAGAGGTGGAGGGGAGCGCCCGCCCCATCCATTCGGACTACATCCGGTCGCTCGAACGCGGCTTGGCTGTCCTGCGGGCGTTCGGACCGGGTCGATCGGAGCTCACCCTGAGCGATGTCGCCCGGATCACCGGGTTGACGAGGGCCGCCGCTCGCCGGTTCCTCCTCACGCTGGTGGTGCTCGGCTATGTCACCACCGACAACCGGCTGTTCTCCCTCAGCCCCCGGGTCCTCGAGCTCGGCTACAGCTACCTCTCGGGCCTCGGTCTGACCGAGATCGCGGTGCCGCACATGGAAGAGCTCGTGGCATCCGTCCAGGAGTCGTCGTCGATCGCGGTGCTCGACGGCGATGACATCGTCTACGTGGTCCGGGTCCCGACGAAGCGCATCATGACGGTGTCCATCACCGTCGGGACCCGGTTCCCCGCCTACAGCACGTCGATGGGCCGGGTGCTGCTGGCCGCCCTGTGCCCCGGGGACCAGCAGGCCTACCTCGCGCGGGTCGAGCTCCAGGCCCTCACACCCCGGACCGTGACCAGCCGGAGCCGTCTGGCCGAGGTGCTCGCCGAGACCCGGGACCAGGGGTACGGCGTGGTCGACCAGGAGCTCGAGGACGGGCTGCGCTCGGTCGCGGTCCCGATCCTCGACGCCCGCGCCGAGACGTTCGCGGCGGTGAACGTCTCGGCACACGCGAGCCGGGTCTCGCTCGACGAGCTCCAGACGAAGTACCTCGTGCAGCTGATCGAGACGGCGGAGAAGATCAACGCCGACTTGCGCTCGGTCAGCATGGCCGCGGGCCGGGTCCGGCTGCACCGAGCGCCATGACGGCGACCATGGAGACCCAGGTGGGCATCGTGGGCGCCGGCCCGGCCGGCCTGGTGCTCTCGCACCTCCTGCACCGAGAGGGCATCGACAGCGTGGTCCTCGAGCAGCGCTCCCGCTCCTACGTCGAGACGAGGGTCCGGGCGGGCGTCCTCGAGCAAGGCTCGACCGACCTGTTGCGCGAGACCGGTGTCGGCGCCCGCATGCTCGCCGAGGGGGCCGTCCACGAGGGGGTCAACCTGCAGTTCGACGGCGAGCGGCACCGGATCGACTTCGCGAAGTTGACCGGCGGCCGACGCATCACCGTCTATGGCCAACAAGAGGTGGTCAAGGATCTCATCGCAGCCCGGCTCGACGCCGGCGGGACGGTCCTGTTCGAGGCGACCGCCGTCACGCCCAACGACGTGGACGGGGAGCACCCGTCGATCACCTTCCGCCACGACGGCGCCGACCACGAGCTCGCGTGCCTGGTGGTGGCGGGATGCGACGGGTTCCACGGGGTCAGCCGCGGCGCCATCCCGGCCGACGTGCTGACCGAGTTCGAGCGCGAGTACCCCTTCGGCTGGCTGGGGGTGCTGGCATCGGTCGCCCCGTCCACCGACGAGCTCATCTACGCCTTCCACCAGCGCGGTTTCGCCCTCCATAGCCTGCGCTCCCCCGAGCTCTCCCGCCTCTACCTCCAGGTCGACCCGCACGAGAACATCGCCAACTGGCCCGACGAGCGGATCTGGGAGGAGCTGCAGCTCCGCCTGGCCTCGCCCGGCTGGACGCTGCACGAGGGCCCGATCGTCGAGAAGGCCATCACAGCGATGCGCAGCTACGTCTGTGAACCGATGCACCACGGGCGCCTGTACCTGGCCGGCGACGCCGCCCACATCGTCCCCCCGACCGGTGCCAAGGGGATGAACCTCGCCATCGCGGATGTGACGATCCTGGCCCGGGCGTTGGCGGACTGGTTCCAACGCGGCGCCGGCTCGGGGCTCGACCGGTACTCGAGGCACTGCCTGACGCGCGTCTGGCGCGTCCAGGACTTCTCCAACACCATGACCGAGCTGATGCACGTCCTGCCCGAGCGCGACCCGTTCGCGTCGCGCGTCCAGCGAGCCAGGCAGCGCTACGTCGCCACCTCGGCCGCCATGCAGCACTCGTTCGCCGAGAACTACGTCGGTCTGCCCCTCGCGTGAGGGCGGCCGTCGGCGCACGCCGAGCGGTCAGAGACCGAGGTGATCGCCCTCCCAGAGCCGGATCCCGCCCAGGATCCCGGCGCTGTTGTCGACGACCGTCGTCCGTTCCATCACGTCGCCCAGGTCGTCGCGCTTGACCCGGCGCGCGTTGCCGCCACCGATGTAGAGGTGGTCGAAGAACAGCATCGCGTCCAGCTGGTCGATGGCCTTGCGCACCCTGGTGTTCCAGCGTTCGTCGCCGATGTCCTTGCGCGTCCGCTCCCCCAACTGGTCGTTGTACGTCTCGCCCTTGCGGAACGGCTGATGGGCGATCTCGAGGTGCGGCAACAGGTTCCCGTCGAGAAACGCCGCCGTCCCGAACCCGGTGCCCAACGTGATGACGAATTCCAGGCCCTGGCCCTTCACGACCGCTGCGCCCTGCACATCGGCATCGTTGGCCACCTTGGTCGGCTTGCCGAGCGCCTCTTGCAGCGCGCCGGCGAGATCGAAGCGGGACCAGGCCTTTTCCAGGCGGTGGTCCACCTTGGACCCGGGGCCGGACTCGGTGACGAAGTGGGGTGCGCTGAGGATCTTGCCCCCGCGCACCATGCCGGGGAACCCCGCCGACACCCGATCGGTCTCGGGCAACGGCCTGACCATCTTCACGAGCGTCGGGACCATGCCGTCGGGGCCGTCCGGGAGCAGCGGGTACCTGGTCGGCACTCGCACGCGATCGGCCACCATCGCGCCGGTGGCGTCGAGCACCGACGCCTTGAGCCCGGTGCCCCCGATGTCGATGGCGAGCGTCAGGGGCTTGACCAGGACGTGACTGGCACCGACGGGCGCGAGGCCGGGCTCCTCCTCTTCGACCTCGGCGTCGTGGTCAGCCACTGCAGGGCACACTAACCGGCCGCCCGCGCACCCTTGGGGCCGCTCAGGCCGCCGAAATGCGCACGGGGAGTTCGGCCAGGCCACGCAGCACGACATTGTCGCGGTAGGTGACGCGGTCGTTCAGGAGCTCGAGGGACGCGGTGCGCTCCAACAGGCGCGGCAACGCGATGGCCGACTCCAGGCGGGCCAGTGGGGCTCCGAGGCAATGGTGCAGCCCGAATCCGAAGCCGAGATGGCGGTTCTCGGTCCGGCTCAGGTCGAGTCGGTCGGGGTCGGTGAAGGCGGCCGGATCGCGATTCCCCGAAGCGATCAGGGCCAGCACGTAGTGGCCCTTGGGCAACGTGGCCGTGGAGACCTCGACGTCATCGAGCAGCGCCCGACCGGTCAGTTGGACGGGCGACACGAAACGCACCAACTCCTCGACCGCCCGGCCCGTGATCGACGGGTCGGCGCGCCAGGCGGCCAACTGGTCGCGATGTTGCGCGAGGGCGAGGACGCCCCCCGAGATCAGATTCACGGTCGTCTCGTGGCCGGCCACCAGCAGCAGGATGGCCGTCGAGAACATCTGCCCCTCGGTCAGCACCTCCCCGCCATCCTCGGCCAGCGCCAGCCGGCTCAGCAGGTCGTCGCCGGGAGCCCGCCGTCTCTCGGCCATCAACCCGAAGAAGTATTCCGAGAACGCCCCGATGACCGCGAAGCGCTCCTCGATCGCGTCGTCGGGCTGCAAGAACTCCGGGTCGAGGCCCTTGGCCAGCACCGCCGACCAACCGGAGAACATGTCGCGGTCCGATTCGGGGACGCCGAGCATCTCGCAGATGACCCGGATCGGCAGCGGGTACGCGAAGTCGCGCACGACGTCGATATCCCCGCGCTCGTAGGCGGCGTCCAGAAGCTCGTCGACCATTCCTTCGATCCGGGGGCGAAGACCTTCGACCATCCGGGGTGTGAAGGCCTTCGAGACCAGGCCGCGCAGCCTCGTGTGTTCGGGCGGGTCGCGGAACAGGAACGGGCGGTTGTCGTCCACCGCCTGGGCCATCTCGTCGGACATGGCCTCACCGCCGGGTCGGCGTCCGAGGCCGTCGGGCATCGAGTCGCGGTCGATGTTCGTCGCGTCGGATGACGCGGCCTTGGACCGCAGGACCTCGAGACAGTCGGCGTGACCCGTGACCACCCAGAAGCCCCGCGGGTCGCGGTGAACGGGCGCCGACTCCCGCAGCGCTGCGTAGCGGGGCCACGGGTCCTCGATGAACCCGGGGTCGAAAAGCTGGGCCACGCGGCGAGCGTAGGCCCCGGGCGTCTATCCGGCCGTCGGCGGCCCGGGCCCTGCAGCTGCACGAGAACCCGGCCCGGACGCGCGACCGCGGTCCGCAAGCACCGGGTCGCGGGACCAGGGCACGAGGCGTATGCGGATCGGGGGACGCTCCCCATAGATGAGGACTCCGGTGCCCCGGGGGAGCTGGCGCAACGCCTCGGGCGGGAGCAGCCGGCGACGATGGGTGGAGGTGGTGGTCGAACGGCTACCCCGGCCGTCCCGGGTCAGCGATCCCAACGAGACCTCCTCCTCGCCAACCAGCCCGCTCGCGTATTCGAGCGTCGACGGATCCGCGATGCCGGACAGGAACAGCCGGGCCCGGTGATTGTTGAGCACGGTCGGTGCCCGGGCCCCGTACCGGGCGGTGATCTGGGCCATGTCCTGCCACACCGTCACCAGCTGGATCCCGCTGCCGGCACAGGTGGCCGCCAGGCCGTCGAGCTCGGCCACCGGCGCGATGTTGGCCGCCTCGTCGAGGACCACCAGAAGCGGTGGGTCGAGCCGGCCACGGAGGGCCGCTCTCGCGAACGCCGCCTCGAGGACCTGCTTGACCAGGGCCACGAACAGTCCCCGGAGTCGGCGCTGGTCGTGCACCGGCGCGCAGAGATAGAGCGTGTTGGTGGCTTCGAGGAGCGCATCGGGTTCGACGGTCGATCCCGGGGCCGCATCGCCCCAGACGAGGGGCTCGAGCACCGTCTCGGCGGTCGTGTAGACCGACGATCGCTGCCGTTCGTCGCGCTGCCACGTCGCCCTGGCCGCCCAGATGGCCTGGTCCACGCCCGCCGACTCCAACAGGTCGAGGACCTCGGTGACCTCCTGGGTGTCGACCCACCGAAGCACGTCGTCCATGGTGCCGCCGCCGGTCGCGGCCGCGAACAGCAGCGGCGCCAACAACTTCGCCGCCGTTGCGTACCAGAACTCGCCGTCCCCGGTCGTCGGCCCCGACCGTGCGACCTCGGTCAGGTCGGCCGCCACCCGCCGGGCGCCGGCCCAGGTGCGCGCGGCGGGCAGCGGCGACCATGTGCTCGCCGGCCGACCGGTCGTGCCGGCGGGGTCGAAGCACGAGACGGTCCCGAGGCTTCGTCGCCACGCCTCGGTGGCCGCCAACAGGTCCGTCTTCACGCTGGCCGCAACGACCGGTCCGCGCCAACAGAGGATGGCCGGAACGGCGAGCCCGGTCGTCTTGCCGCTCTGGGTCGGCCCGATCACGGCCACCGACTGGGCCGGCTCGGTCCAGAGCTCGGGCGCCCGACGAAACCCGGCCGGCTCGGCGGTGCCGAGTCGGATCCGCCCCGGACCGGTCTCAGTGAGGTGCCGAAGCTCACGACGGTTGGCCCAGCGGGCACCCGACGTCGGCCCTCTGTCGCGCCGCGTTCGCGGCCTCCGTCGGGTGGGATCGGCGCGCATCATCGCGGCGCCGACCAGCGCGGCGCCGAGCGCTCCGGAGATGGCGACATCGGCAAGCGTCATGATCCGGCCATGGCCGCGTCGGTGTCGACGAGGGCCCGCTCCGACGACCCGACGACGTGGCGGACGAGGAACGACCGACGGCCGACCTTCCACAAAGCGACACCTCGACGGAGCTGGGGCACCAGCTCGGCCTCGGTCGGTGACAACGACAACAGCTCGGTCGCCCGCGCGACCTCGCCGGGCGATTGCGCATAGATGACCAATGTCTCCGAATCGCTCAGCAGGCCCTCGGCCAGACCGACTTGCTCGGACCCGGTTGCCCCGACCGAGGTCAGATCGGAGAGGCGGTGCAGCACCGCCACATTGGCGACGCCGTGGGCGCGCGACAGCTTCCAGGACGCCTGGAGCCACCGGGCGACCCCCAGGTTGGCCAGGATCGCCCACGCCTCGTCGACGACCAGGAACGCCTGGTCCGCCGGGCCGTCGCGGGTCACCGCCGCCTGCAGCCATGCCGTCGCGCAGGCCATGAGGACCCCGAGCGCCGCCGAGGCGTACAGCGCCGAGAGATCGAGCACCACCAGGGGGCCCGACAGGTCGAGCCCGGCCGTCGTCTCGCCGTCGAACATGCCGCGCAGGTCCCCGTGGACGAGACGACGGAGCTCGAGCGCAACGTCGCGGCCGTCCTCGAGGAGCGTCGTCCGATCGGTGCGAATGCTCGTCGCGGACTCGTCGGCCGGGTCGAGCAGCGCCACCACGACCCTCGGCAACGTCGGGACGGCCGAGGAGCGGCGGACCGAGGCCAACGCGAGATCGAGCGCCGCTCGTTCGCGGGGCGCCAGTGACCGACCGAGACAGGCGCTGGCCAGGGAGGCCAGGAGCTCGGACTGCCGGCGGGCCGGGTCATCGGGCCCGCCCGGATCGGGCCTCCCGGTCGCGGTCTGGACCGGGTCGAGGGGGTTGAGCCGGATCGACCCACCGGGCCGGAGAGCGACCGGCCGCACTCCCCACAGGTCGGCCAGCCCCGCGTACTCGCCCTTCGGATCGACCACCCAGGCCCGCCGGCCGAAGACGGCCTGGCGCCACAGGTAGGTCTTGAGCAACGAGCTCTTGCCCCGACCGATCTGGCCGAACACGATCATGTTGGGGTTGGAGACGACACCGTCGCGGTACAGCTCGAAGGGGTCGTAGACGAACGAGCCACCCAACAGGTCGTGGCCGATCAAGACGCCCCGGTGTCCGAGGCCCGCCTCTGCGACCAACGGATACGCGGCACCGAGGTTGCGGGTTGTCACCGCGTGGGCGGGCACGCGGAAGCCCGCCTGGGTCCTCACGAGAGTCCCCGACACAACGGGAGCGTGCACAGGAGTGCCCGTTCTTGGTCGCCATACAGGCGCCGGAGCTCGAGCCTGGCCTGACCGGCGGCGTGCTCGGTGGCTTCGCACCACGCCTCCAGTTGGGAGGCGCTCGGCGCGGTGACCGTCACATACCCGCTGAACCGATAGGACCCGTGGCCGTCGGCCAACTCGGTCTCGCGACGTGCGACGAGCTCGGCCTCCCGGGCCCGTCGCGCGGTCGACAAGAACCCGCCCCGTCGACGCAGTTCGGAGTCGGCGATGTCGGCGGTCCGGGCCTGTTCAACCGCCCGCACAGCGCGCGACGGGCTGACCGGCTCCATCACCACCCCGATCGAACGTCGGAGGGGGCCGAGCAGCAGCGGAGCCAGGAAGTCGGGGCCGACATCGATCCGCGGCCACTCGGCGATCCAGTACGTCGCGTGCCAGTTGGCGTCCGTCCTGACGCGGCTCCATTCGAGCGAGGTGGCCATGGGCCACGGCGCTCCGAGCTGACATGGTGGGCATCGGCGGGTGCCGGACCCGGGATCCGGCGGTTCACTGTCGGCAGGAGGATCGGTTTGACCGAGGGCGCGGATCGTGGCGGCGATCGAGGCCGGATCGAGAACGCCCCGACACGCGACGTCGGCGTCGGTCACGAGCCTGCGTACGTTCTCGAGCTCGCGAACGAGCACACCCGCCGGCAACTCGGTCTGGCGGTGCGAACCCCTCCCGGCGCGGACCTGCACCGCCATCAGCACCGTGTGGCGGGACGTGTCGGCACCGGCCTCTCCCAAGAGCTCGGCGTACGAGGACCGCGCCGGCGATTCGCTCGGCACGACCGCCCGGTCGTCGAGGTACGAGTGGACCGCTCGGCCGTCGTCGGGCAGCGCGACGGCAAGCCATTGGATCCGGTGGATCGACGACCCCTCACGTGCCAAGGCGGCCAAGACGCCCGCCCAGAGCGATACGCGGCGCTCCTTGTCGTCGGACCCGAGGAGGGCGAAGCTGTGGCCCTCGAGCGAGAGCACGCCGGTGAAGGTCCCCGCCCGTGTGTCGTGCACGATCCCGACCTGAGAAACGTCCGCTGGGCCGGCTTCGGCCCCGAGGATCACCAGTCCCCCAAACGCTCCGGGGGCGGGAATCGGCGGCGTCCGAACACCCGCCGCGTGGGGGTCGCCGACCAGACACGCAACGCCATCGGAACCGGGACAGTGGCCCGTTCCCGGCGCCGAAGACCGGCGATGGCGACCCCCGACCCCATCCGCGCCCCATCGGACGACCGTGGGTAACCACTCCTCCCCCGTCCGCCCGGCGAGCGGCCAGCACGCGACGGCCAGCGAGGACCCCAGCGCCAAAACGGCCAGGATCACGCCGATCGGGTCCGGGTGCTCCCGCAGGGCCAGGACCCCGACGACCAGTCCGGCCGCGACGACTGCGATCTGGCCGCCCCGCCATCCCGCGATGAGGCCCCGCTGCTCGAGCGGGCCGAACCGGTACTTGGGTGGATCAACCGCCACGGGCATCGGGGGTCGGGCGGCTCGGCTCGGGCGGGCGCCACTTGATGACCGGGCCCATCTCGTCCCGCTCGATCACATGGGTACCGGAGCGGACCGTGGAGCGCGCCGGGATCGCGAGCGGCGCCCCCCAGACCGGCGGCGGGCCGTTCTTGGAGGGCCCGGAGGCCGAAGCTCCTGGCGCCGAGGGCTCTCGAGCGCTCTCGTCGGCCTCGGGTACCCCCCGCCACATCGGCACGCCGGCCCCCGCCGGACCGCTCGCGTTGGTGGACTCGCCACCGGACCGTTCCATGCCTGGGTCGCCCGAGCCGCCACCCGGCGCGTCCGGCACTACGTCGGCGCCGGTGCCCGCCGTCAGCTCCGGGAGCGCGGCCGCGGGAACGTGACCGAGCGCGAACGAAACCGCCGAGCGCGGGCCGGCCATGGCCGTCTGCTGGACGCGATGGCGAACGCCCTCCAGCTGGTGGGCGGCTCCCGACTCAACCATCGGCACCAGTCGCAGCAGGGTGAATGGAGCGAAGCCGGCCAGGAGGAGAAGCGCCCCGCCGGCCAGTTCTGAGGCGATCGAACCGTCGCTGGCCCCGAGGGCTCCGATGGCCAGGCNNATCACGAACTTGGACAGGATCAGCGCGGCGACGGTCTCAACCAGACGGCGGCACCACTGCGAGACCGACGGCCACACGAGGCTCGCCATGGCCAGCGGGAAGAACAGCGTGGCCACGTAGACGGCAGACGCTCGTACCAACAGCTCCACCCAGAGCAGGAGCGCGCCGAACGCCACGAACAGCGCTCCGATCAGCACCACGAACGTCGGCGCGGGGTTCCCTCCGGAAGCCTGGGCGGCCAGCGCGGCTGCAAGGCCGGACAAGGCCGACCCGATGTCGCCGGACGAAGTCGACGACACCGCCGAGCTCAACGCGTCCGTCGCCGCCAGAGCCAGTTGCACCAGCTGTACCGCCACCGCGCCCAATAGGAGAGCCAACGGGAGATGCACCAGTGCCGCCCTGAGCAGCCCGCTCACGTTCTGGTGGTAGATCGACTGGATCACCGAGGCCATCAACAACGGCAGAAGCACGATCGCGGCCAAGCCGACCATGACCTCGTAGTGGCTCTTGAACCACGCCGCTCCGAGGTCGATGGAGGTGGTCGAGGTGATCACGCCACCGATCTGGCCGATCAGCCACCCCGCACCCTGGGCCACCCCGCCGGCGATCGCTCCGAGCACGTCCCCGGCACCGGCACCGATGATCGACGAGCCGATGCCGCTCACTGCGCCGCACACGCCGCTTAGCCCGGGGATCGCGGCACATCCGACCGCCGGGATGACCGGCAAGGCGGCGATCATCGAGACAGCTCCGGCGTCGCGGGCTCGCATGCTCCCCGCAGCAGGGTACGGGTCAGTGCAATCCCGTGCCGGCGCCGAAGAAGAAGTTGATGAGCGTGGGTGCGGCGCCGATGAGCAGGGCCGCCAGCCCGGCCACCAGCACGGCCCGTCGGCCCGCGAAGGACTGGTGATAGTTCTGCGAGTGCGCGCCGAGCGCCCACGCCGCGGCCCCGATGACCAGGCCGACCAACGCCAAGATCAACGCCCAGCCACCGATGCCATTGGCCAGCTGTTGGAGGGTGCCGCCGCCGGGCAGCTGGCCGGGATCCGGATTCAGCGTGACCGCTGCCAGCACGATGGTCCAGGACATGGCTCGCTCTCTCCCTCGGTGTCTCTCGCGGCGTCCGCATGGCTCCCGCTCCGACTCCGTCGGTTGGAGCCGTTTCGTGGCTGTTCAATGGGCCTCCCTCCCGACGGGCTTTCCAAGGACGAACGGTCGGCGACCGCGCGCGCGAAGACACACCGTTCGACCGTGAGGGCCGCGACCAAATGGCCTCGATCGGGGGCTTCAGGCATCGGTCGCGGCCTGCGCCGTGCCCTGTCATGCTGGGGGCGTGATCGTGTTTGAGGCGCTGGCCGCCGACCGAATCGCCGGGTTGGCGCCTCCCATCGCGTACGCCCTGGCCGGGGTGATCCTTGTGGTCGCGGTCATGTTCTCGGTGATGTTCGGCCGACGCTCCGGACGCCAGGCCCTCACCCAGCGGTTGACGGCCCTCGGTTCCCGCCTCGGTCTCCACCCACCCTCGGAGGAGAGCGGCCTCGAGAACGCCCTCGCCTATCTGGAACAGGTCACCGGGGCGGCGTCCGAAGCCGTGGCCGAGGCGAGTGCCGATGCCATCCGCCTCCGCCGGGCGATCGACGCACTACCCCAAGGTGTGGTGCTGTGCGACGACACGGGCAAGGTCGTGTACCAGAACGCACCGGCAAACGCGCTCATGACCAGCCGGCTCGGCGACGCACTGGCTGCCCAGGCGGTGACCGAGCTCCTCGAGGAAGCGTGGCACCAGGGGACGGCCGAGCGAACGCTCGACCTCTACGGTCCCCCGCCGCGGACATTGAGCGTGCGGGCGCTCCTGATCGATGACGGGCGTCGGTCGCTCGGGGTCATCGCGACGATCGAGGACATCTCGGAGCGGCGGCGGCTCGAGATGGTGCGCCGCGACTTCGTGGCCAACGTCAGCCACGAGTTGAAGACCCCGATGGGAGCGCTCGGGTTGTTGGCCGAGACCCTGGTCGTCGAACCCGACGGCGAGGTGGCCAAGCGCTTGGCCAACCGGATCCACACAGAGGCCTTTCGGGTGAGCCGGATCATCGACGACCTCCTCGACCTGAGCCGGATCGAGGCCGAAGCCGCACCGCCCCGCGAGCCGGTCCTGGTGAACCTGGTGATGGCCGAGGCGGTCGAGCGAGTGCGCGCGGCGGCCGAACAGCGCGAGATCAGGATCGTCCTCTACGAGCCGTCGCCGCCGGTTGCCGTCATCGGCGATCGTCGCCAGCTGGTCTCGGCCCTTCACGCGCTGCTCGAGAACGCCGTCACCTACTCCTACGAGAACAGCACAGTCACGGTCACCGGGACGATCTGCCGGGAGGCGATCGGGGGTGCCGACCCCCCGGAGGCAGCCGATGACGCCGCGCCGGCCCTCACCAACGGACCGGTCGTGCGTGCGTTGGCGCAACAGGAGGCCTCGACCAGTATCCCCGGAAACCCCGCGGGTGCCGATGGCGGCCTCACATCTGGGCAACCGACCTTCGTCCCCGGCGCGATCAGGGTGCCCGGCATGCCCGACCCGACCACCGGCGATGGCGGCTGGGCCGACAACGAGCAGGAGACGGTGCGGATTTCGGTGGCCGACCACGGTCTCGGGATCCCGAACCGCGACCTCGATCGGATCTTCGAGCGATTTTACCGGGTCGACCACGGCCGGAGCCGCAACACCGGCGGCACGGGTCTCGGCCTGTCCATCGTGCGCCACGTGGCCAACAACCACCAGGGCCGCTGCATCGTCGAATCGCGCGAGGGTGAGGGCTCCACGTTCACGTTGGTGCTGCCGTTGCAACAGGAACGGGTGGGCTGACGTGGCCCGCCGCACCCGTCCCGGTGGCGACCGGTCGATCAGCGTGTTGATCGCCGAGGACGAGGAGTCCTTCGTCGACGCCCTCGTGGTCGGCCTCGGCCACGAGGGCTTCATCGTGCATGTGGCCCGCGACGGGAACTCGGCCCTCCGCCAGTTCGAGGAGGTCGACCCGGACGTGGTGCTGCTGGACCAGATGCTGCCGGGCGGCGTGTCGGGCCTCGACGTGTGCCGTTCCATCCGGGCGACATCGGGCATTCCCATCATCATGGTCACCGCCAAGGGCACCGAGATCGACACGGTCGTCGCGCTCGAGGTCGGCGCGGACGACTACGTCACCAAGCCGTTCCGCATGCGCGAGCTCGTGGCCCGGATCCACGCGGTGTCGAGACGCTCGCCGCATCAGCAGACGCACGACGACGAGGGGGTGGAGCGGACCGACGACGGCCAGATCAGCTCCGGCGAGGTCACTGTCGACTCGGTGCAACGGCGGGTCTTCGTGCGGGACGCGGAGGTCCGGCTCCGCCGCAAGGAGTTCGACCTGCTGTGCCTGCTCGTCGAGAACGCCGGCCGCGTTCTCACCCGGGACGTCCTGATCGACCGCGTCTGGGGGAGCGACTACATCGGGGACACGAAGACGCTCGATGTGCACATCAAGCGGCTTCGGTCCCAGATCGAGCTCGACCCCGGGGAGCCGACCCTGATCACGACCGTCCGCGGCGTCGGGTACCGGTTCGCCGACGCGAAGCGCTGAGGCGCCCGCTCAGACCGGACGGATCACGGTCTCGCCGCCCAGATAGGGCGCGAGGCAGTCGGGCAGGCGCACCGAACCGTCGGGCTGACGCCCGGTCTCGACCAGGGCGGGCCAGACCCGCGACCAGGCGAGCGCGGAGCCGTTGAGCGTGTGCACGAGCACCGGTTGGCCACCCGAGGACGGTCGGTAGCGGACGTTGGCCCGTCGGGCCTGATAGTCCCGGTACCAGCTGACCGACGACACCTCCCAGAACCGGTCCTCACCGGGCATGAACACCTCGAGGTCGAGCGTGCGCGCGGAGGGTGCGGCGAGATCACCGGTGCACAGGTCGAGCACCCGGTACATGAGACCGAGCTCTTGGAGCAAACCCTCCGCCCGGGCCGTGATGTCGGCATGGACGGATGCGGCCTGCGCCTCGGTCGCGTAGGCCATCAGCTCGACCTTGTCGAACTCGTGGATTCGCAGCAGCCCGCGCGTGTCGCGGCCGGCCGCGCCGGCCTCGCGGCGAAAGCATGGGGTCACCGCGCAGAACCGCATCGGCAGTGACGCCTCGTCGATGATCTCGCCCCGATACAAAGAGGTGAGCGGCACCTCGGCCGTCGGGATCGCCCACAGATCGTCGCGCTCGATGTGATAGCCCTCGTCGCTGAATTTCGGCAGGTGGCCGGTGGCGGTCATGGTGTCGGTCAACACGAGCGAAGGCGGCCGGATCTCCTCGTACGCGTCCACGTGGTGGGCCAGGGCGAAGGCCGAGAGTGCTCGCAACAGCCGCGCCCCCATCTGGCGGAACAACGGGAACATGGATCCGGAGAGCTTGGCGCCGCGCTCCATGTCGAGGATCCCGAGCTGTTCGCCGATCTCCCAATGCGGCACCCGCTGATGATCTGCGAACTCCGGCGCCTCGGCCCCCTCGTCGATGGCGGGCCACCACCGCCGGATCTCGACGTTGTCCTCCGCCCCAGCGCCGTCGGGGGCCTCGTCCGACGGGAGGTTGGGCAGGAGGAGGAGCGCGTGGCGAAGCGATGCCTGGGCTAGCTCGGCCTGACCGGCCGCCTCTCGCTCCCGCTCCCCGAGGGCGCGGCTCTCCGCCGACAATGACGCGGCGGCCGGCTGATCGCCCGTTCGGCGAGCCTCGCCGACCTGACGAGACAACTCCTTCACCTGGACCCGTAGTGCCTCCTGGGCGCGGAGCAGGTGCCGGGATGTCTCGTCGAGCTCGGCCACCCGATCTACCTCGGCGGGTTCAACCCCCCGCCGACCCAGCGCCGCCGCGACCGCGGCCCGATCCTCCCGGATGAGCCGGACGTCGATCATGACGGGCAACGCTATCTGCGCCGCACGAGAGGCCGGACCCGGTCCCGATAGCGTGCTTGCGTCATGCCGGCCGTCGAGTGCACCGACCTCGTCCTCCGCTACGGCGCGACGACGGCGGTCGACGGCGTCTCCCTCCAAGCCGACGCCGGAGAGGTGGTCGCCGTCCTCGGCCCGAACGGCGCCGGCAAGACGACCACCATCGAGACGCTGGAGGGATACCGCACCCCCGACGCCGGAAGAGTCCGTGTCCTCGGGCTCGACCCGAGGGCCGAGCACCGCGCACTCGTCTCTCGGATCGGGGTCATGCTCCAGAGCGGCGGGGTGTACCCGATGCTGTCCCCGAGGCGGGCGCTCGAGCTCTTCCGCGGCTACTACCCCGACCCCGAACCGACCGACGCGCTCTTGGAGCTGGTCGGGCTGCGGGCGGTCGAGAGCACCCCGTGGCGCCACCTCTCGGGTGGGGAGCAGCAACGGGTCTCATTGGCCCTTGCCCTGGTCGGTCGGCCCGAGGTCGTGTTCTTGGACGAGCCGACGGCCGGGGTCGACCCCGAGGGCCGCATCGGGCTGCGGGCCATCATCTCGGGCCTCCGGGAGCGGGGCACGTGCGTGCTGATGGCCACCCACGAGCTCACCGAGGCCGAAAGACTGGCCGACCGGATGGTGGTCGTCGGCGCAGGGCGAGTGCTGGCCCACGGGACCCCGGCGCAGCTGGCCGAGGCCGGGGGCGACCGTCCGTCCGTGCGGTTCACCTCCCGAGCGGGGCTCGACACCGCCGCCATCGCCGCCGCGCTCGGGGCGGGCGTGGTCGAGGACGGCAACGGGACCTACACCCTCGACACCGAGCCGAGCCCGCGCTTGACCGCCGACCTCGCGACCTGGCTCGCCGACCACGACGCCGCGTTGGTCGAGCTGCGCACGACCGCCTCGCTCGAGGAGACCTACCTGTCCCTGGTCGGATCGGACAATGACAAGCCGGACGGTGATCCGGCACCGGTTCGACGACGGATTCGGGGGACGCGTTGAGGCCTCTGCTCGCCCAGGTGCGGGCCGAGACCTGGATGACCCTGCGTCGCGGCGAGACGCTGCTCCTCACCGTCGGCATCCCGGTCGTGTTCGTGATCTTCTTCTCGGAGGTCCACGTGCTCCCGACGGGGCACGAGTCGGCCGTCGCCTTCGTCGTGCCCGGGGTCCTGGCCCTCGCCGTGATGTCGACCGCCATGGTGTCGCTCGGGATCGCCACCGGTTTCGAGCGCGGCTATGGCGTGCTCAAGCGCCTGGGATCGACCCCCTTGCGACGCGATCGGCTGGTCGCGGCAAAGATCGCCACGGTCGTCCTGGTGGAGCTCGTTCAGGCGGCGGTCCTCATCCCGGTCGGACTGGGTCTCGGTTGGCGGCCGGCGGGACATGCGGGCGCGGTGGCCGAGGCCGTGCTGCTCGCACTCCTGGCCACGATCGCCTTCGGCGGGCTCGGGGTGCTGCTCGCCGGCCTGCTGCGGGCCGAGGTCAACCTGGCCGCCGCCAACGGCCTCTATCTGGTCCTTCTGTTGCTGGGCGGGATGTTGGTCCCGGTCGCGAAGCTCCCCGGCGCGCTGGCGGCGTTCGCACGCGGGCTGCCCGCGGCCGCGTTGTCCGGGGGACTCCACGCGACGCTCGGGGGCGGGAGCACCATTCCGACGGAGTCCTGGGTGGTCCTCGCCCTCTGGGCCGTGGCCACCCCGGTACTGGCCTCGCTGACCTTCCGCTGGGAGTAGACCGTCGGTCGCCTCAACTGAATCGGCGCTCCCACTCCAACAACTGCGACCGCGTGATGGGACCACGCGCGATGTGGGTGATTGTCCCGTTCCCGTCGATGAACACCGCATCGGGGTCCCCGGTGAAGAAATAGAGCCCCTCGGTCACCTGGAAGTCCGGGTCCGCGGCGACGGGGAACGTGACCCCGCTCGCGCGCACGAAGGCCAACGCCTTCCCGGTGGGATCCATGCCGTCGACGCCGATGACGGCCACCCGTCTCGCGCCGGACTGGGCCCGATAGGCGGCCGCCAGTGCCGGCATCTCGGACCGGCACGGCGGGCACCAGCTTGCGAAGAAGACCAGGACCACGGGCTTGCCGGCGCCACCGCCATCTGCCGGCGTCCCGACGGTGGCTCCCTTTCCGGCAAGCCGAGCAAGGGAGAACGACGGCGCCTCGGACCCGACCGCGGGCACGCCGTCCTTCGGGCTGCCGAGCGTGGTGAACAGGCCCACCCCGAGTACCGCCGCGAGGACGATCCCGACCACGAGAAAGGTGATGCGGGGCCGCCGCGGCGCGACAGGGCCCGATGGCGCAGGCTGCGCCTCGCTCACACGCTCAGTGGATGCGCCGCACGAACACGTCGACGGCCATCGCTGCGAACAACACCGCCAGATACGTGATCGAGTAGCCGAACAGGCGCATTGCCTCGCCCTCGATGGAGGACGAACGATGGGCCAGGACCCACAGCCGCCCCGCCATGCCGAGATAGGCGGCGCCGCCAACGACCGCAACCACCACATAGGTGATTCCCATGTGGGCGACCGGCGCGAACGCGATCGTGCTCGCAACCAATGCGGCCGTGTAGCCGAACACGTTTCGGGCGATCCGGATCGGCGTGGCCACGACCGGCAGCATGGGGACGCTGGCCGCCTCGTAGTCCTCGCGGTAGCGGATGGCGAGAGCCCAGAAGTGTGGGGGGGTCCACAAAAAGATCACCGCGAAGAGGAGCACCGGTGGCCACGCCAACGAACCGGTGACCGCGGCCCAGCCGACCAGGACCGGCACCGCTCCGGCGGCGCCCCCGATCACGATGTTCTGCGAGGATCGCCGCTTCAGCCACAGCGTGTATATGCCGACGTAGAAGGCGGTCGCCGAGAGTGCCAAGACGGCCGAGAGCAGATTGACGAAGCGCCACAGCTCCGCGAAGGCGGCCACTTCGAGCGCACAGGCGAATGTCAGGGCAGCAGCCGGTGTCACCGAACCGGTGACCAACGGCCGATTCCGTGTGCGATGCATGACCGAGTCGATGTCCCGGTCCACGTACATGTTGATCGCATTGGCGCCGCCGGCCGCGAGCGTCCCACCGATCAGGGTGGCCACGATCAGCCCGATCGGCGGCAACCCGCGCTCGGCCACGATCATCGTGGGCAGAGCCGTGACGAGCAGAAGCTCAATGATCCGCGGCTTGGTCAGGGCCACGTAGGCACCGATGCGACTGACCCGGGGACCGGCGACCCGAACGGCCGGGGCGTGGGAGACCATCGGTGCCGAGCCTACGGCGACCTATGGGGTCCCCACCAAGCAGGCCTCGGACCAGCGTGGTTCTCGGTCGGGGGTCCGCCGGTACGATTGGCCGCCGTGAGCGTCGGGCCCTCGTCATCGGGTGACCCGCCGAAGACCGGGCGGATCCCGTTCGTCTCCTCGATCACGTTTCGTCGGTTGGCCATCGCGTCCCTCGTCGCCATCTGCCTGATCGTGCTCACCGGTGCGGCGGTCCGCCTGACCGGGTCGGGCCTGGGCTGCCCCGACTGGCCCTCGTGCTACCAGCGCCAGGTCACGCCACAGCTCTCCTTCCACCCGCTGGTGGAGTTCTCCAACCGCCTGGTCACCGTCGCCTTGACCGTGCTCATCGCCGTCACCTTCCTGGCTGCGCTACGGCGACGACCGTTGCGTTCCGACCTGGTCTGGCTGACCGTCGGGCTGTTGGCCGGCGTCTTCGCCCAGGCGGCGATCGGTGCGCTCGCCGTCTACACGAAGCTCAACCCTTACGTCGTGCTGCTTCACTTCCTGGCCTCGATGGTGCTGGTCGCCACAGCGGTCGTGCTCGTCCACCGGAGCGATCGCCGCTACGAGAAGGGTTCAGCGATGCCACTCGTCCCCCCGGGCATCCTCATCGGGGCGCGAGCCGTGGCGGGGCTGCTCGGGTTGGTGCTGATCGCGGGGTCGTTCACCACCGGCGCAGGCCCACACGCCGGGAGCTCGGACGGGCAGCTGGCGGCCCGACGCATCCCAGTCGCGCTTCGCGACATGGCCGAACTCCATTCGAGCCTGGCCGTGCTCTTGGTCGGCGCCACCCTCGGACTCGTGGTCGCACTGCACGCGATGGCGGTACCCGAGCGAGTTCGCCGCGCCGGGCGCTTGCTGTGCGGCGTCTTGGTGCTCCAGGCCGCCGTCGGCTACGCCCAGTACTTCACCCATCTCCCGGCTGCATTGGTCGAGGTGCACGTGCTCGGCGCGACCGTGCTGGTGGTCGGCATGACGCAGTTTTTGCTGGCGATGACGGACCACCCCATGGAAGCCGACGTCCCGACTCGGACCCCATCGACCGATGACGCCCGGACGGGCGGCGCCCCGAGAGTCCAGGTAGGGGGCTGATAACTTGGCCGTTACCGAACGGCGCGTTCGGTCCTGCCCCCATCGTCTAGCGGCCTAGGACGCCGCCCTTTCAAGGCGGTAACACGGGTTCGAATCCCGTTGGGGGTACTGGCTTCGGATCCGGGTATCCACAAGCTGGTGGTGCGCTCTCTTGCTACGGGCAAGGCGCGGATGTCTGGCGCCCTCGGCAGTCATCGCATGGCTCGGTAGACGGGCATCTGGATCGGACAATCTCATCGTGGCCATCAACGACTGCCTTTCGTAAGGTGGTGGGTGGTGGATGTGCCCCAGATCCGATACGCGACCGCTCCCAACGGAGCGCGGGTCGCCTACCAGGTCATCGGCGACGGGGCCCGGGACATCCTGCTGAGTACCAACTGGCTGTCGAGCATCGATCTGATGTGGGACGAACCCCGGTACGAGCATTGTCTCCGTCGCATCGCCTCATACGGCCGACTCATCCTGTTCGACAAACGCGGCACCGGCGCTTCGGATCCTCTCGAGGTGCGCGATGGCGCGTTTGACGTGTCCCTCCTCGAGCAAGCCGACGAAGACATGTTGGTGGTCCTCGACGAGGTCGATTCGGCCAGGGCGACGGTCGTGGGCGCCGACCTGGGAGGCATCGCGGCCATCGTCTTCGCGGCCACCCATCCGGAGCGCACTGAGGCTCTCGTGCTGCAGGACAGTTGCGCCAAGGTGACAATGGCCGAGGACTATCCGTGGGGTCTGGCCGAAACCGCCATTTCCGCGGTCATCGATGCGGTCCGAGAGGGTTGGGGAACGGGCGTGGGTCTGGTCGCCCTGGCTCCGACTCTTCTGGAGGACCCGTCCAGTATCCAGTGGTGCGCTCGCTACGAGCGGCTGTCGGTGCCCCCGGCGACAATGATCGCTTCCTGGGAAGACGCGGCACGGGTCGACGTGCGAGCTGTCTTGCCGCTCGTGCGAGTGCCGACGCTGGTTCTCTCCCACGATGCCAACACACTCATACCGGTCGGGCAGGGCCGGTACCTTGCGGACCAAATCCTGGACGCGCGCCATGTCGAGCTCGACGGTACCGATATCTGGCTGTTCTCCGATCCCCGGTTGGCGGACGAGATCAGCTCGTTCCTGGGGGAGGCGTCAGCGCCCTCTTACGCCGATGACCGGGTGCTCGCCGCGGTGCTGTTAACGGATCTGGTGTCATCGACCACGCAACTGGCCCAGCTGGGAGATCGCAAGTGGAAAGAGTTGCTCGAGATCCACGACCGGGTGTCGGCTCGAGCCGTGGATAACCACCGCGGGAAGCTCGTCGACCGGGCGGGAGATGGGATGTTGGCCACGTTCGATGGTCCGGCACGTGCCGTCCGGTGTGCCGCCGCGATTGGAACCGAATTGAGAAAACTCGGCCTCGACATGCGCGCCGGCGTGCACGCCGGGGAGATCGAGCTTCGACGCGATGGCGTCGCCGGCATCGCGGTCCACATCGCCGCCCGAGTGATGGGCAAGGCCGGTGCCGGCGAAGTGATCGTGTCGCGCACCGTGCGGGATCTCGTCGTTGGATCGGGCCTCGAATTCACCGATTTTGGCGTGCACGAACTGAAGGGAATCTCGGGGACCTGGGAGCTCTTCGCCCTCGAGACATCTCGGTGAGTTTCTGACCTACTTCAGCAACGAATGCAAGACTTCCAAGAACTCTGAACTTGAAAGTTGGCTGGTCAAGGCGGCGAAGCAGATTCTCTCGGAGTTCGAATAGCGTCCCGTTAGGGGTGCTGCTCTCAATCTCGCTCCGAGTTTCCTGGTCGGAGGCACAATTGGGTGGCCGATCGCTCCGGACCGAACGGCACCCGTTCGAACTCGCGGTTTGCGACCCGCAGCTGAGTCGCACGTTCTGTCGCAACTCCAGACGGCCGTAGACAGAACCTGTCCGAGCGACCCCAGTTGCGAGGATCATTCTCCGAGGAGGGCAAGGTCGCGTACGCATAACCCGTGGTGTGCCCGCTCCTCGTCCAGCACTACGTGCAGGCATTCGAGCACGGACTTGCCCCGAGCCCTCCGGCACTGGCGCAGGCGCCAACAGCTCGGCAGCGGCCACATTGGATAGCCAACGGTCCAACTCGGCATTTTGCAGGTCGCGCACAGCCAGTACCTCGTCGAGGCTCGGGGTTGCTGCCCGGTCTAAGCCCTGCTCGTGCTCAAGCACGTAATCCGGAACCACCCCGAAGGCGGTCAGCGGCCTGGTCGATCCCAGGCAACAACGACCGGGCATCCTTCGGAGCTGTTCGAGCGTCTCCGACCACGCTGCCCGCAACTCGCGGAAGCCTTGCAGCAATTCGACGCGATCGGCCGGTCGGATCAGCAGTCGAACCGGTTGTCGCCGGTCAAGCTCGGCCTCGACGTACGAGGACACCTCAACCCCGTTGATCACCAGATTACTGACCAGGCCCTCAATGACGGCGTCCTGCATGACCACCCCGATCAGCCGGGCACGAGTCAAGTCACACTCTCGGAACTCGGAGTCGGTCAGGTCCTGGTCGTCGAATCTCGTCATCCTCGCCAGTATCGACAGAGCAGTGACATCCTCACGCCATGACGCCTGCTTTGCCAATGAAAAAACGTAGCGAGGGAGCCCGAGAAGAGAAGCTAAGTCTCTGTGAGCTCCGGATCGCTTAAAGCCCTCGTCAGGGCCTTGACATTTTGGCTTCTCAAAGACAAGGAGTTCGAACCCTGTCCGTGGCCAGTTTTCAGTCCCCGCTTTTGGCCACCAGAAGTCCCCACCCCTCAGGGTGAGTTTTCAGTTTCTGCGAGCCTCCCTTCGCGCGCCTCTTTCA
>PMOQ01000071.1:5165-14350 GCA_003161255.1 Acidimicrobiaceae bacterium | reverse complement strand
TGCTCGTAGACCTCGTCGGTCACGGCGATGAGGTCATGGTCCCGGCATACCGCGGCGATCGACTCGAGCTCGTCGTTGCGAAAGACCTTCCCGGTCGGGTTGTGGGGGCTGTTGACCACGATGAGCCGGGTCCGGGGCGTGATGGCCCGACGCAGCTCGTCGGGGTCGAAGCCCCAGGTGGGCGGCCGCAGCGGCACCACCCGGTGGGTCCCGCCGGCCATGGCGACGAGGGCCGGGTAGGCGTCGTAGTAGGGCTCGAAGAGGACGACCTCGTCGCCGACCTCGACGAGGGAGAGGATCGAGGCGGCCAGCGCCTCGGTGGCGCCGGCCGTGACCAGGACCTCGGACGCCGGGTCGAAGGCCAGCCCGTACCAGTGGCGCTGGTGCTCGGCGATCGCGTCCCGGAGGGTCTTGATGCCCCGCCCCGGCGGGTACTGGTTGTGGCCCGCCCGGATCGCCTCGCACGCGGCCTCGAGCACCTCGGCGGGCCCGTCGTAGTCGGGGAAGCCCTGGCCGAGGTTCACCGACCCGGTGGCCTCGGCGAGCGCCGACATGGTGGCGAAGATCGTCGCGCCGAGCCCCTGGAGCCGCGAGTTGAGGTAGGGGAGCCGGCCCGACATCAGGCCGCCTTCGGGGCCTGGTCCGGCCGGACCCGCCCGAGCAGTGTCTGGCGGTCCGGGTGGAGGTAGCGCCCGATCACCGGGAGCTCCCAGAACGACTCGGCACGCGCGACGGCCAGGCCCACCGAGAGCAGGTGCTCGAACGACCCGAACACGAGGTAGCGGCCCACCCACTCGGGGTCGTACTTGGCCGTGAAGCGCCACAACGACTCGATCTGCATCGAGCTCGAGAGCCGCCGGAACGCCCACCCGAGCGCGCGGTGGCGGACCGAGTTGCCTCTGTCGCCGGCCAGGATCGCCCGCATCGTCGCGAAGTTGAGACACAGGGCGGTCATGTCGCGCTCGCGCAGGTGCTCGATCGTCGAGACGATGAGGAAGTCGATCAGCCCGTTCGGGTGATCACCCTGGTCGCGGCGCATGAGGTCGAGCGAGTAGCCGTCGATGGCCGGGGCCGGGACGAACTGGCAGAAGGCGACCGGCTCGCCACCGGGTGCGTGGGCGACGGCCAGCAGCAGGTCGGCGTCGTTCGGGTCGAGCAGCCGCCCGAGCGTCATCGAGAACCCGCGCTCCTTCTCGCCGCGGCGAGAGTCGACCATGAGGCCGCGCAGGGATTCGGCGAGCTCGGGCGAGAGCCGCCGGGGGTCGTGGAACGACACCTTGTACCCGTACCGGGCGATGCGGTTGACGGCCTGGCGAAGGCCCTTCTTGTGGCCGCCCGCGAGGTCGAAGCCGGCCAACGTCACGATCGCCTCGTCGCCGATGTAGAGCGACCGCATGCCGCCGGCCCGGTAGGTCGGCAGCCATGACCCGTCCGCACCCAACACACCGACGATCCAGCCGCTGGCGTCGGCGAACCGGCAGAAGTCGGCCCACGCCACGGCCCGCTCACCCGCTGGGCCGATCGGGTCGGGGGACACGAGGCACACACCGCCATGGACGACGTAGGTGATGAGGGTCTCGCCGGCGAAGTAGTGCTGCTTGTCGTAGCGGAGGGCGAAGTAGTCGAGGGTGCCACCCCCGTGGGTGTCGACGAGGCGGCGGGCCTCGATGACCGACAGGTCGCTCGTCCGGTGGCGCCGGTCGACGAGGGGCCGGGAGATGACGAGGACGGCGAACACCGCCAGCGCCAGGCCGACGCCGAGCAGGGTCGGGGCCAGGAACCGGTTGAGGCGGCCCGGGAACATCACGCTCTGCACCCCGATGATCCGTTCGGCCACCCCGAGCAAGGCCAGGTGGATGGGGAGGAGCCGGTGGCCGTCGCGGTCGATGGCCAGGAACGCCTCGACCGAGGCCGTCGAGAACACGACCGTCGCCGTCAAGCCGCCGATCACGAGCAGCGCCCCGGAGCGCCGGGCCGGCCGGTCGGTCGAGGCCACGAAGGCATCCCTTTTCACGACGAGCACCGCCAACAGGACCAGGCTCAGCCCGCTTTGGATCCCGTCGACCCCCCGGGCGAGGTGCAGCACGGCCGCGACGACCAGCACGACACAGGACAGCACCCAGGCCTGGCGCTGGCCCCGCCGCAGGCCCCGCGTGAGCGCGAGGAGCACCAGCCCGCACAGCGCCAGAAGCACGGCCGCACCTTGGGCGACCGCGAGGGGGGCGAAGCTGAGCAGGAAGGTCAGGTGATGGCGCGACGGGGGCAACACCGAGGTCACCAGGTCGAAGACCCCGATCACCCCGAGACCCAGCGCGCCCATGCGTCGGACCCGGTGCAGGCGGGCGATCGTGGCGAGCGGGTTGGCCGGCGCGCTCATCGGCCGCGCCCGACCGCAGGTGTCGAGATGCTTTCCCAAGCCGTCCTTCGCTCCAAGCAACCAGGCACATGAGGAACCGCCGCCGGTGATTCCGAACGCGGCATGAGTGGCCAATCTAGCCAACCGAGCCCGCCTCGGACCCCGCCCGGCCCCGGTGCCCGGCGGTTTGGCCTGGGCTGGGCGAACCAACGTCGGGGATCAGGCGTGCCTCGCAGCGTGACCGCAAGCTCCGGTCATCGGGGCGCCGTCGCGGGATCGTTAGCATGAGCCGGGCGCCGATTGACCGAATTGGTCCCGACCCGGGGGGTGGCGTGGACGCCGATCTTGCAGCGATCGATATCAGCGGGACCCTGCAGAAGCAGGCCTGGGACGACGACGTCCTGCCCCCGGTCGAGAGCCTGGGCTCGGGCCTGTGGTCGGTGCCCGTCCCGATGCCGCAGAGCTCGCTGCGCTACGTCCTCGTGTACCTGCTCGAGCGCGACGACGGCGTCACGATGATCGACGCCGGCTGGGACACCGAGGATGCCTGGGACGCGCTCAACGCCGGACTGGGCAAGGCCGGCTACGAGATCGGCGACGTGCGCTCGGTGCTCGTCACCCACATCCATCCCGACCACTACGGCCTGGCCGGGCGGGTCCGGGAGAACTCGGGGGCCTGGATCGCGCTCCACCCGGCCGACGCGGCCATCCTCCCGCAGCGCTACATGCAGATGGACAGCCTGCTCACCCGCATGCGCAGCCATCTGCTCGAGAGCGGCGTGCCGGTGGGGTCGCTCGACGAGATGCGTGGCGCGTCGATGCCGGTGCGCGGCTTCGTGAACGCGGTGCTCCCCGACGTCCTCCTCGAGGATGGTGACCGGCCCGACGTCCCGGGCTGGAACCTGCGGGCGGTGTGGACGCCCGGGCACTCACCGGGCCATCTCTGCTTCTACGACACCGAGCGCAAGGTGCTGCTCTCGGGAGACCACGTGCTGCCGAGGATCACCCCCAACATCTCCTTCCACCCCCAGCAGACCTCCAATCCCCTGGCCGACTTCCTCGACGCCCTCGACAAGGTGGCCGAGCTCGAGGTCGACGAGGTCATGCCGGCACACGAGTACCGGTTTCGTGGCCTCGCCCAGCGGATCGTGCAGCTGCGCGACCACCACGAGCAACGCCTGTCGGAGATCACGGCCGCGCTGGGCGAGCAGCCGGGCATGACGGCCTGGGAGATCGCCATCGGGCTCACCTGGAGCCGCCCGTGGGACGAGATCTCGTTCTGGATGCAGCGGTCCGCGCTCGGCGAGACGTTGGCCCACCTCATCGTCCTCGAGTCACGCGGGACGGTGCGGCACAGCACCGGGATCCCGCAGCGCTGGGAGCTGACCGGCGCCTGACCGCGTCCTGGTAGGTCGGCCTACCCGGTTCCGGTGACGTAGGCGAGCGCGAAGCCGTCGTAGCCCTTCGACCCGACCGTCTGGACGGCCGTGACGTCCACCCGCTTCTCGTCGGCGACGTAGCTCATGAACTCGCGCATCCCGACCACCTGGGCGTCCGTCGACTCGGCGTCCACGATGCCGCCGTTGCGGACGAGGTTGTCCACGAAGATGGCGGTGCCGACGTGAGAGAGCTGGAGGCACAGCTCGAAGTACCGGTGGGTGTTCTCCTTGTCGGCGTCGATGAAGACGAAGTCGAAGGGCCCGGCTCCGTCGTCGACCAGCTGGCGCAGGGAGTCGAGGGCCGGGGCCAGCCGGATCTCGACGCTCCCGGCAACGCCGGCGCGCTCGAGGTTGGCCTGAGCCACCGTGGCGTGCTTCTCCAGCGCCTCGAGGGTGATCAGCCGGCCGCCCTCGGGGAGTGCCCGGGCCATCCAGATGGTGCTGTAGCCGCCGAGCGTCCCGATCTCCAAGACCGACGTGGCGCCGAGGAACCGCACCAACAGGTTGAGCAGCTTGCCCTGGTTCGGTGCGACGGCGATGGGCGGCAGGCCGCCTTCCCGGCTCGCCTCGAGCACCGCGTCGAGAATCGGGTCCGGCTCGAGGAGCAGATCACAGAGGTATTCGTCGACGGGGACCCATGGTTCAGCCATGCGGTCACGATATATCGGTCCCTGCCGACGGACCCTTCGGCGAAAGCCGGGCCGGACGACGTCGATCCCTGGTGGCTCAGACTCGCGCTAGGAGACTGATGATTTATTCACATCCGTCGAAGGCCATGTTTTCCACAGTCCTCCACGATGGATGTAGAGGCGATAAAAGCGCCTTGGATGATGAATATGACCACATTTGAACGCGGTCACAGACGTGCCGGCGGTTAAATCAACAGTCTTCTAGGAGGTCCGCCGTGCCTCTGCGACTGCGGCCCCCAGGTGTGCGAGCGCGGCCTCGACGATCGCCGGCCGGTCGACGCCGAGCGATGCCGCGGCGCGCCCGATGAGGCCGCGCAGGTAGATGCACAGGTTGGGAACGGCCTGCTGGGTGTCCGCGATGACGATCGGTATCGGCTCGGTGTCGGCGTCCAACGCCGAGACCTCGAGGAGTGCCCTGCGCAACGCCAGCAACGCCCTCGGTGCGGCCGACAAGTCGGCACGCGAGCGCCGGAGCCACACGCTGACCTCGAGCTCGAGGTTCAGCTGGTTGCCTCGCAGGTCGTCATCTCGCTGTTCTGCCAGCCCGTTTGCGGCCAGCGTGACGAACTTCATTGGGTTCGACGCCGTTGCCATGTGTTCAGTGTGACGAACGGGTGTAACAGGATGGTGGACCCCGCCCCTGGGCTCGGCAAGACTACGGGGATGGCACGAGCGATTTGGTCGGGATCCCTCAGCTTTGGGCTGGTCAACGTCCCAGTTGGCCTGTTCTCGGCGACCCAGGACAAGACGATTCACTTCAACCAATTCGAATCCGGGACCCCCGATCGGATCCGGTACAAGAAGGTGAACGAGCGGACCGGGCGCGAGGTCACCCAGTCCAAGATCGTGAAGGGTTTCAACCTCGGCGACGGCGAGTACGTCATGCTCACCGACGAGGAGCTGACCGCAGCGGACCCGGAGCGCTCCCGCACGATCTCGATCCTGGACTTCGTCGACGCGAGCGACATCGACCCCCTGTACTACCGCTCCGGGTACTACCTGGCTCCCCAGGGCGAGGGGGCCCGGCGGGCCTACGCACTGCTGCGCCAGGCCATGGCCGAGGAATCCAAGGTCGCGGTGGCCTCCCTCGTCATGCGCAACAAGGAGTACCTCGTCACGGTGCGCCCCGACGGGCCCGAACCCGTCCTCATCCTCCAGACCATGTACTTCTCCGACGAGGTTCGTGCGGCCAGCGAGGAGCTGCCTAACTTGCCGACCGAGGAGAAGTTCAACGACCGCGAGGTCGCCATCGCCCGCCAGCTCATCGATGCCATGACCTCTGCGTGGGACGCCGAGCAGTACCACGACACCCACCGCAAGCGGGTCGAGGAGCTCGTCACGAGCAAGTACGAGGGCAAGGAGATCATTCTCGAGGCCCCGGCTCCCGCGCCGAAGGTTGTCGACCTGATGGCGGCGCTCGAGGCGAGTGTCAAGGCGGCCAGCGGGACGTCCAAGTCCTCGACGACCAAGACGGCGAAGAAGCCAACGACGGCCGGAGCAACGAAGGCGGCCGCCAAGGCCGGGTCCAAGGATGCCGAGCCGCAACGGCGTTCGGCCCGCAAGAAGGCTTCGTAGCGTCCCGTCCCCGGGGTCGAGGCCGAGAAGGCTGCTTCCCTCGCTGTGCGCGGGTCCTCGACGGGACCAACTTCTAGCGATTCAATTGAAACGATTCTCGTAGTTCAAAGTGCGGAGTAGACAACCCGTTGACGGCGGTCCGTTCTCGGACCTCCGTCGTCACGCGGGTTGCGATGATCGGAAGGGGGGGCCATGCCGAGCAGACCGCATGCCGCCAAGTCCCAGAGAGTTTCGACGGCCCGAATGGAGCTCCTCCGCGAGGAGTCGATCGTCTCGATGCGCGAGCTCGAAGAGAGCATCGTCCGCATGCGGAACCAGTTGAAGTGGCTCGAAACGGCCCTACGACGCTCCCGCCGCATGCTGGAAACCGGCCGGCTGGCCGGTGAAATGGCCATGACGGCGGATCTTGCCGGGGGTCGCCGAGCGACGTCCGTGTTCATGCGCGAGATCCAGGCGGCCCGACACCGGGCCCAGCGGGCCCAGTTTCAGCTGGCCGCGGCCGAGGGCAGCAGCATGGCCGACATCGCCCGGGTCTGGGGGGTCTCGCGCCAATTGGTGTCGCGCATGGTGAAAGAGCCCATGCCGCGCCGCAAGAAGGCCTAGGGCTTGCCGGACGTCCGGGCGGCCCGACCCGATGAGTTCGCGTTGCTCGGCGCCGTCGAGGCCGAAGCCGGGAATCGGTTCGCCGAGTTCGGGATGTTCCTCGACGCGCCGGTGCGCGTCGCCGATCGCGCCGAGGTGCCGCTGGCCGTGTTCGTCAACGGCGACCCGCCGGTCGGCTTCGCGTGGGTGCTCCTGGTCTGCGGCGGCCCGCATCTCGAGGAGGTGGCGGTGCTCCCGAGCGCCGGCCGGAGGGGGCTCGGTCGGGCCCTCGTCGAGGCCGTATGCACATGGGCGGGCAATGCGGGCTACGGATCCGTCACGCTGTGCACGTTCCGGGACGTGCCGTGGAACGGCCCCTTCTACCGCTCGGCCGGTTTCGTCGAGCTCGCGCCCGACGCGTGGTGCCCGGAGATGGCGGCGCTGCGGACCACCGAACGCGCCAACGGTTTGGACGAGGCCGGCGCGCGAGTCGTCATGATCCGACACCTGCGCGCAGCTCCGAGAACCTGAAGCATGACGTCAGGTGGTCGTTGACAAGTCCGGCTGCCTGCAGGTGCGAGTAGCAGACGATCGGCCCGATGAAACGAAAGCCGCGTTGTCGGAGGTCCTTGCTGAGCCGGTCCGACAACTCGGTGCGCGCCGGTATCTGCGAGGTCTTTGTCCAAGAGTTGAAGATGGTGGCGCCGCCCACGAACTCCCAGAGGTAGGCGTCGAAGCTTCCGTGCGACTCTTTCATCGCGAGCAACGCGCGCGCGTTGGTGACGGTGGACTCGACCTTGGCCCGGTTGCGGATGATGCCGGGATCCGCCAGGAGCTTCTCGACCCGGCGCTTCGAGAAGCGGGCCACCTGGACGGGGTCGAAGCCACAAAAGGCCTGGCGGTAGCCCTCGCGGCGCCGGAGCACGGTCAGCCAGCTGAGCCCGGCCTGGGCCGCTTCCAAGACCAGGAACTCGAAGTGGCGATCGTCGTCGTGGACCGGGACCCCCCACTCTTCGTCGTGATACGGGCCCAAGAGGGGGCCGTTTGCCCACTCACAGCGCGCAGTCTGGTCGGGCGTCGCGGTCATGGGTCCAAGTCTTCCAGTCGGTTGGTTGTTGTCGATCGACGCGCGTACCGGTCGCGTGTCGCGTCGTTCGAGTTGGGGATTGTCTGGGGGTCACTTGGGGAGAATGTGACAGATGTTGGGGAGGAACGGTCGTCGTTTGGGGACGACGCGACTTTTGTGGGGAGAACATCTGGATTTCGCGAAGAGGTCTTGACCCGGCAATTCGAAAAGCGCACGCTTGGCATCAGTTCGGGTGGCTAAAGCCCGCCACAGCCCCCAGGGGGTCGCCGCAAGGCGAGTCCAAGGGAGCAAGACCGAAGAGAAGCCGCAAGGCGGATCAGAGGAGGATCCGAGGGAAAGCCGCAAGGCGGACCCAAGGACGGTCGGTGCCCGCGAGGGTCGCTGATCGGGGCGGAGGAAAGGTGCCCGACAGGCGGCTCTGCAAGAGTCGGCGGCTTCCCTGGAGCTTGTCGGCTTGCGCCGGGTCGGGGTTGTCCGACACGGCCCCGACTGCAGGTTGCGGCAGACCGCCACGGGCGTAGCCCCGAGGAGCACGGACGGTTTCGGCCGGACGGTTACTCGGGGCTGCGTCGCGTCCGGGCCCGGGTTTTACCCGGTCGAGCCGCGCACCACGATGGGTCCCGGCAGGCCGTCCATGGCACACGGGTCGTCGACGTCCGTGCACCGCTCACACTCGAGCTCGAGGGTCGTGTGGGCCAGGCCGAACGGGACCGCCACCGCCGATCGCACGAGGTCACCGAGCGCCTGGGCCTCCTCGAGCGTCGGGTGGCCGTCGAGGACCAGATGGGCCGACAGGGCCCGGAACTCGCTCGACAGGCTCCAGACGTGGAGGTCATGAACCTCGGAGACTCCGTCCACGCCGGTGATGGCCGACCGCAGCGCAACGAGGTCCACGTCGGCAGGCGTCGACTCGAGCAGCACCTCGACGCTCGCCCGGACCAGTCGGTAGGCCTGGAAGATGATCATGAGCGAGACGCCCAGGGACGCGGCGGGGTCGGCCAGATCGGCCCGATGACCGGCCACCACGATGACCACCCCGGCCGCCAGCGCCAGCGCCGCCGACATCGCGTCCGCCGACATGTGCACCATCGCCGCGCGCATGTTGAGGTCGGCCGAGCGGTCGTAGAGGACCCCGGCCGCGACGAGGTTGGTCACGAGCGCGATGCCGGCGACGATCGCGAGCGGGGTCCCGTTCACGGTCTCGGGATGCACGACGCGTTCAATCGACAAGATGACGATCGTGACGGTGACCACGGCCAGGGCGACCGCATTGAACAGCGCTGCGAGGATGGTGGCGCGGTGATTCCCGAACGATCGGGATTCGTTTCTCGGCCGCGCGGCCCACCGCAGCGCGAACACGGCGGCCGCCAGTCCGGCCACGTCGGTCAGGTTGTGCCCGGCGTCGGCGAGCAGGGCCGAAGCGTGCGCGGCCAGGCCGCCGACCACTTCGCCGGCGA
>PMOQ01000071.1:0-5102 GCA_003161255.1 Acidimicrobiaceae bacterium | reverse complement strand
GCGAGGTCGTCGGGGTGCGTCACCCCGACGCAGCGGCTGTCGGTCGGGAGCACCGTGAACCGCTGGCCCGTCGGCTCGGCGACCAGTCGGCCCACCAGGTCGGGCAGCAGCACCTCGCCCTCGCCGCCACGTTGCATCGCGTGCCGGAGCTCGGCGCCCATTCCCGCGGCGAAGCCCCACAGATTCATCGACACCAATGTCGCCGGGTCGAGGAGTCCCGGTTCCCGGCCGTCACCGGTCCCGAACATGGCGTCGTCGCGGGCGACGACGCCCCGGCGCTCCTCGATCTGGACCAGGCGGCCGCCCGGCCCGGTCAGACAGACGCCGCGGGTCACCGGCGACGAACCGATGACGGCGCGCCCCAGCCGGAACCCGACCAGCGCGTTGTCCGTGTCGGAGCCCGTCAGATGCGCCCGCAAGATGCCGAGAGCGGAGGGTCCGTAGAGGTCGTCGGCGTTGGCGACGCCGAAGGAACCGGTGCGCTCGACCTCGGGCCACGCCGACAGCACTGCGTCGACCGTGCCCCTCGGGATGGCCTGCAGGGCGAACCGGACGTCGACTGCGCCGGGCCAGTACCGCTCGACGTGGTCCCGGATCGCCTGGCCGGTCTCGTTCCCGATGACGAGCACAATCGTTGCGAACCCCGCCGCGAGCGCGTCGCTGGCCACGAGGTCGACGATGGCCTCGCCCCCCGGTCCGACCGGGGCCAGGGGCTTCAATCCCCCGTAACGGACTGCTCGCCCGGCCGCCAGGATCACCAGGACCGGGCCGGCGCTGCCTGCGGTCACGCCCCCCAGCGTAGGACGGCGCTCGCCCAGCTCATGCCTCCGCCGAAGCCGGTCAGCAACAGCAGGTCGCCGTTGTTCACCCGACCCGTCTCCAGGGCGTGATCGAGCGCCAAGGGGATCGATGCCGACGACGTGTTGCCGTAGCGGTCGATCACGATCGCCGTGCGTTCTTCGGGGATCCCGAGGCGCTGGCAGGCCGCTTGGATGATCCGCAGGTTGGCCTGGTGGGGGATGAGCATGGTGATCTCGTCGATGCCGACCCCGGAGTCGTCCAGGGCCTGATTTGCCGACTCGACGACGACTCGCACGGCCTTGCGAAAGATCTCCTGGCCGTCCATGAAGAGGTATCCGCCGTGATCGCAATAGAGAAGGTGCCGCAGCGAGCCGTCCGAGTGCAGGTTGTGGCTGAGCAGGTTGCCCGGGCCCTCAACCGCCTCGACCACCACCGCGCCGGCGCCGTCGCCGACCAGCACCGCGATCTTGCGGTCGTCCCAGTCGGTGATGCGGCTGAGCGTCTCGGCGCCCACGAGGAGGATGCGATCGGTGCCGGTCGCGGCAAGACCGGCACTCACCGCCAGTCCGTACACGAAACCCGAGCAGGCCGCGTTGATGTCGAAGGCACCGCCGGGGATTCCGAGCAGCTCCTGGACGGTCGAGGCCGTCGACGGCACCATGGCGTCGGGGGTCGTGGTGGCCAGCACCAGCATGTCGATGTCGGCGGCCGCCACCCCGGCCCGGTCGAGCGCCTGTTGCCCGGCCTCGGCGGCGAGCGAGGAGGTGGTCCCTCCAATGTGGCGCTCGCGTATGCCGGTCCGTTCGGTGATCCACGCGTCGCTCGTGTCGAGCCGTGCCGCGAGGTCGTCGTTGGTCAACACCTTGTCGGGCACGGCGATGCCGCAGCTCCGCACGACGATGCCTCGATTGAGGCTCATCGCGGCCCCGAGATCGCGGTCACGCCGACGTAGCCGGCGTCACCGTCGATGATGCCGCCGGTGTTCACGGCCAGGCCGAGTCGGGCGTCGGACACCTGCCGGGGGCCTGCCCGACTTCGCAGATGGGTCACGATCTCGACGACCTGGGCGATGCCGGTGGCGCCCAGCGGGTGACCGCGGGCCACCAGGCCCCCGCTGGGGTTGACGGTCACGGCCCGGCCACCGATGGCGGTGTCGCCGGCGGCCGTGGCCGGCCCGGCCTCCCCGGGTCCGAAGAACCCGAGCGACTCGAGGGCGAACAGCTCCTCGGCGCTCGTGGCGTCGTGGAGCTCGACGATGTCGAAGTCCTCCGGGCCGACCCCGAACGACTCGTAGGCGGCGCCGACGGTCTCGGCCATGCGGTCGTGGTAGTCGAGGCTGCCGCAGCCGGATCGGGCCATCGAGCCGACGATATTGGCGACGGGTTCGGCGAAGCTTGTCGGGTCGCCTGCGAGGACGATCGCCGCCGCGCCATCGGTGAACGAGCTGCACATGAGTCGGGTCAACACCCCGGCCACTTGGGGCGACCCGAGCACCTCGTCCACGGTGACCGCCCGCTGGCACTGGGCCAGTGGGTTGAGGGCACCGTTGCGGCGTGCCTTGACCGCCGCTGCCGCGATCTGCTCGATGGTGGCGCCCCGTTCCTCCATGAACTGAGCCGCCCACGCGGCGTTCAGGCCCATGAGGATGCTGCCGGCGGGGTTGCCGTTTTCGGCCAGCTTTGCGTGCATGTCGGCCCGGTAGTCCGACGGCAGCCCCGACTCGATGGCGTCCAGGGTGCCGGCACGGTCACCGGTCCACATCTTCTCGACCCCGAGCACCAACACGGGCCGGTCTTCGGCCATGGCCGCGAGCGCCCCCATGTGCAACGCCGAGGACCCTCCAGCGCACGAGTTGTCGATGTTCACGACCGGTACGTCGCCCATCGCCGATTTCCTCAGCCAGGCCTGTCCCCGGATGCACCCCTGATCGTTGAGGCGGCCACCGCTCGCGTTGCCGGCCACGACGAGGGCGAGATCCGCCGCGTGCACGCCCGAGTCGGCCAGCGCCTCGGTCACCACTTGGACGGCCATCTGGTCCGGATTTTGATCGCGACGGCTCATGTCGGTCATAGCGGTGCCGAGGACGGCGACGTTCTGGCTGCTCATGGGTTGGCTCCCAGGGGCTCGAGTTGTGGTGACGCGACGAGCTGGGTGACGACCTCGGCTCGGTCGGTGGAAGGGCGGGACCGGAGCGCCTCGACCACGGGACCGAAGTGGTCCAGGGTCTCGTCCGCCGCGACCATCACGACCACATGGCTGGCACCGGCGTCGTGGTAGGCGGCGATGCCGGCGGCGCAGTCCTCGGGGGTGCCGGCGACGAGGTGGCGGTCGAACGCCTTCGGGGGCAGATCATAGAGGTCCGCCAACCAGGCCGTCCCGGCCCTGTGGGCCACTTCGGACGAGTCCCCGGCGCACACGAGGGCGACGACCGAGGTGTCGATGGAGGCGGGATCGCGGCCGGCGTCGATGGCGAGGTCGAAGAGCCGGGTGCGAGCGGTTCGGTAATCGTCGGGCGGGATGAAGAAGGGGACCCAGCCGTCACCCACTCTGGCGGTGCGCTTGACTGCGGCGTCGCTGGTCCCGGCCAGCCAGATCGGGATGGGCGAACATGTGGGTTCCTGTCGGTAACGCTCGCCGGGGCGGTCGGCGCTGCCCCACGCGCGGCCCAGCGCCTCGATCCCGTCGTCGAGAAGGCGCCCCCGCCGCGAGAAGTCGACAGCCGCGGCTTCGTACTCGCCTGGATGACTCCCGACACCGAGCCCGAGCACGAACCGGCCACCCGAAAGCAGCTGGAGGGTGCCGGCCTGCCGGGCCACTGCGGCGGGGTTTCGCATCGGGAGCTGAAGGACGCATGTGCCGAGCGTCGCGGAAGTGCTCGCGGTCGCGGCCACCGCAAGCGAGGTCAAAGGCTCGAGCAGTGGGCGGTGCCAGAACAGGTGATCGCAGGCCCACAGACCACTCGCGCCGGCTTGTTCGGCGGCGCTGACGATGGTGCGCAGGCGATCGGTAACACCGGTGGTATGCGCAGTTGTCGCACCCTCGGTAGTACCTGATCCACCAGGGATTTCTTGCCAGGGGATGGTGGGTAAGATCAATCCGACGGACCCCAGTGGCCCCACGGGTCGTACCGAGTGCACAACCCAGTCTATGGCGGTTGTTCCAGCTCGCGCCACACCCATTGCCGCAACGCCGCCGGGCAACCGGGAGGCACTCGGGCGAAAGGTATCTCGGCCGGCGTGGACGCGTGTCGGATCCTTTCGACGAAGACGCGCCGGTACGATCGATCCCATGTCCTCCGTCGTTGACCTCCGGAGTGACACCGTGACCCGGCCGACGCCCGAAATGCGCAAGGCGATGGCGGAGGCGGAGGTGGGCGACGACGGATACGGAGAGGACCCGACTGTCAACGCGCTCGAGGCGGCTTTCGCCGAGCGAATGGGAATGGAAGCGGCGGTCTTCGTGCCATCGGGCGTCATGGGCAACCAGATTGCCCTGCGGGTGCTCGGTCGGCCGGGAACGGCCGTGATCGCCGGCCGGCGCCAGCACCTGGTCGCCTACGAGAACGGAGCCGTCGGACTGAACACCGAGGTCCAGCTGGCCCCGGTCGACGACGCCGACGGGATCATCGACCCGAGGGACGTCATCGCTGCGAGGGAGGGGGCGCTGCATCATCTCCTCCCGCCGGGCATGGTCTCGATCGAGAACACCCACATGCCCTCGGGCGGGCGGGCGTGGTCGCTCGAGCAGCTGAAGGCGTTGCGGGCCGCCGCCGGTGATCTCCCGATCCACGTCGACGGTGCCCGGATCTTCAACGCCGAGGTGGCGCTCGGCGTGCCGGCCGCCCGCCTGGTCGAGGGCGCGATGACGGTGATGGCATGCCTCTCCAAGGGCCTCTGCGCACCGGTTGGCTCGCTGCTGGCCGGTTCGAGCGATGTGATCACCGAGGCCCGGATCGAGCGACACCGATTCGGCGGGGCGATGCGCCAGGCCGGGGTGATCGCGGCGGCGGGGTTGGTCGCGCTGGACTTGATGGTCGGACGGCTCGCCGAGGACCACGCCCGGGCACGGCGGCTCGCCGACGCCGTGGCGGCGCGTTGGCCGGCCTGCGGGCTCGACCCGGGATCCGTTATGACCAACTGCGTCGTGTTCGCCCACCCGGACCCCTCGGCGCTGTTTGCGCACTTCGGTTCGGTCGGTGTTCTGGCCGGCACCATCGCTCCAGGCACGGTGCGGATGATGACCCACCACGACATCGACGACGATGGGATCGACCGGGCCATCGCCGCCCTGGCCGGCGCACC
>PMOQ01000100.1 GCA_003161255.1 Acidimicrobiaceae bacterium | reverse complement strand
GGCGCCGTTCCAGCCGTAGACGGATTGGTTGGGATCTCCGACCACGAAGAGGTCCGGCTCGTCGGCGACGAGGGCGCGGAGCAGCCTGAACTGCGCCGCGTTGACGTCCTGCATCTCGTCGACGTAGAGGTGTCGGAACCGCCACCGCACTCCCTCGGCGAACGCGGGGTTCTGGTCCAGTGCGCCGGCACTCTCCAACAGGAGGTCGTCGAGATCGAGGACTCCCCGCCGCCGCCGGGCGTCCTCGTAGGCGGCGAATAGCTCCGCGATGAGCGGCATCGGCACCCGGACTATCCGGTTGGCTCGGCGAGCCGCCGCCTCGTACTCCGTCGGTCCGATCATTCTGGCCTTCGCCCACCCGATCTCGGCTTCCAACTGCAGCGAGGTGGCCCGACTCGCCTTGGTCCCTGCAAGAACCGCCTCGAGGAGGCGACGCCGATCGCCGATCACCGTCGGGACCGGGCCACCGCTGCTGTCCCGCCAGTCGCGCAGGATCCGAAGGGCCGCCCGGTGAATCGTCCCCGCAGTGACGCCGACCACTCCCAAGCGGAACAGGCGCACCCTCAACTCGTCGGCGGCCTTGCGGCTGAACGTGCACACGAGGGTGTGTTCCGCGCTCGCGCTGCCATCGACCGACCGCCTGGCGACCCGCAGCGTCAACACGCCGGTCTTGCCGGCGCCGGCGCCGGCCAGGACGCACAGGACGGGGTGCTCGATCATGATCGCTTCCCGCTGGGCGGGCGTGGGGAGGGTGTCCTCGAAGGAGGTGGCCGTCAGTGGTGTGGCGCCGGCGGGAATGCCCATCGACCCAACCGTACCGAGGGGGTGGGACACCGACGTCGATCGTCGCGGCCGGCCTTCCCCAGAGTCGGCGGTCCGCCTCGATATGGTGGCCGCCGACGCACAAGGTATGGAGGAGAGCGGTTGGCGCCGCCCAAGTTGATCCAGCCGAAGGGGGAGACCCGGTCTGACCAGGTCAGGCCGCTGGCCGGCGAGCCGCGTCCCGGCCGCTGCTGAGGTGCTTCGCGCATTCGCGGACGGCCGACTCACCGGGGAGACCTTCGGAACCGGACGTCCGAGCGTCCTGGCCTTGCACGGTTGGGGGAGGTCCCATCGGGACTTCGGGGCGACACTTTCGCCTGCGGGATCCGAACCGCTCGACGCGATCGCTCTCGATCTGCCGGGCTTCGGCGCAACCTCGGCTCCACCTGCGGCATGGGGCAGTCGCGAATATGCCGACCTCGTCGCCGAGGTCCTTGCCGAGATGGACACGCCCGCAGTCGTGCTGGGGCATTCCTTCGGCGGGCGAGTGGCGATTCACCTGGCGGCCCAGAGGCCGGACGATGTCGCGGCCCTGGTGCTGACGGGCGTGCCGCTCGTCCATCCCGGGCCCGGACGTAAGACGCCACTGGTCTTCAGGGCCGGCCGGTTGCTCCATCGGGCCGGCCTGGTCTCCGAGCGCCGCATGGAGTCACTGCGCCAACGCTACGGGTCGGCGGACTATCGGGCCGCCGAGGGGATCATGCGGCAGGTCCTGGTGCGGCTGGTCAACGAGCGATACGACGACGTGCTCGAGGTGATCCGATGTCCCGTCACCCTCGTGTGGGGAGACGACGACACCGTCGTCCCGATCACGGTGGCACGATTGGCGGTCGACGATCTTGAAGACGTACATCTGGTCGTGTGTCCCGGAGCCGGCCACCTGACCCCTCTGTCGGCGCCCGCGGTCCTGCGTGACGCGGTGGTCGATCGGCTGGCCCAACGAGGCTCGCGGTGATCCGATGACCCTCGGCGTCTCGGGTTGGGTCGCGTCGGGTCTCTGTTGGGTGAGCCTCGTTCCGGCAGGAGCGCGCTGGCTGCGGGTGGCGCAACGAGAGCACTACCTCGCTGGCTCGACCACACGCTTCGCGTTCCGCTGGTGGATCCGGGTGCGTCTCAACGCCCCACTCCTCGTTCTAGGGTTCGCTGCGACGGCCCTGTCCTGGCGGTGGCCGCTGAGCGCGATCGGCACGGGCGCGGTTGCGACGATCGCTCCGCTGGGGTTGTCGGTGAGAGGACGGACCTCGCCGCTCGGGGTGACTCGCCGGCTCGCCACGCTGGCGACCATGTCATTTGGGGTCGAGGCGGCCATCGTTGCGCTCGGCTTCGCGATCCATCGAACAGTGTTTCTCGCGGCGATGGGCGTGATTCTGGTCCCGGTCGTCGTGGATTGCGCGTGCCTTTTGACAGTCCCGATCGAGCGAAGCTTCGCTTCGAGGTTTGTAGCCAGGGCGACCAATCGACTCGGGTCCGTTCGCCCGTTGATCGTCGGCATCACCGGCTCATTCGGAAAGACGTCGACGAAGAACTACGTCTCGCACCTGCTGGCTAATCACGTGAGAGTGGTCGCGAGCCCGGGATCCTTCAACAACCGGGCCGGGCTTGCCCGGGCGGTCAATGAGCAATTGATCGAGGGGACCGAGGTGTTCGTGGCCGAGATGGGCACCTACGGACGCGGCGAAATCGCAGAGCTTTGCCGGTGGTGTCCTCCGAACATCGCCGTGATCACGGCGATCGGGCCGGTTCACCTGGAACGGTTCGGGTCCGAAGACGAGATCTTGGCTGCGAAGTCCGAGATCACCGCCTCGGCAACCACGATCGTCCTGAACGTCGACGACGCTCGATTGGCAGATCTCGCCGACGTTCTGGCGGAGCGCGAGGACCGCCCAGTGGTCGTTCGATGCTCGAGCGTGGACCGGGGCGCAGACGTATGCGTCATTGAAGAGCTCGGATCGTGCGAAGTGCTGGTCGGCGGGCGCACGATCGGCTCGGGGATCACGCTCACCGCTGGCGCGCAGTCGGGCAATGTGGCGTGCGCAGTGGCGGTGGCCCGGCACCTCGAGGTACCCGACGCCGAGATATCGGCGCGCTTGGGCGACCTACCGGCTGTGCCTCATCGGCTCTCGGTGGCGACGGCGCCGAGCGGAGTGGTCGTCATCGACGACACCTACAACTCGAATCCGGCCGGTGCCCTGGCCGCGCTCCGCCTGCTCGGGGAGGCGGGCGAAACGGGGCGGCGGGTGCTCGTCACGCCCGGAATGGTCGAATTGGGTCGCCGCCAGGCGGAAGAGAACCGGGCGTTTGGTTCGGCGGCCGCTGAGATGGCGGCTGAGTTGGTGGTCGTCGGCGAGACCAATCGGGCGGCGCTCTTGGCCGGCGTCAAGGGGAACACGCCCGCGACATTCCGGACCAGGGAAGCGGCGGTCCGTTGGGTGCGGGAGAACCTCGTGAGTGGCGACGCCGTCCTGTACGAGAACGATCTGCCCGACCACTACCCTTAACCGGCACCGGGCCGACAGAGGTGGTGCCTGGCTGACGCGAGTGTGGGAGCTTCGAGCTTGCCTGAAGTCGGTGTGATCTTTGGTGGGCCGTCCCCCGAACACGACGTCAGTGTCCTGACGGGTCTGCAGGCGGCGCGGGAGTTGGGGTCGGTGCAGGGGACCTCGGTCCGGGGCCTCTTCTGGTCGAAATCCGGCGACTGGTTCGAGGTCGAACCCACGCTCGAGGGCACCGACTTTGTGAACGGGCCACCCAAGGGTGCGGCTCGGCTTCACTTGGTCCTGGGTCCGGATGGTGGCTTCGTCCCGAGCGACCGTAAAATCGGTCGGGCGCGCCCGCTCGGGTTGGACGTGGCTCTCGTCTGCTGTCACGGGGGGCCGGGGGAGGACGGGTCGCTCCAGGCGGCACTCGAACTCGCCGGCATCCGCCATGCCGGCCCGTCGGTTGCCGGGGCCGCACTCGGGATGGACAAGCTCGCGTTCGGGGCGCTGGCCGCAAGCGCAGGTCTTCCGACGTTGGCGCGACGTCTGCTCGATCCCGATACGACCGACGTCGGGTTCCCCGGGCCCTACATCATCAAACCTCGCTTCGGTGGATCATCCATTGGCATCGAGGTCGTCGAAGACATGGCTACTGCGCGTGTCCTACGTAAGACCAGCGTGCACTTGGCGAACGGAGCTGTCGTTGAGCCTTTCCGCGCTGACCTCTTCGATCTCCAGATCGCTGCCCGGTCATGGCCTGAGCTCCAGGTCTCTGCCATCGAACGTCCGCTAAAGGCCTCAGGAGCAAGCTCTGGGGCGGAGTCCGAGATCCTGGGTTACCGCGAGAAGTACGCAGGAGGAGAGGGAATGGTTAGCGCCCCAAGGGAGCTGCCAGCCCGCCTGTCCTCGGAACTCGAGGCACAGATCCGTGATGCCGCAGAGCGCATCTCTTCGTTGGCCGGGCTCCGAGGGATCGCTCGTATCGACTTTCTCTCTGACGGTGCAGACCTTCGGGTCAATGAGCTCAATACGATCCCAGGATCCCTCGCCAAATACCTTTGGATCGATCCCCCGATTCCTTTTGGGGTTCTATTGACCGATCTCTTGGCGGAAGCAGTTTCTCGCCCGTCTCGCGCCCTTTTGTCAGCGGGTGCGGATGGGTCCATTCTTCAAGGAGCGTCCTCCATAGCTGCCAAGCTTGCTTGAACTGGTTGACATATGCCTTGTGTTGGGCTCAACTTTTGTCATGATCAAGACTCGAAGGATTGCTCGATACCTGGTGTTGCCGACCGTCCTGCTACTCCTATTAGGCAGCCCGGCAGGGGCCATACATCGAACATTGAACCCTCGTGCCCTGGATTTGGCTAAGAGGCCGCGCGGATTGGTG
>PMOQ01000073.1 GCA_003161255.1 Acidimicrobiaceae bacterium | reverse complement strand
GTCCCCGTAGAGCCGGTGCCGGTAGAGCTACCAACGGTTCCAGTTCCTGTCGCTCCAGCTCCGCTTCCGGAGCCGGATCCGATCGAACCGGTGCCGACGCAAACCGTCGACTGTGCTGATGCGGGGATGGGTCCGGCGGCGGCGATGAAGAGCCCCATGAAGGAAGCACCCACAGCACCGGCGACGGCCACGGCCGCGCGCTTGTAGAGAGTACGCATTGAGTTTTGTTCTCCTTGTTCGAGTTAGTCGTTTGAGTACGAGTCACGGCAGCTGTGCCGTGTCCTTCTCAAGCGGTTAACCGGGTGGGGAGAACCTCAGGTCAAACCTGGCCTTCGGGCGTTGGCGGCGCTCGAGACCCATTCCTGCCGCGACGAGCAAGGCCAGCACCAAGATCGTCGGGGGTAACGAGTCGAGCGGACCGTTGTGTGCGCCCGATCCAGAAGTGGCACCCGCCGGTACCGGTGGGTACACCGGGACCGTGGGACGCCGAGGCTGCGGACTCGAGGGCGTTTGCGGCCCCGAGACCAGTGCCGATTGCGTCGACATCCCTAGGGAGAAAAAGGCCGCACTGCCCGTGCGTAGTGCCACGCCGGCATTGGCCGCCGACTGTGGCGGGCTCGGCTCGGTCGGCGTGGGTCGCGAGCCCTGGCTCACAATCCCGCCCAGAAGCGCCGGCGGAGACGAGGAGAGCACGGGCAGTGCGGGGACCGCGGCGCCCGAAACGAGCCCCGCGGGGCCGTTCGGGGCGCCGAGCGACTGGACCGCCCCGGTGGTGCCGCTGACCAGGCCAGCGGACGTGGAGGAGACGGTTGAGCCCAACGAGGGCAGAACCGGGCTGAGCACGTTGTTGGTGGCCGCAGGCACGGTGTCGCTGACCGTGGTGACCAGACCCTGCGTCACACCACTCAGCGTGGTCACGACGGGTGCTGCCGTCTGCGTGATGGGACTGCTCGGAAGGCCCGGGAGGACTGCCGCACCGGCCGGGCGACCGGTCATCATGAGAAGCACGAGACCGAACAGGATCCCCACGGCCGCGCCCACGAGCAGGATGAACGCCCGGGGGATGCGGATTCCGATTGTGCCCTGATGTTCCGACATTGACCAGCCGTTCGCGGGGTCGAGTTCTCCCGCTATTCAAGCACGCAGAGTGGGGAATTACCACTATCTGTGCTGAATCCCTGGTCAGGATAGAACGCACCCGACCGGATTGTCGGGTGCGCAGCTGCCGGCCCTACCCCCGACGCGCCTCCGAGTGCTTCTGGGTCCGGTTGACGATGAGTCGAGCCGCCACGAGCAGCACTAGGACCAGCACCACCAGCACCAATGCAGCGTCATAGGCCAGGTAGTGGGATGCGTTCTCCGGCAAGGTGTAGAAGCCATAGACCAAAAAGGTGAGATAGGGGACGGGATGGTGAGTGAGTGACACCGAGACCGGCGAGTCGGCAAAGGCGCCCGCGGTGTAGATGAGCGGCGCCGTCTCCCCACCGGCTATGGCGAGGGCAAGGAGCAAACCAGTCACGATGCCGGGCGCCGCGGTCTTCAGCGTCACTTTGCGGAGGGCATAGCCCGATGGCATCCCCAGGGCCTCGGCGCCTTCCCGATAGGCGGTCGGGACCTGGCGTAGCGCTGTCTCGGTCGACTTGGCGATATAAGGGATGACCATGACCGACAAGATGATCCACGCCGCCAGCAGCGAGAAGTTCCAGTGCAGTCCCAGCACGAGGGCCACGTAGCCGACGTATCCGAGCACGATCGACGGGAAGCCGGACAGCACGTCAGACGCCGTCCGCAAGATGCCCCCGCTCTCCTTGCCGCTTTTGCGTGGCTTGGCGTATTCAGCCAAGTGCAGGCCGGCCAGGATGCCGATGCCGCCGGCCAGGACCAGCACACCCGCCATAAGCAGCAATGTGCCGATGATCGCGTTCTCGAGCCCGCCGCTTTCGCCGGTCGTCGGATGGGTGAGGACGCTCCAGCTGAAGTGTGGAACTGCCCGAGCGATGATCCCAGCCAACAGCCACACCACTGGTCCCATGATCAGCAGCAGCGAGAGGTAGGTGCCGACGCGGAATCCGGCGGTCACGAACCGCCGTCGACCGGTGCCAGGAAGGGCCTGCGAACTCACGTGGTCTCCTCTGGCCTCAGGTGGCCCGACCGACGGGGGCACCCAACCTCGTGGACCTCTTAATGACCAGCCTGGCAGCCAGGTTTACCCCGACCGAGATGACCGCCAGGATCAAGCCCAGTTCGGCCAGAGTCGAAACGGCGAAGCCGGTACCGTCGGTGGACGCGGAGTCGAGCTGGGTGACAATGGCGGCGGCGAGGGTTCCGAATGTGCCATAGGCGTTCGGGGCGACCGACGCCAGCAACGAACCCGACACAATGGCCACCGCGATCGTCTCGCCAATGGCCCGACCCAAGCCGAGGACGGTGGCCCCGATGATGCCGGAACGGACCCACGGCAGGGTCACCCGCCGCGCCACCTCCCAATCGGTCATGCCGAGGGCCTCGCCCCCCTCCTTGGGCAGCGGCGGGACCTGTGAGAAGAGGTCGCGGGTGGTGGCGGTGATGATGGGGACGATCATGAGGGCAAGCACGAGGCCGGTGGTGAGCAACCCCTCACCGTGTCCAGCGGCTCCTCGGAAGAAGTCCAGTACCGGCACGTTGGGCATGTTGTTGGCGATCGTCGGATAGATGTGCGTGGCCAGAAACGGCCCGAGGGTGAGGATGCCCCACAGCCCGAACAGCACGCTAGGCACCCCGGCCAGCAGTTCGATGAAGAAACCGAGCGGTTGGGACACCCATCGGGGCATCCGCTCGGTGAGAGCGAAGGCCGCACCGATCGAGATAGGCACGGCGATGATGACCGCGATCGCCGAAGACTCGAGGGTCCCGGCGATAAGCGCCCCGGCCCCGTAGGAGGCCCCCACGGGTACGGCCACCCCGTGGATGTGGTTCACCGTGGTGGCGTACGACTGGCCCAGATCGAACTTGGACCGGGTCAGAAAGCCCCAGCCGTTGACGATGATGGCCGGACGCGCCTTGATCGCCAGGATGGTGACCGCGAACAGCAGCGCCGCTAGCGGCAACAAGACGGCAACGCGGGCCGCTCCTTGCCAAAGGGCGCCCTCCACCGTCCGGAAGCCAGCGGTAATGCGCCGGGCGCTTCGCGCCCGGCGCATTACCTGAGCCATCATCGGCGGGCGAGCAATCGGCCTGCCGACTGTGGTCACTATTGGATGGTCTTGATCTGCTTCAGTGAAGCAGCCACGATCGATGCCGGCAACGGCTGGAAGTTGACCTGCGTCAGATACGACGAGGCGTTCCCATCCTTGGCGTTGACGATCCACTCAAGCAGCGAGCGAATGTCCTTGGCGGTTGACGAGCTCGACTGGTTCGAGTTCACGATCCCGTATTCGTAGTTGACGATCGGGTAGCCACCCTTGACCTTGCCGTCAATCATCGAGATCGTCCCGTTGGCGGGCGTCTTCTTGGTGAACCCGGCCGCTTCGGTGGCGATACTCGTCGGCGTCGGCAACACTGTTTGGCCCTTGCCGTTTACCAAGGCGGCGTAGCCGAGCCCTGCCTGCAGCGCTTGGGTCAGATAGCTGATGCCCACATAGGCGATGCAGCCAACGGTCGCCTTGCACCCTGCCAACATGCCCGAGTTGCCGTTCTCACCCAGCGCACCGGGGGCATTGGGCCACGAGATGGTCGTGTTGAACCCGAGTGTCTTGCCCCACCCGCTGGGGTCGGCGTCCGACAGGTAGGAGGACCACAGGAAGGTGTCTCCACTGCCGTCCGAACGGTGCAGCGTCACGATGGGGATATTCGGCAACGTCACTGATGGGTTGAGGGCCGTAATCGCCGGGTCGTTCCAGGTGGTGATCTTGCCCTGGTAGATCTGGGACAGCACCTTGCCCGACAACACGAGGTGCGCGGTCACGCCCGGGATGTTGTAGGCGGCTAGCTGAGCCGAGATCGCTAATGGGATGTTAAGTAAGGTCGGTGTAGTCGTCAGAGAGCTCGGGGCAAGATACGCGTCCGAAGCACCGACGTCCACTGTGCCGTTGGCAGCGTCGGCAAGACCGGTGCCAGAACCGGTGGAAGCCGTCGAGACCGTCACCGACGTGTACTTGTTGCTGTAGCCGCCAGCCCACAGGTTGAACAGCGGGTACAGGAGCGAGCTACCGGTTTCGGTTACCGTGCCGGCCGACGGAGATTCCACCGCCGGCTTCGCCTTGTGCTGGGCAGCGCCGCCGGCGTTCGCCCCGACGAGCGATCCAGCCAAGCCGACCGCCACGACGGTCGTCGCGGCGGCAATTAGGCGCGCAAGGCGCGTTGAACGAATCAAAGGTCCTCCTTTGGAGTTTGTAGCGGTGGATTGGGTAGCTGTTTAGAAGGCGGTACTGCGATCCATGGTTCCTCGGGTTAGGCGACGTCCATGGTCGAGATTTCTCGACGTCATCCCATCCGTCCGGTGACGTAATGCTCGGTGCGAGCTTCCTTCGGTCGCTCGAAGAGTTCCTCGGTGGGGCCGTGCTCGACGAGCTGGCCCTCGTAAAGGAACATGGTGTTATCCGACGCCCGGCGGGCCTGGCCCAGGTTGTGAGTGACGATGATGAGCGTCAGCGCGGGGGTCAGCTGGCGGAGAAGCCCCTCGACCAGTTCCGTCGAGATCGGGTCGAGTGACGAGGTCGGCTCGTCGAGCAGGAGCACCTCGGGACCGACGGCGAGGGCACGGGCGAGGCAGAGCAGTTGCTGCTGACCCCCCGAAAGTCGGAACGGCGAGTCCTTGAGGCGGTCCTTGACGGCGTCCCACAGACCAACCTGGCGGAGACGCTCCTCTGCGACCACGTCGAGCTGCTTGCCCTTGGCGATCTGGTGGGCCTTTACGCCTGCCACCACGTTGTCCCGGATTGACATCGGGAACGGGTTGGGGCGCTGGAAGAGCATGCCGACCCGGCGGCGGAGGGAAAGGAGGTCCTGGCGGGGTGCCCAGATGCTTGCGCCCTCCAAGGTGACGTCGCCCTCGTAGCGAAAACCGGTGACCTTGTCGTTCATGCGGTTGATCGTCCGGAGGAACGTCGACTTGCCGCATCCGGTCGGGCCGATCAGGGCGGTGATGGTGCCCCGGCGGAACGGGATGTGGATGTCGGACAGGATGCGCTTTTGCCCGAAGGAGAGGGTCAGACCCTTTGAGTGCACCACGTCGGCGGGCCGGGACCGGTCGGGATCGAGTGCCTCCAAGATGGGGTCGATCCCAGCCATGGACGGCGTGGTTCCCACCACGGTCGGCCGGACAGGTCTGGGCTGCTCCCCGAGGGTCATTGCTGAGGACGGTAGTGACGAGAGATGAACGTTCCGCGAACCGAAAGGAACACGAAATCAAAATGTCGGAGAACCTTCTTGGTTCCGCAGCGACACCGAAACCCCTGTTCGGGCGCCTGTGCCTGCCTGCGCCTGCCTGGGCCTAGCCGGCGAGGGCGATCGGTGCGGCCTCGGTGAGGGCGGCGATGTGCTGGTCGACGGTGGCGTAGCCCTGCCCCATGGTGTTGAGGGACACGTACTGGGCCCCGAGCGCCTTCCACCCGGCCACATGCCGCTCCAGCGGCCCCCCCCGATCGGTGGTGACCGTGATCCGGCCCTCGAAAGGCAGGGACGGACGTCCGGCCTTGGCGGCGCTCTCCTCCACGGTGGCGATCGCCTGCTCGAGGTCCGGACCGAGCGGCACCAGTGGGAACCAGCCGTCGGCGATCCTGCCGATCCGTCTGAGTGCGGATGGAGCGAAGCCCCCGAACCAGATCGGGATGGGTCGCTGGACGGGCATCGGGGCCAGCCCGGCCCCGTGAACCTGCTCGTATTCGCCCTCGAAGGTGACGCTCTGGTCGGTCCAGAGCTTCCGGAGCAGGGTGACCTGCTCCACGACCCGCTTGGCGCGGTCGGAGAACTCCTTGCCGAGCGCCTCGTACTCCAGCCGGTTCCAGCCGAGTCCGATCCCAAGCCGGAGTCGGCCGCCTGTGAGCACGTCGACCTCCGCGGCCTGCTTGGCCAGCAGGGCGGTCTGGCGCTGCGGCGCGATGACGATGCCGCTTACGAGCTCGAGGTCGCTGAACGCGGCCAGGTAGCCGAACAGCACCATCGGCTCGTGGAATGTGTCGTCGATGTCATAGGGGCCCTTCCAACCCGCATGGACCTTGGGGTCCGCACCGAGCACGTGGTCGTAGGCCAGCACGTGCCGGTACCCGAGCCCCCTGACCGCGTCGGCATACGCGCGGATGGCGCCCGGGTCTGCGCCGATCTCTGTCTGAGGGAAGACCACTCCAACTTGCACGCCCCACTCCTACCAGGTTCGACCTGTTGGCACAGCCCTGGACCCGGTCAGCGCACCGGGGCTCGCGTTCTGGGCACCACCCTGGGCTTCGGCACCGGGAGGGCCACGGCGAGGGAGATGCCGACGAGGTCGTTGCCCCCGCCGGCGAAGCAACGGTCGACGGCCGGGCAGACCACCGAGTCGAGCCCCACCGGCACGTAGCGGAGCGTGGCGGCCCGCCAGCTCGCCCCGCCGTTCGTGGATGCCACGACGCTCCCGGTCGGGATGGGGGTGGTCGTGCCCACCCAGTCGACACCGACCACCACGCAGACCTGGGCACTGGGGCACGACGCCGAGAAGGCGTCGTCGCGGGGCATCGAGGCCCCGACCACCTGCCACGTCGCCCCGTCGTCGGTGCTGCTCAACAACTGGCCTGACCCCGGCACCGCCCCGGTGGTCGTCGTCGACGACGTGCCGGCGGCCAGGCACGTCAAGCCCGAACAGGTCACCGAGCGCAGGACCCCGACGCCCGGTGGCAGCGTCGCGGCGTTCCAGGTGGCGCCGCCGTCGGATGTGCCTGCGATCAGCCCGCTGCCCCGGCCGGGCCCGGTCGGGGTGTAGCCGGCCACCAGGCAGAGGACCGGGGACGGGCAGTTGATCGCGCCCGGTGCGGACAGACCGGCCGGCAGGGTGCCGGCGCGCACCCAGGTCGCGCCGTTGTCGGTGCTGATCGCCGCCCAGTACGACATGCCGTCGGTGGCCAGCACCATGCAGCGCCGCTTGCTGGAGCACTCGACGGCGGTGATGGCGGCGGCGCCGGCCGGATCGGGGTCGAGGGTCCAGGTTGCCCCGCCGTCGGCCGTCGAGACCACGCCGCCGCCCGCTCCGGCCAGCCCGACGGCCATGCAGTGGTGCTGGTCCGAGCACGAGACGGAGGCGAGGACGGTCATGGTGGTCGGTACGACCTGCGCCTTCCAGGTCTTCCCGCCGTCGGTGGTCGCGTCGATGGCCGCGGTCGACCCGGTGCCGAGCCCGACCGCCCAGCAGCGCTCGTCGCTCACGCACGTGACGGCCGTCGCGTTGTTCATGGACGTGGGGGCGGGCTGCCCCGTCGCGACGACCGGGGGAGGGGCGTGTCGTTTCGGCCTGGTGGGTGTCGAAGCCGCCTGGGCCGAGGTTGCGAGGGCGAGGCCCATGGCCAGCACCGCCGAGATTGCGGGAAGGGCCAGGTGTCCCCGGCGGACTCGAGGCCGGGGCACCCCGCGCTCCATCTTTCCCCTCCACGGATCCACGGATCTCCACCGCGGCCAGGGCGACTTTACTTTACGAATTCGTTGCATTTTGGCCGGGTGCCGGTGGTCGGCGAGCGTCGGTTACCCTCGTCGCGCAGTGAACTGGGTCGACCTGGTGCTTTTGGTCGCGGTCGTCGCCGCGGCGGTGCACGGGCTCCGGCTCGGGGCGTTGGTGCAGGTGCTGACCTTCGGGGGATTCTGGCTCGGGCTCACGCTGGGCGCCCTCCTCTCTATTGCGCTCGTCTCCACCCTCCGGCCGGGACCGGTCAAGTCGATCGTCACGCTCCTGGTCGTGCTCACGGGCGCCACCCTGCTCGGGGTGGCAGGACGCGTCGTCGGTGGCTGGAGCAACGTCGTTCTCCGGCGGCACCACCTGGGTGGTGTCGATGCCGGTCTCGGTGTGGCGGTGGCGGTCGTGGCGGTGCTGCTGTCCGCATGGGTGCTCGGGAGCGTGCTCTCCCAGTCCCGCTACACGTGGCTCGGCTCGGCCATCTCGGGCTCCGACGTGCTGCGGACCGTCGACCGCGTGATGCCGCCCGTTCCCTCCGTGTTCTCGCACGTGCAGGCGTTCTTGAACGCCGAGGGCGTGCCGCCGGTCTTCGCGCAGATCCCACCACAACTGGTCGGGCCGGTTCCCACGCCGACCGGCACGGAGGCCCAATCGATCGCCTCAAGCGCGCAGGCGTCGACGGTGAAGGTGATCGGCGGGGCGTGCGGGGTGACCCAGGAGGGCACGGCGTTCGTGGTGAAGCCGGGCGTCGTCGCGACGAACGCCCACGTCATCGCAGGCGAGACCAGCCCCCAGGTCGATGTGGCGGGCACGCTGTACCCGGCCACACCCGTCTTCTTCGACCCCCAGTTGGACCTGGCCCTGCTCCGGACGGGCGCCCCGATGGGCAAGCCGCTCGACATCGACCCGAGCTTTGTCGGGCGGGGAACCGAGGGTGCCATCATCGGCTATCCCGAGGACGGCCCGTTGACCGTGGTGCCGGCGGGGGTCGCGGCGAAGCTGTTGGCGACCGGGCGTGACATCTACAACGAGGGTTTGGTGACCCGGAACGTGTATGAGCTCTACGGCGTGGTCCAGCCGGGGAACTCGGGGAGCCCGCTCATCGGGACCAACGGGCAAGTGATCGGGATCGTGTTCTCGCGCTCGACCACCAACGCGGATGTCGGGTACGCCCTCGCCTCCCCCGACGTCCTGGCCATGGTGGTGCAGGCCGAGGATCGGACGGCCGCGGTGAGCACGCTCAGCTGCTCGCCGGACTGAGCCGTCGGCACCGATCGGGGTCATCGTGCGGTCTGCATCGGTTGGCGCAACAATGGGTCTCTAGTGGACTTGCCGATCGAGGACTACGCCGTGATCGGCGACCTCCACACCACCGCTCTGGTCGGTCGTGACGGGTCGATCGACTGGCTGTGCCTGCCCCACTTCGGCTCCGACGCGTGCTTCGCCAAGCTGCTCGGGGACGAGTCCAACGGGTTCTGGAAGCTCGCCCCGAGCGCCCATGTCACGAGCTCCTCGCGCCGCTACCGGGAGGGGACGCTCGTCCTCGAGACCGAGTTCGAGACAAAGTCGGGGTCGGTCCGCCTGACCGACTGCATGCCGATCCGGGAGGGGCACCCCCAGGTGGTGCGGATCCTGGAGGGCCTGTCGGGCAAGGTCGACATGCGCATGGATCTCTGCATCCGGTTCGGCTACGGCCAGGTGCTGCCGTGGGTCACGAGCTGCGACAGCCTCCTGACCGCGACCGCCGGGCCCGACTCGGTGGCCCTGTGGACCCGCGCGCCGACCCACGGCGAGGATATGAAGACGGTCTCGGAGTTCACGATCGCCGAAGGCCAGCAGATCCCATTCATTTTCACCTGGTACCTGTCCCACGAGCCCCCCCCGCCGCCGGTTGACCCGTGGTATTCGGTCGAGACCACGGCCGGCTGGTGGGACGTCTGGTCGGCCGGGTGCTCGTATGAGGGGGAACACCGAGACGCCGTGCTCCGGTCGCTCATCACGCTGAAGGCGCTGACCTACCAGCCGACGGGCGGCATCGTGGCCGCGCCCACCACGTCGCTGCCCGAGGCCGTCGGCGGCAACCGCAACTGGGACTATCGCTACTGCTGGTTGCGCGATGCGACCCTCACGCTCGAGGCGCTCATGCGGGGCGGCTTCCACGACGAGGCCATGGCGTGGCGGGACTGGCTGCTGCGCGCAGCCGCGGGCGACGTGTCGCGGCTGCAGATCATGTACGGCACCTCCGGCGAGCGACGCCTCGACGAATGGGAGGTCGACTGGCTGAGCGGCTACGAGGACTCGAAGCCCGTCCGGATCGGCAACGCCGCCTCGGGCCAGTACCAGCTCGACGTCTACGGCGAGGTCATGTCGGCCCTCTTCACGGCGTGCCAGTTCGACGGTGTGACCAGTCGGTCGATGTGGGATCTGCAGCGGGCCCTTGTCGAATTCATCGAGACCGGCTGGAAGGAACCCGACGACGGCATCTGGGAGGTGCGAGGGCCCCGCCGTCACTTCACCCACTCGAAGGTGATGGCGTGGGTGGCCGTTGACCGGGCGGTCCGGACACTCGAGTCCTGGCCAGAGCTCGAGGGGCCGATCGAAAAGTGGCGCGAGCTCCGCGACGAGATCCACGCCGAGGTCTGCGAGAAGGGGTTCAACAAGGAGAAGCAGGCCTTCACCCAGTACTACGGGTGCGACCTCCTCGACGCCAGCATCCTCATGATCCCGCTGGTCGGGTTCCTGCCGCCGGAGGACCCGCGCGTGATCTCGACGGTGGAAGCCATCGAGCGCGAGCTCGTCGACGACGGTTTTGTGCTCCGGTACCGGACGACCGACGACGGCGCGGTGGACGGCCTGATCGGTCGCGAGGGGGCGTTCCTCGCCTGCTCGTTCTGGCTCGCCGACTGCCTGCACATGATCGGCCGCACCGATGACGCGCACGATTTGTTCGACCGCCTGCTCGCGCTGTGCAACGACGTTGGCCTGCTGAGCGAGGAGTACGACCCGGTGCTCAAGCGGCAGGTGGGGAACTTCCCCCAGGCGTTCTCGCACGTGTCGTTGGTCAATACGGCGTGCCGCCTCAGCGGGCAGGACACCGTGGCCGCCCGTGACGCGCCGGTCCTGTCGACCATCAGCACGCTGACGGCGATCCGCCAGCCGTGGCACGTGCTGGGCGCGGGGGTCACGGCCGACGACCGGCACCCGTCGAGACAGCGGCGCCTGGAGCGGCTCCGGGTCAACCGGTTGGACAGGGCCGCCGAACGCGCCGCCGACAAGACCGCGAGGAGAGAGCCATGAAGGCGCTGACCGTCGTCCCGCTGAAGGCGGGGACCGCCGAGCTCTCCGATGTGGACGACCCGCCCGAGTCCGACGGGCCGGTGCTCGTCGAGACGCTCGGCGTCGGGATCTGCGGCACCGACGCCGAGATCCTCTCGGGCGCCTACGGGTGGGCGCCACCGGGGCGCGAGCGGCTGGTGCTCGGACACGAGTCGCTGGGCCGGGTGCTGGACGCGCCTGCGGGAGCCGCAGTCGCGAAGGGTGACCTCGTGGTCGGCATCGTGCGCCGGCCCGACCCGGTGCCGTGCGCCAACTGCGCCGTCGGGGAGTGGGACTTCTGCCGAAACGGGCAGTACACCGAGCGCGGGATCAAAGAGCATGACGGGTACCTTTCCGAGCACTACCGGATCACGGCCGACTTCGCGGTGAAGGTCGACCCCTCCCTCGGTGAGCTCGGTGTGCTGCTCGAACCGACGAGCGTCGTGGCCAAGGCGTGGGAACAGGTCGACCGCATCGGCGGGCGGGCCCACTGGGAGCCGAAGACGGCCGTCGTGACGGGTGCCGGACCGGTCGGGCTGCTGGCGGCGCTGCTCGGGGTCCAACGCGGCCTCGAGGTCCACGTCATCGACCAGATGGCATCCGGGCTGAAACCCGATCTCGCCCGCGCACTCGGCGCCCAGTACCACACCGGCTCGATCTCGGACGCCTGCAAGCTGCCCGATGCGATCATCGAGTGCACCGGCGTGGGCTCGCTCGTGTTTGACGCGATGGAACATGTCGGGCCGGGTGGCGTGGTCTGCCTGACCGGTGTGTCGTCGGGGGGGCGGTCTCTCGACATCGACGCCGGCTCACTCAATCGTTCGATGGTGCTCGAGAACGAGGCCGTGGTCGGTTCGGTGAACGCCAACCGGCGCCACTACGAGGCCGGCGCCGAAGCCCTCGCCAAGGCGGACCGCGCGTGGCTGCAGCGCCTGATCACCCGGCGGGTGCCGCTGGCGGACTGGGCGCAGGCCCTCGACCGCAAGCCCGACGACGTGAAGGTCGTCGTGGAGGTCGCGTCGGCGTGAGCGACGGGGGTTCGGCCATGCCCCACCCGATCGCGCCCGGGGTGGTCGAGATCGACACGCTCCTCGGCGGCTGGCAGCGCGTCACGGCCGGGTACCTGATCGAGGGCCCGGCGCCGGTCCTGGTCGAGACCGGGAGCCAGTCGTCGGTCCCGGTCCTCCTCGAGGCTCTGGCCGGCCTCGGCCTCGGGCCCGACGACCTGGCGGGCGTCGTCGTCACCCACATCCATCTCGACCACGCAGGCGGCGTCGGCGACGTCGCGAGGGCATTCCCGAACGCGACCGTCTACGTGCACGAGAAGGGGGCGCGCCACCTGGCCGACCCCACCCGCCTCGTCGACTCGGCCGCCCTCGTCTACGGCCCGTTGCTCGACTCGCTCTACGGGCGGCTCGACCCGACACCGGTCGAGCGGTTGCACGTGTTGGACGACGGCGAGGAGATCGTGGTCGGCCCGGGGCGAACCCTCACCGCCGTCGACTCACCGGGCCACGCTAAGCACCATCTCGGATTGCACGATTCGACGAGCGGCATCCTGTTCGTCGGTGACGCGGTCGGGGTCCGGCTTCCCGATGTCGGGGTGCTGCGGCCGTCGACGCCACCACCCGACTTCGACCTCGACCAGGCGCTGCACTCGCTGCACCGTTTCGCCGATCGACGTCCGAGCGGGCTCGCTCTGGCCCACTACGGCTTGCTGCCCGACCCCGGCGACGTGTTGGCCGAGGCCGAGGGCATGCTGCGCCAGTGGGCCGAGACGGCCGAGATCGCCTACCGCGCCGGCGAGGACATCGCAGACGCCCTCGCCCGGCGGTTCGACCCACCGCCCGGTGTCGTCGGACACGAGCACCGCGACAAGTTCGAGGTCATGAACGGGGTGCACTCGAACGCCGCCGGTTTGCACCGGTGGTTGGAGACCCGGGACCGCCCGAAGAAGACGGACTGAGCGGGCGTCAGTCGACCTGGAGACGCTCGCGCAGGTCGGCCTGGCGGACCTCGAAGTCATCGAGCGAGATCCGCCCCTCTTCCAGATCCTCGTGCAGACGGGCGAACTCCTCGAGGAGCTTGCCCTGGTCCTCTTCGGGTCGGGGCTCGACCGGTTCTGCGTCGTCACGCTCGGTCCGCCTGGCCTGACGGTCCTCCTGCTTCGCCTTCGCCTTGGCCCGCTTGGCCTGGTCGCGCTGGAGTTTGCCCACGGTTGAGCGCGATGGTGCCATCTCCAACTCCTCTCCGACGCCGAAGTGCTCAGGCGCCCACAAACGTCCGGGCCACCGACAGGCTACGCCGAGCAGGGTGCCCCCATCGCTCGGTGGTCAAGGCCACGCACGCAATCGACCTCTCCACGGCGGCCGACCACCTCGATTCACCGGGGTTTTGGCATGCTGACCCGGTGCCGGCCGAATACTTCATTCGCACGACCGTGCTGTGGGGATCGCTGTTCTGGGGCGCCACGATCCTGCGTTTCGCCATCGAGGCCGCCAACGCGGCCCGTCAACCGACCGGGCAGCAGGTCGTGGCCGACCGGGACAGCCGCTTCCTGCTCGGACGGGTCGTCCTCATCACCGGCATCGCAGGGTTCTTGGTGGCATTCCATCTGCACCGCCTGGCCATGCCCGGGCCCGGGCGGGTCTACGTGGCGGTCGGCGTCGCCCTCATCTTTCTCGGCATCGCGATCCGCCAATGGGCCATGCACACCCTCGGCCGCTTCTTCACATTCAAGCTCACCGTCCAGAGCGACCAGCGGGTCGTCGACAGCGGACCGTATCGGGTGGTCCGGCACCCGTCCTACAGCGGCGTCCTTCTGAGCGGCTTCGGTACCGCCGTCGCGCTCGGCAACTGGGTGTCTCTCGTGGTGATCGTGGTCCCCTCCGTCCTCGGGTTGGCGCGCCGGATCCAGGTGGAGGAGGGGATGCTCCGTGAGGGCCTCGGCCCCGACTACGACCGGTACGCGGCGTCGCGCAAGCGGCTCGTCCCCGGGGTGTGGTGAGCGTCGGGACCTGACGCGAAAGAGGCCCTTTCCGGCGTGTGCCGAGAAGGGCCCCTGCTCCGCGGAGGGAGTGGGATTCGAACCCACGGTGCCCTTGCGGACACAACGGTTTTCGAGACCGTCCGATTCGGCCGCTCTCGCATCCCTCCGTCTCGAACATTAGGTGCCCCGCCCAGGCCGACACGAAGCCCGGCGGGCCGGAGCTATTGGGCGTTCTCGGCCCTCCGGCCCTCGAAGAACGAGGCGAGGAGCGCCCCGCACTCATCGGCGAGCACCCCACCGGCCACCTCGACCTCGTGGTTGAGCCGCGGGTCTTGGCACAGGTTGTAGAGCGACCCGACGGCGCCCGCCTTCGGGTCGTACGCGCCGAAGACCAACCGGGCGACCCTGCCGTTGACCATCGCCCCGGCGCACATCGCACAGGGCTCCAGCGTCACGACGACGGTCACCCCGTCCATCCGCCACGATCCCGTCGCCACGGCGACGTCACGCAGCAGCAACAACTCGGCGTGGGCCGTCGGATCGGGCTGCGACTCGCGCTCGTTGTGCCGTGCCGCGATGACGGTGCCGCCGAGCATGGCGACGGCGCCGACTGGCACGTCGTGGTGCGCAACGGCGCGGCCGGCCTCGGCGATGGCGAGCCGCATCGCAGCTTCGTCGTCCTCTGGTTGCATCTCGGGCGGCATGGCACTCCATTCAAGCGGCACGTCCGAACGGCGACCCGCCGACGTGGCTATACGGGCCTTTGACGGAGCGACGCAGTGGCGGAGGAGGTGGGATTTGAACCCACGGTGAGTTTCCCCACACACGATTTCCAATCGTGCCGATTCGGCCGCTCTCGCACTCCTCCAGACGGCGCGTCAGGCTAACCCTCGCCGATGGGACGCTCGGGCGACCACCCGAGCGGCGGACGAGGCGGGGTAGTGTCGGTCGTTCGTCGCACCGGCGTTGGGTGCGGCGGCCGGGTCCTGCGCAACGGCCGCTCGTGAACCGAGTCAGGGTCGGAAGGCAGCAGCTCTCAGCGGGTGAGGCCGTGTGCCGTAGCCAACCTGGCCGTCGCACCGAACGCCGGAGTGCCGGTCGGTATCCAAGGGGGGGATCATGTTGATTGTGGCGGGGTTTCTCGACGTCGATCCGGAACACCGGGACGCGTTCATCTCGGGCCGCGCCGATCTGATGCAGGCGTCCCGGGACGAGCCCGGGTGCATCACGTATGCCTTCAGCGCCGACCCGATCGACCCCGGCCGGGTCCTGCTGTTCGAGCGCTGGGAGAGCAAGGGAGCGCTGGCCGCCCACCTGGAGGTCCTGCGGTCCAGTTCGTCTCCGCCTGGCGACGTGAAGATCCTCGGCGCCGAGGTCCTGCAGTACGAGATCTCCGAGGTGGGCCCGCTCGGCAGCTGAGCGCAGAGAGGGCCGCGCACAAGGACCGTTTAGGCTCCGACTGATGCCTCCGGAAGCGCCGAACAGCCCCCTCGCGGGACCGGTCGAGGAAGCGGCCACGGAGCCGTACCTCTCCCTCTACCGGCGCTTCCGCCCGTCCCGGCTGTCGGAGATCCGTGGCCAGCCCCACGTCGTGCAGGCCCTCCGGGGGGCGGTCGCGGAGGGAAGGGTCGCCCACGCCTATCTCTTCAGCGGGCCCCGGGGAACCGGCAAGACCTCGGCCGCCCGCGTGTTGGCGAAGGCCCTCAACTGCGCCAACCCGACCGATGGCGAGCCGTGTGGCGTCTGCGACTCGTGCGTCTCGATCGCCCAGGGGACATCGCTCGACGTCCGCGAGCTCGACGCCGCCTCCAACAACGGCGTGGACGCCATGCGAGACCTGGTGTCCCATGCCGCCCTGGCCACGCCCGGGCAATGGAAGCTCTACATCGTCGACGAGGTGCACATGCTCTCGACGGCCGCCGCCAACGCGCTCTTGAAGACCCTCGAGGAACCTCCGAGCCACGTCGTCTTCGTGCTTGCCACCACCGACCCCCAGAAGGTGCCGCTCACGGTCCGGAGCCGGACCCAGCACTACGAATTCCGGCTCCTCGGCGCGGAGACGCTGGGCCAGCTCGTCGCGTGGGTACGCGACCAGGCCAAGCTCGATCTCGACGACGAGGCGCTCGCCCTGGCGGTCCGGAGGGGGCGTGGCTCGGCGCGTGACGCGCTCTCGGCGCTGGATCAGATGGCCTCGTCGGGCTCCGCCGACGGCGTGCGACCCGAGCTCGCCGAGCTCGTCGACGCGCTGTGTGACGAGGACGCCAGCCGGGCCCTGGTGTCGGTGGCCTCGCTGGTCGAGACGGGCTGGAGCCCCCAACAGCTGGCGTCCGAGGTGGTGGACGACCTGCGCCAGGCCTTCCTGCTCGCGCTGGCCCCCGACCTTGCCTCAACCAGCGGGCGGGAGCGTGATCGGTTGAGCTCCCAGGCCGAGCGACTGGGCCTGGCCCGGCTGGTCCGGGCCATGGAGGCGCTCGGCCTCGCCCAGGTGGACATGCGCGAGGCGCCCGACCCCCGGGTCGTGCTCGAGGTCACGTTGGTTCGATTGGTCCGGCCCGATCTCGACGGCGCCCCCGAGGCGCTGGCCGAACGCGTGACGCGCCTCGAGCAGTCATTCGCGACGCGCGAGTCACCGGTGCGCCGGGTGGCCGAGCCGCCGAGCAGCCCCGTCACAACGGTGACGGGTGATCGCCCGGTGTCGGACGATCCACACACCCGGCCGGCGATCGGCGCGGTTCGTCGGCAACGGGCGGAGCAGACGGCCCGGACCGTCGAGCAGGTCCCGGCACCCGAGGCCGTGCCGCCGGCCGCACCGGAACGACCGCCGCCCGCGCCGATCGAGAGCACCGCGGGTTCGATGCCCGATCGCGACGCCCTGGTCGAAGCGTGGGGGGACCACCTGCTGCGCGCGCTGCCGGCCCGGGCCAAGGCGCTCTACAGCTCGGGCCGGTTCACCGCGGTCGACGGGTCGACGGCGGTCTTCGCGGTGCCCGGGGCCGGCTATCTGCGGCGCTGCGAGGAGGTTCGGCCCCTGGTCGAGCAGGCCCTCAGCATCCACTTCGGCGCCCGCGTGGCGCTGCGACTCGTGGTCGACGAGACCGGCGACGGGCCGGTCTCCACCGCTGCGCCCACCTCGGGTCGCCAACCCGAGCCTGACCCGAGCGACCTCGGCGACGACGATTTCGATCGGGACGACCCCGGCGAGCCCTTGGAGGTCGAGTCGCTCGCGCACTCGCGCCTGCTCGAGGCGTTCCCGGGGGCCGAGGAGGTCCCGAGCTAGATGTACACGGGTCCCCTTCGTTCCCTGATCGACGAGCTTGGACGGCTCCCGGGCATCGGCCCGAAGTCCGCCCAGCGCATCGCGTTCTACCTGTTGAAGATCCCGAACGAGGACGCCATGCGGCTGTCGGATGCGATCGTGTCGGTCAAGGAGCGCACCGCGTTGTGTGAGCGCTGCTTCAACGTCGCCGAACGCGGTTCGCTCTGCGAAATCTGCGACGACGAGTCGCGGGATTCCTCGGTCGTCTGCGTCGTCGAGGACCCCCAGGCGATCGCGGCGTTCGAGCGGACCAAGGAGTTCAAGGGCCGCTACCACGTGCTCCAGGGAGCCCTGAATCCGCTCGAGGGGATCGGCCCCGACCAGCTGCGCGTGGAGGAGCTGGTGGCCCGCATCGACGGCGAGGGGATCACCGAGATCGTGCTGTGCACGAACCCCAATCTGGAGGGCGAGGCCACGGCCATGTATCTCGCCCGACGGCTCTTCGACCTGCCCGTCCGGGTCACGCGTTTGGCCAGCGGGCTCCCGGTCGGTGGGGACCTCGAGTACGCGGACGAGATGACTCTCGGGCGCGCGCTCGAGGGCCGACGCGAGCTGCGGGGCTAGGCGTGGCCGGCGGCCGCGTGTTGTGGGTGCTGCGACACGCGAAGACGCATCGCGATCCGCCGTCGGGCGGCGAGGACCACGAGCGGGCGCTGGCGCCGCGGGGTCGGCGGGACGCCGACGCGCTGGGCAAGCGCCTCGGCGACGACGGCGACCACCTCGGCCTGCCCGATGACGTGATGCCCGGCCTCGTCCTGTGCTCGACGGCCATTCGCGCGATACAGACCAACGAGCGCGTGCTGGCGGGGCTTTCCGAATCCCCGCCGGTTTCCTACCTGGGTTCGCTCTACGGGGCCGGTCCCGAAGAGGTGCTCGAAGAGGTGTCCAAGGTCGACGACGCCGTCGGCTCGGTCATGGTGGTCGGCCACAACCCGACCTTCGAGTCGCTCGTCGCCGCGATGGCGAAGTCGCCGCCACCCTCCCTCTCCGGGGGGTTCGCGACCTGTGGGCTGGCCGTGTTCGAATTGCCGGTGCCCACGTGGAGCGAGATCGCCCCGCACGTCGCGGCGGTGCTCGGGGTCTTCGTCCCGCCCTTCTAAGCGGATGCGCGGATAGGGAGCGCTCGCGAGATCCGTCTGGTGCGCCTACCGCAAGGTACTCGTGGGGTGCACAGCGGCCGCGGTAGACCAGCGGTACGGTCCGGGCAATAGTCGGGAAAACTCTGGTGACCGCACGACGACAAGCGACCAGACTGTGTCGGTGAGCGCCTCGGTTGATGTCCGCCTGCATCGGGTCGGGTTCCGAGCTGGTACCGATGCCGAGCTGAGGGCCCTGCACGCCGTCGAGGTGCCGATTCAGGCCGAGCGCGGATCGGATCGGATGCCGCAGCCGGTCGCGTCATACATCGCCCTCGCTCGGAACTTGCCGTCGCAATTCGATGACCGCGCCTGGCTGGCCGAGACCCTCGACGGTACGCCCGTTGCCGCTGGCTACTGCTGGTCGAACGCGGCGGGCGACCCCCAGGTCATGGAGTGCGACCTGCTCGTACGTAGCGATCGACGGCGGGAAGGCATCGGTTCTCGGCTCTTCGCTGAGATCTGCGACGAGACGAACAAGGGCGGGAGGTCGATGCTCACGTGGTCGACTTTCGACGTCGTACCGGCCGGAGCGGCGTTCTCCCGTCGGCTCGGCGCCACGGTGGCAAGGGTCAATCGGACGAGCGAGCTGCGCCTGGCCGACGTCGACTGGTCGATGATTGGGGACTGGGCGAAGGCTGGACGCGCTCAGGAGCGCGGCTACCGATTGGAGATGATCGACGGCCCCTTCCCGGAGCATCTCCGCGCCGATGCCGTGACGTTCCACCACATCATGCAGACCGCCCCGCGTGACGACCTCGACGTCGGCGACGTGCTCCTCGACGCCGACCACATTGCCGAGCTCGACCACGCGCTGCTCGAGGCCGGACGGATGCGATGGACGGCCCTGGTTCGCTCCTCGACCGGCGCCTGTGTTGGAGGCACTGAAGTCACCTTCGAGCCAGGGGAGCCTTCCGTTGTCCTGCAACAGAACACCGGGATCGACCCAGTGCACCGCGGGCTCGGCCTTGCCAAGTGGGCGAAGGCCGCGATGCTCGAGCGGATCCGACACGAGCGGCCGCAGGTAGAGCGGATCCGCACAGACAACGCCTTCTCCAACGTCCCCATGCTCGCAATCAACGACGTCCTCGGCTTCAAGGTGATCCGTGCGAGAACCGAGTGGCAGTCGAACGTCAACGACGCTCGCCGGTCCCTCAGCCGCTGACTCCCCACGCGGCGCCGAGGATGGTCCGATCTCCCCTCGAATCGGACATGTCCCGCCGTTGTCAGCGCTAGCTGGGCAGCCTGGCATGGCATCGCGATGTCCCAGAATCGGCAACTTCGGCGTGCCCTATTCGCGCATCCTCAAAGCGGGCCTACTGCCGCCGGCCTAGCGGACCGAGCGGAGGATGAGGGCGTCGCCCTGGCCGCCGCCGCCACAGAGCGACACGGCGGCCAGATTCGCCTCGCGGCGCCGCAGCTCGAGGAGCGCGGTCAGCGCAAGTCGGGTGCCGGACATGCCGATCGGGTGACCGAGGGCGATGGCGCCGCCGTTCACGTTCAGCTTGTCCTCGGGGATGCCGAGGGTGTCGGCGGACGCGAGCCCGACCGCCGCGAACGCCTCGTTGATCTCGAACAGGTCGATGTCCTCGATCGACATGCCGGCCTTCCTTGCCGCGGCGGTGATCGCGTTGGCCGGCTGGAGCAGCAGCGACGGGTCGGGGCCGGCCACCTGGCCGTACGAAACGAACTCGCCGAGGGGGGTCACCCCGAGCTCGGCCGCCTTCGCCGCCGAGGTCACGATGACCGCCGCGCCGCCGTCGGAGATCTGCGACGCGTTCCCGGCGGTGATGGTGCCGTCCTTGTCGAACGCCGGGCGCAGCCCGGCGAGAGACTCGGTCGTGGTGCCCGGGCGGACGCCCTCGTCGGTGTCGACCAAGATGGGGTCGCCGCGCCGTTGGGGAACCTCGACCGTCACGATCTCGTCGACGAACCGCCCCTCCTTGGCCGCAGCGGCCGCCCGCTCGTGCGATGCCGCCGCGAACTCGTCCTGGCGCTCCCGCGAGACCTTGGCCGTCTCGGTGTTGTAGCGGTCGGTGGCCAGGCCCATGGCGCATTCGTCGAATGCGCAGGTGAGGCCGTCGAACATCATCGAGTCGACGAGCGTGCCGTCGCCGATGCGGTAGCCGACCCGGGCCTCGGGCAGGAGGTGCGGCGCCTTGCTCATCGACTCCATGCCGCCCGCCACCACGATCTCGGCGTCGCCCGCCGCGATCATCTGGTCGGCCAGGTAGATGGCGTTGAGGCCGGACAGGCAGACCTTGTTGACCGTCGTCGACGGGACCGACATCGGGATGCCACCGGCTGCGGCGGCCTGGCGGGCCGTCAGCTGGCCCTGGCCGGCCAGGAGGACCTGGCCCATGAACACGTAGTCGACCTGCTCGGGTGCGACGCCGGCGCGGCGCAGCGCTTCGGCGATTGCGAAGCCTCCAAGAGCCATGGCACTGAAGCCCGAGAGCGCTCCGGAGAGCTTCCCGATCGGCGTCCGTGCCCCGGCGAGGATGACCGAACCAGGCATGTTGACCTCCGTGACCGTTGGGCGGTGACCCATCCTAGGTGAGGGACCGCAGGACA
>PMOQ01000065.1 GCA_003161255.1 Acidimicrobiaceae bacterium | reverse complement strand
GCGCCCTGCTCGCCGTGCATGAACTGGGACAGGGTCCAGTTCTGGTTCTCGACGCCGAACTGGAGCCACTCCTTCTCGCTCCACTTGGCGAGCGAGGTCCCCTCGAGCATGTCGTCGTTCCAGCCCATCTGCTCGGGATGGGTGGCGAAGTTCTCCATGACGACGGCCTCTTGGTCGACCTCGATGTGCCACGGCAGGTCGGTGTTGCCGTTCCACTGGGCGCCCTTGGCCTTCTCGTAGAGCTTGTCGAGCTTCTGCAGGCGGCCCTTCTCGTAGTCCCAGGTGAACTCGGCCTCACAGTTGTCGACGACGTTGTGCTTGCCGCTCTCGTCCTGCTTGCCGATGAACGAGAGGATCGCCTCGAGGTCGTTCACATCCGAGCGACCGATGATCTGCTCGGTCGAGCGCATCTCGGGGGTCTCTTCTTTTTCGGTTGTGGTCATGGCGTCCCCGCCCTTTCATTCATCGAGTGGTGGTCGTGGCCTTCGTGGCTGCGGATCGGGCTGGCTTCACGGGCGTGCGCAGCGCGAGCACACCGGGAAGCACGAAGCGGCTGACGAGGCGGGCGACGTCGTCGCGATCGGTCGGGTCGAGCCTCGGCGAATCGGTGAACAGGTAGCTGAACGTGATCCGGGTCGCCCACTCGGCGGCCCGGGCGGCCTGGTCGGGCTCCAGCCAGCGGCCGAGGAACGGCGCCGCGAACGAGGAAGCGACCTCGAGCACCCGGTCCATCTGGTCGAAGGAGAGCGGCGAGAGGATGACGCCGGGCTCGTGGTCGAGCAGGTAGCGAATGGCCCGGTGCTCGAGGAGCCGGCGGGCCGACTCGACCATGCCGACCACGAGGACCTCTTCGAGGTCCGTCGCCTCCCCCATGACCACGGCCAGCTCCGAGAACAGTCGGGCCACCTCGGTCTCGACGGTGGCGGCGAGGATCGCCTCGCGACCGCCCGGGAAGGCCCGGTAGACGGTGGCCCGGGACAGGCCGGCCCAGCCGGCGATGTCGTCGAGGGTGGTCTTGGCCATCCCCTGGCTGGCCAGGCAGGCCAGGGTCGCGTCGACGATGCGGACGCGCTGTGAGGAGCGGTCGTCGGCACCCAGGTGGTGGACCCGGGCCGGGGCGGTGGTGGCCGCACGGCGCTCCGACATGGCCCCGCGGGCGTGCGGCGGCGACTCGATCGGGGGGTCGGCTCGGCCGGCTGGGACAGGCACCAAATGAAACGATAAGTCGATAAGTGTCTCATTGTCAACGTGTCTCAGCCCCGGGACCGCTCCCCCATCCCGGGGAACGTGGGCGACCCTGCCGCCCCGAACGGCGCCATCTCGAGCGACCCAGCGTCGGGCCCCGAAGGGAACCACCGGCGAGTGAGGTCACTCCGCTAGCGTTTTTGGCGATGAGACCCCCCGGTCGGTCGCTCGAGTCGGCCCGAACGGGCCGTCGGCCCAGCTGACCGGCATGGCGCGCTTCAAGAGCCACGCCGCCGACGACGATCTGGGCGGTCCCGCCCGGACCCCGGCCGAGCGGAAGCTGGACTACCTGCACTCGGTCGCCGACGCGGTCATGGGCGACGCCACCGAACCGATGGGCGTGTACGCGTTCCGGCCCGAGGACGAGGGGGCGGCCCTTCCCCTCCATGTCGAAGAGACGGTCTTCGAAGAGGCGCTCGGCGACACCGCGGCGGCGGTGGTCGAGGACGAGTTCGCCCCCTACGACCACGCGAGCCTGCTGTTCTGCGTCGTCGACCACAAGCGCCGGATGCCGGCGGCGATGCTGCGGTTGATCCTGCCGTCCAAGACCGGGCTGAAGAGCCTGAACGACATCGAGCTCCACTTCGACACGACCGTCGCCGACCTGTTCGAGGCATCGGACTTCGACTTCGACCCCAACCACACCTGGGACGTGGCCACGATCGCCATCGGCGCCGAGTACCGGGCCGCGGCGTTCCAGGGCATGGTCACCATGGCCCTGCTCCAGTCCGTCTCGATGCTGGGCCGCCAGGTCGGCTTCCCGTGGTCGATCGCGCTGCTGCACGTCCCGGTGCTGCGCATGCTGCAGTGGAAGCTGCACCGGCCGTTCAACGAGTTCACCGGCGCCGAGCCCCACCCCTACCTCGACTCGCCGGCCAGCCTCCCGGCGTGGATGCACCTGCCCGAGTGGCACCGCCGCCTGGCCGACCGGGACCCGATCCTGTTCAAGATGATGACCGAGGGCACCGGGCTCGAGCCGGCCGTCGCGTCGCCGGACTGGCACGCCACGGCCGAGCTGGCCGCGGAGGTCAGCGCCTTGGCCGACCTCCGGCTCCATCTCCGGTAACGAGCCGCAGCCCGTGCCGGGGCGACATGGCCCGGATGGTCGGGACCACGTCGTCGGAGGTCACCGGGCGCGAGTACAAGAACCCCTGGGCGAGGTCGCAGCCGATCTCTCGGAGTGACTGCTCCTGGCGCTCGTGCTCCACGCCCTCGGCGATGGTGACCGCGTCGAGCGCCTGGGCCATCGATACGATGGCGGCGACCAGCGTCTCGTCGGTCGGGTCGTCGCCGATCAGCCCCGCGATGAATCTGCGGTCGATCTTCACGTAGTCGACCGGGAACTGCTTGAGGTAGGCCAGCGACGCGTACCCGTTCCCGAAGTCGTCGATGGCGAGCCGCACCCCGAGCTCCTTCAACCGGATGACGAGGGCCACGCCCTCGGCCGGGTTGTCCATCAGCGTCGACTCGCTGAGCTCGATGCACATCGCGTCGGGGGCGAGACCGGTCTCGGCCAACGCCCGCCGCACCCGCGCCGGCAGTGCGGCGCTCTTCAGGTGCAGGGCCGAGACGTTGACCGACACGAACAGCCCGTCGGTCCCGGGCACCCGGCGCCAGGTGGCCAGCTGCCGGGCCGACTCCCGGATGACCCAGTCCCCGATCTCGGTCAACAGCCCGCTGGCCTCGGCGCACTCGATGAAGAAGGACGCCGGCACGAGCCCGCGGGTCGGCCGGTCCCAACGCAACAGGGCCTCCAGGCCGACCACCAACGGGCCGTCCTCGTCGAGGGACACGATCGGCTGGAACATGAGGCAGAACTCGTCGCGCTCGAGCGCCCGCCGGAGGTCGTGCTCGAGCGCCAACCGGTCGGCGATGCGGTCGCGCATCGAGTTGTCGAACATGGTCACCGTGTCCCGGCCGGCCCCCTTGGCCTGGTACATGGCGGTGTCGGCGTCGCGCAGCATGGTCTCGGCGTCGGTCGTCGGCTCGGACGCCGAGCTGAGCGTCACCCCCACGCTCGCGCTCACCAACAGATCGGCCCCGTAGACGTCGAAGGGTGCGTTGAGCACCTGGTGGGCCAGCTCGGCATCGTGGCGGGCCTGGGCGGGCGAGGCCACCGGGAACACCACGACGGCGAACTCGTCCCCGCCGACCCTGGCCACGGCGGCCCGGCCCCCGAACGCCGCCGTGAGTCGCTCCCCGACCTCGATCAACAGCTGGTCGCCGCACGAGTAGCCGTGGGTGTCGTTGATCAGCTTGAAGCGGTCGATGTCCAAGAAGATGACGGCGACGCCGTCACGGGCCTGCGCGCTCTCGGCGAGTGCCGCCGAGATCGAGCGCTCGACGAAGGACCGGTTGCCGAGCCCGGTCAAGGGGTCGTGGGTGACCTGGTGGACGAGGCGGGCCTGCGTGGCCGCACCCACCCGGACGGCCCGCCATACCCGCACCGCGGCCAGGCTCACCGCCGCGGCCCCGAAGATCCCGAGCACGACCCGCTGGTCGGCCGGCCGGCCCGGGTCGGTCAGGCCGATGACGGCCAACAGGGCCGGGGCGAGCACGACCGCGATGAGCCGACCGCGCGAGTCGGGAGCATCGGTCGAGGGGCTCCACCGGCCACCGAACAGCCGCCGCATGGTGGGGTGCAGGTACGCGACGCCGAGCGCGCTCGCCGCGAGCAGGTACGCGACGCCGAGCAGCGAGTGCGGCACCGCGGCCCGCCGCACGTCGGTGACCAGGTACAGGCCGTCGGCGATGGCGAGGAACACCACGGCGAGAATCAGGAAGCGCCCCGAAAGAGATCGGCGGGCCCGGGGGCGGATCCCGATGAGCGCGACCGCGACCATGTAGACGTCGAGCGCGGTGGCGATCGGGAGCGCGCCACGCTCGAAGCCGGACAGCTCCAGACGCGTCGCGGCGGGCTCGACGAGGTAGATCCACAGGAGGACGAACGCGCTGATCCCGGCGACCAGCGCCTCGATCACCATGTCGGGATTGCTGCGGTCGTGGGGATGCGGCGCCCGGGCCAGCACCGTCACCGCGAAGGCGGCCAGCACCGATCCGACCAGCACCAAGACGTCGGGCAGCAACGCCCGGTTGGTGTTGACGGTGGCCAAGGTGTGGCGGTCGAGCCGGACCCAGCCGCCCAGGGCGAGCAGGACGACGCCGAGGAAGAGGACCTCCCAGGGTCCCCGGCGCGGTGGCACGTTGATCCGCAGCCCACCGGCCATGGCCGCCGCGGTGGCGACGGCCATGAGGATCAGCGCGGCGCCGTGGGCGCTCCACGAGCCCGGCACCCCGTAGAGGAGCGCCACCGCGGCGCCCGCCACCCCGAATGCGGTCGCCACCGTCGACGCGCGATCGCCCAACCGCCTCCGGGCGGGTCGGGCCGAGGTCGCGGCGGGTCGCGGTGCCATGGGAGGGCAATTATCGGCGGGGGGTGCCCGACCGGCAGGGATGGGCCGGTCGGGATCGCCCTGGTCAGCGCGCCGGCGGGACGATCCCCCCGAGAAGCTCGGCCCGGACGAGGCGGGCGACCTGTTCGGGGTCGTCCAGGTCCCAGCGACCGGCCGCGGCGATGTAGGAGAGGACCATCCGGGCCAGGAATTCGGCGGCCTCGTCGACCTCGATGCCCGGTGCCAGCGGGTGCCGGGTGAGGTACGGCGTCAAGAACGCCGCGATCAGGTGCAACGTGCCGGCGTTCTTCACGGTCAGCTGGGGCAACAGGATCTCGGGCTCGGTCAACAGGATCCGCTGCAGCACCTCGTGCTCGGCGATCGAGCGGTGCGCGAACATCAGGCCCCGCTCCATGACCTCCTCGAGCGAGGTCGCATCCCGGACCTCCTCATAGAGGCGGGCGAAGAACCGGTCGTGCTCCCACCCGACCACCGAGCCCATCAGCTCGTCGCGCCCGCCCGGGAAGTACCGGTACAGGGTCGAGCGCGACAGGCCGGCCTCCTTGGCCACGTCCTCGACCGATGTCTTGGACAGCCCCCATCGGGCCACGCACGCGTACGCGGCCTCGAGGATCCGCTCGCGGGTGTCGGGCTCTTCCATCCTGAGCCGGGCTCAGGGGCCGAGGATGGCGCCGAGGCCGACCGTCAGCCCGGGCCGGCTGCCGACCGTACGGACCGCCAGCAACACGCCGGGCATGAACGAGCGCCGGTCATAGGAGTCGTGGCGGATGGTGAGCGTCTGGCCCTCGGTCCCGAAGATGACCTCCTCGTGGGCCAGCAGCCCGGGCAGCCGCACCGAGTGCACCCGGATGTCGGCTGGCCCGCGGCCGCCCCGCACCTGGTCGAGGTTGAGCACGGTGGTTGGGTCGGCGACGAACGGGCCGGCACCGGAGGCCTCGCGTGCGGCGGCGATCCGCTCGGCGGTGTGCAGCGCCGTCCCGGACGGCGCGTCGGCCTTGGCCTCGTGGTGCAGCTCCACGATCTCGACCCCGTCCATCACCGGCGCCGCCAGCTCGCAGAAGCGGACCAGCAGCGCCGCACCGATCGCGAAGTTCGGCGCGATGATCGCGTTGGCCGCCGAGTCCTCGAAGAGCCGTCTCGCCCGCTCCATCTCGATCGGCGGGATCCCGCTCGTGCCGACGACGGCATGGACGCCGTGGCCGGCGTACCAATCGAGGCGCTCGCCGATCCCCTCGGCGTAGGTGAAGTCCACCACGACCGCGACGTCGGCCGCCGCCAGCGCGTCGAGCCCGCCGCTGACGGCGAGATCCGGCGAGGGGCCCTCGAGCAGCTCGGTGAGGTCCTGCCCGGCCGCAGCGGTGTCGACGGCGCACACGAGCTCCATGTCGTCGGCGCCCTGCACCGCCGAGCAGACCGTCCGGCCCATGCGCCCGGCCGCACCCACGACGCCAATCCGCAGCACCCGAGGAACCCTACTGGCCGGTGCCCGGCGCCGGCCGTTCCCGGGGCCGGCGCCGTCGCCACAGGCAAGCCGCGGCGACGGCCAGCACCGCCGCCACCCCGAGCGCCGAGGCGACCCCGCCCAGGGCGAGACCCGACGGCCAGAACCCGAACACGAGACGCCAACGCCCGGGCGGGACCCGGACCCCCTGGATGAGGCCCACCGCGAAAACGGGCAGGATGCGGGTGGGCCCGCCCCCGACCGGGCTCGCCTGCACCTGCCACCCGGCCAGGTAGGCCTCGCTGCGCACGACCGTGGCCGCGCTCGGGGTGTCGACCACGTCCGTCTCGGTCCCCCACTGCGTCGTCGACACCCGCCGCACGGTCGCCCCGGGCGCGCCCCGCACCGCGACCCGCGGGCCCAGCTTGTGGGTCTCGAAGCGCACGTAGCCCCGCCAGAACCCGGTCGGATGCCAGGTCGCCTGGCCGAGCGCGTTCTGGAACGGCCCGTTCAGCGCAAAGCGCGTGCCGGCGGTCGTGGTGACGCTCGACGTATCGGCCACCGATCTCGCGGCGTGGCCCCGCACGACGATGCCGGTGGCGTCCGTCGGCCCGGCGAAGGTCACCGTCCAGCCGGTGCGGTTCGGCACCGAGCGCTCGGCGGGGAAGGACACCGAGCCCGACGCGGTGAGCACCCCGAGCTTGGGCCGCGCCTGGCCGGCCACGCCGTCGACCACGTCCACGCTCCGCAGCTCCAGGTCCCGGCCGAGGTACAGGGTCCGACTGGTGGCTGTGCCGGGGCGGGGCGCGCCCTGGCACACCGGCACCGGGATCGGCCGGGTCCCCGGGGCGAGTCCCGTGATCAGGTTGGCCGGCTTCAGCAGGATCGTGGACAGCCGGACCTGGACGAACACACCACGCGCGAGCGCGCACGGATCCATGGTCGAGAGCAGTTGGGACCCGGTCACCTGGTCGTAGTGCCCGCTCACGATCGAGCCGTAGCCCTGGACGCTGTCGACGCCGGTGAGCCCGTTGATGTCGGGCTCGATCGTGCTCAACGGGTTGATGAAGGGAGCCCCGACGATGGCAAACCGTCCCGTCGTGCCGACAACCGAGACCGCCGCGGCGCGGGTGGGTTGGGGCGTCCCGCCCGAGAACATCCCGGTCGAGCACGTCAGCGCGAACAGGCCGAGATCGGCCACCACGACGACGGTCAGCAGCCGGCGCGCCGCCCCCGGAGACCACCGCCGCCAGGTCCACAACACGGCCAGCGCCCCGAGGGCGATCGCGGCCTGGGCCGCCATCCATGGCCGTTCGCCCGGCGCGTTCACCGGGTCGGCGCCCAACGCGACGAGCACCGTCGCCGGGAAGGCCAGGGCAACCGCCGCCGCGATGAACCCGGCCGCCGGTGCGATGGCCGGGACGATCGTCTCGCGCAGGCGGCGATGGCCGCCCGCCACGCGCTCGCGCCACTCGCCGGACATGAACAGCTCGAGCCAGAACCCGAAGCTGATCGCGAGGGCGAGGTCGACGATGCCGAGACTTCGGCTGTCGAGGCGGACCTTGTTGTAGAACGGAATCAGCGCGAACAGGTGCCCGAGGGGGGTGAAGGTTCCCCACGAGATGAGCAGCCCCACCGGTGCGAGGACGAGCCAGGGCCGCCAGTCCCGGGCCCGCGGATCGGATCGGCGCCCGATCGAGCGCACCCAGAGAGCGAAGAACGCGGCCAACGGGAGGAGCCCGACGTAGCCGGTGACCTCGGGCAGGTTGTAGCCGATCGCGAACGGCGGCTGGCCCAGTATCCCGTTGCCGCCGAAGAGGTTCTGCACCAGCATCAGGATCGTCCACGACGGTCGGAGCGACCCGAGGCCGAAGTAGGCGTAGTTCTCGCTGGCCCGCTGGGAGACCAGGATGAAGGCGCGGCCCGGGAGCAGCTGGGCCGCCCCGATGGCGACCGCCCACCCGGCCCCGAGGATGCCGTACGCGAGGAACTTGACCCGGCGGAACCGGTCGACACCGCCGTCGGGATACGAGCGCAGTGCCAGCCAGGCCAAGAAGAACGAGCCCACGAGCTCGGCCTCGGCCATGCCCCGGGGCTCGCCGGTCAGCAAGATCGCCCCGATCACGGCCGCGAGCATCGTCACCCACGGCCACGGCGAGCTCTGTTGCAGGGGCAGGGTCCGGTACTCGGCGCTCGGCCCGGTGCCGAGCACCGCCCACGACAACCGGAGCTCGGCCAGGAGGACGAGCGGCATCCACGCCATGCCCTGGACGATGCCCAGGTGGACCAGTTGGCCGGTCATGGCGCCGCCCCACTGGTAGGTCACCGCGGCGAGGAGGCACGCCGTCGGCCGCAGGGAGAACTGGCGGAGCAGCACGTACATCCCGATGCCGGCGGCCCAGTAGACCCCGATCAGGTTGAGCACCCACGCGCCCATGGCCGGCAGCGCCGCGAAGAGCAGCGTGCCCGGATAGAACGAGCCCGCGTTCAGCCCGCCGAGCAGGGGCGAGCCGGCCCAGATGGTGGGGTTCCAGAGCGGGAGGTGGCCGTGGCGGATGTCCGATCCCGACAGCACCCGCAGGGGGAAGTTCTGCAGCAGGTTGTCGTAGCTGATGGCCGGGTGGCCGGTCATCGCCGGGATGGCGAACGCCACGACCGGGATGACGGTCAGGACCGCCAGTGGCCACGCGTTGGGCGAAGACCGCCACCGCCCGAGGGCCGTCGTGATCCCCCGGTGCTCGGTCGCCGGGGCGACGGTCGCCATGTGGCCGGCTCTGCTTACAGCGTGCGCGGATAGGCTCCGCGCACCACCCTTCTCGGGTGTCCGGCTCCAGTGAACGAAGTCACCTTCGCCGATTTCTGCTTCTTGCCGAAGCAAGGTTTCGGAGCCAGTTTCACCACCACAGATGAGATGGCCAGCGCTTTCTCCGCCACAGACATTGGTATCCCGGCCCCGCGCTTCGAGGTCCGGAGCGACGTCGCCGTCGCACGGACATGATCGCGTGAGGCTGTATCACCGAGTCCGCTCTCACCTATCCGCTGGGCTTCTCAGGCCACGTGGCCGGCCAGGCCGAGGGCCGCGCCGTCGAACGTGTCGGGATCGAACGGCCCGACGACGGCCAGTGCGTGCGGTTCTTCGACGAGCAGCCGGGCCACCCGGTGTACGTCGTCGAGGTCGACCGCTTCGATGCGGGCCAGGATCTCGTCGACCGGCTTGACCTCGCCGTGCAGCAGCAGCCCGGCCCCGATCCTGCTCATGCGAGCCCCGGAGTCCTCGCATGCGAGCAGCATCTCGGCCCGCAGGTTGCCCTTAGCCACCGCAAGCTCGCGCTCGGACACGCCCTCTGTGGCCAGGAGGCCCAGCTCGCCGGACACGATGCCGAGCACCTCGTCAACGTACTCGGGCGCCGTGCCGACGACCACGCACAGAGATCCGGCGTCCTGGTAGGCCTGGCGCTCGGACCCGATCGAGTAGGCGAGGCCCCGCTGCTCGCGCACCTTTTGGAACAGCCGGCTCGACATGCCGCCGCCCAGCACGTGGTTGAGCACCGAGAGCGCCCAGCGATCGTCGTCGAAGCGGGACACCGACCGGACGGCGAGGGTGAGATGGGCCTGTTCGGTCGGCCGGTGAAGCACCACCAGTGGCTCGGCCGGCTGGGCCGGCGCGCTGCGCTCGGGCGCCCCTCCCCCGGTCCGCCCGGTGAACCGTTCCTCGACGGCCCGTGCGACGTCGTCGTGGTCGCAGTCCCCGGCCACCGAGACCACCATGTTCTCGGGCCGGTAGTGCTGCTCGAAGAACCCCCGCACGTCGGCGACGGTGATGTCGCCCACGCTTTCGGCCGTCCCGAGGGCGTCACGGCCCAGCGGATGACCCGGGAACAGCGCGCCGAAGCACCGCTCCACGACCAGGTCGGCCGGCTCGTCGGCGTGCATCAGGATCTCGTCGAGGATCACCGTCCGCTCGGCGTCGAGGTCGGCCGGGCGGAGGGCCGGTCCCCACATGATCTCGCTCAAGATGTCGAGGCCGAGCGGCAGGTGCTCGGACAGCAGCCGGACGTAGAAGGCCGTGTACTCCTTGGTCGTGTACGCGTTGCAGTCGCCGCCGACCTCGTCGAGTGCCTCGGCGATCGAGGCCGCGCTCCGCGTCTCGGTCCCCTTGAACAAGAGGTGCTCCAAGAAGTGGGACGCGCCGGCGATCCCGTCCGATTCGTCCCGTGAGCCGCTCCCGACCCAGAAGCCGACCGTGACCGAGCGGACCTCGACCATGGATTCGGTGACGAGCCGGAGACCCGACGACAGCGTCTCTGTTCGGATGGGGGGAAATGCCCCCCCGGCACTCAACGCCGGCGCTGGGGCCGGGAACGCCGGCGATCGCGATCGCCGCCGCCGGGACGCCCGTCCCCACCCCCGGCCGACCCCGGACCGAGGTCGCCGAGCTCGGCGACGAGCTCCGCCTCGAAGGAGTCCTCGAAGGATGCGAACGATGCGCCGCCGTTGGACGAGCGGGGCTCGTCCCCCGTGTCACGGGGGCCACGCGGGCCGCCCGAGTCACGGGGACCCCGGGACTCGCGCGGCTCACGCTCACGGGAGCCGCCACCGTCCCGAGATCCGCGGGTCGCCGGCTCGCCCGGAGGCTCGCTGGCGAGCGACAGGGAGACCTTGCCCTGCTGGTCGATGTCGTCGACGCGGACCTCGATGGCCTGGCCGAGCGTCAGCACGTCCTCGACCGCCCCGACGCGCTTGCCGTCGGCCAGCGCGGAGAGCTTCGAGATGTGGAGCAGCCCGTCGCGTCCGGGCAGGATGTTCACGAACGCACCGAACTTGGTGAGGTTGACCACCTTGCCGTTGTAGACCTCGCCCACATCGGCCGAGGGCGGGTCGAGGATCAACGAGATCCGCCGCTTGGCCTCGGCCACCGCGTTGGCGTCCTTGGCCCCGATGGTGACCGTGCCGATCATCCCGTCGTCGTCGACGGCGATGTCCGCACCCGTCTCCTGCTGGAGCGTGTTGATGACCTTGCCCTTCGGGCCGATGACCTCGCCGATCTTGTCGATCGGGATCTCCATCGACACAATTTTGGGGGCGCTGTTGGCCACCTCGGGGCGGGGCTCGGAGATGGCGGCGTTCATCACGGCCAGGATGAGGAGCCGGGCGTCCTTCGCCTGGTGCAGGGCCTTCGACAACACGTCGGCGGGCAGGCCGTCGATCTTGGTGTCCAGCTGCAGGGCGGTGACCGCGTCGGCCGTCCCGGCCACCTTGAAGTCCATGTCGCCGAATGCGTCCTCGGCGCCCAGGATGTCGGTCAGGGTGACGTACTCGCCGCCCTCGTAGACGAGGCCCATGGCGATGCCGGCCACCGGCGCATGGATCGGCACGCCCGCCGCCATCAGTGAGAGCGAGGACCCACACACCGACGCCATCGACGTCGAGCCGTTCGACGCGAGCACGTCGGAGACCAGCCGCAGCGTGTAGGGGAAGTCCTCCTGGAGCGGCACGACGGGAAGCAGCGCTCGCTCGGCCAGCAGGCCGTGGCCGATCTCACGGCGGCGCGGCCCGCGCATCTGGCCCGCCTCACCGGTGGAATACGGCGGGAAGTTGTAGTGGTGCATGTAGCGCTTGTGCTCGTCCGGCGAGATCGTGTCGAGCAGCTGGTTCATCCGGGGCATGCCGAGGGTGGTCACGTTGAGCACCTGGGTCTCGCCACGCTGGAACAGCGCCGAGCCGTGCGCCGTCGGGAACAGGTCGATCTCGGCCGACAGCGGGCGGATGTCGGTGGTCGTCCGGCCGTCGATGCGGATCCCGTCCTCGATGATCCGCTTGCGGACGAGCTTCTTCGTGAGGGACCGGATGGCCGCCTTGATCTCGCCCTCGCGCCCGGCGAACTCGGCCGCAACGGTCTCGGTGATGGCCTTGGTGGCCGCGTCGATCGCCGCGTTGCGGTCGGCCTTGGCCGTCACCTGGTTGGCCTCGGTCAACGAGGCGGTGCCCGCCCCCTCGACGCTCGACCAGATGTCGTCGCCGTAGTCGGTCAGGGTGCTGAACTCCATCGGCGTGACGGGTCCGCGCTCGGATGTGAACGCCCTGACCAGCTCGCGCTGGAGGTTGATCGACTCCCGGATCCAGGTCTTGGCCGACTCCAGGCCCTCGGCGAGGACGTCCTCGGTGACCTTGGGTGCGCCGTCCTCGTAGTACGAGAACGACCGCTCGGTGCCGCCCGCCTCGACCATCATGATGGCGATCTCGGCGTCGGTTGCGTCCGACAGCGCACGGCCGGCGACCACCAGCTCGAAGGTCGACTCGTCGCCCTCCTGGTAGGTGGCGTGCGGGATCCAGGTGCCCTCGGTCGAATACGCGATGCGCACCGCGCCGATCGGGCCGTCGAAGGGAATGCCCGACAGCATGAGGGCCGCCGACGCGGCGTTGATCGCGAGCACGTCGTGCGGGTTGACCTGGTCGGCGCCGAAGATCGTCCCGACCACGTGGACCTCGTTGCGGAAGCCCTTCGGGAACGACGGCCGGAGCGGCCGGTCGATGAGCCGGCAGGTCAAGATGGCCTGGTCGGTCGCCCGCCCCTCCCGTCGGAAGAACGAACCGGGGATCTTCCCGGCCGCATAGGTCCGCTCCTCGATGTCAACGGTGAGGGGGAAGAAGTCCGTCCCCTCCCGGACCGAGCGGGCCGCCGTCGCGGTCGCGAGGACCACCGTGTCGCCGATGCGGCCGACCACGGCCCCGTCGGCCAGTTGGGCCAGCTTGCCGGCCTCGTAGGTAAGTGTTCGGTCGGTGCCGCTGATCGGCGCCGACACGGAGATGGCGTCAGCCATGTTGCTCCTTGTTTTCAGGGGCAGTCCGCGCCGGTTCCCAGTGGTCGACCACCTCTCGTTGCCGGACCTGTGGTGGTCGGCGGTGAGGTGACCGGCGACTGGCAGCCGACCTTCGACATGCCCGTCTGTATGGTTCCGCCCGGCCGTCGGCCGGGCGGAAGATTCGTGTTTCCTGACTCTTTACCGGCGAATCCCGAGCCGGAGGATGAGCTGCCTGTAGCGCTCGACGTCGTTGCGGGCAACGTAGTCGAGCAGCCGACGCCTGCGACCGATGAGCTTCATCAACCCTCGTCGGGTGTGATGGTCGCCCGAATGCACCTTCAGATGATCAGTGAGGTGCGAGATCCGGTCGGTGAGGAGAGCGATCTGGACCTCCGGCGAACCCGTGTCTGACGGGTGCAGCCGGTTCTCCGTGATGATGGCCTCTTTGTCGGGCATGCAGCGAAACCTACTCAGGTGGTCGGGACGGCTCCGGCCGTGGGCTCACGGTGAGCGTCTGGCGGGCGCCGGTGGCGTGCCCTGGTGCACGCACTCCGGTGCGGACCCCATGGCCCGCTCCGAGAACCCAAATGTAGCAGCCCGGCCCCGCCTCGTACACCCCGGCCGTGCGTTCACCTGGTGCGATGGGCTGTGGCGGCCCCGCTATGAGGACAGGACCCGCCGGGCGCTCTCCACGTCGGCGCCCATCTGGGCGACCAGGTCGTCCAGGTCGTCGAAGGCCTGCTGGGGCCGCAGCCACGCCTCGAAGGCCACCCGGGACGGCTCGTCGTAGAGGTCCCCGTCGAAGTCGAGCAGGTAGGCCTCGACGAGCGGTGTGGGTTCCTCGTCGTTCTCGAAGCTGGGTGGTTGGCCGACCGAGACGGCGGCGGGATGACCGAGGCCGCCGCTCCAGGAGAACCGGCCGGCGTAGACGCCCGGGGCGGGGAGCGCGATCTCGGGAGCGACCCCGATGTTCGCCGTCGGGAAGCCGAGCAGGAGCCCGCCGCGGCCCGCACCGTGCTGGACCACGCCGCGAACCTCGTGCGGCCGGCCCAACAGCGCCGCCGCGCCGGCCACGTCGCCGTCAGCGATCAGGCCGCGGATCCGGGTCGACGACACCGGGTCGCCCCCTCCCCCGCCACCGTCGACCAGACCCACCGGCTCGACCTCGAAGCCCTCGGCCTCGCCCATCTCGGAGAGGAGGGCCACGTCGCCCTTGCGGCCGTGGCCGAAGTGGAAGTCCTGGCCCACCACGACGAGGCGGGCCGCCAGGGCCCGGACGAGCACGGTCGACACGAAGTCCTCGGCGGTCTCGTCCGAGCGGGCCCGGTCGAAGCGAATGACCACCGTTCGGTCGACGCCGCAGTCGGCCAGGAGCTCCAGCTTCTGCTCGAGGTCGGTCAGCGTGGGCGGGGCCGACTCGGGCCGGACCACGGTGGCCGGGTGCCGATCGAAGGTCACCACCACCGTCTCGAGCCCGCGTGGGCGGGCCAGCTCGGCCAGGTGCCCGATGACGTAGCGGTGACCGAGGTGGACCCCGTCATACGCACCGACCGTCACCGCCGCACCGGTCGGTGTCGGGGTGCACTCGTCCGCGCCGACCACCTCCATCGCCCGGAGGTTAGACCGTGGGCCCGAGACGACCCAGCACGGCCCTCAGGCCGGTCGGATGACGACGGTTGCCTTCGCCCGCTCGTCCCCGTCGTCCCCCTCGACCTCGTAGACCGCCAGGAGCTCGCCGGCCCCGTCGACCAGCGCGAAGGGACCGGCCCCCGAGACCCCGATCGTTCCCCGTTCGATCGGGCGGCCGTGGCCGACGTCGAGAGCGATCGCCTCGGCGACCTGGACGCGCTCGAGATGCCCCAACGCGTCGAGCGGCGGCCGGAGGGCCGAGCCATCCCCGCCGGCGAACGCCTCCTCGAGCTGGCCGAGTGTCCTGGCCTCGGTCACCTCGAACGAGCCGACCCGTGTCCGGCGGAGCCGCCGCAGGTGTGCCCCGCCGCCCAGCGCGGCGCCGAGGTCGGCCGCCAGCACCCTGACGTAGGTCCCCGACGAGCAGCGGACATCGAGGGTGAACGTCCCCGGCTCCGCGCCCAGACCGACCTCGAAGCGCTCGACCCGGACCCGGCGCACCGGTCGCTCCACCTCGGTCCCGGCCCGGGCCAGCTTGTGGAGCCGTTCGCCTCCGACCTTGACCGCCGAGACCATCGGCACCATCTGGTCGATCTCGCCGGTGAGACCGGCCGCGCCGGCGCGCACCTGCTCGAGGGTCACCGCGGACATGTCGAAGCGCTCCTGGACCTCCCCCGCGTCGTCGAGGGTGTCGGTCGTCGACCCGAGCACCACCTCGCCCACGTAGTCCTTGTCCACCCCGACCAGGTACCGGAGGAGCCGGGTGGCCCGACCGACCCCGACCACCAGCACCCCGGTCGCACCGGGGTCGAGGGTGCCGGCATGGCCGATCCGGCGCTCCCCCAAGATCCTCCTGCACCGGGCCACGACGTCGTGGGAGGTCCAACCGGCCTCCTTGTCGACGACCAGGAAACCGATCACCGATCGTCGGCTTCCTCCGGCGGGTGCTTCAGCCTCCTGAGCACCTCTTCGACGGCTGCGCCCGACTGAACGGCCGGGTCGGCGACGAAGGCCAGCCGCGGCGTGCGCTTGATGCGCATCTCGCTCCCGATCGTCCGCTGGAGCTGGGTGCGACGTTCGTCCAGGGCCTCGGCCGCCTCGGGACCGAGCGTGCTCAGGTAGACGGTTGCCGTTCGCAGGTCGGGCGCCGTGTCGACAGAGGTGATCGTGAGCAGGCGAAGGCGCTCGTCCGCGTCGGACAAGCGCTCGAGCTCCTCGGCCAGCACCTCGCGCAGCACCTGGTTGATCCGGAGCGAGCGCGCGTACCGCGCCCCGCCGTGAGCCGGAAAGGGTTGTCGCCCCCGGGACATCGCTCTCGGGCTCCTTGGTCCTCAGACCCTCGGGATCTCGCGCTCCTCGAAGGTCTCGATGATGTCGCCCTCCTTGAGGTCCTGGAAGTCCGAGAGGCCGATGCCGCACTCGAAGCCGGCCTGGACCTCCCGGACGTCGTCCTTGACCCGCCGCA
>PMOQ01000017.1 GCA_003161255.1 Acidimicrobiaceae bacterium | reverse complement strand
AGTCGACCAAGTCGGTCTCCGAGCTCTACTCGCCGGTGACCGGCACCGTCGTCGCGGTGAACACCGCCCTCGCCGACGCGCCGGAGCGGCTCAACGAGGACCCCTACGGCGAGGGGTGGATCTGCGAGATCGAGCTGTCCGAGGGAGCCTCAATCGACGCCCTGCTCGAGCCGGCCGCCTACCGCGACCTCATCGAGACGTGACCCTCCAGGAGGCGAGGCCGACCAGGGGTCCGACCGAGCAATTCCGGGCAGGGATCCACTTCGGAGAAACGACTACCGTACTGAAGGTGTTCTGCCACAACTGCGGGCACCGGAACCCCGGGGGCGTGAACTTCTGCTCGTCGTGTGGAGCGGCGCTCGCCACCGACGTTTCCGAGACCACGATCACGCTGCAGCCGGTCGACGAGCATGGCGAATCACCCGAAGAGGATCCGACCGTCACCTCGGTCGAGGTGCCACGGGGCCAGGGAGTGCTCGTCGTAAAGCGGGGCCCGAACGTCGGGACCCGCTACACCTTGGAGCAGGCCGTGACCAGGGCCGGAAGGCACCCCGAGAGCGACATCTTCCTCGATGACATCACCGTGTCTCGGCGGCACGCCGAGTTGGCGCGCCAGTCGAACGGTTCGGTCGTGATCCGAGACGACGGATCCCTGAACGGCACCTACGTCAACCGCGAACGGATCGAAGAGCAGGCTCTCGCCGGTGGCGACGAGGTGCAGATCGGCAAGTTCAAGTTGGTGTACCTGGTCGCGGGGGACGAGTGAGCACGCGCACGTATCTGTCGATCGGCGACGTGCTGAGCCTGCTGCGCCAGGAATTCCCCGACATCACCATCTCGAAGATCCGTTTCCTCGAGAGCCAGGGTCTCGTCAACCCGGAACGTTCGCCGTCGGGCTATCGCAAGTTCTACGACCACGACGTCGAGCGACTGCGGTGGGTGCTGCGCCAGCAGCGCGAGCACTTCTTACCGCTGAAGGTCATCCGCGACCGTCTGGCCCGCAACGGGGACATCTCGGGCGATGTCGACGATTTCGAGGACACGGACGCCGACGAGGCCACATCCGGTGACGATCACGGCGACGTGATGAGCGCCAACGCGACGCCTCCGGCCGAGCAGGTCGCGCGCGCGTTCGAGCCGCCGGTCGACGACCGTGCCGCCGCCTCGCCCAACGGGTCGTCCGAGGCCTGGGAGCCCGACGACTGGGCCGACCCACGGGTGGACACGCGCGCCGGTGCGTTGGTCACGACGTCCTCGCCGCTCGCGCCCCGGGGCGCCACCGTGAAGACGGCGCAGGTGGCGCGACGCGAGGCCGAGGTCAAGGAGGCCAAAGCGGCCAAGGAGCCCCCGGCGGCCAAGGAGCCCCCGGCGGCCCGTGAGCCGGCCGTCGCGCCCGCTCCCGCACCGGTACCGACCGAGCCGCCCGCCCCCCGCGGGGCCAAGGCGGCCCGCGAGCCGGCCGTCGCGGTCGACCCCGCGCTGGCCAACGTCACCGGGGCCAGCCTGACCCTCGACGAGCTCTGCTCGGCCTCGGGCCTGGGCGCGACCGAGGTCGCGTCGCTGGAGGGCTTCGGATTGATCGAGCCCCTGGTCATCGGCGGGGCCCTCTACTACGACGAGGAGGGCCTGACGGTGGCCAAGCTGGTCGCCGACTTCGCCCGGTTCGGCATCGAGCCGCGCCACCTCCGGCTGTTCCGCAACTCGGTCGACCGCGAGCTCGGCCTGATCGAGCAGGTGGTGACGCCCCTGCTCCGCCAGCGCAACCCCGAGGCCCGCCAGCGGGCCGTCGATGCGTCGAACGAGTTGTCGAAGCTCGGCCAGTCCCTCCGTGCGGCCATCTTGCGAAAGGCGCTCCACCACCACCTGGGTGGCTGACCGCACCGCTCGCGACCTGGACCGGAGGTCGTTCGGAGCGTTCTGACGGGCGGTGCCAAAGCCTCTGGCACTACATTGCGGGCATGGTCGAGGTCAGACTCCGGGCCGTGAGGGTCGACTTGCAGTCCAACACGCCGGTCCTGTTGCTCCAGGAGACCGACGGTGAGGGACGGACGCTGCCGATCTTCATCGGCACGCCCGAGGCCGCCGCGATCGCCTACGCGCTCCAGGGCGTGACGATGCCGCGGCCGATGACCCATGACCTCATGCGCGACGTCCTCATGTCGCTCGACGTGCAGATCGAGCGGGTCGTCATCACCGAGCTGCAGGACGCGACCTACTACGCCGAGCTGCGGCTCCGTCGGGGCGGCGACGTCACCGTCGTGTCGAGCCGGCCGTCGGACGCGGTCGCAGTCGCGGTGCGCACCGGGAGCCCGCTGTACGTGTCCGACGAGTTGATGGACTCCGAGGGGATCCTGCTCGCGGCGGACAGCTCCGAGGACGACGAGGACGATCCGCCGCCCGAGGTGCTGATCGACCAGTTCCAACAGTTCTTGAAGTCGATCAAGCCCGAGGACTTCGCCTCGTAGTTCGGGCGCCCCCGCTCGATCAGCGGGACGGCTCCACCAGCACCCGGCCGCGCACCCTCGCTGCGGCCATGGCCGCGAGTGCGCCGTCGATGCCTTCCAGGCCGACCTCCTCGGCCACCATCGCCGCCACCGTCTCCTCGGGGAAGTCGCTGCGAACATTGGCCCACACCGCCCGGCGCTCCTCGATCGGCGTGAGGACCGAGTCCACGCCGAGCAGCGCCACGCCGCGCACGATGAACGGGTACACGGTCGAGCTGAACGCGTTGCCACCGGTCAACCCCGACGCGGCGACCGAGCCGCCGTAGCGCAGCGAGCGGATCACGGCGGCCAGCGTCTCCCCGCCGACGCAGTCGACCGCGGCGGCCCAGCGCTCCGGGCCGAGGACGCGGCCCTCGTCGCCCATGAGGTCGCCGCGCCCGATGACCGCCGTCGCCCCGAGGGCGCGCAGGTACGGGTGCTCCGCCTCCTTGCCGGTGCTGGCCACGACCTCGTAGCCGTGCTGGGCCAGGAGCGACACGGCCATGCTGCCGACACCACCGGACGCGCCGGTCACGAGCACCGGTCCGCCATCGGGCCTGACCCCGTTCGCCTGGAGCCGCTCGAGGGAGAGGGCGGCGGTGAAGCCGGCCGTCCCGACGGTCACGGCGTGACGCGGGCTGACCCCGTCGGGCAGGGGCACGATCCACTCCGCAGGGATGCGGGCCCGCTCGGCGAAGCCGCCGTGGTGGGCCACGCCGAGGTCGTAGCCGTGGGCGAGCACCGTTTCGCCGACCGCCCCACCCGGGTCGTCGCTCGAGATCACGGTCCCGGCCAGGTCGATGCCCGGGATGAGGGGGTTGCGACGGGCCACCCGGTTGTGCGGCTGGACGAGCATGGTGTCCTTGAAGTTGAGGGCCGACCAGGCGACGTCGATCAACACCGGCTCGTCGCCCAGCTCCTCGTCGGCGAGCTCGGTCACCTCGGTGCCGACGCGATCACCCTGGTTGTCCACCACGAACGCGCGGAAGCCCATCGGTGCACTCTAAGACGCCCGCCTCATCGGGTTACCCTGCCCGAGGTGTCCGACTGCCGAGTCCCCCCGACCGACCGATGAGCCCGGTAGCGCCCTACGGCACCTGGGCCTCGCCGCTCGCCGTCGCAGAGGTCGCGTCCCAGCGCGTGGCGCGGTACGCGCTGGCGTCCGACGGCACCGCGCTCTACTGGCTGGAGGGGCGACCGGAGGAGGCGGGCCGGGTGGTGCTCGTGCGGGCCGAGGTCGGCAGGAAGCCGGCGGTCGTCTCGCCGCCCGCGACGAGCATCCGTTCCCGGGTCCACGAGTACGGCGGGGGAGCGTGGTGCCTCGTGCCCGGCGGGCCCGACCGACCGTCGTTCGCGTACGTCGAAGAACGGAGCCAGCGGGTCTTTGCGGCGTCGGGCGACGCAGAACCGATCGCGCTGACGCCCGAGCCCCCACCCGGCGAGCGATGGCACCACGGCGGCCTCGCCGCCGATCCCTCGGGGCACGTCCTCGCGATCCGCGAGCGCCACATCGACACCGGCGTCGAGCGGTCGGTGATCCGGCTCCACCCGGGCGCGGCCGGATCCGAGGCGACGCTTCGGGCCGGCCGGGGGTTCTTCGGGAGCCTCAGCCCGTCGCCGGACGGGACCCGGCTGGCCTGGGTGGCCTGGGACCATCCGAACATGCCGTGGGACGCCACCGAGTTGTGGGTGGGAGGGCTGGCCGCCTCCGACGATCCGGCCCTCGAGAGCGCGGTCCGGGTGGGGGCCGACCTGCTCGAGGGTTCCTCCGTCGACCAGCCGGTGTGGCTGGACGCCGACACGCTCGCCCTCGTTGCCGACGCCGGCGGGTGGTGGCAGCCCTGGCGATGGCGCTCGGGAGGGGCACCCGAACGCATCTGTGACCTCGACGCGGAGTTCCAAGGCCCGGCGTGGGGCCTCGGTCAGCACACGATCGTCGCGCTCGGGCCCGACCTGCTCGGCTGTGTGTGGCGGAGCGGAGGCACCGACCACGTCGGCACGCTGCGCACCGACGGGGCGCTGGCCGAGCTCTCCCAGCCCTGCGTCACCGCGTCGGCGCTCTGCGCGCACGTCGGGGGAGTGGCCTGGCTCGGCCAGACACCGGCGACGCCCGGCGGGGTGTGGTGGAGCGAGGTCGAACCGACCGGTGGTGGCGACGCCTCGTGGATACAGGTGAGCGGGGCGTCGGCGCCGCTCCGAGTCACCGACGTGTCGGTCGCCGAGCCGATCTCGGTGTCGTCGCCCGGCGGCCGGGCCATCCACGGTCACCTCTACCCGCCCCGCCTCTCGGGCTGGCAGGGGCCCGAGGCGGCCGCGCCGCCGCTCGTCGTGCACTGCCACGGCGGCCCGACGGCCAGCTCGGACGCCGGGTTCGACCCGATGGTGCAGATGTTCACCACCCGGGGCTACGCCGTGGCCACCGTCAACTTCGCCGGCAGCACCGGGTACGGCCGAGCGTACCGCCGGTCCCTCGACGGCCAGTGGGGCGTGGCCGACATCGACGACTGCGTGGCCGTGGCCCGATGGCTCGCCGACTCGGGCCGCGTCGACCGCGGCAGGATGGCCATCCGCGGCGGGAGCGCGGGCGGCCTCACCGCGCTCGGCGCGCTGGTGCGCTCGGACGTTTTCGCCGCCGCGGTGTCCTGGTACGGGGTCACCGACCTCATCTCCCTGGCCGCGACGACGCACGACTTCGAGTCCCGCTACACGGACCGGCTGATCGGCCCGCTGCCCGAGACGGCGTCGGTCTACGAGGAGCGCTCGCCGCTCAACCGGGTCGGCGAGATCACCGGCGCGGTGCTGCTGTTGCAGGGCGAGGACGACCCGGTCGTGCCGGCCGACCAGACCCGGCGGATGGCCGAGGCGCTGACGGCCCGCGGCATCCGTTGCGAGGCCCGATACTTCGAGGGCGAGTCCCACGGGTTCAGGCGTGCCGACACGCTGATCGCCTGCTTCGAAGCCGAGCTGGCCTTCTACGCAGACGTCCTCCTCGGCGCTCCAGAGGGCGCCTGAGCGGGACGATGCCCCGCCTGGCGCCACAAGGGCGGGGGTAACCTGGGCATCTGGTGAGGAGAGCGGCAGCGCCCCGCGCCACCGGGAGACAGGTGGTCAAGGAACTCACCCTCAAGGCGGGCACCGCCGTCAAGGCCTGGACGCCCGAGGAGGGCGACGCGGCCCTCTATGGCGCCTCGGCACTGTTCGCGGTGCTCACGATCGCGTTGTCGGGCCTGGTCCTGTACCGGCAGTGGGCCATGCTCGCCGTCGGCCCGTATGTCGCCGCCGCGGCGGTATCGGCGCTGTTCGGCCACCGCCGGCGCCACCTCGAGCCCCCCGAGCCCCCCGAGCATGACGAGCGCCGGGCCCGTCCGGTCCGGCGGTGGTCGAACCCGCGCATCGCGCTGTTCTTGCTGGTGCTCTTCGGCGCCACCCTGATCCCGTTGTCGCTCGAGGTGGCGTGGCGCTCCGAGGGCAACGGGTCCGCCCACGTCCAGCCCGAGGTCTCGGTGGTCGAGCAGGCCGGCCGCCGGGCCGCCCACGGGCTCGACCCGTACCACGCGTCGGTGAAGGACGGGAAGCCGGTGTCGTTGGTGCCGGGCGAGCCCGCCTACGAGGCCTTCTACCCGTACCTGCCCCTCATGACCGTCTTCGGCCTGCCGAGCAGCCTCCACGCGCCGATCCGGCTGACCGACGCCCGCATCGCCTTCAGCGGCGTGACGCTGCTGGTGGTGTTGGGCGCGCTCGCGCTGGCCCGCGCCCCGAGCGAGCACAAGATCCGCACGCTGCAGGTGCTGACCGTGTTGCCAACCGCGGCGCTCTTGCTGGCCACGGGCGGCGACGACATGCCGGTGGTGGCGTTCTTGTTGCTGGCGATGGTGCTGGCCCAACGGCGCAGACCCGGGTGGTCGGGCATCGTGCTCGGCATCGTCTCGGCGATGAAGTTCACCGCGTGGCCCCTCGCCGCGTTGGCGTTGTTCGCGGCGCGCAACGCCTCGGGCCGCCGGACACCTGGACGCATGGCCCTCGGGATGTTGGTGGTGTCCGGTCCGGTCGTGGCGCCGTTCCTCATCCACAACCCGCACGTGTTCATCGTCAACGTGATCCTGTTCCCGCTCGGGCTCTCGGGGGTGGCCTCGCCGGCGGCCAGCCCGCTGCTCGGGCATCTGCTCGTGACCGCGTTCCCGGCCCTGCGCCACGTGTTGCTGATCGCGGCGGGCGCGTTGGGCGGGGCCGTGCTGGCGCGACACCTGATCCGGCACCCGCCGGCATCGGTCGCGCAGGCCACGTCGCTGGGCGCCTGGGTGATGCTCATCGCGATCCTGATCGCGCCGGCCACCCGGATCGGCTATCTCGTCTACCCGATCAACTTCTTCGTGTGGGCGGCCATGTTCCGGGCCGAGGACCAGGCCCGGACGCTCGAGGTCGCGCTCGCGTGAGGGTCAGCTGCCCTCGTCGCCGACCTGGATCACTCGCAGCTCGAACCGGGTCACGTCCGTGGTGCCGGTGGCGCCGAACGTGGTCGGCGACACGATGACGCCCAGCTGCCAGTAGAAGCCGTCGTCGCCGGCCAGTTGACCGACGATCTGCTGGCCGGCCTGGTGGGTCGCGGCGCCGCTCGTCACCGTCCGCCACCCGAAGTCGTGCAGCTCGATCTTGTAGAACCCGAGCACGGCCTGCTGGGACGCATCGACCGAGAACTCGCCCTGTTGGTCGTAGGTGCTGCCGTCGCCGGGGTTGGACGACGACTCGCGCACGGCCCCGGTCGGGAGTGTGATCGCGGCGAGCACGTTGGCCGGCGGCTGGCCGTCCTGCTCGATCACCGACAGGCCCCGCTGCGCGCTGACGGCCCGCAGCGAGGACCCCTTCACCGCGCTGGTGCCCCTGGGGGCCTTGGCCGGCGTGGTCGGGGTGTGGGTGAGCGACGCCCCGACCGAGAACAGGACCAGGATGACCACGGCCAGCGCCGCGACGATGAGGGCCGGCTTCATCGAGAAGTTGGGCCGTGGTGGCGGCTCTGGTGGGCTCTCGTTCGCCGTGTCCGGCGGGGCGACGTCCCCGGTCCTCTGCATGGCCGGGCCAGCCTACGGGCTAGGTCGCGCCGTCCCGGGGCGAGGACCAGCCGAAGTGGTCGATCGGCCCGTGCCCCTCGCCGAGCCGCCAACCGGCCCCGCCGACCAAGGCCCGGTGCACGTACTCCTTGGCCGCCCGCACCGCCTCGAGGGTCACCATGCCGAGGGCCAGGTTGGCCGCGATGGCGGCCGAGAGGGAGCACCCGGTCCCGTGGTCGTTGCCGGTCACCACGCGGGCGCCCTCGAGCACGACCACCCCGCCCGGCCCGACCACGACGTCGGGGGAGGGCGTCGAGGCATCGCCAGGGTCGGCGCCGAGCGCCTGGGCCAGGTGCCCGCCCTTCACGACGACCGTCTCGGTGCCGAGCGCCCGCAGCTCCTCGGCCGCCGCCACCATCGCGTCGACCGAGCCCAGGTCCGCAAGCGGGCGCCCGGTCAGCACGGCCGCCTCCCGGAGGTTGGGGGTGGCCACGGCGGCCCGGGGCAGCAGCAGGGTCCGGTAAGCCTCGAGGCCGGCGTCCTCCATGAGCCGGTGGCCGGTCGACGACACCAGCACCGGGTCGACGACCAGGTTCGCGAGCGCGCCCCGGCCGGCCAGCTCCGCGACCGCCGCGACCGTGGCCCCGACGGCCAGCATCCCGGTCTTGACCGCCGCCGGCCGCAGGTCGGCCAGCACCGCCTCGACCTGGGCCACGACGAACGCCGGGTCCATGGCCACCACGGCGATGACCGCCCGTGTGTTCTGGGCCGTCACCGCGGTGAGCGCGGAGGTGCCGAACACCCCGTGAGCGGCGAAGGTCTTGAGGTCGGCCTGGACGCCGGCCCCGCCGCCCGAGTCGGATCCGGCGATGGTGAGCGCGACCGTCGGGGTCATCGGTCCGCACCGCCGCTCGGGGAGGGGCGCAGGGAGGAGCGTGGGGAACCGCCGGTAGGGTGGAACCCCATGGCGAGCACGCCGGGCCAACGACCTGCCGACCCGTTCGTCGTCGCCGGACGCACCTTCACCAGCCGCCTGTGGCTCGGGACCGGCGGGATGTCGAGCCTCCACGCGCTCGACGCGGCCATCGAGGCGTCGGGCACCGAGCTGACCACCGTCGCGGTGCGGCGGGTCGACGCCAACGCCCGCGGCTCCCTGCTCGACATGCTGCGCGCCCGCGGGGTGTCGATCCTGCCCAACACCGCCGGGTGCTTCACCGCGTCCGAGGCGGTCATGACGGCCAAGCTGGCCCGGGAGGCGTTCGAGACCGACTGGGTGAAGCTCGAGATCATCGGCGACGACCGTACCCTGCTGCCCGACGCGGTCGAACTGCTGGCCGCGGCCGAGCAGCTGGTCGACGAGGGCTTCGTCGTGTTGCCGTACACCTCCGACGACCCGGTGCTGGCCCGGCGCCTCGAGCAGGTCGGCTGTGCCGCCGTGATGCCCCTCGGATCCCCGATCGGCAGCGGGCTCGGCCTGCGCAACCCCCACAACCTGAGCCTGCTCCGCGAACTGGTCACCGTCCCGGTGGTGCTCGACGCGGGTGTCGGCACCGCGTCGGACGCCTCCCTGGCCATGGAGCTCGGCTGTGACGCCGTGCTCGCCGCCACCGGGGTCAACCGGGCCCAGGACCCGGTGCTCATGGCCACCGCCATTCGGCTCGGCGTCCAGGCCGGTCGGGCGGCCCGCCTGGCCGGCCGCATCACCCCCCGCTACTACGCCCAGCCGTCCTCGCAGGTCGCGGGCCGTCCGGACCTGGCCGTAAGCGACGACGGGGAGTAGGTCCCCCGGCCGAGGGTCCCGGCGTGGTGTCGATCTCGGCCCTCGGACGTCCGACGTTAGGCTGCCCTAATATTTGGCGGATCATCCCTGTTCCAGGCGGTGTGTGCCACATCTCGGACGGGAATCTCGGGCAAGGGGTCGGCGACGGGTGACACGGTGAGCGGTGTGGCGTCGGGGACGGTGGCCTGCGCCGCGGGCGGCCGGGGGACGTGACGACGACCGAGGTCCGGGTGGAGCGGATCGGCCCGGCGGCGCTGGCCCAACGCCCGCGGCTGCCCTTCGGTCTGACCGCCACGACCGCCGCCGTGGTCGCACTGCTCACCCTGCCGCTGGTCTTCCTTATCCTCCAGGCGGTCCAGACCGGATGGTCGCAACTCCGCCCGGTGCTGTTCCGCCAGTTCACCGTCTCCTTGTTGTGGAACACGGTCCGCCTGACCGTGGTCGTGACCGCCCTGTGCGCCGTCATCGGCACGCTGGCCGCGTGGTTGGTCGAGCGGACCGACCTCCCGGGCCGACGGCTGTGGGCGGTGCTCCTGGTGCTGCCGATCGCGGTGCCCGACTTCGTGGTCAGCTTCGGATGGGTGCAGCTCGCCCCCGGGCTGTCGGGGTTCCCCGGCGCCGTGCTGGTCATGACGTTCGCGGTGTACCCGTTCGTGTATCTCCCGGTCGCGGCGAGCCTCCGCCGGGCCGACCCGGCCGAGGAGGAGGTGGCGCGGAGTCTCGGGCTCGGCCCGATCGCCACGTTCTGGCGGGTGACGGTCGGCCAGGTCCGGCTGGCCATCCTCGGCGGGAGCCTCATCGTGGCCCTGGTGCTCCTGGCCGAGTACGGGGCCTTCGAGATCCTGCGCTACCGGACCTTCACCACCGAGATCTACACCGAGTACCTCAACTTCGGCCCGTCGACCGCCGGCACCCTCTCGCTGGTGCTGGTCATGCTCAGCCTGGCCGTCCTGGTGGCCGAGGGCGCGTCGCGCGGCGGCGGGCGTGTCGCCCGCACCGCCCCCATGGCGGCCCGACCGCCGGTCCGGCACCAGCTCGGGCGCGGGAGGCCGGTGGCCTTGGCCGGCTGCGCCGTCGTCGTCGCGCTGGCCCTCGGGGTGCCCTTCGGTGAGATCGTCTCGCTGCTCGCCCGGGCCGGACGCTCGAGCCTGCCCGGCGCGGCGTCGCTCGGCTCCGCCGTCTGGCACACCGTGCTCTACAGCGCGCCGGCCGGCGTCATCGCGACCCTCGCCGCGATCCCGGTGGCCGTCCTGTCGCTGCGCCACCCGAGCCGGCTGTCCCGGTTGTTCGAGAAGGGCTCGTACCTCGTCCTCGGGCTCCCGGGCATCGTCATCGCGCTCGCGCTGGTCTTCTTCTCGGAGCGCTATCTGGCCGGGAGCCTCTACCAGAGCGCGGTGCTCTTGGTCGTCGCCTACTCCATGATGTTCTTCCCGCTGGCGCTGGTCGCGGTGCGGGCCTCGTTCGCCCAGTCCCCGGTGCGCCTGGAAGAGGTCGCGCGCTCGCTCGGCCGGCGCCGCATCGAGGTGCTGTGGTGGGTCACCCTGCCGCTCATAGCCCCGGGTCTCGCCGTCGGGTTCTGCCTCGTCTTCTTGGAGGCCCTGACCGAGTTGACCGCGACCCTGGTGCTCATCCCGCCGTCCACCGAGACCCTGTCGACACAGTTCTGGGCGTTCCAGACCAACGGCTACTACGGCCAGGCGGCGCTGTACGCGGCGGTGATCATCGGGCTGGCGGTGATCCCGGGCTACGCGCTCGGCCGGTGGTTCGACCGGTTGCCGAGCGTCGGGTCGACGACGTGAACGCGCTCGAGGTCGCCGGACTCGAGAAGCGCTTCGACGCGCTGGAGGTGCTGCGCGGCATCGACCTCGCGGTGCCGGTCGGTTCGTTCACCGCGCTGCTCGGCCCGTCGGGGAGCGGCAAGACGACGGTGCTGCGGATCCTGGCCGGGTTCGACCGGGCCGACCGGGGGACCGTGACCGTCGAGGGCACGGTCGTCGACGACGGCCAACGGGTGCTCGCACCGGAGCGGCGCCGGATCGGGTACGTCCCCCAGGAGGGCGCGCTGTTCCCGCACATGAGCGTCGAGAAGAACGTCGGGTTCGGTCTCGGGGGCCGCCGCGACCGGGCCCGGGGGAAGGCCCGGGTCGGCGAGTTGCTGGAGATGGTCGGCCTGGCCGGCCTCGGTCCGCGCTATCCGCACCAGCTCTCGGGCGGCCAGCAACAGCGGGTGGCGCTCGCCCGCGCCCTCGCGGTGTCGCCGGGGGTGATCCTCTTGGACGAGCCCTTCGCGTCGCTCGACGCGGAGATGCGGGCCGCGGTCCGCTCCGACGTCCTCGACGTGCTCCGACGGGCCGGTGCGACGACGCTGTTCGTCACCCACGACCAGGACGAGGCGCTGTCGTCGGCCGACCAGGTGGCGGTGCTCGTCGGCGGACGGATCGCGCAGGCGGCGGCGCCCCGGGAGCTCTACGCGCGGCCGACCTCTCCTGAGGTCGCGCGCTTCCTCGGCGCCATGAACCTCGTCGCGGGGACCTTCGAAGCCGGACGCGTCCGAACCGACCTCGGGGTCCTCGACGTCGAGCGGGGCCAGGGGACGGCACCACCCGCCACCGGCCCGGCGGTGGTCCTGGTCCGGCCCGAGCAGCTCGAGGTCAGCGACGACCCGGCGTCGGCACCCCGGCACGGCGAGGTGGTGGCCGCCGAGTTCCTCGGCCACGACGTGGTGGTGCGGGTGCGCGCGGAGGGGGATCCGTCGGCACCGCCGCTCGTCGCCCGGGTGGCCGGCAACCGGTTGCTGGCCGTCGGGACACGGGTCGGCGTGCGGGCCGAGGGGCCGGTCGTCGCCTGGCCCCGGGATCGCGAAATCTAGCCACAGCCTGGAAAAATACTTCGATGTAATTACCACCATGTGGTGCTGCTGGGCTAATCTGCTTCCGGAGGAAGTACGGCGGAGGAGGAGATAGTGGCGGAGGACAGAGCAGTGCCGCGCGCCGCGGTCACGCCAAAGGCGGACCGTCACGGGCGGGGCATCCGTGTCGGCAGTGACCCCTCGGGGTTGTCCAGCTCGCTGGACGACGGCTTCCGGGGGCCGCAGGTCTGTCAGCTGGTGGGGATCTCCTACCGGCAGCTCGACTACTGGGCCCGGACGGGGCTCCTGCGGCCCTCGTTGGCCGAGGCCAGGGGCAGCGGCACCAAGCGCAGCTACTCGTACCGGGACCTGCTCGAGCTGAAGGTCATCAAGCGGCTGCTGGACGCCGGCGTCTCGCTGCAGTCGGCTCGCCGCGCCGTCGGTTGCCTCCGTGAGGACCTGGGTGCGGACCTGGCGGCCTCCAACCTCGTGTTGAGCGACACGACGACCGTGCTCGCCCATTCCGACGGCGAGCTGGTGGACCTGCTCGCCGGTGGGCAAGGAGTGTTCAACGTCGTACCGCTATCAGGGGTGGTGAAAGAGCTGGCAGCCGACATTGTGCGAATCGAGCGTCCGACCCCGGGGCAGGGGGTCGACGGGGCCCGTCCGGCGCGAGCGGCCGGGGAGTGAACGGAGCGGCTCACCGCCGTACCGCCCATCATCCCTGTACCTCGCGCGCGGCGTCGATCCGCTTCGCCCACCCATCCGAGCGGCTGTTCGCGGCGCTCCTCGACGTCCATGACATCGAGTGGCAGTACGAGCCGGTCGAGTTCACGATCGGCTGGACCGACGAAGGCGTGCCGACGGCGGGCTTCCGACCCGACTTCTGGCTGCCCGCCCAGGAGTGCTTCGTCGAGCTGACCACGGCCGACCAGCGCCTGGTCACCCGCAAGAACGCCAAGATCCGCCGGCTGCACCAGCTCTACCCGGAGATCTCCCTGGTCGTCGTGTACCAACGGGACTTCCTAGCCCTCCTCGCCCGCAACGGGCTGGACCCGCACCTGCGGGCCGCCTGAGCACCCGCCCGCCCCGCCCGCTTCGGCGTGCCCCCGCTGCGGATCGCCCCGCCGCCCACCCGTAGGCTGCCCTCGGTGAGTGAGCCCGGGTCATCGGCACCGAAGCGCTCGGCACTCTTCGACCTCCACGTGGATCTCGGGGCGAAGCTGGTCCCCTTCGGCGGTTGGGAGATGCCGCTCTCGTACCCGTCGGGCACCATCGCCGAGCACCGGGCCTGCCGCACCGCCAGCGCGATGTTCGACGTCAGCCATCTCGGCACGGTCCGGGTGGAGGGCCCCGACGCGTTCGGCGCGCTCCAGCGCACGCTGACCAACGACCTCGCCGCGATCGCGCCCGGCCGCGCCCAGTACACGCACCTCTTGGAGGAGGACGGATCGGTCCTCGATGACATGATCGTCTGGTGGCTCGCCCCGGAGCGTTTCGACGTGATGCCCAACGCGTCCAACACCGCGCCGGTGCGCGGGGTCCTGCCGGGCGTCGACGTCACCGAGACCCGCGCCGTGATCGCGGTGCAGGGCCCGACGGCCCGCACCGTCATCGGCGCGGTGTCCCCGGAGGCGGCCGACGTGGCCCGCTTCGCCGTGTCCAAGGTGGCCTGGCGCGGCCACGGCCTCGTCGTCGCGGGGACCGGGTACACCGGCGAGGACGGCGTCGAGTGCGCGGTGCCGGTCGAGGCGGCACCCGAGTTGTGGCGGGCCCTGCTCGACGCCGGTGCCACTCCGGCCGGGCTCGGTGCGCGCGACACGTTGCGCCTCGAGGCCGGGCTGCCGTTGCACGGCCACGAGCTCGGACCCGGCATCACGCCGCCGCAGGCCGGGCTGTCGTGGGTAGTCGGCTGGGAAAAGGAGGCCTTCATCGGCCGGGACGCGCTGGTGGCCGAGCGGGCCCGCGGGGTGCGGCGTCGGCTCCGCGGCCTCGCGACCGACGGTCGCCAGCCGCCCCGGAGCGGCTCGGCGGTGCTCGGCGCGGGCCGTCGGCTCGGCGAGGTGACGAGCGGCAATTTCTCTCCGATGCTCGGGGTCGGGATCGCGCTGGCTTTCGTGGACGTCGGCGCCGGCGTCAAGATGGGCGAGCGGGTCACGATCGAGGAGCGGGGCCGCGAGCTGCCGGCCCGACTGCACCCGTTGCCCTTCTGGAAGACCGAGAAGCCCTGAGGTGCCCGACTACCTCCCCCACACCGAAGAGGACATCGACGAGATGCTGGCGTTCCTCGGCCTGGCCTCGCTCGACGAGCTCTTCGACGTCGTCCCCGCCGCGCTCCGGATCGCCGGGGGGCTGGGTCTTGGCACCGGCATCCCCGAGCCCGACGTGCTGGCCCGAGCCCGGTCGCGGGCGGAGCGCAACGGGGCCCGGGCCGACCGCCTGGTGTGCTTCGCCGGCGCGGGCGCCTACGACCACGAGGTCCCCCCGGTGGTGCAGGCCCTCGCGGGGCGATCCGAGTTCGTCACCGCGTACACGCCGTACCAGCCCGAGGTGGCCCAGGGCGGGCTCCAGGCGGTCTTCGAGTTCCAGACCATGGTGAGCCGCCTGTTCGGCCTGCCCATCGCCAACGCCTCCCTGTACGACGGGGCCAGCGCGGTGGTCGAGGCGGTGAACCTCGGGGTCGGGGCGACCGGGCGGAGCGGGGTGCTGGTGTCGGCGGGGGTCCACCCGCACTGGCGGGCCGTGCTGGCGACGTTCGCCGCCGGCACCGGGCACCGCCTGGTCGAGGTGCCGCTCGAGGACGGCCAAACCCGCTGGGACTCGGTGGCCGACGAGGCCGACATCGGCGCGGTCGTGGTCGGCTACCCGAACTACCTCGGCTGCCTGGAGGACCTGGCCGCGGTCCGATCCCTCTGCGACGGTCGCGAGGCCCTCATGGCGGTGGTGGCCGACCCGGTGGCCGCGGCCGTGCTGCGCAGCCCGGGGGACTGGGGCGCCGACGTGGCGGTCGGCGAGGGCCAGGCCTTCGGCACCGCGCTCTCCTTCGGCGGCCCCTACCTCGGCCTGTTCGCGTGCAGCCAGGCCCACGTCCGCCGCCTGCCCGGGCGCCTGGTCGGCGAGACCCTCGACGCGGACGGACGGCTCGCGTATGTGACCACGCTGCGGGCCCGCGAGCAGGACATCCGCCGGGAGAAGGCGACCTCCAACGTCTGCACCAACCAGACCCTGATGGCGGTGACCGCAGCGGTGCAGCTGGGCTGGCTCGGCACGTCGGGCCTGGCCGAGGTGGCCACCCGGTGCGCCCGGGCGACCCGCTACTGCCGAGAGGCGTTGACCGGCCTCCCCGGCGTCGGCCCGCTCACAGGGACCACGGCCACCTTCCGCGAGTTCGCGCTCCGGCTCCCGGTCCCGGCGAGCACCGCCGTCGAACGGCTGGCCGAGGACGGGTTCCTGGCCGGCATCGCCCTCGACCAGCTGGTGGGGGAGGGCGGCGACGGGTCCGCCGACGCCGAGGCGGCCCGGCGCGGGCTGCTGGTGGCGGTCACCGAGCGCCGCACCGCGACAGAGATCGACCTGTTCGTGGCTGCGTTGGACAAGGCGGTCCGGTGACCGACCGATCGGCCCCCGGGGGCCGCGCCGCCAGCGCGCCGCTCGTCGGGCGCGACAGCGAGCCGACCATCTTCGAGCTGTCCCGTCGGGGCCGGGCCAGCTGGCAGCTCCCGACGACCGGGATCCCCGACACCCCGCTCGAGGATCTGGTGCCGGACAATCACCGCCGGGACGCGGCGGTGGACGTGGCCGAGGTGTCCGAGCGCGACCTGGTCGGGCACTTCACCCGGTTGAGCCACCGCCAGTACTCGGTCGACCTCGGCGCCTACCCGCTCGGCTCGTGCACCATGAAGTACAACCCCAAGGTCTGCGACGCCGTGGCCGCCCTGCCCGGGCTGGACTCGGTGCACCCGGGTGCGCCGGCCGCGCTGACCCAGGGCTGGCTGGCCACGCTGGTCGAGCTCGAAGAGGCGCTGTGCGAGGTGAGCGGCATGGCCGCGGCCACGCTCCAGCCCGCCGCCGGCGCCGCCGGCGAGCTGACCGGCCTGCTGCTGATGCGGGCGTTCGACGCGGCGCGGGGCGAACAGCGGCGCCGTGTCATCATCCCGGACTCCGCCCACGGCACCAACCCGGCGTCGGTCACCCTGGGCGGCTACGAGGTCACGACCGTCAAGAGCGACGGGCGGGGCTGCGTCGACATGGATTCGCTGCGCGACGCGCTCGACGACGACGTCGCCGGGATGATGCTGACCAACCCCAACACGCTCGGGCTCTTCGAGGAGGACATCGTCGAGATCGCGGCGGCCGTGCACGGGGTCGGCGGCCTCATGTACTACGACGGCGCCAACCT
>PMOQ01000011.1:55478-66144 GCA_003161255.1 Acidimicrobiaceae bacterium | reverse complement strand
TCACCGTCTGGCCCGACCCCACCACCCAGCCCAACGCCTCGGACCTCAACTGGGTGGCCGGGGAGACCGTCCCCAACCTGGTGGTCGTCGAGCTCGGATCAGACGGTGCCGTGGACGTTTACAACTACGCCGGATCGACCGATGTGATCGTCGACGTGGAGGGCTACTACTCGGGGTAGCTCATCCCGTGGGTATCACTACCCGATCAGTGAAGTTGGTCCAGCCACCGGTGCCCGTGCTGAACGCCTTGGTCCGCGCATGCCCTGCTGTCTCACGCTCCCACTTCATCGCGAAGTGTGATACGAGCCCGACGTGTGCCGCCATGGCGCACCCAGCGTTGAGACTCGACGGCCGCTATTCGCAGCCCCGCGAAACGGCTGCCGGGCTGTCCTAATGGAACCATTCTCATTCATACATCGGAACGGTCAGGAGCTTGAGGCCGGCTTGGGACATATCAAGCGATCCCCTCTCGACAATGGGACGCTCAACATGATCGTGGCCCGCCCAGCGGTGGACGAGCGCGAGGTGCTCGGCGAGGCATGGCTCGACCTCGTTGACGGACTGCTTGGCGATACCTGGCGCACAAGGGGGAATACATCGAGGCCGGATAGGTCGGCCGACCCTGAAGCGCAGCTCACAGTGATGAACTCGCGCGTGGCCGCGTTGGTTGCCGGTACACCAGATCACGGTGGTCTCGCCGGCGACCAGCTCTACTTCGACTTCGACCTGAGCGTCAGGCACCTCCCAGCCGGTTCCCGTCTGCAGATCGGAGAGGCGGTCATTGAGATCACGGCCAAGCTCCATCGAGGGTGCGCCAAGTTCGCGGCCCGTTTCGGTAACGAGGCCCTGCGCTTCGTCAACACCGGCGAGGGACTTGTGCTCAACCTCCGGGGACGCAACGCCAAGGTGGTTAGGCCCGGTGCCATCAAGCGCGGCGACCCCGTGAGACGGATCACTCCTCCCCATTGACAGGAGAGGGCTTCGTCCGCGGAGTCTCCCGAGAGCGGGGGTTGTTACACGAACAGCCGCCGAACGAACCAGAGTGAATGGTGCCCTTCCGCCAAGCTGCGGTGGGGGCTAAGGAGACACGATGCTCGATGCTGCTTCAATCCCGCTCGTCCTCGACGTGTACCGGCCCGAGCGAGCGGCCCTCCTCGAGCTGCTCGGCGGACTGGACACCCAGGATTGGGACCGCCCGACAGAGTGCCCCGCCTACAGCGTCAAGGGGGTGGCGGCCCACGTGCTCGGAGATGACCTGTCGCTCCTCAGCCGCCAGCGCGACGACGCCGAGAACGGGTTGTCTCAACTGAGCGCCGAGCTGCCAAACGCTGACTTTCGCACGTTGCTCGACACCTTCAACGACCGCTGGGTGGCCACTGCCAAGTTCTTCAGCACCCGCCTGTTGTTGGAGCTCCTCCAACTGAGCGGCGAGTGGACGGCCGCGTACTACGCGGGACTCGACCCCGAGGCCCCCGGCGAGTCGGTCGGGATCTTCGGTGCCCTGCACGGCACAAGCTCGCCCTGCTGGCAGGCGATCGCCCGCGAGTACATGGAGCGCTGGATCCACCACTCCCAGATTCGGCGGGCCGTCGGACAGCGGTCACTGGCCGATCGCCGATTCCTCGTGCCGGGCGTCGAGGTCGCGGCGGCGGTCGCTCGCCTGGAGCCCGGGATCCCCGAGAGCCCAGCCGAAGACTGGACCCTCGGCCCGATCGTGCTCGGCCCAGCTCAGCAGGCGGCCGACATCTTGACCCGGGCCCGCAGTGTCGAGGAGGTGCAGCGACTGGCGACCGGCCCAGCCGAGATGGTCCGGCTGCTCGCCTCGGTCACTGGCACCGAGCCGTCATCAGCCAAGCGGGAAACCTAACCGTTCGAGCTGATCTTCTTCAGGAACGGCACCAGGTGGTCGAAGAAGACGTTGTCGGGGTAGGCACCGGCGGGGTCGTTGTGGGAGTACGTGCTCTGGCGGTTGACGAGCGTCAAGTTCTTCACGGGTATATGCGACTGGCCGGCCAGGATCTGTGCGTCCTCGAGCACGCCCGTCCCGCCGAGGCGCGCCCCGAACACGTAGATCTGCAAGTCCCTAGGGAGGTTGTGACCCATGGTCGCGTCGACATCGAGCACGCTCTGGGCCGGGTTGGCGTTCCCGTTGTCAACGGCGCCGGTGTCGTCGGTCAGGCGCTGCGGGAAATACCACTCGGTGCCGTCGACGTTCTTCATGGGATAGCCCGAGAACATCGTGGCGAAGCGTTTGATCGGGGTGAGCGCGCCCGCGCCGTTCCAGCCCCCGGACGCCGAGAGGCCGGTGCCGAGGTGGGCCTGCGCCGCTAACAGGCTGGGCGGCGAGGTCGCAGCGTTGAGCGCGTACCCGTACTGACCGACGTTGGTGACCGGAACGGACGGGACGATGTCGGCCGGGAGCAGCCCCGAGGATTGCCCGAGCGACGGCCCGTTGGGGTCGAGGAGGGCGGCCGCCGATCCGGTGGCGTTGAAGATGCCGGCATAGGGGGCCGGGATCCCGCCGAACGCCAACCAGGGGGTCGCACTCGGCGCCAGCAGTGCCTGGAGCTCCGCGGTGGCGTCCGGCGCGCTGATCGGCGTCGGGGCGCTTCCCCCGTCGATGTACACGAGACCGGCCAGGTCATCGGCACCGGCATGACCGTGGAAGTCCCAGGTTGCGTAGGCGGTGACCACCGATCCGCCGAGCGAGTGCCCGCCCAGCACGACCTTGCCCCCGAGCTTCTTCGCGGCCGTGATCACCCGATGCAGGTCCTGCACGGCGACGTTCAGTCCCCAATTCTTGGCGAACTCGACCGACGAGTTCGGGATGCTCTGGATGTGGTGGGTGATGCTCGGGTTCTTCAGGTAGCCCAGGTAGTAGTCATACAGCTGGGTTGCGGTGGCCTTCCCCTCTTTGAACAGGTTCAGCTCCGATTGGTCCTCGAGCAGGTTCTCCCGGCGTTCGATCGACCAGACCTGCCAGCCCTTGGTCTTCGACACGATCCAGCGGGCTAGCGGCACGAAGTAGGCGCTGCCGGCGGAGGTGCCGGGCTCGAGCACCAGTACGTTCTTGGCGGAACTGGGGCCGACTTCGATCACACCGACCTTGTCGTACTTGGCTGGGGTGCCCGGCGCGGCGAATCCCTGCATCCAGGTGACTCCCAGCGGCTTCGTGGAGGCACCCACGGAGCTCAGACCGCTCGACACCACCGCAACCGTCGATCCAAAAGCGATCGCCGCCAGCAAGCTTCGCTTCAACTCGATTCGTCCCATGTGTGCTTTCTCCCCCGCCGGTGGACGAGCCCGAGTCAGAGTCGAATGTCGGTGCGCAACCAAGTCAGAATACCCCCATCGCCGGTCGCTAACGTCGGTGCGAAACAACTTGGAGAGAAGTTACCCGGACCTACCGGCGATTGGCAGAAAACGCCCAAGTTGCGCGGGGTCCGTAACCAAAGCGATGTTAAACGGGCCGCAGAAATCTAGGGTCTGCCTTTGCACACAAACCCGCTCATTCGTCAAGCGCCTCTCGATTGCCTCCAGCAGATCGTCACGACCCAAACGCCGCGTCCGGTCGAAAAAGTTGCAGCACGGAACGATGATGGCGGGCCGAAGTAAGGCGGCCTCGATAACCGCTGGAAGTGCTTCATCGGGATGTAGTCCGATCACAAGGTCATAGAAGGTGGCCAACTCGGAGGTAAACGCCTCCTGTCGGACTGGCACTCCGCGCAAGGCCCAGCCGCGCGGATCAACTACCTCGGCGTCGTAGTTGTGCTGCTTGCGGAGGATTCTGGTGAGCATGCCTTGCCCCCCGGCGACATCGGCGATGAAGGTAACGGAACTGCCGTAGCGATCGTCCACGAAGTGAGCGACGGCATCGAAGCGAGCGGGGTCACCGTGAAAGCGATGTCGACTCACCGGATTCCTGCCTCTGCACGAGTGGAGTGGTCAGGCTGCTAGCCAGACAGCCGCATCTTGACCTGCACTGTCAAGACCATCCCTACATTCTGTCCGCTGAGGTTAAGGGTATGTAGCCGGGCGGTGAGAGTGGACCGCACAAGCCGGTCTCGAAAGTGTCCGACATCGGGGATTGCGACAGCCTGGGGGATCGGCCTGCCAGCGCCTCCCAGGTCGTGGTCTATGAGAAAGCGGCGCCATTGGATCATTGAATGGCTTGCCGACGGATTTTGGCTCGCCGGACGCCATGCGGATGATGATCTGTCAGCTACCCAGGTACGGGGTCAGCAGCGGCACCGTCGCAAACCAGCTCACTCGGTGTGTCGGACCCATTGGAAATCGCCTAAGAGTCGGGTACCAGGTCAAACGTGAACCGGACTCCCCATCCCTGGCGGATAGGAGGTGTTGTAACAGGCAACACCCCGACTGATGAACGCCGGGTTCCGGGATGCGTCAACGGTGCCCACGCCGGACAACGTCATCCTGTGTCAGGCGGCTGTTCATTGTCAGTCACGGACGACGGACCGGGCCCGGTCGGGCTGGCGAAGCTTCTTCGCACTAATGTCGGATCGCAGAAGTGCGCCGGACGTGCACGTGGCTGGAGGGGACCATGAGGCCATCCAACTTGGCTATTCCGACTCGCGTTGCAGTCGCGGTGATTATGACCTTATCCACCCTGGTCGTTGTGCTCTCGACGAGCGTTTCGAGCGCGTCGGCGCCAGGAACGGCGTCCAATCCAACGGTCACGGGCCCGATACTGCCCAGTGACGGCATTGAACCCTCCACGCTCGCGACAACCTTCCCCCTGTCACAGGTGGGCTACACGCAATCGGAGTACTTCATCTCGGGTAGGGCCACCAGCTACGTGCCCACCGGCGATGCCAGCTGTGACACCTCCTGCACCGCAGGGCCCTTGAACGGGCAATTGTCAGTGATGCCGTATTCGTCGGCTCCCTACACGACCCGAGTGGTTGTGTACCGTCCGAGAGACCCGTACAAGTTCAACGGCACGGTCATGGTCGAGTGGCTCAACGTCACTGGTGGGCTTGACGACGCACCCGATTGGGTGCTCACCCACAACGAGCTGATCCGAGAAGGCTTCGCGTGGGTCGGAGTCTCGGCGCAAGCAGTCGGAGTGAACGCGCTCAAAACCAGCGATTCCGCCCGGTACGGGTCATTGTCGGACCCCGGTGACAGCTACTCCTATGACATCTTCTCCCAGGCCGGGCAGGCAGTCTGGGATAACTCAGCGCAGTTGTTGGGTGGGCTGACCCCGCAGCACGTCATCGCCATGGGCGAGTCGCAGTCGGCGGGCCGCCTCACCACCTATATCGACGCTGTGGCGCCGGTGGTGAACGTGTACAACGGGTACCTCGTGCACAGCCGGATTGGAACTCCCGCGGCGCTCTCCCAATCTCCCCAGCCCGCGGTCGCCGTTCCGACGTCGATCCAGTTTCGCACCGACATCAACACCCCGGTCTTCGAATTCGAGACCGAGACCGATGTGTCAGGCACCACGCTGTACGACCGTCAGCCCAACACGAACCAGTTCCGCCTCTGGGAGGTGGCCGGGGGTTCGCACTTCGACTACTACGGTCTTTTTGTTGGACCGAATGACACCGGGAACGGACAGGGCGCCATCTTGAACCTGGCCGCGATGCAGAACCCACCGACCACTATCCCGGGGTTGGGCACCTGCACCGACCCGATCAACACCAGTGGCACCCACTGGGTCTTGGACGCGGCCGTCTGGTGGCTCAACCAGTGGGTAGTCAACGGCTCCGCGCCTCCCATCCCTCCGCTCTTGCAGGTCACAACGACGCCGGGTGAGCCAGTCGTCTTCGCCAAGGATGGCTTTGGCAATGTCCTTGGTGGAGTCCGCTCACCCCAGGTTGATGAGCCGATCGCGACATTGAGCGGTGTCGGGAACACCGGCGGGCTCGCGGGTTTCTGCGCCATCTTCGGTCGCACGCTTCCGTTCAGCCCCACCCAACTCGCCAGTCTGTACCCAACCCACGCCCAGTTCGTATTGCAGTGGGATCTGGTGACGTTCAAGGATCTCTTGGGCGGCTACCTTCTCCTCCCCGATGCCCTCGAACTTGACAACTCCGCGTTGGTTTCAAACATCGGCTAATGGAAGCAACAGCACGGATCGACTGCGGGGCAAGCAAGAGCAACCTCACGACCGGCCGGGAATGCAGTTGAAGCCAGCCGGAAATGCCCGTCTGCGCAGGCGGCTCGGTTCTCAGGGAACACAGTCAGGCACCACAGGGGCTGATCACATGACAGCCGCTTGCCCCGAAGGGAGTTGCCACGGTCGTGTAAGAACCAATCGCGATGCGTGAGGCTTCTGGCTCGGACCGGGCCTTTACGTCCCCTCAGCTTCGCCCCGAAGCCAGTCGATGCACATGGTCGGCAAAGGGTGCTTCGACAAAGGCAACGACCCGGTCGACTTCGAGTTCCTCCAGTCGTTTGAGCGCCGCCGCATGGAGGCCAGAGGACACGGCGACCACGAACGTCGATGGATCGCCCCCCGAGGCTGCCCTCGCTGTCCTGGCCGAAGCGAGGAGGCTCGCCAGGCCCGGCCCGCCCGGCAGGTTGACACCATCGGCGACGCGACCGGCCAGGTCCGCCATCTTCGGCCCGAAACCTCCGATGATGATTGGCGGAGGTGGATCGGGCCTCAGAAAGCCACCGACACCGCCGACGGATCCGGACCACACCGATCGTAAGGTCAGGACCGCCGCCTCAACGGCGGCCCGCCTGGTGGCATCGTCGGGCACCGGCCGTCCCAGGGCTTGCTGCTCCGCTGCGTAGGGTGTCTCGCGTCCACCACCGGCACCGAGACCGAGCAAGAGGCGGCCTTCACTCACCTCTTGAAGCGTGGCGGCCATCACCGCGAGCATCCCAGGATCGCGGTTGGCGACGTTGAGAACCATCGGACCGACGGCGATGCGGGGCACCATGGCAGCGATCGCTGTGAGTGTCGTCCAGCACTCGAGAACCCGATCCTGCCCGTGTACCGAGCCCGCTAGGTGGTCGTACAACCACACACCGTCGAAGCCCTCGCCCTCGGCCACGATGGCTCCTTCTCGCACCTCTGTCCATGTGGCGCCGAATGGGTCGAACAGCAAATCGATCTGCACGTACGTGATCCTGTCGCAATGGGGCGGGTGTATGTGTCCTGGGAGTTCTCAGCAGTTCGAGCCACCGCTGTTGTGCAGCCGTCTGTGTATCAGTCGAACCCGGAGTCGTCGATCCCGGTGTCGCCAGAGTCCGATATTGGGGGCACCCTCGTGGTCAGAGTCTCACAACACCAACTCCATGTAGACCATGGGCACAGGCTCGACGGTATATGGCTCTGTCTCGACGTATCCGAGTTGTCGATAAAGCTCGATCGCGTGTATCCGAGTCGGTAACACGTCAAGGACCAAATGCCGGATTCCGATGCGAGCGGCTCGTGCGTGGAGTGCCTCCATGAGAAGCGGCCCGACTCCGCCCCTCGCGCCTGGCCGAACGTAGAGTCGTTTGACCTCGGCGGTCGCCGGGCCCGTCATCTTCAAGCCGACTCCGCCGATCGGACGCCCCTGGCGAAAGCCGACGAGAAAGGTGCCGGGTGCGGCATAGGCTCCCACCAGGTCATCGACCTCGCGGCGGAGGGGTTCTGGAAGCTCGCTGGCTGCGGTAGGAACCGGCCAGCCCACCTCGGCGCAGGTAGCCGCCATGTATTCGAAGACGAGTTCAGCCGCCTCGGTGACATGACCGGTGTCAAAGGCGTCGAGCACCTCGACCGTCACGTCATCCATGGTTCATATGGTGCCTCACAGCGCTCGCCCGACCCCACTTGCGACGGGGTCTGAAGAGCGGATCGAACCAGCTTCATCCCTGGGATCCGCGAAGGGTTGAGTGCAGGGGCGGCAAACAAACAGTCACCGACCGCCGTCGCGGCCGACTGCAGGCGATGACGAAGACACACCGACGGAAGGCCGGGGTCGGGAGCCCGGCGGGGAGCCTAAGGAGTTGTCAGACCCCTCGGCAGTCTCCGACGATTCCAACCCCGGAGGTGACCGCTCGGAAACCCTTGGTGCACGAGGGAAGCCAGTACCGCGGGATTCAATGGCCTCGGACCTAGCCCGACGTCAACTCGTGTCGGGGCGTCGGCCCATCTATGCGCTTCAATTTCGTCCCAGAGCGTTGGATCAAGAATTGTCGCCCGCTCTTCCGCAGGCAATTCGAAAAACAAAACCCAACGATCCAGGGTCGCGTCGAAGTAGCACGCCTCTTGCGGTGCCCCGTCCCCCTCCAGGGCCCGCCCAAACATCTCGAAGTCGTTCCTGAGACAACACCAGGCCCAGCAATAGGGGTAATCGCTCGCCATGTTGCACCCTTCCGCTTTCGACGGTTACAAGAACGATGAGCCATTTGCTTGTGACAAAGAAGGCGCGCAACCTGTTGAAATGCGTGAGAAATTGCCCCGAAACCTGTGTAGAAGCTTGTGGACAATATGGGTGTTCTTCCGACAGAGCTCATCCGAGGGTGCCCGAAGAGCCGTGGAGGGCGTCGACGTCGGCCCAAAACTGAACCGGTCCATGCCAGCGGATCGGCGGAACCGCCTGCGCCCGCGAGTGCCTTCAGTCTCAGTGCGCTGTCATCGCGGTGATGTAGGTGTCGATTACCCCGGTGAACGTCGTTGGGTCAGTTTCGGGTAGGCACAACGTCGGGCGGGGTTGCCAGGACTGGAAGAGCACGTAGTCAGGCCTGCCTTGGTCCTGCTGCTGGTACTCCTCGAACCGGGCCACGACCTGGCTCGTCCACTCGGCGTCTGAGTTGTCTTGGGTGTCGCCGATGTAGATGATGCCGAAACGGATGCCGCGCTGGCGCGAATCGGCCGTGAGCTGCTGCAGGAGGGCAGGCCACGCCGGATCACTGAAGTCGACATCGGCGAAGAAGAACGGGAAGGGCGCTCCGGTGACCAATCGGTAGGTGTCGTGCCATGCGTCGAGCGCCGTCACGGCGTCGGGCTGGTAAGTATCTGGCCCGACCGGCTCAACGTCGCCGATCTCCGCGCCGGGGTACACGGTCTTCACCAACTGGGCGAACTGGCCGACGTCTCTGGCGACTTCGTTGACGGAGAAATTGCAGGAGACCAAGGGGGTCTTGTCGCCGGCTGCCTGCGCGATCTGCTGGAGTGCGGCAGCACTGATGACGCTACCGAAGTAGTACGGCTCGTCGACCTTCACGAACAAAACATGGGCGCCGAGCGCCTTTAGCTTCTGCAGGTAGGCAAGGGTGAAGCTGCGAAGATCCAGCCCGGACAGCCCGTAGGGGACGTAGCCTTCGATCCCTGCGCCGCACGTGGGAAGAGCCTGCAGGGCCGGTGACTCGATCTCGATCCCGATGCCGTGGGCGTTGAGGAAACTCACGATCGGCGCCAGCACCTGGTTGCTGGCCGAGTAGAGCCAGCCCGCGTAGAAACCGACGGCCTGGGTGTGTGCCATGACGCGCTGCCACGGCGCGCCGGGCTGGAATAAGGCGAGGTAGTCCGCCGACGCGACCTGGCCGAACGGCCCGAACACCCCCGGCGGCTGTGGCTGGAACCAGATAGCCGATGAGGCAGCCGGAGCGACTGGCGCGACTGGCGCGATGGCGGCGGCCGACCGGGCGCCGAGCTCCGAAGACTGAGACGAGGAAGCGGCGATCACTCCGAGCCCGGTAGCCGCCGCAAGAATGCCCGTTGCGAGTGCCGTGCTGACGAGAAGGTACCTCGTCTGGCGACGCGCCGCGATGCGGGACTTCGGCGGCGGCACATGTCGGCGGGGACGGAGTTCCGGTGGATACCACCGTCCGTCCGAGGCACGCCACCACCACGGTGGTGGTCGTGTATCTACAGCCATAGCCAAAAGGCTAGAGTTCGCCTCCCCCACTGACGGGGATCGGTCCAGCATTTGGATCCTGTTGCGGAACGATTCGCGTGGTAATCAGCGATGTCGGCGCACCACAACTCATGGATCGGTTGACTCACCATCAAAGAAAATGGTCACCAGGTTGGTGCCAGGAAGGGCCCTTGACCTACGCCGGTGCACTGGAGCTCACCGGCGATGTGGGTCGAGGAGTTGACTACCCGGATGCAGATACTCGGTACCCTCCCGTTTCGGGACGGCTCGACCATGGCGGCGTCGAGGAAGGCGCGAGGGGTCAGAACTGGCCTGCTGAAGCATCTTTAGGATCGATCCCTGGCTCAACCGAGTCCGTCACGATCCCCACTCACGCGGCTCCGAGGAGCCGATTTACCCCGTGCTCCTACGTCAGCCCGTCACCGGCGGGGTATGACGCGAAACCACCCCAAGGCGGCACAGCGCGGGCATTGTGGCTCGCCATAGGCAACGAGCACATCTTCTATCGGGTATCCCCATCCGCATTCTCCGCAACCCCATGCCAACGACCAACGCGGCGATCGGAGCGTGAACGCCGGACCGGTCAGGTCAAGGTCAGAATGCCGAGCGCGCGCCTCGAATAGAAATGCTTCCTTTTCCTCGGTCGTTAGGTCCGCAAACCTGGTGGCCGGACCCATGAACCAAGGTTAGGCGAACGCCCGCAGGGTCGCCCCTGGCGGTGGGCCCCCGACTACAGGCGATAGAGCTTGGCGGCATTCTCGCCGAGGATCTTGCGGCGGGCGGACGGTGTCAGCGTCGCCATTTTCTCGGCCACCGTG
>PMOQ01000011.1:38742-55463 GCA_003161255.1 Acidimicrobiaceae bacterium | reverse complement strand
AACGTCGCGTACCAGTGGTCCTTGAAGTATTCCGACGGCATCCGGCTGAGTTCAGCCGCCTGCTCCGGCGCGTTCTCGAACACCTCGTAGTCCATGGCCTCGAGGATGAACGGAACCCAACCGATCCCGCTCTCGACTGAGACCAGCTTCAGGCCCGGGTGCCGGTCGAGCATGCCGCAGAGGATGACGTTGACTACGACGCGGGCGTTGCCGATGAATAGCAGCGTGCCACCGATGGCGGGCTTGATGTACTCGTCCTGGGACGGCCAGAAATAGTTGCCGTAGAAGTTCATGGCCGTGAGGCTGGCGCCGATGTGGAAGTGCACCGGCAGCTTGAGGTCGTCGCATACGTCCCAGAGCGGGTCCCACGCCCGATTGGCCAGGTCGGGCGCTCCCATGTCCTGAGGGTCCGACGTTAAGTTGACGCCACGAGCACCGAGCGCGGCGACGCGCTCGGCTTCCCGGACGCTCTCGCCCACGTCCCACGCCGGAAGCACAGGCATCGGCAGCAGGCGGTTCCCGGACTCGGCCTGCACCTCCGCCATGGCGTCGTTGTAGATCTCGATGCAGAGCCGGCGCAGCACCGGATCCTTGACGGCCTGCGAGAGGCCTTGGCCCCCGAGGCCGATCGAGTTAGGGAACAGCACCTGGGCCCAGATACCCGACTCGTCCAAGACCTCGATACGGGCCTTCGGGTCGAAGGCAGCCTGGTGGATGCGGTCGATCCCCCAGACGACCATGGACTCTTGAAACGGGAACTTCTTTCCTTGCCGGTCGATGACGCCGCCGCCTCCAGCGAAGCCGAGCGTCGCCCCGTCGACCACCCAAGTCGGCCGACCGTCCACCTCTTGCACCCTGGGCACCCGGTCCTCATACCCGGCCGGTGCCCGTTTGGTCCACAGGTCGTGCCGCTCGGTCAGATGCGAATCCGCATCGACAACCTTGACGTCATCCAGAGCCAGCGTCATTCTCGCACCTCACGGTCGTCGCTTTGGTCCGCACCTTAGCGAGGTACCCCCGAGGAAGGCCCAAGCGCCCACTGGTGGCGTTGCTCCGGTTGTCCGCTCGCGAATCGATCATCGGGTCAGCAGCATGCATCCGGCTATCGGCCCACCGCCGTTGGAGACGACAGCGACCTCATGCTTTTCGATCTGACGCTCTGCGGCCTCTCCCCGTAACTGCAGACACGCCTCATAAAGGACCCAGTACCCGTGCATGCGCCCCGCGGAGAGCTGCCCGCCATAGGTGTTGAGTGGTAGTTGGCCGTCCCTTGAGATGCGGGTGGCGCCTTCGACAAAGGGACCCGCTTCACCATCTCCGCAAAAACCGAGAGCTTCCAGCCAGGCAAAGGTGAGGAACGTAAAGCCGTCGTAGAGCTCGGCGAAGTCGACGTCCCCGGACGTCAGGCTTGTGCGGCTCCACAACTCCGCAGCGGCATCGGTCGCGGCCATCTTCGGGTAGTCGGGCCGTTGGTCCCAGCCCCCCAATCCCGGCGAACCACCGCAGGCCTCAACCCGAACCGGTTGGTCACAGTCCTGTGCGGCATCAGCCGAAGACACGATGCAAGCTACGGAGCCGTCAACGGGCACGTCACAGTCGAGCAAGCCGAACGGTTCAGAGATCATGCGGGCTGACATGTAGTCGTCCATTGTGATGGGGTCGCGCAGGGCAGCTCTGGGATTCAACCCGGCGTTCTTGCGGCTGTTGATGGCCAACCATCCGAGCTGTTCTTTTGTAGTGCCGTAGAGGGCCATGTGCCGACGGGCGTGCAGGGCAATCCAGTTGGCGGCCGAATACGCGTGGGCTGCGAGAAGCCGCGGTATGCCGCCCATGGGGTTGTCCGACTCTTGCCGAGCCGCGGCCACCGTCCGGTCCGGCGTACCTCCTTCTGGCGCGGACGGGAACACCGATCCGCCCACCATGTTCACCGTCCGGTAGACGAGAATGTGCCGCGCTTGGCCGCTGGACACGGCGTGAAAGGCGCTTACCACCGGACTGAGAAGGCCCCACCTCCCCATGGCCCCACCGGTCCACGTGGGGTCGACACCCAGGCGGGCGGCGGCTTCCGGGATCGGGGTTTCGCCCATGGTGGCGATGCCATCGATATCACCGGGGGTGAGCCCGGCATCCTGGATGGCTAGAGCCGAGGACTCGGCCGTGAGATCGATACCGCCGATCCCACTCTTGCGACTGATGCGCGAGATCCCGATCCCCGAGATGATTGCGCCCCGTTCGATGATGCCGTTCACAGAAAGAGATTTTAGTGTAGGCCCCCTATGGACGCCGTTCCTCGCATGACGCCAGCACTCGATGACCTCAACCGAGAATTCTGGACCGGAGGTAAATCCGGTGAGCTCCGCTTGACACGATGCTCGGCGTGCAACCGATGGGTCTTCCCGCTATCGGACGACTGTCCCGAGTGTGGAGGCTCGACCGAGTATCAGACGGCCAGCGGTCGGGGGACGGTGTTCACCCACACCACGAACGCGTATCCCTACAATCCGGCGGTGCCGCTGCCCTACAACATTTCGGTCGTTGAGCTGGACGATCAAGACGGATTGCGCTTCGTCACCAATGTCGTGGACTGTCCGCCCGAGGATGTCCGTGTTGGGATGGCGGTTCACGTCGTCTTCGAACCGCACGGCGAGGTGTTTGTCCCGCTTTTCACGCCCGACAAGCAAACCTGATCCGAGGCCACGGGCCGATGGAACCGCAGGTCCTGATCCCGTCCCATCACCGCGGTCAGTCCTGGGGCCCCCGAGGCACCACTGCCCTCACTCGAGGCTCAGGCATGACTCCGGGCAGTTTTCGACGGCCAGCTGTGCCCGGCTCTCGAGGCCGATCGGGACATCGGGGGTGCGCAGGATGCTGTGCCCGTAGTCGTCGCTGTCAAATAGTTCCGGCGCCAGCGAGTAGCAGCGGCCATGACCGGTGCACCGCGTCGTGTCGAGCCTGATCTGCACGGTCCCCGAGCCTATCGTCGGTACTCGCACGCCGGGCCCGGCGCACTCTGCCCGGCCGCCACCGACAGAGCGGCGATGAAGACTCGTGGGACCTTGCGGCTACCATGCACCACGCCGCTGCGAAGTGGTCTTCACCGGGTTGGCCAGGATCGATTAGGAGGGCCCCCATGGACGTAGAAGATCTCGTCATGGTGAGTGTCGACGACCACGTCGTTGAACCGCCGAACGTGTTTGAGGGTCGCCTGCCGGCCAAGTACGTAGACCTGGCGCCACAGTTCATCACCCGAGCCGACGGGACGAGCGCCTGGCGCTACGAGGACACCGAAGCCAGCAACATTGCCCTCAACGCGGTGGCCGGGCGGCCGCCCGACGAGTACGGCATGGAACCCACGTCCTTCGATGAGCTGCGGCCGGGCTGCTACGACATCGACGAACGGGTGGCCGACATGGATGCCAACGGCGTGCTCGGATCCCTGTGCTTCCCCTCGTTCCCCCAGTTCTGCGGCCAGCTGTTCGCCCGTACCAAGGACAAGGACGTGGCCCTGGCCATGGTCCGGGCCTATAACGACTGGCACATCGACGAGTGGTGCGGGACCCACCCGGGGCGGTTCATCCCGTGCTCGCTGCCGGCCATCTGGGACCCCGAGGTTCTGGCGGCCGAGGTCCGACGCACGGCGGCCAAGGGGGCCCATGCCGTCACCTTCTCGGAGAACCCGTCGAAGCTTGGCTGGCCGAGCGTCCACACGGACCACTGGGACCCGTTCTGGACCGCGTGCAGCGACGAGCAGGTCACCGTCTGCATGCATATCGGGTCGTCCTCGCAGCTGGTGATCACCTCCGTCGACGCCCCCATCGACGTGCTCATCACGCTCACCCCGATGAACATCGTGCAGGCCGCGGCCGACCTCGTCTGGTCGCCGGTCCTGCGCAAGTTCCCCGATATCAAAGTGGCGCTTTCGGAGGGCGGGATCGGCTGGATCCCGTACTTCTTGGAGCGGATTGACTACAACTACCAGAAGCACCACATCTGGACGGGTCAGGACTTCGGCGACCGTCTGCCCAGCGAGGTCTTCAACGAGCACGTCATCACCTGTTTCATCGACGACGCCTTCGGCGTGGCTAGCCGGGACTACCTCAACATGGACAACGTGACCTGGGAGTGCGACTACCCGCACTCGGACACCACCTGGCCCACGGCGCCCGAGCAGCTGTGGAAGTACATCGGCGAGCTGCCCAAGCACGACATCGACCGGATCACCCACCTCAACGCCATGAACCACTTCAACTACGACCCCTTCTCGGTCATCCCCAAGGAGCAGGCCACCGTCGGGGCGCTTCGTGAGCGGGCGGCCGGGCGTGACGTGAGCATCCGCTCGACCCGAAAGGGACCCAAGACCGCGCACGCCAACCGGGCCTCGGACCTCGGCAATCCCCCCACGAGCTGAGCCATGACCGACGACGCGCCGGTGGGCTCCGCCGAGCCATTCGACCCCGCCCTCTTCCTGGATCCGGCCACGTCGGGGAACCCGCAGCCCTTCTACCGCGCCGCGCGGGAGGTCGGCGCAGTCGTGCCCGGACCCTTCGGTGGGCTCGAGGTCATGCGGAGGGCCGAGGTCGAGTACGTCCTGCACCATCCGGAGATCTTCTCGTCCGCCATGGAGGCGGTGGATCTGGGCCAGACCGTGCCACTCATCCCGCTACAGATCGATCCGCCCGAGCACGTGAAGTACCGCAAGCTGCTCGACCCGATCTTCGCCCCCAAGCAGATGAACCTGCTCGAGCCCGACATCACCCGCTTGGTCAACGAGTTGATCGACGCCTTCATCGACGAGGGCTCATGCGAGTTCACCACTGCGCTGGCCGAGCCGCTTCCCTCGTCGGTCTTCTTACGGCTGCTCGGCCTGCCGTTGTCCGACCTCGACATGTTCCTCGGCATGAAGAGCGGCATCCTGCGTCCGACCGGGGCCGACGCCGCGGAGATGAAGGTCTCCCAGCGGGAGACGGCGGCCGAGATCGAGCGCTACTTCGCCGAAGCCATCGCCGATCGTAAGCGGCAGCCCCGAGAGGACATCTTGAGCCGGTTCCTGACGGCCGAGTTCGACGGGGCCCGCCTCACGGTGGACGAGATCCTGGGCATCTGTTTCCTGTTCATCCTGGCCGGCCTGGACACGGTGACGGACACCCTCGAATGCTTCTTCGCCTACCTGGCCCAGCACCCCGAGCAGCGGCAAGCCATCGTGGCCGACCCGGCCATCATCCCTTCGGCTGTCGAGGAGCTCCTGCGCTGGGAGACGCCGGTCGCCGGCGTGGCCCGGGTGGCCATCAAGGACGCCGATCTCGGTGGCTGTCCGGTGCACAAGGGGGCCCACGTCGGGGTCAGCATCGGCTCGGCCAACACCGACGAGCGGGCGCTGCCGGACGCCTCCAGCGTGAAGTTGACCCGCGACGCCAGCCGCCACCTGGCATTCGGTGGCGGTGTGCACCGGTGCCTCGGGTCGCACCTGGCCCGGCTCGAGCTGCGGACCACCCTTCGGGAGTGGCACGGCAGGATCCCCGAGTACACCATCGCCGAGGGCACCCAGTTGCGCTACGGCCTGGGCCTCCGCCAGATCGAGTCGCTCCCACTCATCTTCGGGTGACGCGGCCCGCTGGGCCCGGCGCGTCCGCTTCGAGGGTCTCCTGGTCATCCGGGCAGTTCACCGCGCCGTCGACATGGTGGTGTCGGGTGTGGTGACGCCGAGCGATTCGAATCCGCGCGCACCCGCCTGGCCCGATCGGCCAACGTGTCGACCCGACGGTGGGAGGCGCCACTCAGGTTGGTGATCAGGGCCCTTCGATTGGGCTGACCTAGTCGGGGAACGAAACCCGAGCCACTGCGAGGATCTCGGGAATGTCCGCTTCGAGGAGGAACCCCGCAGCCCGCGCCGATTCGGCGGCGGCGCTGAACCTTTCGGTATACTCGTCCCGCCCACCCGGATAGAGCGTCGCGAGCTTGGCCGGGGGGAAGGGACGGGTCACCCCGAAAAGCCTCGTGAAACCCTCTCCCTTTGCGCCCATCCCAGATACCACTGCCGTTGGCACGTCGACCCACGGCGTGCGGAGACCGCCCCGAGCATTGCCGTTGTCATCGCGGGCCAGCGTCGGCTCCGAGTCCTCGCCGGTGGTCTCGAGCAAAGGCGCCTGCGGCGCGGCGACACCCCCGCCGACCCAGCGCTCCAGGTGGGTCAGGGCGGCCTGCAGCACGTAGTGCAGCTGCGGAGCCGAGTTCACCGGTTCCTCGGACTTGAGACCAAGCGGCTCATCGGTCGGTCCCATTAGTTCGGCCAAGCGCTCCACCGACAGCCGACCATCGTCCTCGTGGGAGGCGATCAGTCCGTAGGTGTCGAAGTGCGCGGCGCCGGCGATCTCCCATATGCGGGTATTCTGCCCGTCCGCACAGCGCGCCAGGATCCCCGACATCTCGATGACATCGGTCTCGCTTTGCACCGTAATCACAGGGACACGCGCATCGGGAATGGCCTCACCGCCTCGGGCGCGCCATTCCGCCGCCATACGCTCCATATCGGCCGGATCAGCGCTGGTCCGCCGCCGCAGTCCCTCACCGCTCAGATCGGCACCGCGCGACCCGCGTCCGTGGACGATAAAACCGTCGTAGATACGCGCCTGCGGGTCAACTGAGTTGATGTAGGTCACGAGGAACATGGCCGACTGAGACGAACCAATGGCGATGACCCGAGCCGGCGCGAGCCCGCCCAATACCCTGGTCGCGGGGTCACGGACCGCATGGCCGGCGTGGGAGTAGATGTCGAAGGAATACGCGTCCCCCGGGTGGCGCAAAGAGCCATAGCGTTCGGGGTTGGACTCGCGCAGCCCCACTCCGGTCCCGAGGATCCCGCCGCCGTCGATGCCCACCTGTTGAGCGGAGACGCCGACCCACGCGGCGCCCGACCGCATGATCTGGCGGTGTGCCACCATCCAGTCCGGTCCGCCGTCGGCGCCTCCGCTCACGTTGAACCATTCGACGATCACGGTTCCGTTGAACTTCTCCGGTTCCGCCGGACGACGCACCACCAACCGGGTGTGATAAGCCTCGGCTCCGGCCGGCTCCACACCCTGATCGCCCAAGCGGTACGAGTTCGCAGTACCGGACAGGAAGAACTCCTCCTCCAGGTAGCCTCCCGGGCCCAGACCGGCAAACGGGGCCCCCAGGGTGTGCTCACCCGAGACGGGCCCCTCAACCCGCCATTCTGACTTTCCCTGCACCTGCGTTGACACGGATGCCTCCCCCGACTTCACCGATCTCACAACCACGACTGACATTACGCGGAATCGAACACGATCCCTACGCGATCGCCCCGATGGCAAGAATCTCCGGCGTATTTGGGGGTGTCAAAGCGGTTCGAGAAGTGTCTGTTCTGACTGCGAAGACTCCTATCCGCGTCGCCATGCGGCTCGTAGAGCGGATGATGATCGAGGAGCCGCAGGGCATCCAGTCGGGCGGCGGCCTCCTGCCGGTCGGCGTGGTGGCCTGCCAAGAGCTCGAGCGCGGACGTTCCCGCGATCCCTGGCGGGCCTGCCGGCACCCGAGGCAGGTCCCCCGAGATTTGGGGACCGAGGAGTATCGTCACGGGGGTTCGCTGCGCGCGTGTCAACACCGGCGATCACTGGGGGTCAGACGTGATTCGCCCGATTCGCCTGGCCATCGTGGCCACACTCGGCGCCTTGACCTTGCTGCTCGCGGCCTGTGGTGGTGGCACCCCCAGCGCCTCTACTGCGTCGACGACCTCATCGTCGCGAGCCTCGTCAACGACGACCACGAGCACGACCCAGCCAACCCTTGCCGCGTGCAAGACCGGGCAGCTCTCGGTGACCGCTGGCATGAGCTCGGGTGCCGCCGGAACCCTCGGCCAGGTGGTGCTGTTCGAGAACGTGAGCAGCACGCTTTGCCTTCTGCACGCATTCCCCGGGGTTGCCGGGCTCGATGCCAACGGCAACCAGCTCACGCAGGCCACCAGGATCCAGAGCAACGGGACGCCCTTTACGGGTTCGGCGGCGTCACTGCCGACGATCCAACTCGCTCCCGGGGCTACCGCTTCGGCTCTTGTCGAGGGATCCGACGTCCCGACCGGCAATGCCACGTCGTGTGTCAGCTACCCGGCCCTGCTCGTCACGCCGCCCAATGCCCTGCAGTCCGTCAAGGTCACAGCGACGCTGCCCGGCTGTTCGGGGCTTCGTGTCACCCCGGTGGTCGCCGGCACCGCCGGGATGTGAGCAGGCGCTCTCACCTCGATCCAACAGGCGGCGGGCTCGGGTCGCCAACACCAAGGGTTAGCCTGATTCGGTGACCCGCATCCCCATCGCTTGCGGTCTCACCTCGGCCGACGCGACCGATCGTTCGAATGAATGGCAACGCTTCCTGGCCGACCACGTCGGAGTGATCGAGCGTTCCGAGACCTCGGCACGGCTGCACCTGAACGAGGGCGACGCGGCCGTGCTCGCGGCGACCGACCTGGCGAGGCGGGAGAAGGCGTGCTGCCCGTTCTTCGTTTTCCGCCTGGTCCCGCTCGTCGACGCGGTGTGGCTCGAGGTCGACGCCCCGGCCGAGGCCTCGGCGATCGTCGATCAACTGATCGAGTCCCGAGGCGCCTGAACGTCCGAGGCTCGGACCCCATGGCCTCGACCTAGCGACCGCCGAGGATGTTCCCGAGGGCGCTCGCGACGGCGCCACCGGCGGCACCGGCAGCGGCCGGGTGGCTGTCTCCCCCGAGGTAGGGCTGCATGGCTCCGGCGAGGATCGGGATCGGCATCGACTGGAGCCACACCCGGCCCGGCCCGGTCAACACCACCCAATGGTGCCCGTCGGCCCCGAAGTAGCGGTTGGCGACCCCGGGGACGCGGATGACCGAGAAGTTGACCGAGGCCTGGAACAGCCCCACGTGGCCCGGGTGGACGCGCATGACCTGGCCGGGCTGGAGGTCGTAGACCATCACCTCGCCCGACAATTCGATCCACGCCTGGCCGGTCCCACCGATTTTCTGGAGCAAGAACCCCTCGCCCCCGAATATGCCTCCCCTGAACGACTGTTGGAGCGCGACCGAGATCTGCACGCCCGGCGTGCCGGCCAAGAAGCCGTGCCGGTGAGCCAGGTACTCCTGGTTGAGCTCGATCGGGAAGATGGTGCCGGGCAGCTTGGCCGCGAAGGCGATCATGCCGGGTGCGCCCTCGGCCGTGAAGGTGTTGAAGAGGAACGTGCTGCCGCCCGCGGCGCGCTTGACCGCACCGAGCAGGCCCTTGCCGCCGGCTCCGCCACCCATGCCGGTCGTCATCTGGATGCTGTCGGTCATCCAGGAGAACTCACCGTCTTCGGAGAGGACGCTCTCACCAGGATCGAGCGAGATCTCGAGCACCTGGAGCACCGAACCCTTGACCTGGTGCTGCATGAGGTTCATCCCCTTGTCCCGGCCATCGGGCGGCCGACGCGACTCAGGGTACTTCGGGCGCGATGTACGCGCCGATGGGGCGCGCGAAAATGAGCAGCGAACGAGCGCGACCCGCTCGTCGCGCCAAGGGTCAGGACGAACGAGACCCCGAGGCGCCGGCCGGGCCGCAGGTGACCTGCACACCGGCGGGGCCGTTGCCCGAGAGCGCGGCCGAGCTCAACGGCACCGAGATCGACAGCGACTCGGACTCGCCGCCGGGCAACCGCTGCGACCTGGAGCTCGAGGCGCCCACGACGCCATGGCTCGTGCTCACCACGGCACGGCAGGTCGCCCGGCCGGTCTGGCTCGACTCGTTGGCCACGATGAAGGTGACGTTCGCGCGTGGCATCGTCGTCGCGGACTGCAGCACCGGTTGGAACCGGACGGCGCCCACCGCGTACGACGGGGCCGGCGGGCCCACCGCCAGGATGGCCACCCAGGTGCCGATCGATCCGAGCACAACGATCACCGCGGTCACGAGGGCCACTGCCCGGACGATGCGGGAGCGCCGATAGGGCCTCTCATCGTCGTTCTCCCCGAAGGGGCCCTCTGACCAACCCCAGTCGTCACCGGAGTCATCGGCTGCCCACCCGTCGTCCCCCCGGCCTGACCCAGCGAGGGGTTGGGCGGGCTCGCGCACCGGAAGGAGCAGGTCGGTCTCTGTCACCGCCTGCGAGGCTAGCGCCGCGCCACTCTCGTCACCCGCCAGGTGCTCGCGGCGGCCCGGGGCGTGCGTGCGAAGCTGAAGGGATGACCGCCGAGCCCGAGGCCAGCCCGACCCACGATCACCGCCCGACGCTCCCCGACCCACTCGACCGGGCGATTCGTCTGAGCGGTGCCGTCGCGACCACTCCCCTCCGGTTGCTCTCGACCCTGGCCGACCCCATTCGCGACGACATCGGTCGCGGCGTCCGGCGATCGTTTGGGATCTCGGGTGAGCCGCGCCCGCGATCCATGGATCCGAAGACGGCCTACGTCCATCCCGACAGCGTGATCCGGGTCGTGCACAGCGACCTCGGGGCCATGATGATCGGCGGGCTCAGCGCGTTGATGCTCCAGGCGTTGCACCCACTCGCGATGGCGGGCGTGGCCGACCACTCGGCATACGAGGACGACCCGATCGGGAGGCTCCGCCGCACGGCCAACTTCGTCGGCACGACCACGTTCGGGACCTCGGCCGAGGCCAGGGTGGCCATCAACCATGTTCGGGCGGTCCACCGCCGCGTCCACGGCACGGCGCCCGACGGCCGCTCGTACGACGCTTCGGACCCGGAGCTGTTGACCTGGGTCCATGCGGCCGAGATGTACTGCTTCCTCGAGGCCACGCAGCGTTTCGGTGCTCGGCGCCTCACCAAGTCCGAGTGCGACGCCTACTACGACGAGACGTCTCCGGTCGCGATCGAGCTCGGGGCCGAGTGGGTCCCGCGCTCGGTCGACGAGACGGACGCCTACTTCATGCGCGTCCGCAACGAGCTCTACGGGGGGGCGCAGGCGATCGCCGCCCGGGACTTCTTGTTGCGGGGGGTCGCCCGCAAGCCCGAGGACCGGGCCGTCTACGGGTTGATCGCCGCGGCCGGCGTGAGCCTCCTGCCGCGTTGGGCGCGGGCGAAGTTGAAGATCCCGACGCTGCCGCTCGTCGACGTCACGGTCGTCCACCCGGCGGCCCGGATGCTCTGCGCGGGCCTCCGGTGGGCGGTCCCGCCCCGGCGCTGATCGCTCAGCGGGCCAGACCGAAGCCGCCGTCGAGCACCATGATCTCGCCGGTCACGTATTGGTTCTCGGCCAGGAACATGACGACGTCGGCGACGTCGTCGGCGGTGGCGGACCGCTGCATCGGGGCCACGTGGCGATAACCCTCCCGGGCCCCTTCCCAGGTCTCGGTTCGCGGGGTGTCGACGAGGCCCGGAGCCACGGCGTTCACCCGAACGTCGGGGCCCATGACCTTGGCCAGGAGCTCGGTCATGTGGTTGGTGGCGGCCTTTGAGCACGCGTACGGGACCGAGCTGCCCAGCTCGCGGATGCCGGCCAGCGACGTCACGTTCACGATGGAACCCTTGGACTCCGCCAGCGCCGGTGCCGCGGCGACGGTCAGGGCCCACGGGCCGAACACGTTGACCGAGAAGACCTCCTTCCAGATCTCGAGCGGAGCATCGTTGAGGTTCTGGTGCGGGACGACCGGGCCGGTGCCGGCGTTGTTCACCAGCACGTCGATGCGGCCCCATTCGCTGAGCGCGACGTCGACCAGCCGGGCGCACTCCTGCTCGTCACCCACATCGGCCCGCACGTACCGGGCCCCCGGCAGCGAGTCGGCGACGGCCTGGCCCGCCTCGACCGAGTGGAACGAGTTGACGAGGACCGACGCGCCGAGCCCGGCGAACCGCCTGGCCACCGCCTCGCCGATCCCGCTCGAGGACCCGGTGACGAGGGCCACCTTGCCCGCCCAGCGACCGTCGGTCCCGCCGTCGTTCCCGATCATCGCGCCACCATCCCCCACGCCCCTTCCCACTGTTGCCCCGGCTCCAAGATGATGAGCCCGCGACCCGAACGGAAGGCATCGGGCGGGCACGTCATCGGTTCCACCGCGACGGCGCGCCGCCGGTCGCTCGGATCCAAGGTGTCCCCGGTGTAGCACATGAGGTAGCCGAACCCCTCGTCCGTCCACAGCCGGGTCGCCGTTTCATCGCCGGCGTCGGTGAGCTCCGCCCAGGCGCGCCCGTCGGCCCCGCGTGCGATCCCGGTATAGGCGGTGTCGAGCTGGGTCGGCCCGATCGGGCGGGGCCCGGTGAAGTCGTACTCAGTGCCGCTGACCGGCCGCACCTCGCCGGTCGGAAGCCCGCGCTGGTCGAGGACCAGTCGCTCGTGGGCCGGCAGGGCCAGCACCGCCGTGTCGATCTGCGGGGCGCTCGGCTGGAGGTAGGGATGGAACCCGAGGCCGAATGGCAGCGCCCAGCCACCGACGTTGGTGGCCACCGCGGTCACGCTGAGCCCGTCGCGGCCCAGCCGGTATTCGACGCGGAGCAGGAGGTTGAAGGGGTACCCGGGCGTCGGGAACAGGTGGCAGAGGGCGGCGACGAGGTTTTGCGCCTTCGCCTCCAGCACCCAGGGCATCCAACGCACGAGGCCGTGGATCGCGTTGTTGCGCTCCGGCTCGTCGAGCGCCGCCTGGGCCTCGATCCGCTCGAATCGGTACCGCCCGTCGCCGAGGCGGTTCGGCCACGGGGCCAGCACCTGGCCCCGGCCCCCGTGCGACCACTCGTCGGCGGCGAAGCCGGCCAGGATCGGGCGCTCGTCGAGCGTGTAGGAGCGCAGCGTGGCGCCGACCTCGGTGACCACGGCGCGCTGGCGGCCATGGGCGATCTCCCACTGTGTGCCGGTCAGCGATCGGGCCGAGGCCGAAATGGGGCCCGGACTGCTGGGGCTGGCCGATCGAGAGTTGGGCGGAGCCATGGAGGGAAGAGACGCCTCGCCACCGAACTTCGGACCGAAACGTCGGCGGTATCGTACTGGGGAAGTGCGCATCCTGGTCACCAACGACGACGGTGTGCACGCCCCCGGTCTCGCCGCGATGGTGCAGGCGCTGGCCCGCTGGGCCAAGGAGACCGACGGCCACGAGATCGTCGTCGTCGCCCCTCTCGAGAACCACTCCGGGGCATCCGCCGCGGTCGGCACCGTCTTCGAGCGCCAGGCCGTCGACTTTCACCGGGTCTCGATCGAGGGTGCCGAGGAGATTCCCACATACGGCCTCGACGCCTCCCCGGCGCTGTCGGTCATCATCGGTGCGTTCGGCGCATTCGGCCCCAAGCCGGACCTGATCGTCTCGGGCATCAACCTCGGCGTGAACGTCGGCCGATCGATTCTGCACTCGGGCACCGTCGGCGCGGCTCTCACCGGCACGCAGTACGGGCTGCGCGGTCTCGCCGTCTCGATGCGATCGCTCCCCGAGCCCCACCAGTGGGAGACGGCGTCGGCGGTCGCGCTCTCGATGATCCCCGTCGTCTCGGCCGCACCCCCGAGAACCGTGTTCAACCTCAACGTGCCCGCGGTACCGCTCGACCAATTGCGAGGCGTGGTCTCGGCCCGCATCAGCGACGCCGGCATCGTGCAGGGAGCGCATGCCGGCATCACGAACGGAGACGCCGGTTCGATCGAGCTGGTGCTAGGGACGGCGGTGCCCTCCCTCGGCGACACCTCCGACGAGGGCCCGTCCGAGGACGGAGCGCTGATCGCTGCCGGGTACGCGTCGTTGACCGCGCTACGGGGGGTCGGCGAGGACGGCCGGCCCGAGACCCAGGCGATCGTCGAGCGGGCCATCGAGGAGGCGCACCGGCTCCTCGCCTTCTGACCTGGGACTACGCCGAGAACCAGGCGCGAACGGGACTCGGGCCGACCGGGCGTGGAATCATGTGCGGCCATGCCACATGAGCTCCGGACCTTCTACGACGACGGCGTCATGCTGTCATACGAGGTGTTCGGCAAGGGCGACCGCGTCCTCGTCTATCTCCACGGGATCCTGCTCGACTCGTTCGTCAACCACCGGTTGGCCGAGGACCTGGCCGACGCCGGGTACCGGGTCATTCTGCTCGACCTCCCGGGCCACGGCCGATCGGACAAGCCCCATTCGATCGCACTGCACCGCATGGACTCGTACGCCAGGCGGGTCGTCCGGCTGCTCGACGAGCTCGGCATCGAGAAGGCGGCCGTCGGGGGCGTATCACTCGGAGCCGACGTGACGCTGCAACTCGCTCTCGTGGCGCCGGAGCGGCTCACCGGGATGGTCCTCGAGATGCCCGTCCTCGAGCAAGCCGTCCCGGCGGCGCTGCTCGTTTTCGCACCGGTGCTGTTCGCGGCGAACTACGCGGCCCCGGTCGTGCGGGCCCTGCTCCGGTTGGCCCGCCGGATCCCGAGGGAGCGCCTCGGCGTCGTGGGCACCGTCCTCGGCCCGGTCGAGCTCGACCCCGACGACATCGCAGCGGTGCTGAAGGGCGTGGTGGTGGGTCCGGTGGCCCCGACCGTCGCAGAGCGGGTCTCGATGACGGCACCGACGCTCGTCATCGGGCATCGCTCCGACCGGGTGCACCCCTTCGGCGACGCCGCCAGGTTGGCCGCGCAGCTCCCCGACGCCCGATTCGTCGAAGCCCGCTCGATCCTCGAGCTGCGGCTCCGACCGGCCCGCCTCACCGCCGAGATCACCGGGTTCCTCGACCAGCTGTGGGACACGGGCCACGCCGGGCGGGTCGACCTCGAGGAAGAGTCCGCCGGGGGCGGCACCGCGGGGCTCTGAGGCTGCGCTTCAGTCGTCGGGGCCCGGTTTCCCCCGGGTGCGCTTCGTCTCGGACCTCGTCCTCTTGTCGGCCAGTCGGCGTTCCTTCGATCCCCTGGTCGGGGCGGTCGCCCGCCGCACCGGCTGGGTCTTCAGGCCCTCGGCCAGCCGGGTGACCAGCCGGTCGAGCGCGACCTGGCGGTTCCGGGCCTGCGAGCGGTCCTCGCCGGCGCTGGCCCGGACGACCGGCCCGATGCGCTCCAACAGCCGGGCCCGTTGGCGCGGGCCGAGGCTGGCCGATGCCACCACGTCGAATCGCACCTCGACCCGGGAGCTGGCCCGGTTGGCGTGCTGGCCGCCCGGACCGCCCGAGGTGGTGGCGCGCCACTCCACCTCGTCGAGTGGGATCGAGAGCGACCGCCCGACCCGGAGGCGCTGGCGATAGGGGCCCTCCTCGGACCGGTGGCGGTCCTCATTCGGCGAGTCCGGGGCCACTTCTCGGAGCGTACGACCGTGACCAGGACGAAGGGGTGAATCTCGGAGGGGCATGGGTACGCTCGGAGGATGGAACATCGTCACCTCGGCAACAGCGGCATGGTCGTCTCGGCGATCTCGTACGGGAACTGGATCACCCACGGTGGGCAGGTCGAAGAGGACGCCGCAGTGGCCTGCGTACGGGCCGCCCTCGACGCCGGCATCACCACCTTCGACACGGCCGACGTCTACGCCGGCGGCGCCGCCGAGGAGGTCCTCGGTCGGGCCCTGACCGGCGTGCGGCGGGACTCCATCGAGATCTTCACCAAGGTCTTCTGGCCCACCGGACCGAATCCCAACAACCGCGGCCTCTCCCGCAAGCACATCCTCGAGTCCTGCGACAGATCGCTGCGTCATCTGAAGACCGACCATCTCGACCTGCTCCAGGCCCACCGCTACGACGTGGACACCCCGCTCGAGGAGACCCTGCGCGCGTTCGACGACCTGGTCCGCATGGGCAAGGTGCACTACATCGGGGTCTCCGAGTGGAGCGCCGCCCAGATCGCCGACGCGGTGAGGATCGCCGCGGACATGGGCCTCGACCGCATCGTGTCCAACCAGCCCCAATACTCGTTGCTGTGGCGGGTCATCGAGCCCAAGGTCGTCCCCGAATGCGAGAAGGACGGCATCGGCCAGATCGTGTGGTCGCCGCTCGCCCAGGGCATCCTGACCGGGAAGTACCTCCCGGGGGCGCCGGTTCCCGAGGGCAGCCGAGCCGCGTCGGACCAGGGTGCGATGTTCATCCGCCGGTTCCTCCGCGACGAGGTGCTCGAACCCGTCCAGAAGTACGTCGCGGTCTGTCAGGAGGCCGGCTACACCCCGGCCGCGGTCGCGCTCGCATGGGTGCTCCGGAACCAGAACGTGTCGTCCGCGATCGTCGGCGCGACCAGGCCCGAGCAGGTGGTCGAGAACGTGACCGCCCTCGACGTCGAACTGAGCGATGACCTGGTGGCGGCCATCGAGGCCGCGCTGGCGTCGGCGATGGTGAACGACCCCGACCTGACGGTCAGCCCGCCCGGACGCGGCTAGCGATGGCGCCCGGATCGTGACCGGCGGCGCGCCCCACCGGGTCGTCGTGATCGGCGGCGGGTTCGCCGGGCTCTCGGCCCTGCACGCGCTGCGCGGCCGCGGCGTGGCCGTGACCCTGGTGGACCGCAACGTCTACAGCACGTTCCAGCCGCTGCTGTACCAGGTCGCCACCGCCGNNCGGCCGGAGAGATCGCCCCGCCGATCCGCGACGTGGTGCGCCACCAGCCCCGCACGACGGTGGTCCTCGGCGCGGTGACAGCGATCGACCTGAGCGCGCGCACGGTCACCGCCCATCAGGGCGACTCCCCGCACACCCTCCCCTACGACAGCCTGATCGTCGCGGCGGGCTCGGAGACCTCCTACTTCGGCCACGACCAGCTGAGCCGGTGGGCGCCCGGGATGAAGTCGATCGACGACGCGCTCGAGTTGCGGGGCCGGATCTTCGGCGCCTTCGAG
>PMOQ01000011.1:0-38731 GCA_003161255.1 Acidimicrobiaceae bacterium | reverse complement strand
TCGCAGCGTTCGTTGCACCACAACTTCCGGAACTTCGACCCGCGCTCGACCCGCGTCGTCCTCTTCGACGGCGGGACGAGCATCCTCCCGACATTCGGCCCCAGGCTCGCCGCCAAGACCCGGCGGGATCTCGAGCGCCTGGGCATCGAGGTCCACCTCGACACGTTGGTCACCGACATCGACGACCGGGGCGTCGATGTCCGGTTCGGGGACGGCTCGACCCGCCGGTTCGCCGCTCGCACCAAGATCTGGGCGGCCGGNNGCTCGGCAAGACGCTGGCCGAACAGTCGGGCGCAAACCTCGACAAGACCGGCCGGGTGCGAGTCCTCCCCGACTGCTCGCTCCCGGGCCACCCCGAGGTGTTCGTGGTGGGCGACCTCATGGTGCTCGACGACCTGCCCGGTGTCGCCGAGGTGGCCATGCAGTCGGGCGCGCACGCCGCCAGGGTGATCGTGCGGCGCCGGGCCAAGGGTGGCGACGGACCCGGGCCACCGTTGCGCTACCGCGACCTCGGATCGATGGCCACGATCGCCCGCTTCAAGGGCGTGGCCAAGATCGGGCGGATCGAGATAGCCGGTTTCGTCGGCTGGGTCGCGTGGCTGGTGGTCCACCTGACCTTCCTGACCGGGTTCAAGAACCGGGTGTCCGCCCTCGGGCACTGGACGGTCAGCTTCCTTGGGAGATCCCGGTCCGAACGGACCATCACCGAGCAGCAGATCGTCGCCCGCCTGGCCATCGAGGCCCAGGAGGACGCCGGGCGGGCGGTCTAGCCCGCCGCCTTGGGGTCGGGGTAGAGGGACGTCCGAATGTCGCGCTTCAAGATCTTTCCGGTGGCGCTCCGTGGGAGCTGCTGGGTCGAGAACGTGATCAGGGACGGGACCTTGAAGGGGGCCAATCGCTGCCGGACGTGTGCCTGCAGCTCCTCGGCGCTCAGGGTGGCGCCGGGCTTCAACACCACCGCCGCTGCCACCTCTTCGCCGAGCCGCGGGTCGGGCACCCCGAACACCGCCGCCTCGTAGACGGCCGGGTGCTCGTAGATGGCCGCTTCCACCTCGGCGGAGTAGATGTTCTCACCGCCCCGCAGCACCATGTCCTTCGCCCGGTCTTCGACGTAGATGAAGCCGTCCGCGTCCAGGTAGCCGATGTCGCCGGTGCGGAGCCAACCCTTCACGATGGTCTCGGCGGTGTCGGCGGGCCGGTTCCAATAGCCCCGGATGAGGTTGGGGCCCTTGAAGCAGATCTCGCCCCGTTGCCCCGCCGGGACTGGGTTGTCGTCGCCGTCGCGCACCTCGATCTGCATGATCGGGACGACCCGACCGGCGCTCGAGGGGTGCGAGACGTAGTCGTCGCCCGAGTTGCCGGGCCCGTAGGCATTGGTCTCGGTCATCCCGTAGCCGATGGCCGGACGCCCCGCGCCGAACTCCTCGTCGACCCGGCGCACCAGGGTCGGCGGAGCTGGAGCGCCACCGCCGGCGATCGATGCGAGCGACGAGGTGTCGTACTTGTGGAAGTTGGGCGACTCGATCAAGTCCCAGCTCTGTGTCGGCACGCCGACGAATATCGTGACCCGTTCGCTCTCGATGAGCTGCAGGGCCTTCTCGGCGTCCCAGCGGTACATGATCACGAGCTTCATGCCGGTCGCGAATGACGACAGCATCACCGGGATGCAGCCGGTCACGTGGAAGAGCGGCACGGCCAAGATGAGCGTTGGCGGGTACGCGGGCGTCGCCGACTGTGCCGGCGGGCCCTCGGCGCGAGCGAGCTCGATGAACTGGCGACACCCGAAGGCCAGCAGCGCCTGGATGACCGCCCGGTGGGGCGAGACGGCGCCCTTCGGGGCGCCGGTGGTGCCCGACGTATACAGGATGGTCGCGTCGTCTTCGGGGTCGATGGCCACCTTGGGCATTGGCGTTCCCAGCTCGACAACGTCCTCGTAGCGCTCGACGACCCCGGGAACACCCGCGTCGTCGGCGCTGCGGACCGCGATCACCCTGACGCCGAGCCGCGTGCACGTCTCGGTCATGCGGGCGACCCGCTCGGGATCGGCCAACACGACGGAGGCGCCGGAGTCCTCGATGGCGTAGGCAAGCTCGTCCTCGGTCCACCAGGCGTTGAGAGAGACCGAGATGGCCCCGACCGACAGCGTCGCTGCGAACGAGATCACCCATTCGGGCAGGTTGCGCATCGCGATGGCAACCCGGTCGCCCTTCTTCACGCCGAGGTGCTCCACCAGGCTTGCGCCGAGGGCGTCGACGTGGGTCATCACGTCTCCGAAACTCCACCGCTCACCCTCGTAGACCAAGAAGGTCTGATCACCCCGGGCTCGGGCGCTGGCAAAGACCGCCCGCAAGGTCGGCGGGGCGTTCTTGAACACCTTGTAGGTCACGTCGGCGATCGTCTGGTCGACGATCTCCATGGGCTGGCCCGCCGCGGTCACCCGGGCCGCCGCCTCGTCGTAGCTCAGCATTGGACGTCCACCATCAGGTCGCTCTCCCAGGCCTTGTTCACTCGTGTACCCACGGCCGTGCGGCCGACATTCAATCTAGAGGTGCTCGAGTCCGGGTCGACGGTACCAAGCGAACCGGCTGACCTGCCCGAAACGTCGGCTGACCGTCGCCCGAGCTTCTTGGGTGGGCGCTACCGACCAATGGACCCTGGTCGCCTGCCAGACTTGTCGGACTCATGGCCGACCCCCGCACGAACCCACGCAGTCGGCTCCGGGAATTGGGGAACCTGCTCCCCGGATACGCGATCCGCGCGGCGGCCACGCTCCGCATCCCGGACGCGATCGCCGACGGCGTTACTGAGACGGCCGACATCGCCAGGCGAATCCACGGCACCGAGGCGCCGACGCGAGCGTTGCTGCACTACCTGGCCGGCCTAGGCGTGCTTGCGGCAACCGACACCGACCAATTCGAGCTCACCGACATCGGGCGACTGCTCTGCTCAGATGATGCCGAGTCTCTGAGAGCGGTCTACGACCTCGAGCAGGGCCGAGCCCGAGCCGAGGTCTTCTGGCGACTGCCCGACTCCATCCGCACGGGGCAGGCGGCCTACCCGGAGATCCATGGCAGGACGTTCTGGGAGGATCTCGCCGCCGACCGCGAGCTCGGCTCGACGTGGGCCGCCATGTTCGCCCAACATGCCGAGCCGCTCGGCCATGACCTCGCCACCGTCTATGACTGGTCCGAGCGTCACCAGGTGGCCGACCTCGGCGGCGGCAAGGGCGTCATCATGGCTGCGCTCTTGGAAGCCCACCCCCACCTGCGAGGGACCATCCTCGACCTCGAGGGGATGTCCGTCATGGCCCGGGAGTTCCTCGGGGAGCGGAACCTGGTTGGTCGAACCGACGTCACGACCGGCAGTTTCTTCGACCCGCTGCCCGATGCCGACGTGTATCTGCTCTCGTGGATCCTGCACGATTGGCCCGACGACAAGTCCGTCGACATCCTCGCGAACTGCGCCAGCGCCGCCAGGAACAACACCCGGATCCTGGTCGTCGAACAGCTCTTCGAGGCCGACGCGGTGACGCGCGGTTTGGCGTCCATGTACCTGCTGATGCTGATGCTCTACGGAGGGCGGGAGCGCTCCCGCGAGGAGTTCGACCAGCTGGGCGAGGTGGCCGGGCTGGTCCGAGTGGGCGAATACGCGCTTTCGAACGGGTTCGTTGCCCTCGAATACGCGCTCGACGACCGGTCGTAAACCCAACTAGCGGCAACTCTTCGCCGGGCCGATTGGCCACTGTTGGTTCTGGTTCTTTCTGGACCGTTCGCTGTTCGTTCCTGGACCGATCCGTTAGAGAAATCGTTCTTTCATACAGGACATTTACGCTGTTCATGCTCTGCTCTCAGGGTTGGCATGCAGGATCAATGCATGAACGAGCAACACCCAAACCCCGAACTGTTCCCCTCATCGCCCGAGGCATCCCCCTCCCCCGTGTCTTCGGGCCCCGAATCGCCCACCGATGCGCCGGCGACGTCCTCCGCCTCGCCGACGCCCGTCCTCGACCCAACGGTCGGCACACCGGCCCCCCCGGTGCCGGCCGTTGGGTCAGGCCCATCTGCACCCGTCGACTCCCCCTGGCCGGCGGCCGCAGGATCGATTCCATGGGCACCGCCGGCCACCGCCCCCGGAGGCCCCTTCGGGTTGCGCGCCGGGGCCGCCGAGGCCCCGATGGCCGCGCAGACGGACCCGTCCCGGGTGCGAGGCCGCTCGCGCAGGGCAGCCACCCTCGTTGGGATCGCAGCGCTCGTCGGCGGGGGTCTCGGCGGTGGCCTGGTCACCGCATTCGGCGGTTCCGGGGACTCGGGCACCGTGGTGCACGTCGCCAGCTCGAACCTCGCCAGCCAACAGACGACCAGCGTCGCCGCTATCGCGGCCAAGGTCGACCCGGCCGTCGTTTCGGTGACCTCCAAGGTGGTCGTCGACCAGTCCGGAGGCGGATTCGGGGGGAGCAACGGCGGTGGGTTCGAAGAAGAAGAGACCCTCGAAGGAACCGGGATGATCATCACCTCGTCGGGTGAGGTCATCACCAACAACCACGTGATCGACGGAGCCACCTCGATCTCGGTTACGTTCAACGGCTCCTCCAAGTCCTACGTCGCGAAGCTGGTCGGAACCGATCCGACCGACGACGTGGCCCTGCTCCAGATCGAAGGGGTGAGCGGACTGCCGACGGTGACCTTCGGTGACTCCTCCACGGTCAGCGTCGGCGACTCTGTCGTGGCGATCGGCAATGCCCTGGCCCTCGGCTCGAGCCCGACCGTGACGACCGGGATCATCTCGGCGGAGCACCGCACCATCACGGCCGAAGACGACTCGGGCAACACCGAGACGCTGAACGGGCTGTTCCAGACCGATGCGGCGATCAATCCCGGCAACTCGGGCGGGCCGCTGATCGATTCGGCGGGCCAGGTCATCGGCATGAACACCGCCGGCGCGGGTGACAGCTCCAACGGCACCAGTTCCCAGAACATCGGCTTTTCGATCCCCTCAAACGAGATCGTCTCCCTACTGACTTCGCTCCAGCACGGCGGGAACGGGTCGAGCGCCACCGCTTGAGCTCCCCCCCCGGACCCAGAATCCCGCCCAGAGAGGAGAGGGAGGCCCACGGGCCTCCCTCTCCTCTATTCGGGTCTCGAGCGCCACGTTGGCGCTGGTGCTCGCCTACCCCCCGTCGCCCGCATCGATGAGTTCGTCGAGCATCCGGTCAAGCGAGCCCAATGCGATGCATAGGTGACCCTGCCCCTGCTCGAGGTGGGCTGAGACGCCCGGGACGTGGGTCGCCAGCCACCGGCCATGGGCGAATGGCACCATCAGGTCCTCGCTGCCCTGCCACACGCTCGTCGGCACGTCGATCTCGCTCAGGTCGAAGCCCCACTCCTCGACGAACGCCAGGTCATCGTCGAGCCAGCCATCAATCCCGATCCGAAGAGCCTCACGGAAGGCGGCTGCCATGTCCTCGCCGAACTCGTCGGTCAACACCGCGACGTCAACGTCGGGCAGCAAGGTGTCGAGCGACGAAATGATGTGGGCCACCGTCGCCTCCTTCAGGTGCTCGCCCATACCGTCGAGATAGGAACGAAGGGCCTGTTCTCCCGCAGTGGCCGCCCCGAATTCGGTGAGGTTCTCCTCGCCCATGCCGCCCAGCCATTCGAGACCCTCGGCCCGATAGGGGGCGACCCCGGCGATGACCAGCACCGCTGCGGCCGCGTCGAGACGAGCCGCGCACGCCAATGCATGCGGGCAGACAACGCTCGGCGTCGATCCCTGCGAGCACGGCCCCCGTGTCCGAGACGACATCGACAACGGCGCGTCCAGCCAGGCGGGTCGAGCCTCCATAACCGGGGCGTGAGGTGGTGACGACCCGCAGTCCCCGTGCATGGGCGGCCCGCTCGATGCCGCGGAACGCGGCTCGAGACCCCGGCGTCCCGTGATGGAAGACGAGCGGCATGCCATCGGCCGGACCGCTCACCCGAACGTCGAGGACACGACCGTCGGCGAGGGTCAGCCGTTCGGGCGCCGCCATCGAGTCATTTTGTCAGCGGGCCCATGCGGCCGCCACGGGTGGCTACGAGCAGCCGCTGGTCGTGCCGCAGGTCGTGCAGACATAGCAAGACCCGGCTCGCTGCATGGCGTCGCCGCAGCTGTAGCAGAACGGCGCGTCGCGCTGTTCCGCCCGGGCCAATGGCTGGTTGACCGCCGAGGCGGGCGTGATGCGGTCCTCGCCGAGGTTGACCGAGAGCGTCGCGCTCTCCTCGACACCGGGAAGGGTCGGCTGGGTCCGCTCGGAGACCGACAGGACGCCCAGGTCGAGACGCTCCTCGTAGGAGAGGTAGTCGAGCGCGAGCCGACGGAAGATGTAGTCGACCAGGCTGGACGCCAGCCGGAGATCCGGGTCGTCAGTGAGACCGGCCGGCTCGAACTTCATGGCCGAGTACTTCTCGATGTAGGTCGCGAGTGGCACGCCGTGCTGGAGCCCGAGGCTGATGGAGATGGAGAAGGCGTCCATGATTCCGGCCAGGGTCGAACCCTGCTTCGACACCTTGATGAAGACCTCGCCTGGGCGTCCGTCCTCGTACTCACCGACGGTGACGTAGCCCTCGCAGTCCGCAACGCGGAACGCGCAGGTCCTCGACGCCCGCCGGCGGGGCAAGCGCTCCCGGATCGCACCGACGACCACCGGGTCAGACTTGATCTTGCGCTCGCGAGCGAGTGCCGACTCGAGCTCGGCCACCCTGTCGGTCAACTCCCGGGTGTGAGCCTCGGCCTCGGATCCCGCCGGAGCGAGATCCCCACCGGTGACCGCCTTCTTGGTGGTCGAGAGGGGCTGGGCCACCTTGCAATTGTCCCGATAGACGGCGACGGCCTTCAGACCCAGACGCCACGCGTCGATGTGGAGCTGCTCGACGTCTTCGACACTCACGTCTTCTGGAAGGTTGACCGTCTTCGAGATGGCCCCGCTGATGAACGGCTGGACCGCACCCATCATCCGCACGTGGCCCGAGTAGTGGATCGTGTTGTCACCCATCGAACATGCGAACACGGCCAGGTGGGCCGCCGAGAGGTGCGGGGCGCCGACGATCGTCTTGTGCTCGTCGATGTGGGCGATCATGTCGGCCACCTGGGATTCCGCGTACCCGAGCTGGCGCAGCGCCCGGGGCACGGTCTGGTTGACGATCGACATCGACCCGCCACCGACCAGCTTCTTCGTCTTGACCAGCCCGAGGTCGGGCTCGACCCCGGTGGTGTCGCAGTCCATGAGCAGAGCGATGGTCCCGGTCGGCGCGAGCACGCTGGCCTGGGAATTGCGCACACCCGAGTGCTCGGCCACCTCGACGGCCTCGTCCCACGCCTCCTGGGCCGCCGAGAGCAGCTCGAAGGGGACCAGCTCCTCGTCGATCTTGGCCGCAGCGGCCTGGTGCTTGCGCAGGACGCCGAGCATCGCATCGACGTTGTTGTGGAACCCGACGAACGGGCCCATCCGAGCGGCCGTGCGGGCCGAGGTCGCGTAGGCCTGGCCGGTCATCAACGCAGTGATGGCCGCCGCCCAGGCCCGACCCTCGTCGGAGTCATACGGCAGGCCCTTGGCCATGAGCAGCGCGCCGAGGTTGGCGTAGCCGATGCCGAGCTGGCGGAACAGCCGGGAGGTGTCCGCGATGCTGTCGGTCGGGTAGTCGGCGTTGCCGACCAGGATCTCCTGGCCGGTGAAGAGGACCTGCACCGCCGCCTTGAACGACTCGGTGTCGAAACTGTCGTCGTCGTTCAGGAACTTCATCAGGTTCAAGCTGGCCAGGTTGCACGCCGAGTTGTCGAGGTGCATGTACTCCGAACACGGGTTGGATCCGTTGATGCGGCCCTCGTTGGGCGCGGTATGCCACTCGTTGATCGTGGTGTCGAACTGCATGCCCGGGTCGGCGCACTCCCATGCCGCGTGGGAGATCTGGCGGAAGAGGTCCCGCGCCGACACCGTCCGGACGACCGAGCCGTCCGTCCGCGCGGTGAGGTGCCAATCGCGGTCGTCGATCACCGCCTCCATGAAGGCGTCGGTGACGCGGACCGAGTTGTTGGCGTTCTGGTACTGGATCGAGTAGCTGTCGGTGCCGTCGAGGTCCATGTCGAACCCGGCGTCGCGCAACACCCTCGCCTTGCGCTCCTCGAGCGCCTTGCACCAGATGAAGTCCTCGACATCGGGGTGGTCCGAGTCGAGGATCACCATCTTCGCGGCGCGGCGCGTCTTGCCGCCCGATTTGATCGTGCCGGCGGACGCGTCGGCGCCCCTCATGAAGCTCACCGGCCCCGACGCGGTGCCGCCGCCCTTCAAGAGCTCCTGGGACGAGCGGATCCGCGACAGGTTGACGCCGGCACCGGAGCCGCCCTTGAAGATCGTGCCCTCCTCCGTGTACCAGTTGAGGATCGAGTCCATCGAGTCGTCGACGGACAAGATGAAGCACGCCGACGCCTGCTGAGGCACACCGGCAACGCCGATGTTGAACCACACCGGTGAGTTGAACGCCGCCTTTTGGTGGAGGATCAGGTGCTTCAGCTCGTCGCTGTAGACGCGGGCCTCCTCCTCGTCGGCGAAGTACCCGTCCTGGGCTCCCCAGGTGGTGATGGTGTCCACGACGCGATCGATGACCTGCCTCAAGGAGTGCTCGCGCTCGGGGGTCCCGAGCGTTCCCCGGAAGTACTTCTGGGCGAGGATGTTGGTGGCGTTCACGCTCCACGTCGCCGGCACCTCGACGCCCAGCTGCTCGAACGCGACCGCGCCGTTGCGGTAGTCGGTAATCCGCGCTTCGCGGAGCTCCCAACGGACCTCGTCGTAGGGGTGGATGCCCTCGGTGGTGAAGTGTCGACGGATGCCGATTCCAACTCGCTGCGGGGCGATGGCCATCTGTTCGCTCTCCTCTGATCCGGGCTCTCTAGTCCCTGGCTTTGTGCGGCGGGTCGACCGACCGACCTACCGTTTCCGAGCGCCCCCAGGGACCATGGGTACACCCCTAACCACAACATATTGTGGTGACGTCCCCCATGAGGCACGAGATACTGGGGTCATTACAGCACTGTAGTTACACCAGTGTCAACGTTTCAGGGGTCGCGTTCGCCCAGGTGAGACGGTTCTGCGCGGATTGTTTGGCCGACCCGGTCCGGTAGGCACGGCCGGTGTCCGGGTCCCCGGTTCGATGGTCAGGCACGGCCGAACGGGGCGATGTCTGTCAGCGGAATCTCCCCGGCCGGGCAGGCCAGGCAAATCGCTCGGGGGCCGGATCGGGGACCGACAGAAAGGTGCAATCCCTCCGGCAGCGCGCCTCCGAGCCAATCGAGGAGTGCCCGCTCGTCGGGCACCTCGACATCGATCCGGGAAAAGCCGGAGGCACCATTTTGGTGCGCGACCACCGAGCGGGCCGGGTGCAGGTCGGGGTCGTCCCACGCCATGAACGCGCACCGCCACGGCTCCGCCCACGCCTCGTCGACGCCGACCGACCGCCACCGAACCGCCGTGCCGTCGGGCCGGACCCGCTGGCGTCGTTCGATCGGATGACCAACCCGCGCCGACGCGGCCTCGATGTCACCCGGCTCGACCGACCAGCGGGCCAAGCCCGGGCCGCGCCCGGACAGCGCCGCCAGCACCGGCCGTCCTTGGGCGGACTCGAGCGCCTGGGCCTCATCGACCACCGCGAGGAGCTCCAGGTACTGCTGCCCGAACGGCACGATCAGGTTCGCCGTTCCCCGCCCGGGGTGTCGACCGCCGTCGAGCACCGTGAATCCGAGGGATTCCATCTGCGCTCGGGCGGCACCGAGGTTGGCGACCAGCACGATCGCTTGCACCAGACGATCCACACGAAGATCCTTGCCGACCGTGCGGGTTCCGACCGACGACCCGGGTCAGGTGATCGTCATCGGAGGGTGATGCGAAAGGCCAGCCGGCCGCCCACGATCAGCCGGTAGTCGCCGCGGGGCGCCGCGGAGGCGGAATCGACCGGGAACTGGTTCCAGGTCCCGGTCGCCTTTAGCACCCCGACCAGGAGTTTGGCCTGGAGCATCGGACAGTTGAACGCGGCCAACCCCGGCCACACGTCCACCCCGGCACTGTTCAGGATCTTCATCCCCATGACGCCGCACGGACCGATGGTCGCCGGACCCCCGGACATGGCCACATCACACGTGCCGCCCCGCACCTGGTGCAAGACGGCACGAACCGTCACCGGTTGGGACGCGGTGAACGTCCGCCTCGGGATCGTTGCTCGGGCATACACGCTCCCGGGTGCACAGTCGCCGAGGACTGTGACCGGGCCTTCTTGGACCAGTCCGGTGCGCCCATGCGCCGCCGACCCCCCCGCACTCGCGGGCATGCCCACCAGCACCAGCACGCCCGCCAAGCCGAGCGAGCCGGCGAGCCGGCGCCACGCCGCTCCTCGAATCCACCCGCTCGTCACACACCAAGGACGCATCGGCTTCCCGATCGGTTGTCGGCTCCCAGCATTCTGCCGTCGAAGGCTTGCCCCGCGCGCCCGGCCTCCCCCCTCCCCTAACGTCGGCCCGCGTGACGACGGTCCTCGCCATCGATGCCGGCACGACCGGCGTGCGGACCCTGGCCGTGGACGGGACCGGCACGATCACCGACATCGCCTATCGGGAGCTCACCCAGCACTTCCCCCGTCCCGGGTGGGTGGAGCATGACGCCATCGAGATCTGGCACCACGTGCGGGCGACGTTGGCCGAGGTCCTCGCACGACACCATGGCCCTCGACCCGCCGCAATCGGGATCACCAACCAGCGCGAGACGGTGGTGGCGTGGGACCGGTCCACCGGTGCTCCGCGGCACCGGGCCATCGTGTGGCAGGACCGGCGGACGGCGGGGCGGTGCGACGAGTTGCGGGCCGCCGGTCACCTTCCCGTCGTCCGGGAGAAGACGGGACTCGTCCTCGACCCCTATTTCTCGGCCACCAAGATGGAATGGCTCCTGCAGGAGGGTGGGCTGTCGACCGTTGCACCCCGACGCTTGGCCATGGGCACAGTCGACGCCTGGGTGTTGTGGAACCTGACCGGGGGGCCCGGGGGGGAGTTCGCGACCGACGTGTCGAATGCCAGCCGCACCCTGCTCTACGACATCCGCGACGGCCAGTGGTCGGGCGAGCTGCTGGAGCTCTTCGGGATCCCGATCGCCGCGCTCCCCGAGGTTCGCCCGACCTGTGGTCGCTTTGGCGAGGTGAGGGGCCGTGGCGATCTGGGCGCGTTGGCGGGCACCCCGATAGCAGGGATCGCCGGTGACCAACAGTCGGCGTTGTTCGGCCAGGCCTGCTTCGCGACCCGAATGGCCAAGGCCACCTACGGCACCGGCACCTTCGTGCTCTCAAACGTCGGGCCGACCTGCCCGGAACCGAGTGAGGGACTCGTCACGACGATCGCGTGGGACTTGGGGGCACACGGCTCGGGCCCGGTCTACGCGCTCGAGGGTTCGACCTTCGTCTCGGGCGCGGCGATCCAATGGCTACGCGACAACCTGGGTGTGATCGCGAGATCGGACGAGCTCGGGCCCCTGGCCGAGTCGGTGCCCGACAGTGGCGGGGTGTCGGTGGTGCCCGCGTTCACCGGGCTCGGCAGCCCCTGGTGGGACCCCGGAGCCCGGGGCACCGTCCTCGGGCTCACCCGGGGGGCGGGACGGGCCCAGTTCGCCCGGGCCGTCGTCGAGTCCATCGCGTTCTCGACGCGGGCCATGCTCGACGCGATGAGCGATGCCGCCTCGGCGCCGTCGGTGCTGCGCGTCGACGGCGGGGCCGCGGCCATGGACGTCCTGCTCCAACTCCAGTCCGACCAGCTCGGGATCCCGGTCGCCCGGCCGAGGTCGATCGAGTCCACGGCGCTTGGGGCGGCGTTGCTGGCCGGCCTGGCCGAGGGGGTGTGGGGATCGACCGATGAACTGGCCGCGCTGTGGCGGCTGGACGCGGAGTTCGCCCCCGAGGCCGACCGGGCGCTGGCCGACGCCGCCTACGAGACCTGGCTCCGGACCGTCGAGCGGTCCCGAGGGTGGGTCTGAGTCAGGACGCCGAAGCGGCCGCCGGACCCTCGTCGATCACCGACGTGGCGCGGCCGGCCAGTTCGTCGACGTACGGGCGATCGGCGAGGCGCGCGATCTCGGCCATCAACTCGTCGGTGAAGCTGCGGAGCCGCTCGTTGGAGGTGCGGCCGGTCTCGGCATCGACGAGCGCCGCCGAATCAAAGGTCATCGGGGGACCGAAGCTCACCCGCACCGACTTGAACGGGCGGAACCATCGCGATCCGACCGGTTGGATTCGGTCGGTACCCGATATGCCGACCGGGACGACCGGCACGCCGCACTCGAGGGCCAGGCGGGCCACGCCGGTCCGGCCCCGGTGGACGTTGCCGTCGATCGACCGGGTCCCCTCCGGGTAGAGCGAGATCATTTTCCCCTCGCCGAGCACCTCCCGGGCGGTGGCGAGCGCCCGCGCCGACGCGTCGCCACCCTGGCGGTGGATCGGGATCTGCCCCAGGGCTCGGAAGAGCCACGCGGTCCGCTTCGCGTCGAAGTACTCCGCCTTGGCCAGGAAGGTGACCCGGCGGCGGACGACGAGCGGTATGACGAGCGAGTCACAGAAAGACTGATGATTGGCCGCGACCACCGCCGGGCCCGAGGACGGCACATTCTGGCGACCCTCGATCCGCACGTGGAAGAGCAGGCGGAAGATGGGCCACACGATGGCCTTTAGCCCCCAGTAAGCCACGACCAAACCGTAGTGCCGGGGGGCTGGACGCACCGGGGTGCTGCCGTGCCCCTCAGCCGAGCTTGGTCAGGCCCTTCCGCAGGTTCCGGACGGCCTGGCCGATCCGCTTCTCGTTCTCGATGAGGGCGAACCGCACGTGGCCGTCGCCGCCGGGCCCAAACCCGACACCCGGGGACACCGCCACGTCGGCCTCACGGACGAGATACTTCGAGAACTCGAGCGAGCCCATCTCCCGATAGGGCTCGGGGATCGGGGCCCAGACGAACATGGTCCCCTTGGGCGGCTCGACCTGCCATCCGATCTTGTTGAGACCGTCGCACAGCGCGTTGCGCCGGGCCTGGTAAGTCTCGTTGATCTCCTTCGGGTAGTCGGGTGCCTCGTTCAGCGCCACGATCGCGGCGATCTGGATCGGTTGGAACGTCCCGTAGTCGAGATAGCTCTTGAGTTTCGTCAGCGCCTGAATGATCGCCGAATTCCCGAGCATGAACCCGAGCCGCCACCCGGCCATCGAGAACGACTTGGTCATCGTGTACAGCTCGACGGCCACCTCCTTCGCGCCCGGCACCTGGAGGATCGAGGGCGGTACATATCCATCGAACGCGATGTCCGCGTACGCGAAATCGTGCACCAACACCACGTCGTGCTCCTGGGCGAACCGCACCAGACGTTCCATGAACTCGAAGTCGACGCACGCGGTCGTCGGGTTGTGCGGGAACGACAAGACAATGACCCTTGGCTTCGGCCATGCCGACTCCCACGTCTCCACGAGCGAGTCGAAGAAGGCGGTGCCGGGGTTCGGCGCTCCGAGCCCGCTCGATTCGCCGCCGGTCGGGCCGTCGAGGCGGACCTGGCGCACGTCGGCCCCGGCGAAGAGCGGCGCGTAGATGTGGATCGGGTACGACGGCGAGGGCACCAGCGCGGTGTCGCCGGGCGCGACCAGCACCCACATCACGTGCGAGAGCCCCTCCTTCGCCCCGATCGTCGTGACGACCTCGGTGTCGGGGTCGACCTCCACGCCGAACTTCTGCAGGTACCGGTTGGAGATGGCTTGGCGCAACTTCGGGATGCCCCGCGACGCGGAGTAGCGGTGGTTCTTCGGGTTGCGTGCCGCCTCGGCGAGCTTCTCCACTGCGACGTCTGGCGACGGCAGGTCGGGATTCCCGAAGCCGAGGTCCACGACGTCGCGCCCGGCCCGACGAGTCTCGAGCTTGAGATCGTTGATCGTGGCGAAGACGTAGGGCGGAAGCCCATTGATTCGGCGGAACTCCATGTTCCAAGGTTACCCGGCGCCCCCACGCCCTCCGGGAAGGGTGGCTGCCGACACCGTGCTCACAGAGCGCGCAGCTCCTCTGCGGCAACGGCGAGCTCGTGGAGTCGGAGGGGCCAGCCGAGCACCACCCACGACGCTCCCGCAACGACGAGCGGGCGGACGGCGTCGCGGAGCCCGACCGCATCGAGCTCCTCGTTCCCGCCCTCGGGCCGGGCCATCCCGCCCCAGGTCACCTCCGAACGCGTCGCCTGCTCGACCACCCGCTCGGGTGGGGCCTGCCAGAAGTTCACGGCGGCCCCGACCTCCTCGGCCACATCGACGGTCGATCGGGCAAGCCCGCCGATCCAGACGGTGACGCCCAGTCCGAGCAGCGCTTCGGCGCATCGACCGACGGCCTGGCGGCGTTCGTCGGACGGGGGGAACGCCAGGCCGTAGGCGCGGTTCTCGTTGGCGCTCAGGCGGTCACCGGTCCCGATCCCTGCGATGACCCGGCCGGGCGCGAGGTGTCCCAACGCCGCGAACTCGGCCACCAGGGTCTCGTCAGGCACGACGCCGACCCGGGCGACGAGCGTGCCGACGGACAGGCTCGAGGTGGCCGCGACGATCGCGCCGAGCATCGGGAACGGGGCGAGCGCGGGACGGTCCGGTCGCCCCATCGGCCACAGATGGTCGTAGACGAAGACACCGTCGATCCCGAGCTGCTCGGCCTCGACCGCGATCCCGATGGCGTCGGCCGGGTTGGCCCGGAACGTCGGCAGCAGGACCCCGACCTTGACCGGCGAGCCGCTCATGCGCGTCCGATCGCCCGGGCGGCCAGTGCCGCCCCGACTGCGCCGGCCCGTTCGCCGAGCGCCGCGCCCGCGATGTCGATCCGGGGCCGCACCGAGCCCCCCTCGACGAGCGCCTCGAAGGCCCTGCGGGTCGGCTCGAGCAACAGCTCGCCGGCCTCGGCCAGCCCCCCGCCGAGGACGCAGCGCTCCGGGTCGACCATCGTGACGAGGTTGGCCAGGCCGAGGGCCACCCACCAGCCGAGCTCCTCGAGGACGCCCAGCGCACCCTCGTCGCCGGAGACCGCCGCCCGTGTGATGTTCTCGCCGTGCACGTTCTCCGGGTCACCGCCGACCTGTGCGACCACATGCGGAAGGCGCCCCGCGTAGGCGGCCTCGCGAGCCAGGCGACCCAGGCCCCCGCCCGACGCGTAGCGCTCCCAGCAGCCGCGGCGCCCGCACGGGCACGGCGGGCCGGCCGGGTCCACGATCATGTGCCCGATCTCGCCGGCGAAACCCGACGCGCCGAGCTGCACCTCGCCCCCGATCACCAGTCCTCCCCCGATTCCGGTGCCGAGGGTGACCATCAGCGCTTGCCGCACGCCGCGCAGGGCGCCGTAGGTCTGCTCGGCCAAGGTCGCGCAGTTCGCGTCGTTCTCCAAGACGACCGTCGCGTCCGGGACCCGCTTCGTGACCAGGGCTTGGAGATCGGAGCCGGCGGCTCCCGGGAGATTCGGGGCGAACCGCAGCGTCCCGGCGCGATCGACCATGCCGGGCGCCCCCACCCCGACGGCAACGGGCGAGGGCGGAGAAGAAACTCGGGAACGAAGCGCCACCACCACCTCGGCCACCGCATCTGCCACCTCGGCCCCCGGCTCCACGCCGCGCCGGTCCTCGGCATGGGGCGTCGCCACCCGGGACTCGGCCACCACTGTGCCGACGGCATCCAACGCGACGCCGAACACCTTGGTGCCGCCGATGTCGACGCCGAAGGTGACGTTGTCGTCTGACCGAACCCGGTCGGTCACGCCGAAGACTCGACCCGTGCCCTCAACTCGCGCAGCGCCGTGGCCATGATCCGACTTTGGGCGCGCATATAGATGAAGCCCGGGATCGGGACTCGGAGCTCGACCTCGAGGTGGTATTTGACCTCGGTCCCTCCGTCGCCGGTCGGGACGAACTCGTAGCTGCCGTCGAGTCGAGTGGTGATGTCACCCTTGGTGAGGCGCCACGCGAGCACCCGTGGGGCCTCACTGTGGTCGTAAGCCAGGGTGTACCTGGTGCTGCGGCCAAACGCGGCGGCTCGGAACGAAACCAACGACGGACGGCCGTTGTCGTCTCGCTCGTGGACGGTCACTTCCTTGATGTCGGCCGCCCACTCCGGGTAGCGCTCGATGTCGTCGGCGACCTCGAAGCATCGGTCGGGCGTGGCCGACACAGTCATGCTCTCCGTTGCCTCGGCCACTGCGTCCTCCTCGCCGCCCGTTGGTGACGTCCGATGCCGACCCGGCCCGGACGGCGGTCAGCCTCCCACCTGGGCGAGCGCCTCGGCCAGCCTAGGAGCGAGGCTTCCGTAGTCGAAGCATGCCACCGCACGCTCGCGCGAGGCACTCCCCATGCGGCTGCGCAGGGAATCGTCGGAGAGCAGCCGATCGAGCGCCGCCGTCACCTCGGCTGGGTCTTGGGGCCTCCCGACGACGAAACCGGTCTCCTGATCGGCGACCGCCTCGGCGGCCCCCCCGCTCTCCCCCGCCACCTGCGGCACGCCGGCTGCGGCAGCCTCGAGGAAGACGATCCCGAAACCCTCCTGTTCCAGCCCGGCCCACCGATTCCGGCACGCCATCACGAACACGTCGGCGACACCGAGCAGCGCCGCCTTGTCACTCTCGGAGACCCGTCCGAGCATCGTCACCGGTGCGCCGGTCTTCGCGACCAAGCGCTTGAGACGGCGGGCGTCGCGTCCGGACCCCGCGATCGCGACCGTCACACCGGGGTGCCCCGACCGCAACCTCCGGGCGGCCTCGATCAGCACGTCCATTCCCTTCCGACGGACCAGTCGGCTCACACTCACCACCAACGGCCCTTGCGCGGCGAGCCCGAGGCGGGTCCGGGTGGCCGCCCGATCGGCCCCGTCGATGCGCCCGAAGCGACCACACTCCACGCCGGGCGGCACCTCGACGACATTTGGCAGCGGTGATCCGAGGAGCTTCTCGGCTTCCCGGATCGGGTACCCGCCCGCCGACACGACGACCGACGCTCCCCGGAGCACCCTCGCCAAGCCCCGTCGGACGAGCGGGATGCGAGCCGGGATGGCGATCTCCGCCCCATGGAGGATGACCCCGTATGGGATGCCGAGCCGCGGCCCCAACAGACCCAAGGGCCAGACCGGATCGAGCAGGACGAGGTCGGGTTTGGTCTCCGCGCATGCCTGGCGTATCCGGCGCAACGCCAACGGGGAAGGAAAGAAGAGGATCCGTCCGCGCACTCGGGAGACTCGCAACCCGCGGGCCGCCTGCTCTCGGTCGAACGATTCGTGATCCGTGTGTGACCGCGCGGTGAGCACCGCCGTCGTCGAAGGTTCGAGCCGACTCCACAACTCCCACAGGTACGACTGGATACCGCCGACCTTGGGCGGGAAGTCGTTGGTGACGAGCAGGTGCGAGCTCAACGCACGCCCCGCCCGGTCGACTCGCCCGGGTGGCTACCCCGCCCGGGCGTCGAACCGCAGGTTGGGCACCAATCCGGCCCGCTCGAGCAGCCTGACGGCTCGCGCCTCGGCGGCGTCGATGACCACGGCGTCACCGGGTTCGCGATCGAGCAGGAAGGTAACCAGGCAGTCCTCGCACGCCGAGGTGTGTTGCAGCGTGCATTCGTCGCAATCGACTGTGATCGTGGATCCTGACATGGGAATCCGCCTCCCTGGTTCCGTTCGCTGTTCTGTCTCTGCTTTGCAGCATGACGGAGGGATGTGACACCCATGGTCAGTGGTCGCCCAGAAATGACAGCCTGACCTGGCGCCAAGGATTGTCGGCATTGGTGTCGACGAGCACGACGGACTGCCACGTCCCGAGCAAGACTTCACCGGCACGGACGGGCAACACGAGCGACGGGCTGACGATCGCCGGGAGGAGGTGGTCGGCGCCGTGGCCGGCCGAACCGTGCCGGTGCGCGTAGCGGTCGTCCCGGGGTATCAGCTCGTCGATCAACCGGTCGAGGTCCTCGTCCGAGCCCGAACCGAGCTCCATCACCGCAAGCCCGGCGGTGGCGTGCGGCACGAACACATGGCACAGGCCGTCTTCCCGGCCGGCGCAAAATCGACGGACGGCGTCGGAAAGGTCGGTGAACCGGCGGGAGCCGGTCTCGAGCTCAACCAGCTCGGTGTCCACGACCGGAACTACGCGTCGCCCCGGGCCGTCGAGACCGCCCCGGCGATCTGCTCGAGCGACCAGGCCACCCCCTCGGTGACCACCCAGACGGCCGTCCCGTCAACGAGCACGTAAAACGGACCCGTGTGGACCCCATAGTCGGTCCACGCGGCGTCGGACATCACGACCGACCCCGAGCCGACGAGGCGGGCGACGTTGTCGGGGTCTTCGAAGCGGGGGCCACGGGTGACGACGACGGCGTCCACGTCGGGCGGGAACGGCAAGCTCTCCGGATCGGCGAACGCGCGCCACAGTTCTTCACACCCGTCACACGCCGAGGTCAAGAACATGAGGAGCGTCCATGGGCGATCGGTCACCTCGAATTCGACCGGCTCACCCGAGGGCACCGTGCCTTCGATGCGCCGAACCGTTCCCGGCCGATGGCCGAGGAAGGTCGGGACTTGGATCAGGTGCCGGAGATCAGGCGGGCGAGGGGCCGTGCTCACCGAGCGCTTGGGGAGTCGGCCCCCCGGGCCTCCCCGGGTGACCCCTCTCCCTCCAGCACTTCCACCGATCGCCCGTGCCCGCACCAGCGGCACGCCACCTCGTGCACGGACGCCTCGACAATCTCTTCGTCTTCGACGACCAGCTCGCCGCCGATTGTGTAGTGATGGAACGCCTTCGTCGTCTTCGTGCTCGTGACGTCGAAGCGGGTCAGATTGCCGCAGGCCGAGCAGCGGTATCGGGGCGCCACGGCACCACGGTACTCCGAGAGCGTGAACCGACCGACAGCGGTGTTTGGCTAGATGCGCCCGAGAAGCTCGGCCTTCTTGTTGGCGAATTCCTGTTCCGACAGGATGCCCTGACGACGAAGCCTGTCCAATGCGACGAGCTGGTCGGGAATCGACCCGCCGGCATCACCGCTCGGCCTCGGCACACCAGACGGTGGGGTCCAGTCGTGGCGCGGGGGGTTATCGAAGTCCCGGTCGGACGTGGTCGGTGGCCGATGCTGCTGCTGCCACGCGGCATCCATTTGACCGAGTTGGCGACTAATCACCCGCTGGAGGGCACGGGGACGTCGCACGTCGTCGAGCGCGATCCCACCCTCCTCCCCCTCCACCTCGAGAATCAGCCTGCCGCTGCCGATGATCCGTTCGAACGGCCCCTGCGTGCAGTGGGTGTCGACGACGCGCTGGAGCCGAAGGTTGACCACCCGGCGGCCGAGCACGCCACTGCGGAAGACAATCCGCCTGTCGGTGACGACGAGGCTCGTCCCGAACCACCTGGCCAGCCGGCCGATCAGCCATATCGCCGGGACGGCGATGACGAAGGCGAGGATCCACGCGACCGCGACCGGCGCCTTCGGGAACTCGTGCACGACCACCGCAGCGACCGCGATCGACGCTGCGGTGAGGAAGAGCGGGCCCAGGAAGAAAACCCAGTGGGGGCGAAGGTCGACCAACACTTCCTCGTCGTCGTCGAGGAGGTCCGTCGAGATGGGCACTGGGTTCAGCGTATCGACGGCGGAGCCCTCCGACGTTCCACCGAGAAATGGAAGGGGAACGGGTGCGGCGGGGGGAGATCGGGAGGGAGATCACCTCTGTAAACACCGAGCACCATGCGCCGCCACCGAACCGCCAGCACCCCTCGCAACCACCCACGGCATCGGCAGATGCGCCGACTCGTCGTCGGACGGATCGGAGCGGCGATTGCCGTCCTGGTCGGATCGACCTGCCTGGCCACCGCGGTGGTGGTCGCGCCGGCGGGTCCGGCGGCCGCCGATGGGCCGGCGCCGTGCACCGTCGGCGGCCCACCGTTCCCGTTCGCCGGGTTCTGCGCGACGTACTCGGGCGACAACACCTGGTACGGCTCGTACGGGCCCGGGTTCCCGACCGATCAGGGTTGGGGGTTCTGCGCCGATCCCCCGGCGAGCGGCGGCGACTACCCGGCACCCGGCTACGACTACGTCGCGTCTTCCGCCCCGGCGGGCGCGATTACGGGACAGGTGGGAGCTCTCGGCTTCGCATTCAGTGAAGCCGAAGCGGACGGGTGGTGGGAAGGGTTGACCGGCCAGTTCACCGCCGACCAGGCTGCGGTGGCCGGCAAGCTGCTCTACGACGCAGTGGTCTGGGCCAGCCCGGTCCCGGCCATGGACCCCGGCGTCCTCGCGGCCTACCAGGCGCTCGACGGTTGGTACGTGCAGGCGGTCGGGTCGACGGCGAGCCCCACCCTCACCGCGCAGCTCGTCGGCGGCGGGACCACCTTCACCGGCGAAGGCTCTTACCAGGTTCTTGTCCAGTTCCCGGGTTCTGACAACGATGCGACCGGTCTGAACATCCAGCTGTCGGTCACCGGTGCGACGTTGAACTCTGCGACCGGCCCGACCTCGCTCACCCTCGCGACCGACGCGTCGGGCGAAGCCGACTTCACGATCTTCGAGGGATCGCCCGGCCCGGTCTCCGTGACGGTGTCGATCCCGGGTGGGCTCGGCCAGTTCGGCCTCGGGTTCTTGGCCCCGACCGTCGCCGAGCTCGGCGCCCAAGAGCTGACCTCGTTTTCGGCTCCCTCCAACTTCGAGGTCTCTAAAGGGCTTACCGCGCTCCCGACGACCGGGACGGTGTCGATCGCGAAGGGCGGAGACGACGCGGCGTACTACCCCGTCGGCGGCGGGGTGTTCCAGATCTTGAACGGATCAACCGTCGTGGCCACGCTGACCACCGGCGCCGACGGCACAACACCGGCATCGGACGAGCTCCCCGCGGGGAGCTACACCGCCCACGAGGAGACGGCGCCGCCCGGTTATTCGACCTCCGCGGATCAGGCGGTCGTCGTGGTGGCCGGAACCAACACCGTCGTGTCGTTCACCGGCACCGCCGAGGACCGGGTGATTCCGTCATCGCTCACCATCGAAAAGACCGACACCGAGACGGACGCGCCGCTGGCCGGGGCCGTCTTTGATGTCATGTACGACTCGGCCAACGACGGGTCATTCGACCAGGACCTCGGGTCGTGCACGACCACGGCGGCCGGCTCGTGCGCCCCCGAGGGAAATGACGGTCCCGACGGCCTGCTGCCCGGCCGCTACCAGGTCACCGAGACGGTCGCACCAACCGGATACGCCCTGCCGAGTCCGGTGTCCCAGGTGATCGACCTCCTCGCGGGCGAGTCGGGGACGGTCTCGTTCGGGGACTCGCTCCTGGTCGGAGCCGTCTTTCACAAAATGGCCAGCGGGAACGTCAACCCGGCCGAGCTCGTGTTGGCCGGGGCCGTGATCCAGGTCGACCAGGGAACACCCGGGGGGCCTTCGATCGCACAGTGTGCGACCGACAGCTCCGGAACCTGTGTCACCACACCGAACCTGGTGTCGGGGACCCATTACTGCTGGGTCGAACTGGCCGCGCCGCGTGGACTTGCCGGCGGTGCCAACGGGTGCTTCACCGCCGACAATGACCAGGCCAACCAACCGATCACGGTCAGCGATGCCGGGGAGTTCGTGGCCATCGAGGTGAAGAAGGTCGACGCGGCCAACACGGCCGTCGGATTGCCCGGCGCGACGTTCGACCTCTACCGGGTCACCGGCGCCGGCGTCGCCAGCGCGATATCGCTCGCCAGCGACACGATGACGTCGAACCAGCTGTTGGTGTCCACCACGACCACTGGAACAGACGGGGTGGGAACATTTGCGCTCCAGTTGCCCGGCTACGCGTATTGCGCGGTGGAGGTGCAGGCCCCGGCCAACTACGTCGGCGATCCCGCACAGCAATGCACCGACGTGCTTTCGGGAACCACGACCGTGCCGCCACTGGTGACCACCCTCACCTTCGATGACACCGAGGCCACGGTGAACCTGTCGGTCTTCAAGTACAACTCACTCACGCCGACGACCGGCATCCCTGGGGCCGTCTATGACCTCTACGTGCAGGGCAACCCGCCGCCGAGCGGGGTTACCGGCACCGCGCCGGCCGATGTCGTCGCCGAACCCGGCGACACCTGGTACGGGCGCGGCACGACGGGTGCCGACGGCCAGCTCTCCTTCACGGTGCCGGCCGGGTACGGCTGGTGCGTGCACGAGGTGACCGCACCGGTCGACTATGTCCTCGACCCCGCGCTCCACTGCTCGGCGGTTCTGACGACGTCATCGACCTCGGACGAGACGACGATCGCGGTGCCCGAGACGCTCGCCACGGTCCACATCTCGGCGTACAAGTACAACTCCGAGACGCCGGACACGGTGATCCCGGACGCGACCTACGAACTGCTCACCAACGATGCGGAGCCTCCCGGCACTCCAGTCGGCGCGCCGGCCGGAGCCGTCGTGCCGGCCGGCGACCACTTCTGGGCCGAGGCCACGACCGACCAGAACGGCGTGCTCACCTTTGCCGTGCCGGCCGGCTACTCGTGGTGCCTGTACGAACTGATCGCCCCGCCGTCCTACGAGCAAGACCCGGCGTATCACTGCACCGCCGTCCTCACCACCGACACCACGGGGGTCGCCGCGACCATTGCCGTTCCGGAGGTCCCATTGACCGGCGGTCTCGCATTCACCGGCGCACCGGTCCTATGGACGGGAGTGGTGGGGGGTGCGCTGGTCGTGATCGGCGGCGCGGTGCTCGCGATCGACCACCGTCGGAGGCGGTCGGCGCGCTCGGTTGCTCGGTCCGGCTTCCGAGCCACCACGCACAAGATGTAACGGTCCTCGATCTCGTCGAAGCGCCCGAGCAGATGGCAACCTCGCCGAACACGATCTGCCACTCGGCGGCCCACCCGGACGCCCGTTCGAACCAGCGCCACCGAAGGGAGCGGGCTGCGCCTTGGGTCGCTCACGAACCCACCTACGGTGCCGCCGTGCGCCCCCCGAGGCCGGTTCGGCTCGGTGCCGACGGGTCAGCGTTAGCATTTCGGCCCGATGTCCTTGGCCGCGTCGATCCGACGCCGAATGGCGGCGGTGCTGCGGCGGATCCTCCCGTTCCGGGTTCGGGTGAGCACCCGGTCGCTCGCCCGACGGCTGGCTCGCCCGCCCGGTCCGGTGCTCGCGACCCCGTCGGACCTGCGGGCCAGCTATCGACTCTTGTTGGGCCGCGAACCGGATCGCCGGGGCGAGCTCGACTTCTTGAGTCTGATCGAGCTCGGGATGTCGAGAGACGAGTTGGTCAGGCACTTCACGAGCTCGCCCGAGTACCGCCAGCGCCAGCTCGACGACGCGCGATCAGGGGCTGCGCCGACCTCGGTGGTCATCGACGGCCTGACCTTCTATCTCGACCCGGCGGATTTCGCGATCGGCCCGCACCTGTCTCGTCGGGGCGACTACGAGCCCGAGGTCCTCTCGGCGCTCCGTCGACACCTCGCCCCGGGCGAGACGTTCGTCGACGTCGGCGCCTCCTTCGGCTATTTCTCGACACAGATCGGCCGCCATCTCGGTCCGGGCGGAAGCGTGATCGCATTCGAACCGGGCCCCCAGAACCAGTCGTTGCTCCTCCTCAATCTCCACGCGAACGGCATCGGCGGAGCCGAGGTCCACCAGTTGGCACTCAGCGACGAGGCGGGGCTCTTCGCTTACAGCCGATCGGGGGCCAACGGCGTGGTGTCCAGGTTCGGTGGCGACCCGCGAGAACTCTCCAACCACGACCTCGTTCGAGTGTCGACGCTGGACGCAGAACTGGCGGGCCGGCCGGTCAGCACGATCAAGATCGACGTGGAGGGGGCCGAGGGCCTCGTGCTGAAGGGTGCGTCGGCCACCCTCCGCTCGAGCATGCCCACGATCGCCTTCGAGTTCTCCCCGCCCGCGTTGGAGTCGGTGTCGAAGATGGGTGGACTCGAGGTGCTCGGCCTGCTGCACCGGCTCGGCTACTCGACCGACGTGATCGAGGCTGTGGACGCCCAGCCGGCCGCGAGGTCCGGTAAAGAGTTGATGGACCGCTACGAGGGTGCTCCCGAGGGCCACATAAATCTGTTGGCGTGGCCGGGTTAGGCGATCAGGTCCCCGCTCATCGCCACCGGGCGATGCTTGGTCACAACGACCCCGCCAGCCTGTTCGGCGGTGACCACATAGGCGCCATAGGTCGCCGACGGTGAGATCGAGAACGCGACGTCGGTCGGCCGGTTTCCTAAGACCCCGAGCGAGATGAGCTGGTTGCCGGTCCTTCCCCACAGTTGGTAGGTCCGGTCCGACGGCAGGGCCGGCAGGCTCTTGTTGACGAGGTACGCGGCCCCCGACGGGAGAATGGCCACGGCGGCAGCGGTCCCGCCCGAGCCGGCGCTCTCGAGATTCACCTTCTGTGCTGCCGGGTCTGCGAACGCGGTCTGGACGAGATGGCTCAGGCCCCGTGACGCGTTGGCGGCACTCAGCGATCCAACCCGGTCGTTGAGCCGGACCATTTGCACGCTGAGCAGCGCGACGACCACGACCGCCGCGGCGATGCCGAACACCGCCGCTCGCCGGGTCGCGACACGCATGCGCTCGGAAGGCTGGGATCGGCGCGGGCCGGCGGTGCCCGCCGGCAGCGACGTGACGATGGTCCGGGGCTCTTCGGAGCGGGGGAGCTCACCGATCCGGCCCGCGATCTCGTTCCAGAGATGCGCCGGTGCCTCCCCCCCGGCGTTTCCCAAGAGTGCCGCCACCTGCTGGTGCTGCGCGACCTCTTCGGCGCAGCGGGGGCACTGGGAAAGATGGTCCCGGATGGCCTCGGCCTCGTCGGCGTCCATCGCGTCGAGCGCGTACGCCCCGAGCGATTCGATCAACTCCTCGTGGTTCACGAATCGATCCATGGAGACTCCACACCGTGCTCGGTGAGCAGGGTCCGAAGGCGGCGAAGCCCCGAACGGATCCGGCTCTTGATGGTTCCCTCTGGCTCGCCAAGCAGCGACGCCACATCCCGGTAGGTCTTGCCCCCGAAGTAGGCCAGCTCTATCGCCTGGCGCTCCCCGTCGGGCAACGTCTCTACCGCGGTCTTCACCTGGTCGGCGACGGCCAGGTCCCACACGTAATGCTCGAGGTCGTACCCGGCCGTCGCCCGGTCCGACGCCGTCCGCTGCTCCCTCGCGTGGCGAGCCGTCTCGGCGCGCACCAGGTCGACCGCCCGGCTGTGCGCCTTCGTCAGCAGCAGGGTCCGGAGCGGGGCCCGCCCGACATCGAACTGCTCGGGCTGCTTCCACAGTCCGAGGAAGACGTCCTGGGTCACCTCCTCGGCCAGGGTGGCCGAACCGAGGACACGGCGCGCCAGCCCGTGGACAGCGCCGCTGTGGCGCCGGAACGCCTCGGCCAGCGCGGCGTCCTGCCAGCGACCGATGGCCGCCACCAATGCGCCGTCGCCGGCCGTCTCGAATTCCATGTTCATGGGTTCTCCGGAGCCGATCCCGTCGCCGGATGATGGAGCACCAAGGTCTTCACTGCCGGCGTCGCGACGTTATCCCTGTTCTTCCAGGTCAACGGCCCGACCCGCACCGCGACGGGCTCAGTCGCCCGGAGTGTGCACCACTGGGGCCGGCGTGGCCGTGTTCGCACCGGGTGCCGACTGTTCGCCCTCGAGGCCGTTCTTGAACTCGTTGCGGGCCGTCCCGAGTGACCGGGCCAGTTTCGGGATCTGACTTCCCCCGAAGAGCACGACCACGACGACCACCAAGACGATGATCCCGTCTATTCCGAATATCTCACCAAGCACCGCAGTGCTCCTCTCTCCACCGCTTTGCGGTGGCGTCTCTCCAATGGTTGAACAGGTTGCGAGGGTGGCCCGAGCGACGCTCAGGCCGGTTGATCCGAGTCGGGCCAGGTCGTGTCGACGACACCGCCACCGGCCACGTCGATGCGATGCACCGTCGGGTCATCCGGGGCGTGGCGCCGGCGGAGCTCGTAGGCGCCCTCGAGCAGGTGACCGAACACGGCCGCGTACACCGGCGAACCCGGCGCCGGCCGAAGGCGAACGGCCACGTGGGTGCCGTCCCATTCGGACGGGAGGCGCCGGATCTCGATCTCGGTGCCGTCGAGGCGCTGCGGGGTCCGCACGACGGCCGCACCGAAGTCGCCCCCGATGTCGAGCACCACCGGCCCGAGGCTCGGCCCGGTCGTCTCATCGACGTGCACGTGGTCGGCGTGCTCGTGGGTATGCGTGTGGTCGCCGTGCTCGTGCGCACCACCTGCGTGCCGCACGGCCCCCGGGTCCTGGACGGTGGTCACTTGGCCGCGCCGAAGAGGCGGTTGGCGAGGCCGGGGTCGTTGACCGTGAACTCCCGCTCCCCCATGAACAGGCTCATCTCGCCGCTGTTCAGGTCGGTGATGTGGGCGATCAGGGGCTGGGTCATCGACGGGGTGTTGGCGACGGCCGTTGTGGCGGCGTCGTCGGCGGCCGGTGCCTCGTCCTCGGCGGTCGAGAGGAGCGCCGGGAGCCCGGGCATCGCCGAGGCGGTGGCGATAGCGGCCGCACCCAGCGAACCCCGGATGAGAAAGGTTCGACGACTCAGTTCAGGCATGCTCCTTGCCCTTTCGTTTGAGACCACCGGTCGACGTTCGAGGGCCGGTCTCGGCCCGCAATCTCTAGTTCGTAACCGACTCCGAGCCTGGATGTCGGAAATCTTCGAATTTGTGTCATCCAGATGGCGCTTTCGCTACGGATCCGTTGGCAGCAGCCCAAAGCAGGGGCGTTGCCGGGGGCGCTTCACCCGAAGCCTCTCCGCCAATCGTCAATGTCTCGAAGTGTCCACGTAGCCATCGATCCTCAGAGGTGATGCCATGTCCTCCCACCGTGAAGCGCCGGAGATCTCGAAGGACCCGGTCGCAGACAGCACGGACCTGTATGCGTTCGTCAGTCCCGACAACCCCGACACCGTCACAATCATCGCCAACTACGTGCCGTTGGAGAGCCCTGACGGAGGGCCCAACTTCTACGAGTTCGGTGACGACGTGTTGTACGCGATCAACATCGACAACAACGGCGACGGCAAGGCCGAGGTGTCGTACCAGTTCCGGTTCACCAACACCATCGCGAACCCGGCCACCTTCTTGTACAACACGGGCCCGATCACGTCGCTGACGTCGTCGAGCTGGAACCGGCGCCAGCACTACAGCGTGACCCGCGTTGCACACGGCCGGTCCCAGGTGCTCGGCACGAACCTTGCCTGCCCGCCCTGCAACATCGGCCCGTTGTCCACGCCCAACTACCCGGCGCTGGCCCAGGCCGCCGTCCACTCCCTCTCCGGAAGCAGGCAGGTCTTCGCCGGGCAGCGAGCCGAGGGCTTCTTCGTCGACCTCGGATCGATCTTCGACCTCGCGAACCTGCGGCCCTTCGAGGCTGACCACGCGACCTTCGGTCTCGCCAACACCGGACTCGGGGCCATGGCCGCCGGCGTGAACTCGACGTCGGGCGTCAACGTGCACTCGATCGCCATCCAGGTGCCGAAGACCGATCTGGCCAAGGGTGGCGGATCCGCCACCGACGCGACCTCGGCCGCATCGGTGATCGGCGTGTGGACGACGGCCTCCCGCCAGAAGGCACGGGTGCTGAGCGCCAAGGGGACCGAGGTCCAGTCGGGCCCGTGGGTCCAGGTGTCGAGGCTCGGGAATCCGCTCGTGAACGAGGTCGTGGTCCCGATGTCGGTGAAGGACTTCTGGAACGCCCAGGCCCCGGCGGGAGACAAGCAGTTCACCGCGGCGGTGCTCAACCCCGAGCTCGCCCAGCTGCTGCCGGTCCTGTACCCGGGCGTGTTCCCGAACCTGGCCGCGTACAACAAGGCCGCCCCACACAGAGCCGACCTGGTGGCCATCTTCCTGACGGGCATCCCGACCGGGGTTGTCACGGGGTTTCAGAACTCCATGGGCACCACCCAGGCCGACCTGCTGCGTCTCAACATGGCCGTGCCCCCGACGATGTCGGGCGCGAGCAACATCGGCCTGATCGGCAACGACGCCGCCGGATGGCCGAACGGCCGGCGGGTGTTCGACGACGTGGTCACGATCGCGCTGCGTGCGGTCGCCGGGGCAACCCTGCCGCTCGTCGACAAGAGCTTCACCCCGGACAAGGCCGCCGCAGCGGTCACCGACGGCCTGACATCTGGTCCGACCGACCTGACCGCCTTGGGCACCCAGTCCTACCTGCCGAGCTTCCCCTATCTCGGGGTGCCGCACGGTGGGTTCGCCGCCGGGGCCGCCTGATCCGGCTCCAGCGGTTCTGGCACTCCCGAGGTCGTCCCCCTTGGCCTCGGGAGTGCCAGCAGTAACGCAGCGACCAAACAGCCCGTCCGGTCCGCCCGGCGGGCTGTTTGACGTTCCGGGCCTACCCGTCGTGCGCTCCGATGAGGCCTCCCCTCATCGCCTGAAAGCGACGCCCTAAGGACCACCGGATCGCCGGCGCGATCTTGAAACTGGTCCGCTAATCTCGAGCTCGATGAGGGTGTGCTGCGATGGTGTCCATTGACTAGCGACTGAAATTCGCAGGCAACCCGCGATCCACGACGACGGTCGGCAACGAAGAAGAGACGTGGGAACTGACATAGCCAAACTCATTCAGCGGTCGGGCCGCCTCGAGATCGATGACATCGACTTCGATGCCTTCCGGACCCAACCTCTCGACCCGAACGCGCTTCGGTGCCTGAGGTACATGCACGACGTCGAGGGGCACACCATCTGCTACCTCCGCGACATCCTGGTGACCCGGGTCCATCGGGACCCCGAGCTGACGGCCTTCCTCGCCTGCTGGAGCTACGAAGAGCACTGGCACGGTGAGGCCCTCGCCCGGGTCCTCGATGCTCACGGCGAGGCATCTGGGCAGTCACGGCTCGCCAACATGCGCCAGCATCTCCCGAAGGCCGACTCGCTCCGCCCGGCGATCTTCAGCGCCATCTCTGCGGTCACCAGGCATCTCCCGGCCGTGCACATGGCCTGGGGAGCGGTGAACGAGTTCTCGACCCAGACCGGGTACGCCCGTCTGATCGAAAAGGCCAAGCACCCGGTGCTGACCGAGCTCCTCCGCAGGATCATGCGCCAGGAGGGTCGGCACATCGACTTCTACGCAAGCGAAGCCGGTCGGCGACTCGGAGCGAGCAGGTCGGCGCGGCAGCTGACCAGATACGCGCTGCGTCACTTCTGGGGCCCCGTCGGATCCGGGGTGATGCCCGAGCCCGAGATCCGGTTCCTCGCCACCTACCTGTTCGGCGACGAGCAGGGCCGCAGTGCGGCCAAACGTGTCGACCGCCAGATCGACCGGCTGCCGGGCCTGCAGGGCTTGCACCTGCTGGACACCGCCATCGGCGATGCCCTCGCACATGGCGTGCGCGCGGTACCGCCGGTCGCAACGCGACGCGAGGACATCGCCGCGGCGTCGTAGGCGCAGCGCGAGTTCTCCACCCTCGATCAGCTCGCTTCGGCGTCCCCTACGGGTGCGCGCCGGCCCCCAATAGGATCCCGAACGTGGCCGCCAACGGGAGCTGGGAGGAGTGGCGCTGGGATGAGACCCTCTTCGCCGGGGCGGCTGCGCACTACCTCAAGGGACGATTGCCCTATGCCGACGGCCTCGCGGACGCTCTGACAGAGGCGCTCGCGCTCGACGGCCGGGGACGGCTGCTCGACGTGGGGTGCGGCCCCGGCGTCGTGACGCTCCGCCTGGCCGACCGCTTCCAGGCGGTGGTGGGGCTCGATCCCGATGTCGACATGCTCGACGAGGCCGAGCGCGAAGCGGCGCGACTGAAGGTGACCAACGCCACCTGGGTGAGCATGCGGGCCGAGACGCTGCCCGGGTCGCTCGGTACGTTCCGAGTCGCGACCTTCGCGCAATCGTTCCACTGGATGGATCGGCCGACGGTCGCCGCTGCGGTCAAGGGAATGCTCGAGGCCGGCGGCTCGGCCGTACTGATCCACGCCCCCTCATACCGGGAGCAAGGGGTCGTTCAGACCCCGACCCAGGACCCGCCGCACCCGCTCCCGCCCGACACCGCGATCGGCGAGCTTCGGCGGAGCTATCTCGGGCCCGACACGCGGGCCGGGCAGGGGATTCGGAACAGCTCGCCCGACGGAGAGGACGTCGTGTTCAGGGCGGCCGGATTCGCACCCGGTCGGCGGTTCATCGTCACCGACGGGCGGGTTCTCGAACGAACCGCCGACGACGTCGTCGCCCACACCTTTTCTTCGTCGTCGACGGCACCACATCTCTTCGGATCGCGCGCCGACGAGTTCGAGAGTGAACTCCGAAACCTGCTGACCCAAGCCTCGCGATCGGGACTCTTCTCGGTCCGCCTGCCTGACAACGTGATCACCATCTGGGACCTCGACTCGGGTGCGACCGGCTGAACCAAGGGCGACAAGGGGTCCCGGCCTGAGCTCATCACTCCGACGAGCACAACGACGTGAATCAGACTCTCAAGGCTCAACCCCCTACCGAAGAACACAAAAGATGCGCTGACCGGCAACGCTCCGCGGAGCTGGACAACCCGACAATCTTGGTGGGGCTGGGAGTGTGACTGGGAGGGATCGAACCTCCAATCGAAGAATTATGAGAGCGAGCTCGCACCTATAGCCGTTACCCACCGCTTGGTATGTTCGCTTCGACCTACACCCTCGTTCCCACCGCTCGTTAAGCGTCGCGGAGACTTGCAGGGATTTGTAGTCAAAAAAGTAGTCCGCGATCGCGTGCGGCACCGATGTCACATGCCCGGCATACCTGCGAATCGTGCCTCGGTTGTCCGCGTTCTACGGCATCTCGATCTACATGTATTGGGACGACCACAACCCACCGCACTACCACGCCGTCTACGGAGAGCGTCAGGCCTGGATCGTCATCGCCAATGGGATGGTGCTGCATGGCACACTCCCCACCCGAGGGCTCCGCCTCGTGCGCACCTGGCACAGGCTGCACCAGAGCGAGCTGGAGGGGGCATGGGAGAGGGCGAAGGCAAACCAAGCGCCGGGTACGATAGATCCACTGCCATGAAGACCAAGTACAGGATCCCTCATGTCAAGGGCGTCGAGGTGCCGCGAACCCATGTCATACGGCTCACTTTCGACGATGGAGTCACTAGGGAGCTCGAGTTCTTAGTCGGTTTGAACCAGGGAACTGTCTTCGCGGCCCTTGATGATCCGGTGTTTTTCGCGCAAGTTAAGGTGGACCCGGAGAGCCGCACAGTGATATGGCCAAACGGTGTGGACCTCGACCCCGCTGTGCTGCACGGCGACTTCGAACCCGCCGGAGTGTCCCACTTTCGGGACGTGACTCCTGGAACCAGCCAGGGAGCCGCCGGCTCGTAGCATCCGCCTGTCTTCGTCGGAAATTTTCGGCTGGTGGGGCCCACATCCGCTAGTTGGCTGCCGGGCGGCGGTGTGGAACCTGCGGTTCAGCGATGAAGGTGGTCACCTCCTGCCAACAGAATCGCCGCATCTGAAGTCGCGATGTTCTCCGGGAACCACATGATCGCGCCGTCGAGATATTCAAAGTCGAGCCCTCGTGCCCATTGCTACTCTCGCGTGGCTCCTGCGGACGGCCTGTGCTCAGCTGCACCAACACCCGTCTTCAGGCGCATTTCGTTCCTCGACAGGCTGGTACGTTTCAAAGGCATGGACGTCAGCCAGACTGCACAGGCTGCATACGCGGCGGCAACGAGGGCTGGAGATATCGAGGTTCTCCGGAACCTTGGGGCTCCCGGAGCTACGGTTTGGCACAACCACGATGCTCAAGAGGTCACCTGGGAACAGTCAGTGCAGACGATCGGCTGGATGCATCGCACCATGCCCGATGTTGCGTGGGAGGACGTGGCCATTCGGCGCACGCCTGAGGGGTTCGTTTGGCAGGTAGTGCTCTCGGGATCTGCACCAAGCGGGTCAGTCGTCGCTCAGCTGTGCATGGTCGTCGGAGTGTCGACGGAGGGGTTGATCAGCCGGATTGAGGAGTACATGGACCCGGCGTCATTTGCGCCGTTGGCCGGCTGACGGAAACTGCGTCACACTCCCCGACGGTTCAGCACCACATCGAGTCCGAGGCGATACCTCATCTCGGGGGACATACCCTTCTTCACTTCACCCCCCAGTGCTGCAGTGAAATTCCACTGCGCACGAACGAACGGCTTCGAGTAGTAAGCAAAAAGTAGGGGTCGGTCCTCATCCACGGTTACGTTCGCCCCAGACGTGTGCCACATCCGTCCATCCATCAACGCGATCGAGCCCCGTGGCGCTGTCAGTGGAACCAGGTCTTCCTCGATTGTGGCCGGCATCTCGGACTGCCTCTCGAACCGGTGACTACCAGGCACGTGCAGTGTCGCCCCGTTCTCCAACTTGAGGTCAGACAGACACCAGATCACATTCATTGACCAAGGAGTGCTCCATGGCTCGGGGGCGACGAGCGACTGGTCGGAATGGAAGGCCATTGAGCGACTTCCCGGCCGAGCAATATTGGCGGAGAAGTTACTGATGATGTAGTCATCGCCAAGATAGGCCGACACGACCAAGTCGGCAGTCGGGTGGGCAAGGAGCTCTCCGAATGCGGGGTCGAGATCGACCAGGTTGAACACGCGGACATTCGACGGATTGGGATCGAGTCCAGGTACGTAACTTGGAAGGCCACGCCGCTCGGCCTCCGCACTCGACTCCCAAAGAGTCTGCACCAACTTGTCGGACTCTTCATCGGACAGCACTCCCGGGATAACGGCACAGCCGATTTCCTCGAGTTGGCCCACCACTGCCTTGAGATCGATTGATGCGGTACTGGTCACAGGAACGGCTCCTCGGACCACCGGTCCCGTTTGGCGATGGCGATATCAACCAGGGGCTGCCATTTTTCGACCGTCTGATCCAGGATTTGCATGTCGAACGACGTGGCCGAGCGGAACTCAACCACCTCCGCCCCTTGCTCGCCAACCGTGTAGGTATATGGCTGGCCACTCTTAACCAGAAAGCCCGAGCCTTCTGTGATTTCGCGCCGGCCTACGAAGACCGAGCCCTTTGTGACGAGGTAGAGGCAATCACCCGAGTGAGTGTGGCGTGGGAGCCGGTATCCAGACTTCATGTGGGCGGTGACCAGACTGAAGCCATCCGAACCCTCGCCTTTGAACAGCGCCATCGAACGAGTACCTGCGCCAATGGGTCTCACGTCGAGATTTTTGTAGACGGCGGGATCGATCCGAGCCGGCTCCATTAACCCCGATTCCTCGAGCGGCACGGCATCCTCCTTGGCGAAAAAGATGATCCCTCGCCTCGGGGCGGTCGCCGGATCTTCGTCAGTTGTCTCAACGGGCATCAGTCCCACTTCCTCCTACGTGATTGCGCTTCGGCCACCAATGGTACGTCGCAACAAATACACCTGCTTCTGCAGGGACCTGACGTACGACCCCAAGGGACTACCCGCCCCAAACCCTCGGATGGGTCTTTACGATGCCTTGGCACATCGTCGCCGATGTCTCGATACATCCCAGGATCAACCGGCCTGGGTTTGACGGAGGCTCTTTCTCACGGCACGTTGGGCTGAGATTTCTGACGGTAGTCGGCCTCGAGCTCGGCCGGCGTCTGGTCGACGAGCCGGTCAACAGCCGTCTCGCACTCCGCCTTTGGCAACATACCGACTGTTCCGAAGTTCCGGAAGGTGAGCGGACTGGGAAGCAAGCGACTCGCGGTGAAGTTCCCACCTTTCGCAGATTGGATATGAAAGGTCCGGAATGACCTGGTGAACCATCGTGCCTAACATCCTGCATGATGCATCTCGCAGGAACTCCTTCCGACCAACTGCCCGAGGTCATCGGTACGGGATCGACCGATGTGCGGCTTGCCTTCATCTCCCTGTCGGCCCGTGAGCCAGACGGTCGGGATGCCGAATATCTGGCGTGGCACTCCCTCGACCACCGGCCCGAACAGCATCGGCTCGCAGGATTGCGTAACTCTCTGCGGCTGGTCTCGACGGCGGCGTGTCGGGCCGCTCGAGCCGCCTCCGTTGACCGATACGACGCGGTCGACCACGTCATGACGTATCTGTTCAGCGACCCGGGTGCGTTGGACCGCTTCAACGACCTCGGCGCGGCGCTCGCTGCTGGTGGCAGGATGCCGCTGCGACTCCCCACCGTGGAGTTCATGACGGCTGACCTGGCTGGAAAGGTGGCCGCACAGGCGGCTGCGGCAGGCGCTGACGTCATCCCGTGGCGTCCGGCGCTCGGCGTCTACCTCATCATCGAGCGGGGGCAGGCTCCCTGCGACGCCCTCGCTGACGTTCCCGGCGTCGCCGGTGTCTGGTGGTACCACGGCAACCTGGCCCCGGCTCCGTATGCGACCGATACCCGCGGGATGCAGGTCACCTACTGCTATCTGGACGACGATCCAGTCGCCACGGCTGAACGACTCGGTGAAGAGGTGCAACGGCGATGGGCATCCGGCGAGGTCGTCGGGCTCTTGGCCGCCCCGTTCCACACGCTCGTACCGTTCGATTGGACCCGCCATCTTCCCGACGACACCGCGTCCGTGATATAGGCGTCCCCGGCCATGACCCAACACGAGGAGACGACAATGAACGAGCACGACGAGAAGCAGCTATACGAGCGCATTCGCCGCCTCGAAGACGAATCCGAGATTCGGCGGCTTCTCATGTCCTACGGACCGGCGGCCGACGCGGGTTTGACGTCGTTCGCCTCGAGCCGGTGGCTCGAGGACGGCGTCTACGACTGGGATGCTCGCGGCGAGCCACACGCTGGAAGCAGCGCGGTGGACGAGATGCTCCAGAGTGACGGGCACCAGGGCCTCATCGCACACGGCGTGGCTCACTTCGCGGGGCCGCTCCTCGTCGAGGCTAAAGGTAATCAGGCCACCGCGCTCAACTATTCGCTGATCATGCGACGGGAGGACGACCGCTTCTTCCTTTGGCGCGTGAGCGCGGTGCGATGGGACGTCGAGAGGGCCGGCTCGTCGTGGAGGGTCCGGCGACGGACGAACCGGGTCCTTGACGCCGCCGGCGGTGGCCGTCAGTTGTTTGCCGAAACGCTGCAAGACCTCTTCGGGGAGGACGCTCGGTGACGGGCCGTCTCGACGGAAAGGTCGCCATCATCACCGGAGCGAGCACCGGGCTCGGGCCCGTGATGGGGGCCATGTTCGTGCGTGAGGGCGCCCAGGTACTTCTGGCGGCGCGGCGAGAGGAACTGGTGCAAGAGGCAGCCAGCGCGGCGGGCAAGGGTGCCATCGCGATGCGGGCCGACGTCACAAGCGAGGATGACGTCGCCGCCATGGTCACCCGCGCCGTCGAGGCATTCGGCCAGGTGGACATTATGTGCAACAACGCCGCCGCGCCCGGCATAGACAAATGGGTGTGGGAGCAAGAGCTCGACAATTGGAATGCGACAATCGCTATCGACGTCACCGCGGCGATGCTCTGCTCCCGAGAAGTGCTGAGGCAGTCGATGATCGAACGCCGCTCGGGCGTGATCCTGAACTTCTCGTCGACGGCCGGGTACAACGGCATAGTGCGCAAGACGCACTACGTCACGGCTAAAGCATCACTGCGGGCATTCACCAAAGCGGTCGCCCTCGAAGTGGGCCAGTTTGGCATCCGGTGCAACTGCATCGTGCCCGGGAGCATCGACACCGAGCTCTGGCAGAACTGGGTCCGCCGCTTGGCCGGCGAGCAGAACCTCGAGTACGAGACATTGCGCGAGCGGATGCTCCAGGGCAACCCGCTGCGGACCATTTCCTCGTGTGAGGACGTCGCCAACCTCGCGCTGTTCCTGGCGAGCGATGAGAGCCGAACCATTACTGGGCAATCGATCCCAGTGGACGCCGGGGGGTACATGCAGGGATGAGCACTGCGAGTTTTCAGCTGTCGATCGGTTCACCGGTGGTGACGAGTGGCGCCCGGTGGGCCGACGAGGCTTCGATCGAGGAGCTGGCCAGAGTGGCCGAAATTGGAGACCGCCTCGGCTACCACCACCTCACGTGCAGCGAGCACATCGCCCTCCCGGCGTCCGAGCTCGCCCGCCGTGGTTCGCGCTACTGGGATCCGCTCGCCACCTTCGGCTACCTAGCGGCCCGAACCGAGCGCATCCGTTTCGCCACCAACGTTCTCGTGCTCCCCTACCACCACCCCCTCGAGATCGCCAAGCGCTACGGAACCCTCGACAAGGTCAGCAAAGGTCGGGTGATCCTCGGCGTCGGTGTCGGCACCCTCAAGGAGGAGTTCGACCTCATCGGAGCCCCCTTCGACGATCGAGGACCACGCTCCGATGATGCGCTAAAGGCGCTACGGGCTTCCCTCTCCAAGCGCCTGCCCGAGTACCACGGCCCGTTCTACAACTTCGAGGGGCTCGTCGTCGATCCGTGTGCGGTCCAGGAGCACGTTCCGATCTGGGTGGGCGGACGGACGCTGCGATCGCTCCGCCGGGCGGCGACCCTCGCCGACGGGTGGTGCCCGTTCGCCGTCCCGCCGCGCCACGCTGCCGAGTGGCTGCAGTTGGTCGACGCCCCGCCCGGCTTCGAGGTGGTGCTCCCACCAATTGAGCGTCTCGACCCCGTCGGCGAAACGTCGAAGACCCAGGAGATCCTCGGCCGGACCGCGGCGTTGGGGGCGACCATCATCATGGCCGGCTTCGCCAGCGCCTCGTTGGAGCAGTACCTCGAACAACTTGAGGCGCTTGCCGCCGCCCGCTCAGCCATGTAGCGGCGCCGAGCGTCCACCCGTCTGGAGCACCAAGCGTGGTTCGATCCTCGACGACGGTCGAGCAGACGGGGGCGTCCCCGTCCTGGCAACATGGCATGGCCGCCGGCAACGGCTGCCCTCGGGGTGGTCGGCGAGAAGGGAGCAGCTGATGGCCGAACTCTCGAGTTTCGACGGGACGATCCTGTACTACGAGGAAGAAGGAGCGGGTTCACCGGTCGTGCTGCTCCACGGCCTGAGCTCGAGCACCAAGGGGAACTGGAAGGACCCCAGCATCTGGGCAGTCCTGGTGCGCGCCGGCCACCGGGTCATCGGCCTTGACGCCCGTGGCCACGGGCTCTCGGCCAAGCCCCATGGTTCGGCGGCCTACGAAGACGGGGCCCCGGAAAAGGACGTGGCTGCCCTGCTGGACCACCTCGGGCTGGTGGAAACGGACCTGGTCGGGTACTCGATGGGGGCGGGGACTGCGCTCCGATTCGCTGCTTCGGACAGCCGACTCCGTCGGCTGGTGCTCGGCGGTATCGGAGGGGATCCGAAAAAGTGGGGAGCGCCACAAGAGGGTCGTGGTCCCTCGATGCAGCAGAGGTGGCTGGCCGGACTGGAGGCAGATGACCCGAACTCCATCGAGGACCCCGTGGCCCGTGGGGCCCGGAAGGTCTTCGAGTCACGCGGTAATGACCTCAAAGCCATTGCCGCGCTGCTCCGCTCGAACCGCCAGCACCTCTCGTCCGACATCGACCTCGAATTGCTCAAGGCGCCGACCCTGGTCGTCTGCGGAGACAAAGACGCCTCCCCCAGGGAACTCGCCGAGGCCCTGCCCGACGGACGGTCGCTCGTTCTCGAGGGAGATCACGAAGGTGTCGTCGCCAACCCTGCACTGGCGGAGGCCATAGCCGAATTCCTCGCGGCCTAACGACAGCTCATTTCGCCAGCGAAGTCGCTCGATCCGTCGTTCAACGGTCCTCCGTCCCGCCAGCGAGCGGGGCGACGGTCGCCGCGACCACCAACCTGGCGCGTCGGTGCGGCGGCTCAAGCGCTTCGCCGCGCTCCGCTCTACCGTGAAGACGGCCCTGCGCGTCGGCGGGAGGGCTGAATGGATTCGCGAGGAGGCAAACCACCCAGAGCCCATCGGTATGTGCGACACTGACCGTTGTTCGGGCTCATCCGGCCAACATGACCACGACGGGCGAGGTGCACGCAATGAACGATCCCGGTTCGCAGGCGAGCGGTCAGCCAGCCAGCCAGGGTGGTAACCCGCCCGGCGCCGCCTTTTCCGCTCCCGCGGGCGGCGGTGGGGCGACCGCCCTTCAGTCGGACAGCACCTACCCGGTGACCTGCGCCCTCGACGCGCCGCTGGAGATGGAGAACCTGCAGCCCGTCATCAGCTACTTCCTCGCCATACCCCACCTCCTCTTACTCGGGCTGTACGGGATCGTCGCCTTCGTCAACGCAATTGTCGCCTGGTTCTCCATCGTGACCGGCGGGAGTCCGCCGGAAAACGCCCGCAACAACATCGCCGGCTTCCAGCGGTATTGGTACCGGGTGGTGATCTACCAGTACTTCATGACCAAGCAGTACCCGGAGTTCAAGACGGTCCCTGGTTACGCCGACCCCGGCGGTTTCCCCGCTCGGATCGACATCACGCCCGCCACCTCCTACGACAAGATGCAGGTGATCTTGCGAGCCCTCTACGCCATCCCGCTGTATCTCTACGGCATCTACGTCGCCATCATGGTGTTTATCGGGTTGCTCATGGGGTTCATCAGTGTGTTGACCGGCGGCAAGTGGAACCCGCAGTGGCGGCGGACCGTGTTCAACGCAGTGACCTGGATCATGCGGGTCAACTGCTGGTTCTTCCTGCTCGTCGACGAGTATCCGGGGTTCACCTTCGAATCGTAGGCGTACGCCCGACCGCTAGGCGTAAGCAGAAGGCGGGCATCCGAGCAGTATCCCAGCATGTGTCGCAAGGCACTTCGTCACAGCCGGTGTGGCT
>PMOQ01000009.1 GCA_003161255.1 Acidimicrobiaceae bacterium | reverse complement strand
GTCGCCGGCACCTTGACCAACAGGTTGGAGGAGTTGATGCGGTCGTGCAGCGCGCGGGCCATCTTGAGCGTGCCCTCGGTATCGTGCGCGATCGCCGGCGCGACCTCCAAGGAGACGAAGCCGTCGGTGCCGTTGCTCTCCTCATGCACGCCCCGCAACACCGCCAGCGCGTCGATGATGTCGGCGATGACCAGCTCCCAGTACGCGCCCTCGATGGTGGTGGTCGCTAACAGCGACTCGAACTGCTCGTCGTAGTCGTCCTCGCCCTCGATCGCCTTGGCGAAGATGGTCGGGTTCGACGTGACTCCGCGGACGCCGCTCGCGACGACCCCGGCGAGGTGCCCGTTGCGCAACCAGTCGCGACGGAGGTTGTCCAGCCACGGGCTCTGGCCCTGCTCGCTGTAGAGGTCCTGCAGTCTGGTCACCCTTACCTCCGTTTGTCGGATCCGGCTGTCGGGCGTTCGCGACCGACCCCGTCCAACAGGGCGAGGGCCCGTTGCGTCACGTTCTCGACCGTGAACCCGAAGTGGTCGAGGACGGCCTGGCTCGGCCCGGACGCCCCGTAGGTGTCGATGGCCACGCTCGCATCGGCGTAGCGGTCCCACCCAAACGACGCCGCCGCCTCGACCGACAGCGTCGGCACGCCCGAGGGCAGCACCGACCGGCGGTAGTCCTCGTCCTGGTCCTCGAACCACTCGAAACACGGGAGCGACACGACCCGCACCGATCGTCCCGCATCGGAGAGCGCATCGGCGGCGCCGAGGCAGAGGTGGACCTCGCTGCCGGTGCCGACGAGGACGAGATCGGCCGGCCCGCTCGCCTCGGCCCGCAGCACGTACCCGCCCCTCGGCAGGCCGTCCGCGGCCCGATCGGCCGTCTCGGCCAGGACCGGGATCGACTGGCGGCTGAGCACCATGGCGACCGGCTGGTCGGCGTTGACGGCACACCGCCATGCCTGCGCGCACTCGTTGGCGTCCGCCGGCCGCACCACCAAGAGCCCCGGCATCGCCCGCAGCGAGGCCAGGTGTTCGATGGGCTCGTGGGTCGGGCCGTCCTCGCCCAACCCGATCGAGTCGTGGGTCCACGAGTAGATGACATGGGCTCGGGACATCGAGGCCAGCCGGACGGCCGGGCGCATGTAGTCGCTGAAGGTGAAGAAGGTCCCACCGACCGGGAGGATCCCGCCGTGGAGGGCCATGCCGGTCATGGCCGCGCCCATGGCGTGCTCCCGGATGCCGTAGTAGAGCTGCCGGCCGCCCGGGTGCTGGGGGGACTGGCGCTCGGCCCCGTCCAGCGTGACCCCGGTGTTCTCCGTGAGGTCGGCCGCTCCCGGGAGCAGGCCCGGGATGACCGGGGCCGTTGCGTTCACGCACGCGTTGAGGGCCCGGCGGGTGGCCAGCTGGTCCCCGGCCTTGAACGTCGGGAGCTTGGCCTCCCAACCCGCGACGCCGTGGCCGGACCACGAGGCCGCCCAGGCCGCCTTGTCGATGTCCGACGCGTCGAACCGCGCCTGCCAGTCGGCCCGGAACGTCTCGCCCCGGCCGACGCAGCGCCGGTAGAAGTCGAGCACCGCGTCGGGGACCCAGAACGACTCGTCCGGTGGGAGCCCGAGGATCTCCTTCGTGATCCGGATCTCCTCGGGCTTCAACGGGACCCCGTGGGCTTCCTTCGTGTCCATGATCCCGGGTGCGGGCCAACCGATGTGACTCCGCAACACGATGAGCGACGGCTGGTCCTCGTTGGCCATGGCCCGTCGGAGGGCCGCCTCGAGCGCCTCGGTGTCGTTGGCCACCTCGCCGATCGAGTCGACGTCCCAGCCGTAGGCGGAGAACCGCTCGGGCACGTTGTCGCTGTACGACAGGTCGGTCGGGCCGTCGATCGTGATGTGGTTGTCGTCGTAGACGTAGACGAGGCGCCCGAGCGCGAGGTGACCGGCCAGCGACGCGGCCTCGTGCGAGATGCCCTCCTCGAGACACCCGTCACCGCAGATGACAAAGGTGTGGTGGTCACAGAGCTCGGGCCCGAAGCGGTCCCGGAGAGCCCGTTCGGCGACGCCCATGCCGACCCCGTCCCCGACGCCCTGTCCGAGCGGCCCCGTCGTCACCTCCACGCCCGCGGTGTGCCGGCGCTCGGGGTGGCCGGGCGTCTTGCTCCCGACCTGGCGGAACTCCTTCAGGTCTTCCAGGGTCAGCCCGTACCCGGTGAGATACAGCATGGAATAAAGGAGAATCGACGCGTGGCCGGCCGACAGCACGAAGCGGTCCCGGTCGGGCCAGTCCGGGTTGTCCGGGTCGTGCCTCATGACCCGGGTGAACAGCACGTGGGCCAGCGGGGCGAGGGCCATGGCGGTGCCGCTGTGACCCGAGTTGGCCTTGGCCGGGGCATCCATGGCCAGTCCGCGGATCACGTTGATGGCGAGTTGCTCGAGGGCGGGGTCCGATGTCGTCGGGGGCACGATTGCACCCTACCCATTGACCCAGTGGCCGTTTCCCCGGGACGACAGGGTTCTTTGGACCGACAAACCCTCGTCGGGACCCCGTCACGGCCCCTCTTGTAGCGTCACGCCGTGGCCAACCGGATGCAGGTTCCCCCGAACAGCGACCTCGAGCTCGGCGCGGTGTGCGTCGACAAGTCCGTGCCCGGACGCACGGTCTGGACGATGGTGGCCGACGAGCGGTTCGCCAACCCGGCCGGCCTCCTCCAGGGCGGCTTCATGTGCGCCTTCATCGACACCGCCCTCGGGTCGGCCGCGGTGACGTTCGTCGAGGGTCGCAAGGTGTTCACGTCCAACGCCGAGCTGAAGGTGAGCTTCCTCGGCCCCGTGCCGGTCGGCACCCCGCTGCGTTGCGAGGCCGAGGTGGTCTCGGGCGGCGGGCGGGTCGCCTTCGTCGAGGCCACCGTCACCAACGACGAGAACAAGAAGGTGGCCCGGGCCAGCTCCACCTATCTGTTCAGGGACCGCGGCTGACCCCTCACCGGTGGCGTACGTGCGGCGAGGAACGGTCGGGCACGGCACACGGACTATCGTCGACCCGTGGCTCGCTTCGGAAAAGGCGCGAAGAAGAAGGAGTCGTCCCGCTCCGACAAGGGCGGTGGTGACGCCCGCCGCGATGCGATTGCCCTGGTCATCGCCTATGTCAAGCAGGAGACCCTCGACCCGCTGAAGCAACTGGGCCGGTTTGTGCTGTTCGGGGTGACCGGGTCGCTCGCGATCGCGGTGGGGACGGTGCTGCTGTTGGTCGCCGCCCTCCGAGTGCTCCAGACCGAGACCGGGACCTTCCATGGGAACCTGTCCTTCGTGCCGTACCTGATCGTGGCGTTCCTCGCCATGGCGGTCGTGGGATTGGCCGGATGGCGGATCGTGTACGGGCCGGCCGCGCGCCGGATCCCGGCGAAGAAGTCGAGCGACTGAGGAAGAGAGGGATCGCGATGCCAGTCGAGACCAACGGACGCAAGATCGGCCGAGACGACCTGCAGGCCGCGTTCGCGAAGGCGATCGGCGAGGGCCAGGACGGCGTGAGGGCGAGCCTGCCCCCGATCCTGGTCGTGGCAGCAGCGGTGGCGGTCGGCTTGGTCGCGATCGCCTATGTCTTCGGGCGCCGTGGAGGCCGCAACGACTCGGCGATCCTGGAGATCCGCCGGCTCTAGGGCGATCGTGGACTACTTGCTGCGCCGCCTGGTGAAGGCGGCCACCCGAAAGGGAATGAGGGGGGAGCACTGGGCCTGGTTCGCCCTGGCCGCCGGGGCGTTCGTGCTCCGCAGGGCCAGGCGTCGGGAGGAGCCGGTCGTCTACTCGCGCCGGGTCTCGGCCGGTGACCGCCTGCTCATCTCGATTCGGCCGCCGAACAGCCAGCCGGTAGACGACCCGCTGCCGAGCTGAGCCCGTGGCGGACGGCCACCAGCTGGCCCACGGCGAACGGGTGCTTCTCATCGACGCGAAGGAGCGTCGGTACCTCTTGAAGCTTCGCAAGGGCGAGACATTCCACACCCACGCGGGGATCCTCGCCCACGACGACATCATCGGTCGCAGTGAGGGCAGCACGGTCGTCGGTTCGACCGGCCGCGAGTTCCTGGTGTTCCGCCCGACCTTGGCCGACGTCGTCCTCAAGATGCCCCGCGGCGCCCAGGTCATCTATCCGAAGGACCTCGGGGCGATCCTGATCGCGGCCGACATCGGGCCCGGGCAACGGGTCCTCGAGGCCGGAGTGGGATCCGGGGCCCTGTCGATGGCGCTCCTCCGCGCCGGAGCGACGGTGGTCGGGTACGAGCTGCGAGAAGACTTCGCCGCCGGGGCCCGGGCCAATGTGATCGCGCAATTGGGCGAGGACGTCGACTACCGGGTCGAGGTCCGGGACGTGACCGAGGGCATCGACGAGCAGGACCTCGACCGGGTCCTGCTCGACCTGCCCGAGCCGTGGAATGTGGTGCCACTGGCCGCTCGAGCGCTCCGACCGGGCGGGATCCTCCTCGCGTACCTTCCGACCATCAACCAGACCGGGTTGCTGCGAGAAGCGCTCACCGCGTGCGGCTTCGGGCTTGCCGAGACCGTCGAGATCTTGCGACGGACCTGGCACGTCGAGCCTCGCTCCATCCGGCCCGACCACCGCATGGTGGCCCACACCGGGTTCCTCACCTCGGCCAGGGTGCTGGCGCGGCGGGATTAGCGGTTCGCTGCGGTTGAAAGCGGGGGTCCGGTCGGATGGACCGGCGGGTGGCTCAGTCTTTCTCGATGAAGATGCACTCTCCGGGGCATTCCTCGGAGGCCTCGACCACGGCCTCTTCGAGCTCGCTGGGCACGAGCGCCATGCCGGCCGAGCCTCCCGGCTCGTTTCTGATGTCGTCGCCTTCCTTCACGTAGGCGAGGCCATCGTCAAGCAGGGTGAAGACCGCCGGGGCGATCTCCTCGCAGAGCCCGTCGCCGGTGCACAGATCCTGATCGATCCAGACCTTCATCCCTGAAATCTGCCTTCCTGTGCGCTGCGACCCTCGTGAACACGGGCCCGTACGAACAAAACGACCACCCCGGCGACCGATTGCTCCGAACGCCGACGCACGGTCGTCTTCGCCATCAATGCTAGTAGAACCTGGCCGCAGCACCGGCGTTGTGACGCCGAGCCGGGTCCTGCCAGGCGGAAGAACGGAGGATCCGAGGCCGGCGGTCCGCGGCCGGCTACCCGGCGAAGTCGCTGATCAGCCGGGCCAGCTCGACCGGCTGGTCACCCTGGACGCTGTGACCGGCGTCGACGTGCTCGACCCGGGCGCTCGGGTAGCGCCGGAGCAACTCTTCCTCGTCGCCGTCGTCGATGACGGACTGGGGTCGCATGCCTCGGACCAACATGACCGGGACGGCCAGCCGGGAGACGGCCTCCCAGAGATCGACGAACCGTCCCGGCGCACCCTGATCGGGCGGCTCGTCGGCGCGGAACCGGGCGTGCCGCCACACCCAGGTCCCGTCCTCACGTTGCTGCGCGTTGTGGAGGATCCCCCTTCGGAGCGAGGCAACGCTTCTCCCGGGGTTGTGCTCCACGGTCCTGGCCAGGATCGCGTCGAAGTCTGGGAAGCTCTCCGGACCCCGCACGAAATCGGTGATGGCCTTGGCCTTCTCGGAGGTCACGCCCGGGGTCACGTCCACGAGAACGAGCTTGCGGACGAGGTCGGGGTGACGATCGGCCAGCGCGATGCTCGTCAGGCCACCGAGCGACATGCCGACCACCGCGGCTGCGTCGGGTGCCAGCTCCCGGATCGTCACGGCAACGTCGTCGGCGTTGTCGAGGAGATTCCTCGCCCCGATCTTCCCTCCGTCGGAGTGGCCGTGCCCGGGAAGGTCGATCGCAACGAGCGGACGGGCCAACGCCAGGGCCACGGTGTCCCAGGTGTGGGCGTTCTGGGCCCCGCCGTGGAGGAGCACCAGCTCGGGCTCGGTGTCACCCCAGACGAGCGAGCTGAGCCGGCGGTCCGCGTCGACCGGCGCCGATCGGCGCTCGACGATCGGCGGGCCCGGATAGGGGATGCCGAATTCCTCCGCGTTCTCGTGGAACATCGAGAACTCGTCGTAGTGGCGTGGCGCACCTGTGTCGGTCATCGTCCCTCCCAATTCCTCAATCGCGTGGCTCGCGCAAGGATCGCGCGCCGGCCACCGAATCGCCTCTTGGCCCGCGAACGGGTACCTACCTGCGCTTCATCCATGCCGGTAGCGGCTTGCCACGAGGGGCCCCGATGACCGAATCGGGACCCCGCTCGCGCGACGATTGGGTAGCAACACCCGGGCTGATTCCACCGATAGGGTGGCTCTAGCCGCACGGTTGGAGGTGATTCCGACGCCGAGGCCCCCGGACACAATGGACGAAGACTCCCAAGCCGAGCTTGAGGCCGTTCGCACTCAGCTCATCGAAGCCGAGGAAGAGGTCAACGCGCTCCGGCGCCGCCTCCAGGAAAACCCGACGCGCGTCCAATCGCTCGAGGAGCGGCTCTTGGAGACCAAGGGCCAGCTGAACCAGGCGATCTCGCAGAACGAGAAGCTCACCTTCACGCTCCAGCAGGCCAAGGAACAGCTGGCGACGCTGCGCGAGGAGGTCGAGAAACTCACCCAGCCCCCCGCGGCGTACGGGACCTTTCTCGACGTGAATGAGGACGGGACCGTCGACGTGTTCGCGAGCGGCCGCAAGATGCGGGTCGCGCTGCACCCCGACATCGACCCGGGCGTGCTCCGCAAGGGGAACGAGGTCGTCCTCAACGAGTCGCTCAACGTCGTGCTGGTGCGCGACGGCGAACTGGCCGGTGAGGTGGTGACGCTCAAGGAGCTCATGGAGGACCGCCACCGGGCCATCGTGTTCGCGCGGGCCGACGAGGAGCGAGTCGTCGAGCTGTCCGACGAGCTGGCCGGCGTCCGGCTGCGCACCGGCGACGCGTTGTTGATGGACACGCGGAGCCAATTGCTCATCGAGAAGCTCCCGCGCCCCGAGGTCGAAGAGCTCGTGTTGGAAGAGGTGCCGGACATCACCTATGCCGACGTCGGCGGGCTCGACACCCAGATCGAGGCGATCACCGACGCGGTGGAGCTCCCGTACCTGCACCGCCGGCTGTTCGCCCACTACAAGCTGCCGGCGCCGAAGGGCATCCTCTTGTATGGCCCGCCGGGATGCGGCAAGACGCTCATCGCGAAGGCCGTCGCCAACTCGCTCGCGAAGAAGGTCGCCGAGACGACCAACAACGCCAGCATCCGGAGCTACTTCTTGAACATCAAGGGCCCCGAGCTCTTGAACAAGTACGTGGGTGAGACCGAGCGCCAGATCCGGCTCGTGTTCCAGCGGGCCCGGGAGAA